>NZ_OY782759.1:3060132-3672159 GCF_963678195.1 uncultured Hyphomonas sp.
GGAAGGCGCCGTCGACCAGCTTGGCCTTGAAGTCGGTGACAGGATAGCCGGCCAGCAGGCCGTTTTCCTTGGCCATTTCGAGGCCCTTCTCGACACCCGGGATATATTCCTTCGGAACAGACCCGCCGACGATTGTGCTTTCGAACACGAAGCCGGAACCTGCTTCAAGCGGCTCGAACTGCAGCTTGACGCGCGCGAACTGGCCGGTACCGCCGGACTGTTTCTTGTGCGTGAAGTCGATCTCAGCTGCGCGGCCGAGCTTCTCACGGTAAGCCACCTGCGGCTGGCCGATGTTGGCTTCGACTTTGAATTCGCGCTTCAGACGGTCGATCAGGATGTCGAGGTGAAGCTCGCCCATGCCTTTCATGATCGTCTGGCCGGACTCGTGATCGGTCTCGACACGGAAGGACGGGTCTTCGGCAGCAAGACGCTGCAGACCAACCGACATCTTCTCCTGGTCAGCTTTCGATTTCGGCTCAACAGCGATCTCGATCACCGGATCCGGGAAAGTCATGGTTTCGAGCACGACCGGCTTGTTCGGATCACACACCGTGTCACCCGTGGTCGTTTCCTTCAGGCCAGCGAGCGCCACGATGTCGCCTGCATAGGCTTCCGTGATCTCGTCCTGCTTGTTGGAGTGCATCATCACCATACGGCCAACGCGTTCACGCTTGCCTTTGGTCGAGTTCATGAAGCTGTCACCCTTCGACAGCGTACCGGAATAAATACGCGTGAAGGTCAGCGTACCCATGTACGGGTCGTTCATGATCTTGAAGGCAAGACCGGAGAATGGCTGCGAATCGTCAGCTTTACGCTCGATGTTACGGACTTCCTCTTCGTCGCCCGGTGCAAAGCCCATGTAAGGCGGCACGTCGAGCGGGCCCGGCAGGAAGTCGATCACAGCGTTCAGCATCGGCTGCACGCCCTTGTTCTTGAATGCCGATCCGGCCAGCACAGGCACGAAGGACAGCGACAGCGTCCCCTTGCGGATAAGCTCACGCAGCTTTGCTTCGTCCGGTTCGTTGCCTTCGAGGTAAGCTTCCATGGCGTCATCGTCCATCTCGACCGCAGTCTCGATGAGCGTGGAACGCCATTCGTCAGCCAGGTCTTTCAGGCTGTCACGGATTTCGCGGACTTCCCAGCTGGCGCCAAGATCTTCACCGGCCCAGACCCATTCTTTCATGGTGATCAGGTCGACATGGCCTTCGAGTTCAGTCTCCGAACCGATCGGCAACTGGATCGGCGCAGGCGTCGCGCCCGTGCGTTCCTTGATCATCTTCACGCAGTTGAAGAAGTCAGCGCCGATCTTGTCCATCTTGTTGACGAACACAATGCGCGGAACCTTGTAGCGGTCAGCCTGACGCCAGACCGTTTCGGTCTGCGGCTCAACACCGGCGTTTGCGTCCAGCACGCAGACAGCGCCGTCAAGCACGGCCAGCGAACGCTCAACTTCAATGGTGAAGTCAACGTGTCCGGGGGTGTCGATGATGTTGAAGCGGAATTTCGCTTCCTCTGGCGTATCGCCATAGATGCCAGTCGGGGTCTCACCGTCTTCGGTCCGGAACCAGAACGTCGTCGTGGCAGCGGAGGTGATCGTGATGCCACGCTCCTGTTCCTGCTCCATCCAGTCCATCGTGGCTGCGCCATCATGGACTTCGCCGATCTTGTGCGACTTACCGGTGTAGTAAAGGATACGCTCGGTGGTCGTGGTCTTGCCAGCATCGATGTGGGCCATGATGCCGAAGTTACGGTAGCGATCCAGCTGGAATTCGCGGGCCATGTTGGTCAACCTTCGTGTCTGCTTTCCGGGAGGAAAAGGGGGCGATCTGCAGGCGCGTTACCCGCGACCGCCCCAGATTTCCAGTGCTGATTACCAGCGGTAGTGTGAGAACGCCTTGTTGGCGTCGGCCATGCGGTGCGTGTCTTCCCGCTTCTTCACGGCGTTGCCGCGGCCTTGGCTTGCATCCATCAGTTCGCCTGCAAGGCGCTCACGCATGGTGTTCTCGTTGCGGCCGGCAGCGGCAGCAGCAAGCCAGCGGATCGCCAGGGCCTGACGGCGTTCTGTACGAACTTCGACCGGAACCTGGTAGGTGGCACCACCCACGCGGCGCGAACGGACTTCAACCGCCGGCGCAACCGATTCCAGCGCGTTGTGGAAGACTTCCACAGGATCTTTCTTGGCGCGGGATTCGACCAGGTCGAACGCACCATAGACGATGCGCTCGGCGACGGACTTTTTGCCGTCGCGCATGATCTGATTCATGAACTTGGTGACGATGATGTCCTTGAACTTCGGATCCGGAAGGACTTCGCGTTTCTCGGCGCGGTGACGACGGGACATGAGCTGACCTCTTACTTCGGCTTCTTGGCGCCGTAATGCGAGCGGCGTTGCTTACGGTTTTTGACGGGCTGGGTGTCGAGCGCGCCGCGGACGATGTGGTAACGCACACCCGGAAGGTCTTTCACACGGCCACCGCGGATCAGGACCACGGAGTGTTCCTGCAGGTTGTGGCCTTCACCCGGGATATAGCAGAGCGATTCAAACCCCGAAGTGAGGCGCACCTTGGCCACTTTCCGGAGCGCCGAGTTCGGCTTCTTCGGCGTGGTGGTGTAAACACGGGTGCAAACGCCGCGGCGCTGCGGGCAGGCCTTGAGGGCCGGGGTTTTGGTCCGCGAGCGCTTAGGCGAACGCGGCGAACGAATGAGCTGCTGGATCGTGGGCATTCGGGCCTTCTGTCTCTTTTAACTCTGGCCCGATGGGCCGCTAACGTAATGATGCCCCGAATGCCCCCAAAGGGCTTCCGGGACGGGGCGAAAACTTGGGGGTCAGATTGGCCGGATCAAGTCAAATCCGGTACGGCGAAGGGACTCTCATCCCGGGGCCTCTCTGACGATGCGTGGCGTGTAAGCCCAGCAGGCGCCTGCGTCAAGGGTCGTAAGCTGTCGCGGAACAGCTAGTTTTCCGTAGCGGGACGCTGGTTCTGCCGCTTCAGGCACCTGGCCTGTTCCGGGGAGACCTGCCCCGCCTCCCCTGCCGGCGCCGCGCTGAGGATTTCCTCGCACCGCGTGATGGCCCAGCTGTCCAGCGAAAGCCAGGCAATCAGGCCGAGCGCCAGCACCGCACAGGCACTGCCAATCAGGTCAGAGCGCTCAAGCTGCATTGGGCGAAAGCCTCCTTCAGAAGCAGAAAAGCCTGCCATTGCTGACAGGCTTTTCCAATTGGTTCAAGGGCTTGCGCCCGGCTCTTAGAGCCTATTCTTCGACCGGGGCCTTGTCCGGAGCCGGCAGGCTGGTGAGCGTTGCGGCTTCTTCCGCTGCCTTCTGGACAGCTGCGGCGCGTTTCGCCTTCAGCTTCTGGTCGCGGTCGGCGGCCACGCGGCGATACGAGCGGATGCCCGAACCAGTACCCGCCGGGATGAGGCGGCCGACAATGACGTTCTCCTTGAGACCTTCCAGCGTGTCCACCTTGCCCTGGATAGCGGCTTCGGTGAGGACGCGGGTCGTCTCCTGGAAGGAGGCTGCCGAGATGAAGGACCGGGTCTGCAGCGAGGCCTTGGTGATACCAAGGAGGAGCGGCATGCCCTTGGCTTCCTGCTGGTCCTTCTTGCGGGACTTGCGGACAGCCTCGTTGGCTTCATCGAACTCGATGAGGTCGACATGTTCGCCCGTGATCAGGCCGGTATCGCCCGGATCCGTCACTTCGATCTTCTGCAGCATCTGGCGAACGATCACCTCGATGTGCTTGTCGTTGATCGGAACGCCCTGCAGCCGGTAGACCTTCTGCACTTCGTCGATGAGGTAGTTGGCCAGCGCCTCGACGCCCAGGGTCGACAGGATGTCCTGCGGCGCCGGGTTACCGTCCATCAGGTATTCACCACGCTTGATGAAGTCGCCATCCTGAACGGCCAGGTGCTTGCCTTTCGGCACCAGGTAGTCGATCTGCTCGCGGCCTTCCTCCATCGGAACGATCGAGACGCGACGCTTGTTCTTGTAGTCGCGGCCATAGAGGACCTTGCCATCCACTTCAGCGATGATCGCGTGATCCTTCGGACGGCGGGCTTCGAAGAGTTCGGCAACACGCGGCAGACCACCGGTGATGTCTTTCGTCTTCGCACCACCGGTCGTGACACGCGCCAGCGTGTCGCCGGCTTCGATCGTGTCGCCATCGACAACCGACAGGATTGCACCCACGGACAGCAGGTACACCGCATCGGAACCGTTCGGCAGTTTGACCGGGTTGCCATCCTTGCCGACGATCTGGACCGACGGCTTGATGTCCGCCGACTTGGTTGCCGAGCGCCAGTCGATGATGACACGCGAGGAGATGCCCGTCGCTTCGTCGGTCTCTTCGCGAACCGAAACGCCGTCGATCACGTCGACAAGTTTCACTTCGCCTTTGACTTCCGACACGATCGGCTGGGCAAACGGATCCCAGTCTGCCAGCAGCGTGCCCGGCGTGACCTTCTCGCCATCCTTGATCATCAGGCGCGTACCATAGGCCGGACGGAAGGACTGGCGGGTGCGGCCTTCGCCGTCAACGATTTCCACCTGCATGCGGCGGCCAACAACAACGATCGTCTTGTCCTTGCGGGTGACGAATTCGGCATCCTTGAACCGGACCGTGCCTTCGAAGCTGGCTTCGACGGACGACTGGTCGGCCACCTGGGCAGCACCACCGATGTGGAACGTCCGCATGGTGAGCTGGGTCCCCGGCTCGCCGATCGACTGGGCAGCGATAACACCAACCGCTTCGCCGCGGTTGACCGGCGTACCGCGGGCCAGGTCGCGGCCGTAGCACTGGGCACAGATGCCGTTCTTGGTTTCGCAGGTCAGCGGCGAACGGACCTTGATGACATCGACACCGGCCTTTTCGATCGCGTCGGCCAGTTCTTCATCGATATAGGTGTTCGCCACGGCAACCAGATTACCATCGACGCCCTTCACATCCTCACCCGTCACACGGCCAAGGATACGCTCGCTGATCGACACGACGACATCGGCGCCTTCCATGACGGCGGAGATCTCGATCCCCTTCTCAGTACCGCAATCATCTTCGTTGATGATGCAGTCCTGCGCCACGTCGACGAGACGGCGGGTCAGGTAACCCGAGTTCGCGGTTTTCAGAGCCGTATCTGCCAGACCCTTACGGGCACCGTGGGTCGAGTTGAAGTATTCAAGAACGGTCAGACCTTCCTTGAAGTTCGAGATGATCGGCGTCTCGATGATCTCGCCCGACGGCTTGGCCATCAGGCCGCGCATACCGGCGAGCTGTTTCATCTGGTTCTTCGAACCACGTGCACCGGAGTCGGCCATCATGAAGATCGAGTTGACCTGGGCCTTGCGGACACCTTTGGCAGCCTGATTCTTCGAGGCCGATTCCATCATGGCGTCAGCGACCTTGTCCGTACAGCTGGACCAGGCGTCGACGACCTTGTTGTACTTCTCACCGCGCGTGATGAGGCCGTCAGCATACTGACGCTCGTATTCGGAGACCTGCTCCTTCGTCGCGGCGACCAGTTTCTGCTTCGCTTCCGGGATGACCATGTCGTCCTTGCCGAAGGAGATACCGGCCTTACAGGCTTCCTTGAAGCCGAGTTCCATCATCTTGTCACAGAAGATGACCGTCGCCTTCTGGCCGCACAGGCGATAGACCTCGTCGATGATCTTGCCGATCATCTTCTTGGTCATCGTCGTGTTCACCAGATCCGGCTGGATGCCTTTCATGCGCGGCAGGATGTTGGCGATCATGTAACGACCCGGGGTCGTATCGATGATCCAGCGACGCGGATTACCTTCCTCGTCGACGCCTTCATACATCGCCTTGATCTTGGAGTGGAGCGTGACGAAGCCATAATCGAGCGCCTGCTCGATCTCAGCGAGCTCGGAGAACACCATGCCCTCGCCTGCCTGCTCGTCTTGGTCCAGCGACAGATAGTAGAGACCGAGAACGATGTCCTGAGACGGAACGATGATTGGCTTACCGTTGGCCGGCGAGAGGATGTTGTTCGTCGACATCATCAGCACGCGGGCTTCCAGCTGGGCCTCAAGGCTCAGCGGCACGTGGACAGCCATCTGGTCGCCGTCGAAGTCAGCGTTGAACGCGGCGCAGACCAGCGGGTGCAGCTGGATGGCCTTGCCTTCGATCAGCTTGGGCTCGAACGCCTGGATGCCGAGACGGTGCAGCGTCGGCGCGCGGTTCAGCAGAACCGGGTGCTCGCGGATCACCTCGTCCAGGATATCCCAGACTTCCGGCTTTTCTTTCTCGACCAGTTTCTTGGCCGCCTTGACCGTACCGGCGAGGCCTTTGGCATCGAGGCGGGCATAGATGAACGGCTTGAACAGTTCGAGTGCCATCTTCTTCGGCAGGCCACACTCGTGCAGCTTGAGGCTCGGACCGACCACGATGACCGAACGGCCGGAATAGTCGACGCGCTTGCCGAGGAGGTTCTGGCGGAAACGGCCCTGCTTGCCTTTCAGCATGTCGGAGATCGACTTCAGCGGGCGCTTGTTGGTGCCCGTGATCGTGCGGCCGCGGCGGCCGTTGTCGAACAGGGCATCGACCGATTCCTGCAGCATCCGTTTTTCGTTACGGATGATGATGTCCGGCGCGCGAAGTTCCATCAGGCGCTTCAGGCGGTTGTTCCGGTTGATCACGCGGCGATAGAGGTCATTCAGGTCGGACGTGGCGAAACGGCCGCCGTCCAGCGGGACCAGCGGGCGCAGGTCCGGCGGAATGACCGGGATCACGCTCAGGATCATCCATTCCGGCTTGGCGCGGGACTGGAGGAAGGACTCAACCACTTTGAGGCGCTTGGAGACCTTCTTGGTTTTCAGCTCAGAGGTCGACTCCTTGAGGTCCTCACGCAGCGTCTCTGCCAGTGTCGGCAGGTCGAGCGACATGAGGATTTCACGGATCGCTTCCGCACCGATCATGGCGGTGAACGCGTCTTCGCCCAGATTGTCCTGAGCGTCCATGTATTCCTCTTCCGTCAGGAGCTGCTTCGGCTCCAGTTCGGTGAGGCCCGGTTCGATGACGATATAGCTCTCGAAGTAGAGCACGCGCTCAACGTCCTTCAGCGCCATGTCAAGCAGGGCAGCAATCCGGGACGGGAGCGACTTGAGGAACCAGATGTGTGCGACCGGCGCAGCCAGGTCGATGTGGCCCATACGCTCACGGCGTACACGCGCCAGCGTCACTTCCACACCGCACTTCTCGCAGGTGATGCCGCGATACTTGATGCGCTTATACTTACCGCAAAGACATTCATAGTCCTTCTGCGGGCCGAAAATCCGCGAGCAGAACAGACCGTCACGTTCCGGCTTGAACGTACGGTAGTTGATGGTCTCAGGCTTCTTGATCTCGCCCGAGGACCACGACCGGATCTTTTCCGGGCTCGCAATCGAGATGCGGATGGCCTCGAAAGTCGGGGCCGGGGTGTTGGGGTTGAAGATACTGGCGACGTCCTGGCGCATTTAGGTCTGCTCCTTGGGTGGGCTTTTTTCCGGGGGCTGAAGGGCCCCTGCCCGGGGTAAAATCTCGTTCGGCTTGGAAGGTCCCGCCAGGCCGGCAGCCCGGCGGGGTCTTCCAGTCAGGTCTTCACACTACTCTGCGGGCACCGATTCACTGTCGGCGGCGGGTTCGTCCTCGCGATTGCTGCCGTCTTCCTCGATCAGCTCGACGTTGAGGCCCAGCGAACGCATCTCTTTGACGAGCACGTTGAACGATTCCGGGATACCGGCCTCGAATGTGTCGTCGCCGCGGACGATGGCCTCGTAGACCTTCGCACGGCCGGCGGTGTCGTCAGACTTCACCGTCAGCATTTCCTGCAGCGTGTATGCGGCGCCATAAGCTTCCAGAGCCCAGACCTCCATCTCACCGAAGCGCTGGCCACCGAACTGGGCCTTACCGCCCAGCGGCTGCTGCGTGACGAGCGAGTACGGACCGGTCGAACGGGCGTGGATCTTCTCGTCCACCAGGTGGTGGAGCTTGAGGAGATACTTGTAGCCAACGGTCACCGGACGCGCGAACGCCTCTCCGGTGCGGCCGTCGAACATCCGTACCTGGCCGGACGAGTCGAGACCTGCACGTTCCAGAAGCTCGCTGATGTCCGCTTCGCGCGCACCATCGAACACCGGCGTGGCGATCGGAACGCCATTGCGCAGGTTGCTGGCAAGCTCGATGATTTCCTCATCGCTCTCCGGCATTTCCTGATCCTTGCCATAGGCAGTCGTCAGGGCCGTTTTCAGTGCGCTCACATCGTTCTTCTGGTGGAACTCGTCGACGGCATTGTCGATGATCCGGCCAAGACCGCGGCAGGCCCAGCCTGTGTGCGTCTCGAGGATCTGACCGATGTTCATACGCGACGGAACGCCCAGCGGGTTCAGCACGATGTCGACAGGCGTACCATCTTCCAGGAATGGCATGTCTTCGAGCGGGTTGATCTTGGAGATAACCCCCTTGTTCCCGTGACGGCCGGCCATCTTGTCGCCCGGCTGCAGCTTGCGCTTCACGGCCAGGAAGACCTTGACGACTTTCATCACACCCGGAGGCAGATCGTCGCCGCGCTGGACCTTTTCGACCTTGTCGTTGAAGCGGGCATCGAGCTCACGCATCGAGGAGTCGAATTGCTCCTGCATCGCGTCGAGTTCGGATTGCGCCTTCTCGGACTTCATGGCGACATCCCACCACTGCTTGTGGGTCAGCTCGCCAAGCGCTTCTGCGGTGACACGGCCCGGCTTGAAGCCTTTCGGCCCTGCAGCGGCTTCCTTGCCGACCAGGAAATCTTCTAGGCGGGTATAGATGTTCCGCTCCAGGATGGCCTGCTCGTCTTCCTTGTCCTCTTGCAGCTTCTCGATCTGCTCACGCTCGATCTGAAGGGCACGCTGGTCCTTGTCGATACCGTGGCGGTTGAAGATGCGGACATCGACAACCGTACCGGCATCGCCCGGAGGCACGCGCAGCGAGGTATCGCGGACGTCGGAAGCTTTCTCACCGAAGATGGCCCGGAGGAGTTTCTCTTCCGGCGTCATCGGGCTCTCGCCTTTCGGCGTGACCTTGCCGACGAGGATGTCGCCAGCCTTCACTTCTGCACCCACAGCCACGATGCCGGCTTCGTCGAGGTTGCGCAGCGCTTCCTCACCGACGTTCGGGATGTCGCGGGTGATCTCTTCCGGGCCCAGCTTCGTGTCGCGGGCGGCGACTTCGAATTCCTCGATGTGGATCGAGGTGAAGACGTCGTCACGCACGATGCGCTCGGAGATCAGGATGGAGTCTTCGAAGTTGTAGCCGTTCCACGGCATGAACGCGACGAGCACGTTGCGGCCGAGCGCCAGTTCACCAAGATCCGTAGACGGACCGTCAGCGATGATGTCGTTCTTCTCGACCACGTCGCCCACTTTGACGATCGGGCGCTGGTTGATGCACGAGTTCTGGTTCGAACGGCGGAACTTGGCGAGACGGTAGATGTCGACACCGGAATTGCCCTGGTCGATCTCGTCCGTTGCGCGGACCACGATGCGCAGCGCATCAACCTGCTCGACCACCCCTGCCCGGCGGGCAACGATGGCAGCGCGGGAATCACGGGCCACAACAGCTTCCATCCCAGTCCCGACGAACGGTGCTTCCGACTTCACGAGCGGAACAGCCTGACGTTGCATGTTCGAGCCCATGAGAGCGCGGTTGGCGTCGTCGTTTTCGAGGTACGGGATCAGCGCAGCAGCGACCGAGACGACCTGCTTCGGCGAGACGTCCATGTACTGGATGTCATCCTTCGGCACCATGGTCGCTTCGCCCGCCACACGGGCGTTTACGAACTCGTTGCCCAGCTCACCCTTATCGTTCACTTCAGCGTTGGCCTGAGCGATCGAGTAAATGCTTTCTTCCATGGCCGACAGGTACACGACCTCATCGGTCAGCTTGCCGTTGACCACTTTACGGTACGGGCTCTCGATGAAGCCATACTTGTTCACGCGGGCATGGGTTGCCAGCGAGTTGATCAGACCGATGTTCGGGCCTTCCGGCGTCTCAATCGGACAGATACGGCCATAGTGGGTCGGGTGCACGTCGCGCACCTCGAAGCCAGCCCGTTCGCGGGTCAGACCGCCCGGGCCAAGTGCCGAAAGACGGCGCTTGTGGGTGATCTCGGACAGCGGGTTGGTCTGGTCCATGAACTGCGACAGCTGCGAGGAGCCGAAGAATTCACGCACAGCCGCCACAACCGGCTTCGCATTGATCAGATCGTGCGGCATGACCGTGTCGATGTCGACAGAGCCCATACGCTCCTTGATCGCACGCTCCATGCGCACGAGACCGATGCGGTAGTTGTTTTCCATCAGCTCGCCGACCGAACGGACGCGGCGGTTGCCGAGGTTGTCGATGTCGTCGACTTCGCCTTTGCCGTCTTTCAGGTCGAGGATGACCTTCATGACGCCGATGATGTCATCGTTGCGAAGCACGCGCATGTCGTCGGCGGCGGATTCATAGCCTTCCACGCCGACGCCGAGGCGCATGTTCATTTTCACCCGGCCAACAGCCGAGAGATCGTAACGCTCCGGATCGAAGAAGAGCTGGCCGAACAGAGCCTCAGCGGCCTCCTGGGTCGGCGGCTCACCCGGACGCATCACGCGGTAGATGTCGGACAGGGCTTCGAAACGGGTTTCGTTCTTGTCGGCCTTCAGCGTGTTGCGCAGCCACGGGCCACGGCCGGAGCTGTCGATGTCGAGCACTTCGATGGTCTTGAGACCATATTCGCGCATTTCCGCGATGATCTCGTCTTCCAGCACGTCGCCAGCTTCACCGAAGATCTCACCGGTTTCCAGGTTGACGACGTCGCGCGCCAAGAATTTGCCGACGAGGGCTTCGGACGGCACGAGGATCTCATCCGTGCCGCCTTCAGCGATACGGCGGGCTTTCAGCGCGGTGATCTTCTTGCCGGCTTCGGCGATCACTTTCTTGGACTTTGCGTCGACCAGGTCGAATTCCGGCTTCACGCCTTTCCAGGCGTCGGCACGGAAACCGGTGATCCAGCCCTTCTTGTCCATCCGGTAGATGGAGTGGGTGTAGAACAGGTCGAGGATCGACTCGGTGTCGTAGCCGAGCGCGTACAGGATCGTCGTCGCCGGCAGCTTGCGCTTGCGGTCGATCCGGATGTTCAGGATGTCCTTGGCGTCGAACTCGAAATCGAGCCACGAGCCGCGGTAAGGAATGATGCGGGCCGCGAACAGCAGCTTGCCGGACGCGTGGGTCTTGCCCTTGTCGTGATCGAAGAACACGCCCGGCGAGCGGTGCATCTGGGAGACGATCACACGCTCGGTGCCGTTAACAACAAAGGTGCCCTTCTCGGTCATCAGCGGGATGTCACCGAGGTAGCATTCCTGCTCTTTGACTTCCTTGACCGAGCGCGCGCCGGTGTCTTCATCGACATCGAAGACCACGAGCTGCAAGCGGACCTTCAGGGGAGCCTGGAAGGTCAGGTCGCGCTGCATGCACTCTTCAACGTCGAACTTCGGCTGCTCGAACTCGTAGGACACATATTCGAGCGTCGCCCGCTCGGAGAAGTCTGTGATCGGGAAAACGGACTTAAAAACACCGCCCAGGCCATCATCCGTACGCTCTTGCGACGGCGTGTGCATCTGAAGGAAGTGTTCGTAAGATTCGCGCTGAACCTCGATCAGGTTTGGCATTTCGATGGCTTCGGGAATGCGCCCGAAGGATTTGCGGATACGTTTCTTTTCCGTGAAGGAGAGTGCCATCCCAGGATCCCAATTTTGTCGCCGCGGCCACCTCGGCCACGACCTTATCGCCAGAACGCGAGTTCGCGGCGGCCCCAAAAAGGAACCGCCGCGCTAGTCTTTAAAAGGGCAACGCCTCGCGCGAACGCCACCCGAATGTGAAGCGGCCGGAGCTTACTTGAGCTCGACTTTGGCGCCAGCTGCTTCGAACTTCTTCTGGATCTCTTCGGCTTCTGCCTTCGGAGCGCCTTCCTTGATCGGCTTCGGTGCGCCTTCCACGAGCTCTTTGGCTTCTTTCAGGCCGAGCGACGGAACGACTTCGCGGACAAGTTTGATCACTTCGATCTTCTTGCCGCCAGCTTCCGTCAGGATGACGTCGAATTCGTCTTTTTCTTCAGCAGCGGCTGCGCCACCTGCATCGCCACCGGCGACAGCTGCGACTGCGACCGGAGCAGCAGCGGACACGCCCCACTTCTCTTCGAGAAGGGTTGCGAGCTCAGCGGCTTCGAGAACGGTGAGGGCCGAGAGGTCTTCGGCAATTTTTTCAAGGTCTGCCATTTTGGTAATTCCTGTTTGGTTCGGTTGTTTTGGTCTTCAGTTTCCGGAAACGATGGCTCAGGCTGCGTCTTTGTTGGCGTAGGCCGATACCACACGAGCGAGTTGGCCAGCCGGGGCCTGCAGGACGCCTGCAACTTTCGTTGCCGGAGCCTGGATGAGGCCGATGAGCTTGCCACGAAGCTGGTCGAGCGACGGGAGTTTCGCCAGAGCTTCGACACCTTTGGCGTCGAGGACCTGGTCGCCCATCACTGCGCCGATGATCACGAGCTTCGAATTTTCCTTCGAGAACTCGTCAGCCGCTTTCGCCGCCGACACCGGGTCAGGTGAAAAGGCGATGGCAACGGGGCCCTGGAACATGTCCTTGGCTTCGTCGCCGCCCTTACCGTCAAGCGCGATCTGCGCCAGGGTATTCTTGACCACCTTCAACTGCGCACCGTCCTTGCGGAGCATGCCACGCAGTTTCGTCATTTCCGCAACAGACAGACCGGTATAGTGGGTCACAACGACCGCACCGGACTCTTCGAAAACCCCTTTCAGGGATTCCAGAGCCGCACTTTTTCCAGCTTTATCCATAGCGGGTCTCCATTGAGGCGCCCGGACCATCCGGCCGCCCTGGTAATCGCCTTCTGGCCGGTTGGCCTTCCAGCGCCTGCCCAGGGATTGGCCGCTTGCCCCGGTAAGCCAAAAACAGGTCAGCCCTGTTTTTCCGAACCGAATCAACGCCTCACCCCGTCTGCATAGGTGGCTGATTAGCCGTTACCGCGTATAAATACGTGACCCATGGTCTAGGACAGGAAAACGGGAGGCCGCCGAATGCATATCGGAGAACTCCCGTCAAGAGCGGGGTGTTAACGCTTTATCCCCAAGCCTGCAACCCCCCTGAGTGAGAAAAAGTCAACCCCGGACTTTACCGGGGTCCCTGCCCGGCGCTCGGCCCGGGCGCTCCCTCAGAAACAGTCGAACTCCGACGCCCCCGCCGGCCGGCACCTGTCCGGCCAGCCGAATTCGCGCCAGTATGGCGGCAGTCCGATCCGGGTCATCAGATCAGCAAATCCGGGAAGACGCCGCATATCGGCATAGACCGGCCCCCAGACACGCATCAGCCGAAGGCGCGTGCCGTCCAGCTCATGCCGCCAGATCCGCAGGGCCAGTTCCGGGTCACCCAGCTGCGCGGCCAGAGCGGCGAGAATCTCGAACCGGTTCGGATGCGCCCCTGCCCCGCTTTCAAACTGCGCCTCGACCGCGCCGAGTGCAGCCTCCGTATCCGGCAACACATCGATGACCGGTGCCAGCAGCGGGCGCAGCGATGGATCGGTCCGGACCAGGCGCTGGCAGAGCGCCGTCAAGCTATCCACCGTCTGCGGCGCCTGCATTTCAATCGTCCAGGCATAGGTGTCCCATTCTCCGGGGGGCAGCTGCAGCGTCCAGTAATGTTCCAGCGATGCCTCGGCCGCTTCATGCCGCCCAAGCAGTGCATAGGCCATGGCAAGGGTCGCCGCGCGGTCCGGGTTCAGCGGGTCGGCCGATTGCCCGCGCTGCGCAATGCTGAGGGCTTCCTCGACCCGGCCCGTGCGCATCAGGAAAATCGTCTGATCATGCAGTACGCGCAGATTGGGAGAGCGCTCCAGCGCCATACTGTTGTTCCGGCCCGCCTCCAGCCAGTCCCCGGCCAGCCCCTCGAAATTGGCCAGCGCCGTATAGGCCTGCGCCAGATCCGGATTGAGGCGAACCGCTTCTTCCGCCATGGCCCTGCCCTCGGCCAGGAATGCTTTCGCCTCCGCCGGTGTCGAGGCCCCCCAGGCCTGCGCGCCGGTATTCATGGCCAGCATCACCCGGGCCGCACCATAGTCCGGGTCCAGCTCAAGCGCCTTGTGAAGCAATGCGATCATTTCGCTGCGGTCACCCATGCCGAAGACATCCGTCTCCCGCGCGCTGAGGTAATAATTATAGGCTTCGAGGCTGTGCGTGTCCGAGCCAAGGATCCGGTTGGGTTCCTGCACATTCAATGACACGCTCAGCGCCCCGGCCACATCGGTTGCGATATCCTTCTGCAAGTCGAACAGGCTCTGCGCACTCAGCAGCCGGTCATAGCCGTGCGACCAGACCTGATAACCGCTTTCGGTATCGATCAGCTCCGCCGAGACCTTGATGCGATCCTGATCCGACCGGATGCTGCCGGTCAGGACATGAGAGACTCTCAGTTTTTTACCCAACGCCTGAGCATCCATGCCGTCAGCGGTGCCCACCGAAGGCGGCGCGCGCCCGGCAACCTTCAACTCGTCCAGCTGCGTCAGAAGCGTGCGGATCTCCTCCGACAGGCCGCGTGAGAAATAGTCCTGCTCCGAATTTCCACTCAGATTTTCGAACGGCAATACCGCAATCGACTTTTCCGGCACCGCCACTGCGCTGTTTGAAGAACGCCCGATCATGACGCCGGTCCAGAGCATGATGATGGCAAGGACGACCAGCGCCGAAACATAGCGGATGGGGCTGATGTCCGTATCACGGCGCCAGGGCTCGCGAACAAAGGGGGCCGCTTCTTCTTCCAGGGACGCTGACTGTTCCGGGGCCGCAAGGGGCTCCTGAACCTCTCCGACCTCGGCCGCCAGCCTGTAGCCGCGCTTCGGAATCGTCTCGATGACCGAATGCAGGTCCTTATCGGTGTTCAGCACACTCCGCAGAAGAGAGACCGCACGGGTGAGGCTCTCGTCCGCACCATGTTCCACGCCCCAGACCTGATCAATCAGTTCCTGCCGCGAGATGACCTCGCCCGGCCGCGCGGCCAGAACGCAGAGCACTTGCATGACCTTCGGCTCAAGCCTGTGGCGCTGGGCGCCATTGGAAACACTATTCTGGTCAGGCTCGACCAACAGGGCGCCAAGGCGGAAGTCTGATCGCTCCTGCCCTGCTTCCGTGTCTGATCCGAACGTGTCTGCCATCTCTGAATCGCTGCCTGACGAAGCCTCTGCGGTGAGTTTATCTCAATCGGACCGGATTGTCCGAAGCCATCAGGTCAAACTTACTCCTTTAAAAACAGGGCCTAATGTAAACATCAGGTTTTCCTAAGCCTCTCCACAGGACCCGAACGCCCGGTATGAACGATTGTCAGGCGCACAGACGGGCCACGTTTCACGCCCGTCAGCTTACAAATGAGAGGGCCTCACATGAATTTCCACAAAATCCGCTTCGCTCTTACCGCAATTCCTTTCGCTGTCGCCGGATTCGGCATGACGGCCACCGCACAAACCGGTGATGAAGCCGCCATCAGCTTTCATCGCGGCGCCACCGCGGCCGAAACCTACGCCTCGATCGAGAAATCCGCACGCGACTATTGCCGCGGCATCTATTCCGACTCCAGCGCCATTTCCGGGGTCTGGCCGACAGCCGTTTCCAACTGCGCTGCTGAAGTCGTCGACCGCACCGTCAATGAAGTGCAAAGCGCCGACCTGATGGAATACCACGTGGCCGTGACCCGTTCGGTTCAGCCGTCCGACGACGCCATCATCATCGTAACGGCGGACAACAACTAAGGGCCTAACCCCACAGCCCTGAACGGAAAAGCCCGGCACCTTGCGGCGCCGGGCTTTTCTTATTCGCTTATGATCGGCTCAGGCTTACTGAGAGATCTCTGCCGTGTCGATCGTGACGCCAGCGCCCATGGTGGACGAGAGCGAGATCTTCTTCACGAAGGTGCCTTTTGCGCCAGACGGGCGAGCCTTAACGAGGGCATCGAGGAACGCGTTGACGTTCTTCTCGATGTCGCCTTCAGCGAAGGAAGCCTTGCCGATGCCGGCGTGGATGATACCGGCCTTTTCGACGCGGAACTCGACTGAGCCGGACTTCGCGTCCTTGACGGCCTGGGCCACATTCGGGGTCACGGTGCCGACTTTCGGGTTCGGCATCAGGCCGCGCGGGCCGAGCACCTTACCGAGACGGCCAACGACGGCCATCATGTCCGGCGATGCGATGACACGATCAAAGTCCATGAAGCCGCCCTGGATTTTTTCCATCAGGTCTTCAGCACCGACGAAATCGGCGCCGGCTGCGGTGGCTTCTTCGGCCTTCGCGTCCTTCGCGAACACGGCGACGCGGACGTCCTTGCCCGTGCCGGCCGGCAGATTGACCACGCCGCGGACCATCTGGTCAGCATATTTCGGGTCAACACCGAGGTTCACAGCGATCTCGACGGTTTCGTCGAACTTCGCCTTTGCGTTGGACTTCACCAGCGCCACAGCGTCAGAGACGGTGTAGGCTTTGTTTGCGTCAACGGATTCTGCAATTGCGCGTGCGCGCTTTCCTGCTTTCGCCATGGTTCCTACTCCACAACTTCGATGCCCATCGCACGGGCGGAACCGGCGATGATCTTGGCAGCTGCGTCAATGTCGTTGGCGTTGAGGTCGGGCATTTTGATTTCCGCGATCTCACGCACCTGGGCCATGGTGACCTTGCCGACCGTGTCGTAGCCCGGCTTCTTGGCGCCGGAAGCAGGCTTCTTGCCGAGCTTCAGCTTGGCAGCCTTCTTCAGCAGCACAGTCGCCGGAGGCGTCTTCGTGATGAAGGTGAACGACTTGTCCTGGTAATAGTCGATGACGACCGGTACCGGCAGGCCGGGTTCCATGGATTGGGTCTTGGCGTTGAACGCCTTGCAGAATTCCATGATGTTGATGCCGCGCTGACCGAGCGCCGGGCCGACGGGCGGCGACGGGTTGGCCTGGCCGGCAGGAATCTGGAGCTTGAGCTGCCCCAGCAGTTTCTTGGCCATATTGTCCTCTCGAACGTTTCAGATGGGGCGGTGGTCTTTCGATCCGCCCGGTTACAATGGAGGCTCCGCGGTCTGGCATGGCATGCCTCCCGCAGAAGCGGCGCGTATGGCGCATCTGTATCGTGGGGTCAAGCGGGGGCGGCAGGCGCCCCTGCCCGGTTACATCAGGGCGTAGCCCTTGTAGTTGATGTACTTCACCAGTTCCTGGGCCCGGCGGGCCGGGTCCGGGTGGGTGGACATGAATTCCGCCGGGCGCTGGCCCTTGGAATTGGCGTCCATCAGCTCCCAAAGGCGGACGGACTGGCGCACATCATAACCGGCATTGTGCATGTAATCGACGCCCAGCTTGTCGGCTTCGAGTTCATGGTTGCGGCTGTAAGGCAGGATCACGCCGAACTGCATGGCCGCGCCGCCCAGCGCGCCGATTGTGCCGCCATATTTCGACAGCGTGTCCGATTGGGCGATCGCGATCTGGCCAACGGCGAGGCCCGTCTGCGCCAGCGTCGTCACCGACAGGCGCTCTGCCGCATGGCGGCCGACAACGTGGCCTGTCTCGTGGCCCAGAACGGACGACAACTGGTCATCATTCTCGGTCAGCTCGGTGATGCCGCGATACACGCCGACCCGGTTGCCCGGCATAACAAAGGCGTTGACGTCATCGGTGTCGAAGACGGCCACGTCCCAGCTCTGCCCGGCGGCGATGTCGCCCTTTTTCTCGGCGCCATGCAGCGTCTTTTCCCAGACATGCAGCACGCGGTTTTTCAGACGGGAGTTCGCCGTCACCGGCGTCTGCGCCTTCATGTCCGTCCAGGCCGTCGCCGCCATGGAAGCGATTTCCTGATCGCCAAACAGCAACAGCTGGCTGCGCCCCGTGGCCGGATTGGTCTCGCACCCGCTGATGAACGGAAACACCGTGCCCGCGGCAATGCCGGAAATGATCGCCCGGCGGGACAGGTTTACACGCGGCGCGCCTTCAAAAATGGCGCTATCGATATCGATCAGTTTCGTCATGTGCTTTCCCTCACTCCGGCAGCGCAAGGTTAGCTGCCCGCCTTCAAATTGCAATCGCGTCTGCGATGAACGCAGGCAAATCTCGCCGGTTCCGGCTGAACCTTTGCTGAATACGTCAGACGCTCTCGGCGTCGCGGACCAGCACGGCCGCCTGTTCCACCCAGCCTTCGCGCGTGATCCGGCCGCCGAAATTGAGGTGTTCATCCATCCAGGCGACGTTTGCCGGCGTCCATTCGGCAATCTGGTCATAGTGCCAGACACCCAGCTCGTTCAGCAGAACCTGGATCTTGGGCCCGATGCCGCCGATCAGGGTCAGATCGTCCGGATGGCCTTCGACCGGGCCGTTCATCGCCATCGGGCGTTCCGGCACAATCGTCTCGTCGGTTTCGTAGGTCACGTCCTCTTCGGAAGACTCGTCTTCATCGGGTTCCCCGGACGCATCTTCATCGTCCGCATCGTCTTCCGGGTCGTCCCAGGCCTCATCAGACGCGTCGTCCTCTTCAAAGGAGTCGTCGTCATCTTCATCTTCGGCGTCATCGTACGCTTCGTCTTCGTCCGTATCGGCGTCTTCATCGTCTTCGAAGTCGTCTTCAAAATCAGCGTCTTCGTCGTCTATGTCGTCGGACTCGTCTTCGTCGTCATAGTCTTCCGCCTCATCCGACTCTTCATCCTCATCGTCTTCAGCGTCGTCTTCTTCGGCATCGTCGTCGAACGCGTCCGCCTCATCGGCGTCCACTTCGTATTCGTCTTCGCCATCATCCGCTTCGGCGAAATCCGCTTCGTCATACTCTTCGTCCGAGAGCACATCCTCATCGGCATGATCGGCCTCAGCGAGCGATTCCTCTTCATCGTCGGAAACGTCTTCGAAGTCTGTCTCTTCCTCAGCCCCGGCCTCCTGGGCCTCGTCTTCAGCGGCTTCAGCCGTGTCTTCTACGAACGCCGCCGGAACGTCTTCCTCAAACGGCGCAGCGTCTTCCTCGTCCGCCACCTCAACCTCGACGGTTTCGGTCCCGGCCAGCGTTTCAAACGCGGCCTCCTCGGGCGCTTCGTCTTCCACTTCCACGAAATCCGGTTCGGCCTCGTCCGGCAGCTCGGCGACGGTCAGGCCCTCGGCCATGGCCTCGACCGCTTCGGTCATGTCAGCTGCCGTGTCGGTGACTTCCAGCTCTTCCAGCATGGCTTCGGCGCCGGTCTTCTCAGCCACCGGCTCAGCCGCCGTGTCATCCGCGCCGCCCTCGAAATAGGCGAGCCGCCCTTCCAGGAACCGGTTGCGCCAGCGCAGGCGGGCCATTTCCTCATTGGCGTCTTCATCTGCCACGACAGGTACTTCAGCCGGTGCCTTGGCCAGCTCTGCCTCCAGCGCTTCGACGCGCTGCTTGAGATAGTCGGCCTGCCATTTCAGCTTCGCCAGCCCCTCTTCGTCGACAGACAGGGCTTTGTCCTCTGCGGGCGCCTCAACGGCGGCTTCCTCTGGAACAGGGGCCGGAACGGGCGCCGGGGCTGATTCCATTTCTGCCAGCTGCGCTTCGAGATGCTTTACCCGGGCTTCAAGGTGCCGGTTGCGCCAGGTCAGCGTCGGCGGTTCGTCCGCTTCACTCTCCGCTGCCGGGGTGTCGGCTTCTTCGCCGCCCTCGTCTGCGCCACCACGGTTTGGCGGCAGCACGATGGTCGGCATATCGCGTTCTTTGCCTGGCTCGGCCGGCGGCGCCGCTGCCGCTTTCGCTGCTTCGGATTTGAGCGTCGTCAGTTCGGTCTTGGCCTTTTGCAGCTCCGCCGTCAGATCGGAAATCTTGCGCGCCGATGCGTCGGCAACGCCGCCGCCTTCGCCTCTCTGGGCCCGCTGCGCCGCGAACAGGCGCTCGATCTCATCGCGGGCCTGGTCCAGTTCCGTCAGGGCCACATCCTTGTCGACAATCGCCTTGCGCATCTTGCCGGTCAGAAGCATGCCCCGCACCGACCAGCCCAGGATCAGGGCGAACACGGTCGCGCCAGCCAGCACCATCCACATATGTGTTACAAGCCAAGCCATTAGTCGCTCCGTGTGAGAACTTTGATGTCGATCAGGCGATTTGCCATCTGACTTCCACCATTGTCATTAGACTGCCCGGACTGGTCCGGGCCATAGCCAACCGCAGACAGACGCTGCCGATCGATCCCGGCTGCCGCCAGATAGGACACGACCGCTTCCGCCCGCGCCTTGCCAGATGCCGTCTCTGCGTTGGAATCAGCCTGTCCATGAATCTCGATTAACAGGCCAGATGGGCAGAGATGTGACACGGCTAGCAGTTTATCCAGCGCCGCGCCGCTGGCGCGGGACACCTCCGTGCCGCTGTCGTCGAAAAGGACCGGATTGGCGGCGAGCACCGCATCGAATGCTGACTGGCAGGCCGCCGCAGGATCGCCCGCAAAACTGATGGCCGCCACTTCCGGCACATCGACATCAACGGGATCTGCCCAGACTGTGACAGGCACAGAATCGAGTCCGCTGGCCGGCGGGCCGGAGAGATCCTGTTTCAGGAACTGGATGACACTGGCTGGCGCTGTCCCTTCCACCGCGAAACCGGCATCGCCCTCGGCCGGATAGAAACCCATCTGACCTTCCCGGAACCGCCCAAAACCTGGCAGGCCGGCTTCGGCCAGGGCGAACCAGTCATCCGGCATGTCCGGGGCGATGTCCATCTGGTCGATTACGTCACTGGCCGTGTGAGCCTGCGCAATGCCGATCAGGTCGCGGCGCTGGGCCTCACTCGTCACCTTGCCCGCCAGGACCAGGCCGTCGGCGCTGTGGGTCGCCGTCCAGACCGGCAGGCCCTTGATCAGCGGGACGCCGCGATAAGGCGCAGCCAGCGCGGATACCTGCGCCGACAGCCGCGCGCGTTCGGCCGCGTCCAGTTCCGTGCCGCCGACCCGCAATGTGTTGTCGCTGAGGCGTATCTCGCCGCTGTCCATCTCACTCAGGAGGCCGAGCCCGAACCGGGCGACCCCCTGCCAGTTTCCGCCCGGCGCCCCGGCGGCGACTTCCATATGGTTTTCGGGCGACTGGCCACGCGAGAGCCTCGTGGCTTCGGCTTCGATCTGGCTGGCGATCATGCGGGAGGGCACATGGCCCGACAGGATGATCCGGCCGTCTGCCAGCTTCTCCGCGCGCCAGACAAAGGGCGACACAGGCTGGCCGGGATCGACCGCGACCTCGACGACCGTCACACCGCCGATGACCACACCACCGCTCCAGGCGGCCCGCAGCACCGTCTCGGCGGCAGCCATGGCGGCATCCTCCGAGGGGGCAGCCCCCTTCAGCACGGCCCGCTGGCCGTTCATGCGCACATGCGCCCAGTCGTATCCATTTCGGGCAAGGGCGGCGTTGGCATCCTGCTCAAGCTGCGCGGCCAGGTTTGCAGGCCGCTGCGGAGACTGGTACAGCCCCCACCATCCCGTTGCCACGAGGCCTGCCAACGCGACTGGCGCCAGCAGGTAATCGAGCATTTTCATTCGGGACCCCGCTAACCTCCTGTTAGGCATTCCCTTTGTGATGGGATGCCCTATTCAGGGACCCGTCGCAAGAGTCCGCCGCACGCGATCCACAACGCATGAAACGTCCGCCCGAAACCCTTACCTCCCCGTCCAATCCGCTGATCAAGTCCCTGAAAGGCCTTGAAAGGAAAAAGGAACGCCAGTCCAGCGGCCTGTTCCTGGCCGAGGGCGCGCGCCTCGTGGAACAGGGTCTCGCCAATAACTGGCAGCCGGACACGCTCGTTGTGGCGGCAGCTGTCGCCGACAGGCCACACATTGCCGCCCTTGCCGACAAGGCAGAGGACGCAGGCGCCCGGGTGGTGCTGGTGCCGGAACGGCTGATGTCGAAGATCACCCACAAGGACAACGCGCAGTCGGTTATCGCAACGTTCAGGCAGCGTCAGGTCACGCTTGATCAGCTGGAAGTCCGGACTGGTCCGCAGAAGTCGCTGTTCGTCGCCCTCTATGAAGTGCGCGATCCGGGCAATCTGGGTACCATTTTGCGGACCGCAGACTGCGCCGGGGCGGACGGGGTCATCCTCGTCGGAACCTGTTGTGATCCTTACAGTTTCGAAGCCGTGCGCGCCTCCATGGGCTCAGTGTTCGACATGCCCTTCGCCGCCGCCGCCTACGAAGACTTCGAAGCCTGGCGCCGCAAGGCCGGCATCGCCTCCGTCGCCGCGTCGGTGAATGGCACCGCCCGCCACGATCTGGTGGATCTGCAACAGGATACGGTCATCCTGATGGGCAATGAACAGGCCGGCCTGCCGCCAGCCGTCGAAGCCGATTGCGACCAGCTGGTCCTCATCCCCATGCGTGGTGGGGCGGATAGTTTGAATTTGGCTCAGGCGACGGCGATCATGGTGTACGAAGCGTGGCGGCAGCGGGATTTCCAATGAAAACTGAGACAAAACTGCTCGTCGCGGACGACTGGGAAGATTATGCCCTGCTCGATTCCGGGCACCTGCAGAAGCTGGAACGCTTCGGCAGCCAGACCGTGATCCGGCCCGATCCGCAGGCCTTCTGGGAACCGGCCCGGCCGGTGGAGACCTGGCGCGCGGATGCAATTTTCTCCAGCAAAAACAATGATGAGGACGGCTCCGGCAATTGGGAGATTCTCTCCCCCAAGGCGCAGGATGTCTGGCCGATGCGCTGGAACGGGCTGACCTTCAATGCCCGGCGTACCGCCTTCCGGCACATGGGCGTTTTCCAGGAACATTCGGTCCACTGGCGCTTTGCCCAGGACCAGATCCGCGCCGCGGGCCGGCCCGTCAAAGCCTTGAATCTCTTCGGTTATACCGGAATGATGTCCCTCGCCTGCGCCGCCGCCGGCGCGGAGGTCGTGCACCTCGATGCGAGCCCGAAATCGAACGGCTATGGCAAGGAAAACCAGACCCTCAGCGGCCTCGACGACAAGCCGATCCGCTGGATCGCCGACGATGCGATGAAGTTCACCGCCCGCGAAATCCGGCGCGGCAACCGCTATGACGGCATCATCCTGGACCCGCCGAAATTCGGCCGGGGGCCAAAGAACGAGACCTGGCGGTTTGAAGAAAATCTTCCGGAATTACTGGACACTGTGCGGGACCTGCTGAGCGATCAGCCGCGCTTCGTGATCCTGACGGCCTATGCCGTGCGCCTGTCCTACCTCGCCCTCGCCCAGGCCCTGGCCGACCGGCTGAAGCCCTATGGCGGCACGATGGAGATGGGCGAAATGGCCCTCCCCCAGCAAGACTCCGATCGCCTCCTGCCAACAGCGATCTATGCCCGCTGGCGCGCGGACGACTGACACCGCCTCCCCCGGCAAACCGGTTTTGGGCCGGTTGGATAAGGCCGTGTCAGCAGACCATCACAAACACCGTCTATAGACACTCTACAGGCACTCTATGGCGCTGCGCTGAGCCCTCTGCCGATCACTTTTCTCCCCCCAAAAGAAAACGGCGGCCCCGAAGGACCGCCGTTCCCGATTTTGCCGTTGGGCGAGCCGACTTAGAAGTCGAAGGTCGCGCCGACGAAGAAGTAACGGCCCAGCGCGTCATAAGACTGCGGGTAGGTGTTGCCGTTACCGGTCGTACCGGTCGAAGCCGACAGCGGCGGATCTTCGTCCATAACGTTGTTCACACCGAAGCGGAACGACACCCAATCCTTCGCGGCCCACTGGCCAGCCAGGTCGATGTAGTTCTGGGCATCCAGCGTGGAGTCGACGCGGCCGGTTGCGCCGGTGTCGAGGTCCACAGAGCCCATGTAGCGCCAGGTTGCGTTCAGATCGAGACCGTCAACCGGGGTCGCCCAGCTTGCCCGCAGGCGGTGACGCCATTCCGGGGTCGGGGTGAAGCAGTCGTTACCGTACTTGCCGACGCAGTCATACTCGTAAGCCGCGTTGCCGACCGGGTCGACATCGAAGCTGTCCAGGTATGTGCCGTTCATCGACAGGTTCAGCGAACCGTAGGTCCCCATGTCGAAGCCATAGGACATTGCAACATCATAACCGGACGTGGTCACACCACCGATGTTGGTGTTCAGGTCAACCACGTTGCCGGAACCGACCCAGAGCTGGCCATTGGCGTTACGCTGGATCTTGTTACAGGCATCCTGGTCGCCCTGCAGGTAGCAGAGCTGCATCGTGACCGACGCGCCGACCTGCGAAATCGCATCCGTGATTTCGATGTCGTAGTAGTCAACCGACGCCGAGAAGCCCGGCAGGAAGGTTGGGGTCGCAACGAAGCCAACCGTCAGAGTCTTAGCTTCTTCAGGCTGAAGGCTCGGATCACCACCTTGCAGGTAGTTGTACTGGCCAGCAGGTGACTCCAGTGCGCCGGAGTTAGCCTGAGCCGCATTCACCTGCCACGGGTTGGACCCGATACAAGCAGCGCCACCCGTGCCATCTTCAGCCGGATCGGTGAAGTCGCAAAGGTCATCATCCAGGTCGAACAGGTTGAAGCCCTGAGCCTGGAAGAGGTCGATGACGTTCGGTGCGCGAACGGCCTGCTGGTAGCTGGCGCGGAAGCGGATGTCCGTCGTCGGAGCATAGTCACCGCCGATCTTGTACGAGTCGGAGCTGATGCCCGTCGAGTAGTCAGAGTAACGGTAAGCACCTTCGATCGACAGAAGTTCGATGCCCGGTCTGCCGTTCACGAGCGGCAGCTGGAATTCACCGAAGAGGTCATAAGCGTCGATTGCGCCGCTGAGGCCGATCGTCGGACCGCCCTGGCCAGCACCATCACCCGTTGCGAACGAGTTATCGGTGATCGATTCCAGAGAGTCACGGCGGTATTCAGCACCGAAAGCAACCTGAAGACCGGAATCGGCCGACGGAAGCTGGAAGCCATACTGGCCGAGATCACCGGTCAACGAGCCCGTCACGATGTTCTGAGCCGTTGTACCGTTCTGAAGAAGCGGAACCTGCAGATAGTTCAGTGCAGCCTCAGTCACATTACCGACAGTCCAAACGTCGTACGGGACACAGTTCGGATCGGTTCCGTCAACCACGCTTTGGCAAACTGCGTTACCATCACCATCGTCAACCACGTCCATCGCCCGGGTAAGGCGGGTCACAGAGAATTCGTTGGTGTACGAGCGGCTGAGAGTCGACTGAGCGTAAGACGCGGACAGATCATACGACCAGCCCGGAGCCTTGTAGAGGTCACCACGGATACCCACGACGCCACGATAGGTCTGGTAGCCGAGGTTGTCGGTACGGCCACCGCCTTCGACGTTACGACGACCGAAGTAGGCCGGCGAAACACCGTTGAACGGCGTCGTGATGAAATTACCATCAGCGTCCAAGCCGGGGGCAGCCCCCGTCAGAGCAGTCTGGTCTGCACCATTCGCAAAGGCCAGCCATGCTGCACCGGCAGCGGGATTTTCAAAACCGTTGAGGAATTCAGCGACTTCATCTTTTTCCGTGTCCGGATCATCCACGATGCTCGGCACCAGGTCCACATTACACAGACCATCGCGCTGGCCATCAGAGAGCAGCGGGTTGTCGCAGCTGATGCCCTGGGTCACGAAGAAGTTGCCCGACGGAGCAATCTGCGCCTTGGACTCATAATCCATGAACATGACCTGGGTGTAGGCCTCAACATAGTCATTGATCTGGTAATGACCGTTGAAACCAACCGAGTAGCGGTCGTCCGGGCGCTGATAATAGTTCAGCGGACCATAGTTGTACTGGTAATCGCTGGACCACGGAATGAGTTCGCTGGTGGCCGGGTCAAGCGAATAGTTGAACGCGTTGAAGTCCGTGATACGGCCCGGATAAGACGTCGACGACCCACCGCAGAGGAAATCACCGGTGTCGGAATCGAGACCCGCCGAACATGCGGAGTAGTCGCGATTGGCCTGAAGGACGGAATCGTTGTGGCGGTAGCCAACCCATGCAGTGATGTTACCGCGGCCGTCATCGGTGTTCACACCCATGATCGCGGTGATCTCTTTCGAGTAGCCGTCAGTGACATTGTCGTCCGGCAGAGCGAACTGCGACGGGTTCGTCAGGCCACGCTGTGCGATCACATCGCGCAGGTTGCCGTTCGTGTCATAGTCGTTGTTGTGCTGGTAGAAACCGTACTGGGTATCGATCTGCACGCCTTCGAAGTCGTCCTTCATGATGAAGTTGACAACGCCGGCGATGGCGTCCGAACCGTAAACAGCCGATGCGCCGCCCGTCAGGACGTCAACGCGTTCGACGAGCTGGCCCGGGATGAGGTTGAGGTCAGCGGCCGGATCGTTCGGCGAACCGTATGGCAGGCGCTTGCCGTCAACCAGGACCAGCGTACGCACAGCGTTGCCGCCAAGGTCGAGGTTACGCAGCGAAACCGTTGCCGTACCAGTGGCACCGTTCGACACGGTCGAGTTCTGTGCGGCAAAAGCCTGCGGCAGCTGGGTGACGAGATCTTCGACCTTGGTCACACCCTGCAGCTTGATGTCATTGGCAGAAACCGACGTCACCGGGCTGGTCGTGGTGAGGTTCGGCTGCGCGATGCGCGAACCGGTCACATACACCGTTTCCTGGCGTGCGGTTGCGTCTTCCGTGGTGGTGGCCACGGTATCGACGGCTTCGTCTGCTTCCTGGGCAACGGCGAGCATGCCCGCCTGCGCCATAAATGCTGCACCCGCAAAGACGGACGAAGCAAGCAGGCGGGACTTCATGGATTTCCCGTTCACTATATTACCTCCAAAAGTTGAACTGCGCTTGAGCACAAGCGCATGCCCGGACCCCTGAAATCCGGACTTGGCCATATCGATAAGGCCCTCGTCACCTTAGCGTCAACGCGCTGTTACCGTTCTGTCATCGAAAGAAGTGGGGTGTGGTTTATTTGCCTCAGTTGCCGAGGCAAACACCGTTACGTCAGCAGAAAACTGAGGATAACCAGCCCAATGGCCAGCACAAACAGGACGGTTATGCCCAGAATCAGCAATATCGAGGTACGAAACGCCGCCATGAACAGGCCGGTCCCGTAGGTGACCCGGAGCTGGCGGTGAAGGTACCAGATGGCCCAGGGTGTGCCGATTCCGAACAACCACCCTGCCCCGGTGTGCAGGAATGCGGCAGCAAGCAGCAACAGGGTCAACAGGCTGTAAATAAAGGTCTGGAAATGAAGCGCCGTGATCACGTGGTCGTACACGTAAATCTTGCGGTGCCACGCGTACATGACCGCCAGCATCAGGGCCAGGAGCGGCATGAACATCAGGCTGAACCGCGGCGCCCACTCGCGCAGGCGGGCCCCGAACCGGTCCTGATTCTCAAGAACGCGGGCGAGCCGGTCCCCTGCCCCCCTGATCGTTGCAACCTCCTCCGGCGAGGCGTCTTCATTCGTGGTCAGGTCGATCATCTCTTCGAGCGCATCGCGGTCGACCTTGCCCGTCGACTCGTCGAGGAACGGGGTTTTTGAGCCGGATTCGAGGTTGGCGAGCGCCTTCTCCAATACGGGCCGGGTTTCGGGATCGAGGTTTTCGTCAGCCAGTTCCGCCTGAATGGCCTCGATCATCTGCGCGCTGTTCTCTTCGGACAGGCTCATGGCCGAGCCGGGATTGAGCTCCCAGTCCTGATACCAGCCGAGCCGGTCGCCGAGACCGAAAACCGTGAGGAAAAACAATACCGAAGCCAGCAGGAACAGCCGGAATGGCGGAACATAGCGGGCGCGCTGGCCGTCCAGATAGTTCCGTGTCATCCGCCCCGGCCGGAACAGCAGCATCGGCACCGAGCGCCAGAGGCGGCTGTCCAGCGCGAGCGTGTCGGCAAGGCTGGACGCGACCAGGCTGAAGAAAGGCCGGTGGAAGTTCGACGCAAGCTGGCCACACCGCGAGCAGTAGCGCTCTGCGACCGGGGCGCCGCAATTCCGGCAGGGCTCGCCCTTCGTGACCGGGTGGTGTTCGCCGGAGGTGAGGCCGCCGAGCGCGGCGGCCCCGGCGGCTTCCATGTCATGGCTCATGCCGCCTCCCCTGTTCAGCAGCGCCTATTCAGCCGCTTTGATACCATCCTTGCACATGAAGCGCGAGCGGTGCTGGTCCTTGGCGTTGTCCTCGTAGCCGGTCAGGTCCGGGTCCACGAGGTTCTTGGTAACCTGGAACCACATCGGCGTGATCGGATAGTCGTTCAGCATCAGATCTTCGGCTTCAGCAAAGGTCTCGGCCCGCTTCTTCAGATCGAGTTCCGAATTCGACCGTGCCAGCAGGGCGTCATATTCCGGATTGTCGTAATTGCCGTAGTTCTGCTGGCCGGTGTCGGATTTCAGCAGGTAGAGGAAGTTGATCGGGTCGTCGAAGTCGGCAACCCAGGCGCCATCGGCCACCTGGAAGTCCGACTGGCGCAGGCGGGCATAAAGCACTTTCGTGTCCTGCTTGATGATGGTCGGCTTCACCCAGGGCGCAATCTCGGCCCAGTTGGCCTGCGCAACCGGGGCAACCTTCGGGTTATCGTCGGTAGAGCGGTGAATGTATTCGAACTCCAGCGGATTGTCCGGCCCGTAGCCGGCTTCTTCCAGAAGGCGTTTGGCTTCTGCGAGACGCTCCTCGCGTGGCATATCTTCCCATTCCACATGCGGCCGCGGCACATCGTAATTGTCGACCCCCGGCGGCACGAAGGAATAGGCCGGCACGTAGCCCGGCGTCAGGACGCTCTTCACCATGAACTCCCGGTCGAGCGCCATGGACAGGGCCTTGCGCACGCGTACATCGTCAAACGGGGCGACCTGGGAGTTGAACGACCAGTACGTCGTTATCAGGGCCGGTGTCGTGCGCACCCAGCCCGGCAGCTTCGCCTCGATCTCGGCCTGGCGGGCACCATCGAAGGCATTGTTGAGGTCCAGCTCACCGGCCTGGATCTTGTTCTCGACGGACGTGAGGTCTTCCAGTTCGAAATAGACCACACGGTCGAAACAGGCATCCTCGGCCCCGAAGCCGGTCGGGTTCTTGTCGGCGACCAACTGGTCGCCCGTGCGCCAGTAGACCAGCTTGTACGGACCGTTCACCACGATGTTGTCGGGCTGGATCCAGGCATCGCCATAGGTTTCGATGGCGTGGCTAGGCACCGGGTAGGTCGTGTAGTGGGACAGCAGGCCCGGCAGGTATGGCGCCGGGTATTCCAGCGTCAGTTCCAGCGTCTTGTCGTCGATCGCGCGGGCGCCAAGCTCTTCCGGCGGCAACTCGCCCCGATTGATCTCGCCGGCATTCTTGATGAGGTAGAGCAGCGAGGAATACTGCGACGCCACTTCCGGAGACTGGATGCGGCGCAGGCCATAGACGAAATCATCCGCCACGACCGGATTGCCATCCGACCAGTAATAATCCCCGAGATGGAAGGTCCAGACGAGGCCGTCTTCGCTGGTTTCCCAGCTCGTCGCCATGCCGGGTTCCGGACGGGCGTCCACGCCATCGGTCGTCAGGCCGATGAACATGTCGCCAATGATGATGTTCTCCCACTGGGCCGAGGATTTGTGCGGATCCAGCGTATCGACCTTGGCCGAAATACCGCGCCGCAGGGTCGGCACATCGCCGGCAGATTCGCCGCCACCGCCACCTCCACAAGCTGCCAGGACAAGGGCCAGTGCGCCGGTGGCCATCAGGCCGCGCATACGGGAGAAGATCATTCACATACTCCTAGGTGGTCTCAATCTGGATTGTTTGCTGCCAGATGGCGGCCCAAATGAAAAGACTTTGCTGATTTTGAATGAACGGAAGCTGAGTTTGCCGCAAACTGCGGCCTCCCCTTCCCGAGCCTGCCCGGATTTGCCAGAACTGGCGAAAGACACAGGTGACAGACAGGGGCGCGACAGCCCCGATTTCGAGGAACACCGCCATGAAACGCCCGATCGCCCTCATCGCCGCCGCCATCAGCCTGGCCGCCCTGCCGGCCCTGGCCGAGGATGTGTCCACGTCCGACGTCTATGCCTGCAAGGAGATCGCGGCGGATACTGAACGGCTGGCCTGCTATGACGCGGCCGTTGGCCGCCTGAAGGCTGCCGAGGAAGCCGGCGAGGTGAAGACCTTCACCCGCAAGGAAGTCGAGGAAGTGAAGCGCGACAGTTTCGGCTTCTCCATCCCCTCGCTTCCAAAACTGGCCTTTGGCGGCAAGGACGACAGCGGCAAGTCCAAATCGGATGAGCTGAAGGAAGTCACCTTCCCGATCCAGTCTATCAGCGGCAAACGCCGCGCGCTGGTCATCACACTGGAGAATGGACAAGTGTGGGAGCAGATCGACGACAAGGGCGTCAATCCGCGCGGCCAGAAGGAAGCCCGCATCTACCAGGCAGCGCTCGGCAGCTACAAGATGAAGCTGGACGGCGGCCTGGCCTTCCGCGCCAAACGCGTGAAATAGCGCCCAATCCCTGCCCGCCAGCCGCGTTTGGGCGCGAAAGGCGGGCCCGGCTGTTGAACCGTCGCAACGCTTTGGCTTATCCGGGCGTATAAGACACGTCACCGCAAGGAGCCCTGTCATCGCCGACGAGGAAAACGCGAAAAAGAAAGACGACCGTTCAAAACGGGAAAAGCTGAAGCTCGCGATGCGCATCCGGTGGATGAAGCGCGCCCGGCCGCCCATCCTGTTCGCCCTGATCGGTGCCGCGATCCTGACGGTGCCCCACACGGGCCTGGCGCCCGATTGGGACAAACTCGGCGACTGGCCGGACATACTGGCCTCGATCTGTTTCGTCGGCGCAATCGGGTGGACGATCGGCACGCTGATCGATGGGTTGATCAAACGGCGGCTCGCCAAGCTGAACTTTCACGAGGCTGACAATCTGAAAGCGCGCAAAACCGCGACGCGCCTGGATGTGGTCCGGCGCATCTGGGTTGTCACGGTCGGCATTGTCACCGTCGCCGCTGCCCTGACCGTCATTCCGGGCGTCAAACAGTTCGGTGTCAGCCTGTTCGCCTCCGCCGGGATCGCGGGCATTGCGGTCGGCATTGCCGCCCGTCCGGTGCTGTCGAACCTGATCGCCGGCCTGCAGATCGCCTTCACCCAGCCGATCAGGCTGGACGATGCGGTGGTGCTGGAAGACGAGTGGGGCTGGATCGAGGAAATCGGCCTGTTCTACGTCGTGGTCCGCATCTGGGACTGGCGGCGCCTGATCCTGCCGGTCTCCTATTTCATCGAACAGCCTTTCCAGAACTGGACGCACAAATCGGCCAGCATCATCGGCAGCGTTTTCTGGTCGCTGGATTACCGGGCGCCGGTGGCCGATATGCGGGACAAGCTGGTGGAAATCTGCCGCGCCACGCCGCTATGGGATGGCGACGTCGTGAATTTGCAGGTGACGGACACCGGCATGAATACGATCCGTATACGGGCGCTGGCGAGCGCACGGAACTCCCCTGACGCATGGGACCTGCGCTGCTTTATCCGTGAAAAGATGATTATCTGGCTGCAGGAACATCACCCTGAAGCCCTGCCCCGGGTCCGCAATGAACTCGACACCCTGCCCGAAGGTGCCTTCGATGGGCGGGCGGTTCAGGCCGGGCGGATGGAATAGACGGCCGTCGCGCTCATCACGATCTTGCCGCCGATCAGGGCAGAGCCACCTGCAAACAGGATGGTCCGCGTGCGCCGGTCGATCCGCGTCTCGAAAGTTGCCGTACCAGCATCCTCAATCCTGGCGGAGACATCGACCGTGACGGAAACGAGATCCACAGTCGAAGGCGCGCACAATTCCTCTGCAGCGGCCCGGATGGCCCCCATCAGGTCAAGCGCCAGTTTCTCATCCGCCTGAAGCGTCGCCGTAGCCGTCATGAATGCAGTTCCCCTGTTCTTCGGCCCTTCTTTAAACAGGCCGGAAGCGGAGGGAAAGAGCCGGGCTGCCGGGAGGCGGCCCACCCGGCCCTTTCAACACGTCCGTCTGGGGTGGGGGGACGCCGGACGTATCAGGCTGAATACGCCCTGCCCCGCCGGTTGGATCATTGGAGCGGACAATATTTTATCGCACATAGAAAAGCCGCCCTGCGGGGGCGGCCGTTCCTGTCATATTTCAGGGGGTATCAGGCAGCCCGGGTGTCGCTGTCGTCTGCCTTTGTATCGCCGTCGAGGTCAGAGCCGATCAGGTCCCCCAGATGGCCGAAGCCGGTGAGGCCGTGGACCTCTTCCATATGCGAGGAAATGGCCGGCAGGAGCGCGCCGATGTCCTTGTGGTCGAGCCCGATGCCGTGAAGTGCGGTGATCATCTCGCTTGCGACACGGCGCTTGCCGCCGGGTGTCTGCTCGATCATGCGGGCGATTTCACCAACCGGGGCGCCGAGTTCGCTGCCCGTTCGCGCCGACAGGGCGCGTGCGCCGGGAAGCGTCTTGAACATCGCGTCCGCGAAGGGGGAAGCCTGGCGCTCGGCGGCATTGAGCACGATACCGAGGGCCTGCTTTGCGATAGGGTCCGCAAGGCCGTTGGTTTTAGCGATGTGCGCCGTAAGATCATTCATCATTGGCGTAGGCACTCCTAAGATTAACGGCCTTGGGAGGTTCCATTAACCCGCGACAGCCTTTCTGTTTGGTTACCGGATCGATGAAAACCTGAAGATTGCCGCAGGGATCTGTTAAGAATATCCCGAGCAGAGCCAGGACAAGGAAGAGACAAGGCATGATCCGGATCGGCATTCTCGGCGCGGCAAAGATTGCGCCCAAGGCCATCATCGAACCGGCCCGGCGGCGGACGGACTGCCGCGTGGTTGCCGTCGCTGCGCGCGATCCCGGCCGCGCCGCCGCCTATGCAGAAGATCATGGCATCCAGCATGTCGCGGACAGCTATGACGCCCTGATCGCGCGTGACGATATAGATCTGATCTACAACGCCCTGCCCCCGAACCGGCATGCCGACCTCAGCATCGCGGCGCTGAAAGCCAGCAAGGCCGTGCTGTGCGAGAAGCCTTTCGCCATGAATGCCGACGAAGCGGCCCTGATGCAGACAGCCGCCATCGAAGCCGACAGGCCGCTGGTTGAAGCCTTTCATTACCGGTTCCATCCCGCTTTCCTCCACGTCCTCGGCCATGTGCGCAGCGGGCATGTTGGAAAGATCGTGTCGATGGAAGCCGCTTTCTCGGTGCCCATCCCCTACCGGCCGGGTGAGCTGCGTCACACGCTGGAGACGGGTGGTGGCGCGCTGATGGATCTCGGCACCTACTGCATCCACATGGTACGGACGATGGCCGGCAGCGAACCGTCCGTCGCGTCCGCCGAATGCCATTGCGACCGGCCGGGCGTCGACATCTCCACGCATGCCCGTCTGGTGTTTCCGGGCGATGTGACCGCCTCGATCATGACCTCCATGTCAGAAACCGTCTCACGGCGGATTCAGCTCCATGTCGAAGGCACGAGCGGATCCCTCACCTTTAACAATCCGATCCACCCCTATCTGGGACACAGAATCATTCTCCAGCAGCGCGGCCAACCGGACCGGACAGAAACGATTCCCGGCGACAGCACCTATGATTACCAGCTGGCGCACATGATCGACGTGCTGGCCGGACGGGAAGAACCGCTGACCGGCGGCGCCGATGCTGTCTCAAATATGCGCGTGATTGATGCAATTTATCGCAGCGCAGGACTGCAGCCGAGGGGCGCCCAAAAAGCCCCTTGAATCCCACCACACGCTCGGATACGAATTCTGCATTGCAACAGGCGCTGAGCGCGGTCGCGTCACCAAGGCGAGGCAACCGCGGCGCAGGATAAGTCCTGTGTGCGACGCCTTACGGCACCTCCAGGACTTTTAACGAGCCCGGAGTGAGCCAAAATGAAAACCATCATCGAACCTTTCCGCATCAAATCGGTCGAGCCGATCCGCATGACCACGCGAGAAGAACGCGCCGAGATGCTGAAGGCAGCGAAGTACAATCTCTTCAAACTGCATTCGGACGATGTGATTATCGACCTGCTGACTGACAGCGGCACCTCCGCCATGAGTGCGGCGCAATGGGGCGCGGTCATGACAGGCGACGAGAGCTATGCCGGAGCGCCCAGCTTCTACCGTTTCGAAGCCGCTGTCCGCAATCTGATGGATTTCGAGCACATCATTCCGACGCACCAGGGACGGGCGGCCGAGCACCTGCTGTTCAACCTGATCGCCAAGCCCGGTCACATCATCCCGTCGAACACGCATTTCGACACGACCCGGGGCAATATCGAGGCTGCGGGCGCCGAAGCGGTGGACCTGCCGGTTGCGGAAGGCAAAGTCCCTTCCCTCGATCATCCGTTCAAAGGCAATATGGACCTCGACGCGCTGGAGGCCCTGCTCCGCGAGAAGCGAGACTCAGTTCCGGCCGTGATGATGACCATCACCAACAATGCCGGCGGCGGCCAGCCGGCAAGCCTGGAGAACATCCGCGCCGCCGCCCAGATTGCCCAGCACTATCGCAAGCCCTTCTTCATCGATGGCTGCCGCTTCGCCGAGAATGCCTGGTTCATCAAACTACGCGAGCCCGGCCAGCAGGACCGCAGCATCAAAGCCATCATCCACGACATATTCGAAGTTGCCGACGGGATGACGATGAGCGCCAAGAAAGATGCCTTCGCCAATATCGGCGGCTGGCTGGCCCTGCGCGACGATGCGCTCGCCGAGCGCGCCCGCACCCTTCTGATCCAGACTGAGGGCTTCCCGACTTATGGCGGCCTCGCCGGGCGGGACCTTGATGCCATCGCACAGGGTCTCTCGGAGATCATCGACGAGGACTACCTGCGTTACCGGGTGCGGACGAATGCCTATATCGCCGAGCGGCTGGATGCGATGGGTGTGCCGGTGGTGAAGCCGGCCGGTGGCCATGCCGTGTTCGTGGATGCGCGCGCTTTCCTGTCTCACATCCCGCCACTGGAATATCCGGGCCAGGCGCTGGCCTGTGCGCTTTACGAGATGGGCGGTATCCGCGGCTGTGAGATCGGCACGGTGATGTTCGGCCGCAAGCCAGACGGCAGCGAGGAGCCTGCCCGGATGGACCTTGTCCGCCTCGCCATGCCGCGCCGCGTCTACACCCAGTCGCATGCAGACTATATCGTCGAGGTCTTCGAGGAACTCGCTGCCTCGAAAGACCAGCTGCGCGGCATGAAAATCGTGAAAGAGCCGCCGATGATGCGGCACTTCACGTCAGAGTTCGAGCCGCTCTAGGCTGCGTCGCGGGCGCGTTCGATCCACTCTTCGACCTCTTCTTCCATGAAGAGGTCGTCGCCGCGGCGCACGCGCTCGCCTTCCGGTGAATTCAGGAATTCCGTTGCCAGAAGGAACAGGGTGCGCGCAGGCGCCTCGGCCAGTTCCTTGCTGGTGCGGATGCCCGCGCCGACCATGATCTGCACATCGTGCACGCGCAGGCCAGGCACTTCCATCATCAGTTTCGTCTGGTCCTGCCAGTCGCGGAGGGTTTCGGAGTCGATATAGTGGACGTCCAGCAGGAAAGCGGTCTCTTCGATGTCGCAATCGAGCAATTCGCCGATCGTGTAGATGCCGACATCTTCCAGCCGCGCGGCCGTCTTCGGACCGATGGAGGGTGCATCGACAACCGGGTTCTCTCGCGTCAGACCCGAGGTCCGGACACGCGGCGCTTCAGCGGGTGCGTCCTCCTCGTCTGAAGCGGTGATTTCTTCCACTTCATCCGCAGACTCCTCGTCCGCCGAGTCGTCATACTCCTCGGCTTCATCGTCCTCTTCGTCTTCTTCATCGTCTTCGTCGAAGTCCTCGTCGTCTTCATCTTCCTCGTCGAAGTCTTCGTCTTCTTCGTCGTCCTCGTACTCATCCTCGTCTTCGTCGGACTCGTACGCTTCGTCGTCGTCTTCCTCATCATCGGCGCTGAGGACGATTTCTTCCTCGCCTGCCTCTTCGAGATCAAGACCGGCCTCTTCGATGGCGGCAAGGTCTGCTTCGTCGAGGATCAGCTCGTCTTCCGCCAAAGTTTCAACTTCGGCCTCTGTCTCTTCTGCTTCCACGGCCTCTTCGACCTGAACCTCTTCGGCAGCAATTTCCTCTGCTTCGGATTCGATCGCGGCGACTTCATCGAGGATGATCTCCTCCTCGACGACTTCAGCTTCCGGCTCGGTCACGATAGCTGGGGTCAGTCCCTTCGGCGGCACATGGGCCGTTCCGATCGGGCGGATCTCCTGCTTGTCGAGTGTCTTCAGCGGCACACGGAGAACCTGCGCTGCGTGCTTCTTGCGGATGATCTTGTCGTCTTCCGGCAGGTTCCTGATGACTTTGCCGGTCTTCTGGAATTCCTTGTACATCCGTTCGACCTGCGCGCGGTCGTTCGCGTCGGCGAGTTTCGCCGTGATCCAGCGCAGCGGAATGTCCAGCGTCTCGATATAGCCCTGCAGGGTGATGCCGACCTTCGGCGGGGCAACGGCCGCCTCTTCCACCGCCTGGGTTACCAATGCGGCAAAGCCCGCCGTGGCATAGGCCACGAGTTCGGCAATGCCTTCCCGCATCGTGTCATCCAGGCCCGACGGCGGATGGGACACGCCGCGGTCCAGGTCATAGTGATCGATGAAGGTGTTGTAGTACGTGTTCGACAGGGTCGCCCCTTCGACCACCATGTCGGCGACAAAGCCCGGCCCGGCCGGAACGCGGATGTCCGGATAGCCATTGGCTTCGATCAGTTCGTCGATTCTGTCGCGGCTCTTGGCGATGGACCATTCCACGGCACGGTGGATGACGCCCTCTTCCTCTGTCTGCCCCGTATGGAAAGGCTGAATCGGATCCGCGTAATAATGGCTCAGGACGCCGAGCGCATAGGCCGCCTTGCTCCATTTCTTCGCACGGAGGAGCTCGACCGAGCGGGCATACCATTCCATCGCCTTGCCGGGCGCGCCGCCCCACAGGCCTTCATTCACATGGCAGACATGGTTCCTGAAGTCCTTGAACTTCGAATCCGGTGCTTTCGCACCTTCCAGCAGGTGCTCATGGTGCACCAGGAAGACCGACTTCCAGGCCTCCCCCTGCTCCCCGCCAATCAGTGACAGGGAATCCAGCGCGATATAGTGATGAGTAGAACGGCAACGATGTGCACGAACGACGCGCTCGAGCAAAGACATGGGCGAGACTCCTCAGCCTGGCAGATTGTCAGACCGAGGAGTGGGTTAACTTGGTTACCCGGTTGTTAACCCTTCGCCCCTTGCGCGAAGATTTTTTTCTGCAGGTCAGCGCACGGCGAAGTCGAACGGCTCGTTGCGGTTCTTGCCCTTGTTGGGGCCCATGAAGCCGAACAGGTGGCCGGCCACCTTGCGCATCTGGATCTCTTCAGAGCCTTCGGTGATGCGGTAACGGCGGTGGTGGCGATAAATGTGCTCGAACGGCTTGTGGCGGGAATAGCCGATGCCGCCATGCACCTGCATGGCCCGGTCGGCCGCGTCGCAGCACAGCCGGTTGGCCTTGTAGTTACACATCGACACCTTGTCGGAGAGCTTGATGGCCACCTCCGGCTTGGACATCTTGTCGATTTCCCATGCCGTCTTGAAGATGAAGAGGCGCAGCATTTCAGCCTCCGTCGCCTGCTCGACCAGCGGGAACTGGATCGCCTGGTTCACTGACAGCGGCTTGCCAAAGGGGCGGCGCTCATTGGCGTAGTTCACCGCTTCGGTGATGCAGTACATCGCCGCGCCGACGGAGCTGGCCGCCTGGCGGATGCGGTTCTCGTGGACGAAGTGCTGAGCGAGCGCGAGCCCCCCTTCCGGCGGGCCGAACACGGCGTCTTCCGGCACCCAGACATCCTTGATGGTCAGGCGCGGATGGTCCGTCGGCATGTTGAAGGTCCACATGTATTCTTCGATGATCACACCGGGGTCACGCGCCGGAATGATCAGGCAGGTAATGCCCTTCGCGTCGCCGTCTTCGCCGGACGTGCGGCAGAACAGCATGATGTGGGTCGCGACATGCATGCCGGTGATCCACATCTTCTCGCCATTGATCAGCCAGCCATCCTTGCCGTCTTTCTTGTGGCGCACGGCGCGGGTTTCCATATGCGTCGCATCGGAGCCGTGATGCGGCTCGGTCAGGCCGAAGCAGGCCAGGAACTTGCCCTCAAGCGCGGCCGTGGCGAGGTGTTTCTGGTCTGGCCGGGCAAAGTCCCGCAGCATCAGGATCTGCGGGAAGTTGCCGACGATGGAGTGTTCGTTCTGCAGATCATTGTGCAGGCCGAGGCCCTTGCGGGCGAGATGCTCGCGGATAACGGCCATGCCGAGATTGGTGCCGTCCTGGCCGCCAAACTCCCTGGGCAGTGCATAGCGCAGATGGCCAGCCGCATCGGCGCGGCGCTTGGCCTCCTTCAGCAGCGCCTCCCATTCCGGGCGCGGCAGACCGCCATTCTCGAAATCGGTGCGCGCCCATTCGCGGCGGTGGTCGAAGAAACGGATATTGTCGTCCTGCTCTTCGAGCGGCTTGATTTCATCTTCAATGAACTTGTCGAGCACCACCAGATAGTCGGCTATTTCCTGGGGAATATTGAAGTCCATGTCGCGTCTCCTCCTGACCTTTGTCTCGTTTCTTAAAATCTCTTGGCCACGAGCATATCGAGGCAGGGACGCACGGCAATTTGTGCCGCGGGGGCAAGCGGCGAACTAAATTGAGGCATTAGAAAAATTGTAATCACTGAACAATTGACATTTTGTTCAACAATCATATTCTCACTCATGTGACTTCACCGGGTCACAGCCATCCAACGCAAAAAGGTTTCCTCCCATGACCTCCCGCATCCTCTCTCTGACCGCCACCGCAACCCTTGCCGCCGCCGCCCTGTTCGCAGCCCCCGCCTCGGCTGAAGTCCAGCGTGCTGTGCAGCTGGATCTACAGTATGACACCGCCGTTCTCGGCACAGCTTCCGGCGCCGAAACTGTTCTGGAATCGCTGCAGGATCAGGCCACCGCCGCCTGCCGCTACACCCGTCCGGTCGTCGGCGCTCCCCGCGTGGACGATGTCTGCGTGTCGGAAATCCTGGCCAAGGCCGTCACGCATATTGACGATGCGGACCTGACGCGCCTCTACGCCGCCAGCACCAGCCAGCCGGCCCGCGTCCTGGCATCTCTGAAGTAAGCACGCCACTTAATAAAAACCGCTGAACACTTGACGAAACTTTCAGCGCTATCTAATTGTTCAGCGTCGGGATCGTCCACCGCGCCCCGGCGCTGGATATAATCATAAGCGATAAAGGCATCCTCCCATGCTCCGTTCCGCAATTCTTGGCGCCGCCTTCCTCGGACTCGCCGCCCCTGCATTCGCCACCACCTTCACCTTCGAGACAGCCAAGCCGGTCGATGACACACGCGTCACAGTGATCGGGACCGTCTGGACCTGCGACGGCACGGTCTGCAAAGGCGACATGAACCGCAAGAAGGTCACGCTCAGAGACTGCAAGAAAATTGCGAAAAAAGCGGGCGAAATCACCTCTTTCAAGAACGACAAATACGAGCTCTCGGCAGAAGACATCGAAACCTGCAAGGCTTCGGCCCGCGACTAATACAGGCGCGGCATTCCCGCCGACCTCTCCAGAGCCTCTCCTCGGGCCGCCTCGGATTCAAAGCCGGGCGGCCGTTTTTTTTGCGGTTTGTCCGCAACGCTCCGCCCGCTGGCACGTTAATGCCTGTAATCGGAGAGGAGAGATGGCCCCAAGCCGGAACAAACCACTGGAAAGCGTGCTCGACACCGCGATCGAGGATTGCGGCGACGAAAAAGTCACCATCGGCGCCCTGCTCGACATGTTCGGTGACCGGTCTTTCGGGCCGGTCATCGTGCTGCTCGGCCTGCTGGTCACCGTCCCGCCGCTGGGAGGTATTCCCGGCCTGCCAATCCTTGTCGGCAGCATCATCCTGCTGTTCAGCCTGCAAATCGTCTTTGGTGCCCGGCACATCTGGATGCCGCAATTCGTTCAGGAACGGGGGATCGATTGCTCCAAACTGGAAGAGGCCCGCGGCCGGGTGCGACCCTGGCTGCAACGAATCGACCGGATGATCACGGAACGCCTGACCTGGGCCACGGGCCGGGTTGCCACTTATGGCGCGGCGCTGTCCGTTTCGCTCCTTTCAATGCTGATGATCCCGCTGGAACTGGTGCCCTTCGCCGTTGCGGCGCCAGGCACGGCAATCGTCCTTTTTGGTCTGGCGCTCGTCGCACGGGACGGCGCCCTGATGCTGGCCGGGTTTGCGGGCACAGCCGCCGCCTTCAGTATCGCGGTCTTCCTTGTGCCGTGGAACACGGTTGCCGGCTGGTTCTGAGCCGTCTTACGTTTCCGGCGCGGACTCTTCCGGTGCAGGTTCGACCGGCTGCCAGAGTTCGAGTTTGCGGCCGTCCGGGTCCATCACCCAGGCAAACTTGCCATAGGATTCGATCATCGGCTCGCCCTCCATCGCCACCCCTTCCGCCTTCAGACGTTCCAGCATGCCGTCAAAATCATCGACCATCAGGTTGAGCATGAAGTCGGCGTCAGACGGTTTGAAATAGTCGCTGCCTGCCTTGAACGGCGCCCAGATCGTCCGGGCGCCCTGCGGGAAAAGGGCCGCGGAGTCGGCATGGACAAAACTGCTGCCACCATAATCGTCGATCTCCAGACCCAGAACGCGCCTGTACCAGTCGCGCGTGGCGTCCACGTCTGCACAGTGGAAGAAGACGCCCCCCAACCCGATCACTTTTGCCATGCTCGTCGTGCCTTTCAGGAATCCTGTCGGGACATTCGGCCAATTCCGCGCAATGATCCGTCCCGATACGCTTCCGCCACGCTAACGGCAGGAAGAAGAAAATCATAGATGGAAGGAAATTCCATGACGATCGATGCATTGCGCACGCCGGACGACCGGTTTGCCGACCTGCCCGGCTGGCCCTACGCCCCGCACTATGTTGACGACCTGCCCGGCTATGAGGGCCTGCGCGTCCACTATGTCGATGAGGGGCCGGAAAAGGCCGTGCGCACCTATCTCTGCCTGCACGGCCAGCCAACCTGGTCTTACCTTTACCGCAAGATGATCCCGGTCTTCCTGGAGTCGGGCGCCCGGGTCATCGCGCCGGACTGGCTGGGCTTCGGCCGCTCCGACAAGCCGGCGGCGGATGAGACCTACACCTTTCATTTCCACCGTAACATGATGGTCGAGCTGGTCAGACGGCTGGACCTCCAGAACATCACGCTTGTCTGCCAGGACTGGGGCGGCCTGCTGGGCCTCACCCTGCCGCCTGACATGCCGGAGCGGTTCGAGCGGCTGATCGTCATGAACACGGCGATCGCGACGGGCGAGTCGCCCGGCAAGGGGTTCGATGCATGGAAAGCCTATAATGCATCCCAGCCGGATTTGGACCTGGCGGCCCTGATGAAACGCGGCACGCCCGTCCTCTCGGATGCAGAGGCTGCGGCCTATGCCGCCCCCTTCCCCGACATCACCTACAAGGCGGGCGTACGCCGGTTCCCGGAACTGGTCATGGTCGCGCCCGGCATGGAGGGCGTGAAGACATCGCAGCGCGCGGCCGACTGGTGGGCCCGGGAATGGCAGGGCGAGACGTTCATGGCCGTCGGCGGCGCAGACCCGGTACTGGGCCCGCCGGCAATGGAGAAGCTGCGCGCGCAGATCCGGGGCTGTCCCGAACCGATGCTGATCGAAGAGGCCGGCCACTTCGTTCAGGAATGGGGGGAACCCGTCGCCCGCGCCGCGCTGAAAGCCTTCGGGGAGCTCTGATCATGCAGGACCTGATGAATGCCTGGCAGGCCGATGTCGCAAGACAGCCCCAATGGGTCCAGCACTGGCTGGACATCATGGTCATTGTCCTGGGCGGCTTCTCCCTCGTGTTCAGCTTTGTCCGGGTTGAGGCGCGCTGGGTGCTGGCGGGGTTCGTGTTGGGCGCCGCCACCCTGCTGGGCCTCTACAGCCAGATTGGCTATTCGCGCCTGCTGGGCCTCGCCCATGTCATCTTCTGGACACCCGTCCTGATCTACCTGCTCCGGCGGCGCGCCCATTGGCGTGTGAAGGAAACCCTGTCCGGAAAGTGGATCGTGCTAGCCGTCATGATACTGACGATCTCGCTTGTGTTCGATTATACGGATGTGATCCGCTGGGTGTTCGGCGCGCATTGATTCAATAGCTGCTCCGGCTGGCGGTCTGGCCTAGAATGGCCGACATGACCGATTCTCCCCTTCGCCCCGGTGCCGGCTGCGGCGCCGCAATCCTCGACGAGCAGGGCCGCCTGCTTCTGATCCAGCGCCTGAAAGAACCCGAAGCCGGAGCCTGGGGCCTGCCCGGCGGCAAGATCGACTTTGGCGAACGGTCCGAAGACACGGCCCGGCGGGAAATCGAGGAAGAGCTGGGCATCGTCATCGAACTGACGCGCCTTGCCTGTATCTCGGAAATCATCGACGGCGGTGACGGCCAGCATTGGGTGTCGCCGATCTACGAAGCCCGCATCGTGTCAGGAGCGCCGCGTATCATGGAACCCGAAAAGCATGGCGGCTGGGGGTGGTTCAGCCGGGACGATCTGCCGGAACGCCTGACCACGCCAGCGATCACTTTCCTTGAAACAACTGCGAATGGGGCATGGCGGCCTGCCCTGAAGCAGTCTTTATAGGTTGCGCATGCGCTGGCTTCGCCGAATCGTATTCTGGCTGATCTTCCTTGATCTGGTCGCAACCGCCCTCTTCTGGGGCGCGAGCCGGTTTATGGACCAATCGCGCACCCTGACCGGCGGCACGGGCGTCGTCTTCTACACAGACAATAACAAGGATGCCGCCGCGCGGATCGCCAAGGCGGTGAACCTCCTGAAGGCCGGCAAGCTGGACCGGCTTTACATGGTGGGCGGCCACCGCCCGCAGGAAGGCTGGCTCGGCAGCCAGGAAATGGCGCTGATCGCCGCGCGCGGTTCCGGCCTTGGCGGGCGGATCTCGGCGGATGTGGAAAGCCGCGATACGATCTCGGGCCTGAAGAACCTCGCACGCGATGCCAAAACCAAGGCGCCCGGTGAAATCGTCTTTGTTTCCAATTGCATGCAGGTGATCCGGGCGAAGGTCATTTACAATGCCCAGCCTGACCACCAGTCACAGGTCAAAGGGGCCTGTCCGCCGGGCGATCTCAACCCGCTCGACATATGGCGGCGCGCCCACTACGAGGCCGGTGCCTGGATCCTGTATGCAATGCCGGCAGGCTGGCGGGATGCCGTGCTGGACCGGCTGCGGGGCGCCGACGAACCCGCCGAATAAACATTGTTCGAAATCGGCACATCCGCGCCTTTGGACGATCCGGGTGCGCCGCACCATGCAAATAAATCAAACAAGCGGTTTCGTAACAGGCACAAATGTTGCAAATTTTCGGCGGGTAAGCCAAACGAGCGCGCGAATTGCGCTGGGGAATTAGCACTAAAAGGCAGGAACAGAGGCTAAAATGAGCGATACTGTAGCTATCCTTGGAGAACTGGGGATTGAGCCCAAATCCGTCCGCAAAAACTGGAACGAGGCTCGTCTTTACGAGACGTCTGTTGCGACGGGCGAAGCACGTGTCGCTGATGGCGGCCCTCTCGTTGTAGAAACCGGACAACACACCGGCCGTTCCGCCAAGGACAAATTCACCGTCCGTGATGAAACGACGGAAAACACGGTGTGGTGGGATAACAATGCGGCCATGACGCCGGCCCATTTCGATGCCCTGCTGGAAGACTTCAAAACCCACCTGGCCAGCAAGGATGTGTTCGCTCAGGAACTTTTCGGCGGCGCTGACCTGTCCCACCGCCTGCCGGTGACCGTGATCACCGAATACGCCTGGCACTCGCTCTTCATCCGTCACCTGCTGCGGATTCCGGAAGCCGGCGAATATGAGAACTTCGAGTCGCAATTCACCATCATCAACTGCCCGAGCTTCCGTGCAGATCCGGCGCGCCATGGCTGCCGCTCCGAAACGGTGATCGCGGTCAACTTCGCCAAGCGCATGGTCCTGATCGGCGGCACGTCCTATGCCGGTGAGACCAAGAAGTCCGTCTTCACCGCCCTGAACTATTACCTGCCGGCCAAGAATGTCATGCCGATGCACTGCTCGGTGAACACCTCGCCGGATGATGACGCGGCCATCTTCTTCGGCCTGTCGGGCACCGGCAAGACGACCCTGTCCGCCGACGCCAGCCGCATTCTGATCGGCGACGACGAACATGGCTGGTCGGAAAACGGCCTCTTCAACTTTGAAGGCGGCTGCTACGCCAAAATGATCAAGCTGTCGGAAGAGGCAGAGCCGGAAATCTTCGCAACGACAAAGCAGTGGGGCACTGTCCTCGAAAACGTCGTGATGGATGCCGAAACCCGCGAACTGGACCTCGACGATGCGACGCTCGCCGAGAACTCCCGCGGCGCCTACCCGATCTCGGCCATCCCGAATGCGTCCCTGTCAGGCCGCTGCGGCCAGCCGAAAAACCTCATCATGCTGACGGCAGATGCCTTCGGTGTCCTGCCGCCAATCGCCAAACTGACCCCGGCCCAGGCGATGTACCACTTCCTGTCCGGCTACACCGCCAAGGTTGCCGGCACAGAGAAAGGCGTCACCGAACCGACGGCGACCTTCTCCACCTGTTTCGGCGGCCCGTTCATGCCGCGCCATCCGTCCGAATACGGAAACCTGCTGCGCGAGCTCATCGGCAAGTATGATGTGAACTGCTGGCTGGTCTCCACCGGCTGGACCGGCGGCCCGTACGGCACCGGCCATCGCATGCCGATCAAGGCCACCCGCGCCCTGCTGAACGCCGCCCTCGACGGCTCGCTGAACGATGTCGAGTTCCGCACGGACGAGACCTTCGGCTTCCAGGTTCCGGTCGCCGTGCCGGGGGTCGATGCAAAGATCCTCGATCCGCGTTCGACCTGGGCCGACGGCGCTGCCTTTGACAAGCAGGCTGCCAAACTGGCCGACATGTTCGTGGAGAACTTCGCGAAGTTCGAAGCCTATGTGGACGATGCCGTGAAGGCCGCTGCACCGAAGGCCAAAGTCTCGGTCTGAGCCCGATCAACTTTATCAGATATTGAGCGCCGCCTGCCCCCAGGCGGCGCTTTTTGGCATTCCTGTCCCCCATTTACACCTCTCGCCAGCGTTATCGGGGTAAAAATTGCCGTGATTTCCTGCCGTTTACGCGAACGTCAGGGCTGGTGTTCCCCACGCTGGACCAGTAGGGTGCGCCGCAACAATCACTGCAGTCCTTGGAGGGAAATCCATGCGTGAAGCCGTTATCGTATCTTACGCCCGTACGGGCATGGCAAAAGCCAACCGCGGGAGTCTGAACGACACCCACGGCATCACCATGGCGGGTCACGCCATCAAGAGCGCCATCGAGCGCGCCGGCATCGAGCCGGGTGCGGTCGAAGACGTGTTCCTCGGCTCCGCTCAGCCGGAAGGCGCCACCGGACATAACGTTGCCCGGAACGCCGCGCTCTGGGCCGGTTGCCCGTCCACCACCTCCGGCGCGACCATCAACCGTTTCTGCTCGTCCGGCCTGCAGGCGATCGCAAACGCGGCGCACACCGTCATCAACGAAGGCGCCCCGGTCGCCATCGGCGGCGGTGTGGAATCGCTGTCGCTCGTTTCCCGCTCCGGCCACATGAACACCTTCCGCTACACGGAAGAGGAACTCATGAAGAAATGGCCGGCGATCTGGATGACCATGATCGAAACTGCCGAAATCGTTGCGGACCGTTACGGCGTCAGCCGCGAAGATCAGGACCGTTACTCCGCTGAATCCCAGAAGCGCACCGCCGCCTTCCAGGAATCCGGCAAGATGGCCGAAGAGATCGTCCCGCTGAAGACCCGCATGAAAATGGTCAACAAGGAAACCGGCGAAGAGACCTATCAGGACGTCGTCTGCGACAAGGACGAATGTAACCGCCCGGGCACGACCTATGAGACCCTCGCTGGCCTGAAGCCCGTCTTCTCCGGCGGCATGGTCGTCAAGGAAGGCAAGTATGTGACCGCTGGTAACGCGTCGCAGCTGTCCGATGGCGCCGCTGCCGTGGTCGTCATGGAAGCGCAGGAAGCCAAGAAGCGCGGCCTGACCCCGATGGGCCGTTTCGTCGGCTTCAACGTCGCCGGTTGCGATCCGGACGAAATGGGCATCGGCCCGGTCTTCGCTGTGCCGCGCCTGCTGGAGCGCCATGGCCTGACCGTTGACGACATCGACCTGTGGGAACTGAACGAAGCCTTTGCGTCGCAGTGCCTTTACAGCCGTGACCGTCTGGGCATCGACCCGGAGAAGTACAACGTCAATGGCGGCTCGATCTCCATCGGCCACCCGTTCGGCATGACCGGCGCACGCTGCACCGGCTCCATCCTGATGGAAGGCAAGCGCCGCGGCGCCAAGTGGGGCGTTGTCACCATGTGTATCGGTGGTGGCATGGGCGGCGCCGGCCTGTTCGAAATCTACAGCTAAGATTTCAAAGATCTCATTCGAAGGGCCCCGGCGACCACCGGGGCCCTTTCTTTGTCACGTTTCTGTCAAATAAAGTGAGATGAACTGTCGTAAAAAATCTATATCTCCCCCGAAATTATGTCGGTCGTGGAGAGATTCCCCTTGGCGTTTCCGCCCTCCCCCAAATCCATTTTCGCCAGCTGCCTGTGCCTCGCCGCACTCGGTTTCCTGCCCCTGCCAGCCATGGCGGAAGACTGGGAAACGCAGATCTTCGGCCGTGCACAGTATGACTATACCGGATCAGAGGGTGACCAGTCCGGCTTTGAACATGACGGTGGCGAGATCCGTACAGCCCGTCTCGGACTGGACCTCAAACGCGGCGGCACGAAGGTCAGGCTGGAAGTCGCACGCAACCCATCCGGCGAGGCAGAACTCACCGATGTCTATGTGAAGCAGGCGCTCGGGCACTCGGGCTGGTCTGTCCGCGCCGGGCAGTTCAAGACCCGGAACTCCCTCGACGAGCAGACATCGGGCCGCTTCACATCCTTCTTCGAACGCCCGGCTTTTACCGATGCGTTCGCCTTCGACCGGCGCGCCGGTGTGCAGCTGGAACGCAATGGCAAACGCCACTCCGTTTATGCTGGTCTGTTTGCGGGCAACGTCAATGACACGGCGTTTTCCGGCACGCATGCCGCGGCCGTACGCTATGTCTTCACGCCGATGCTGACAGAGACCGAACTGCTGCACCTGGGTGTTTCGCTGCGGTGGCGCGAGGCCGACGATCAAGGATTCAGGTACAGGCAGCGCCCCTTCTCCCACGATACCGACCCGATCCTGTCCACGCCGCGCTTTGCCCGCGAAGACCTTTTCGCCGGCATCGAGGCCGCGACGATCCGCGGCCCAGCCTGGCTGGCGGCGGAAGCGGGTGTGATGGAGGCGGGCCATGGCCCGGCGGGCGAGGCGGTCTTCACGGGCGGCTATCTCGAAGCCGGTTATGTGCTTGGCGGCCACCGCACCTATGAACACAGCAAGTTCGACCGGCCGAAGGTTTACCGCCCGGTGACGGAGGGCGGCCCCGGCGCGCTGGTCCTGGCCGTGCGCGCGGACTGGCTGGACATGACCGACAGCCCGGCCGATGGCGGGCGGATGGACACAATCGCCCTCGCTGCGGACTGGTACGCCACCTCCCACATCCATGCCGGGATTAATCTCTATCGGATCGAGGCGGAGCTGGGGTCGGCCTCCTCAGGGCTTGCCCCGGCTTTCGCCGCTTATCGGCTGGCAGGTGGAACGTCTGAAGAGGTCACCGGTGCCAGCCTGAGAATTCAGTTCGACTTCTGACCCGCCGGTCTGAACGCATTGTATTTGATAGAGTTTCTTATCGCTCACCTTAGTTCCGGCTCGGGGCATTCGCTGATAGGCGGAACGAAAGCCCGGAAGGAACTGCCCTCATGATCCGCACTCTGCTTGCCACCACGGCGCTGCTGACCCTTGCCAGCGCCTGCAGCCCGTCCGGCGGAGACACCGCCGCGCCGGAAGATGCGGCCGCCACGACGGGTGACCTGGCCGCCCTGCCCGAAGACGCAACCGGTTTCATCACCGCCAACCCGCTGCCACTGGCAGACGATGGCAGCATCCGCCGCGATGATTATGGCCGCCCGTATGAATATGCCCTTCTGGGGGAACAGCTGCCGCACTTCACCGGCACGATGCTGGACGGCACCGCGTTCGATTCCACCGACCTGAACCAGTGGACCGTGATCGATGTGTGGGGCGTGTGGTGCAGCGACTGCCTGGCCGATGCGCCGTACGCCGCAGCTCTCGCGAGGGCCATCGACCAGGATCCGGATCTCGACTTCGTGTCGATCCACGTCCCGGCCAGCGCCGCCCGTACCTCGCCGGAGGAGCTCTACAAGAAGTATGGCTCCATCGAGGCTTATTTCGATGAGAAAGGCTATTCCTACCCGGTCGTCCTCGACACGGATGCGAGCCTTCGGAGCGCGCTGCAAATCGGTTGGACACCGTCCTACCTTCTCGTCTCGCCGGACGGTGTGGTGAAGGGCTATCGCAGCGAATTCTCGGCCGCGAAAGGCGAACCGGTGAAGGACTTCCTGAAAGACGTCGCCCGCGTGAAGGCCGGACAGTAGGAATTCCCGTTCCGGGGCGGCGCGCGTTGGCCTGGAAAGACACAACCCGGCGTCGCACCTGGCCCAATCCGGTACCACTTGCCGATGCAGGCATCAGGAATGGCGTTTCCTGGGCTGAATCTACATGCAGCATTTGAACAATCTGCCTGCACGGGCTAACTGATAGGCTCCGGACAGGGAAACGGGAGACGCCCCGGAATGCTTCATCCTTCGACCAAACGCCTGATCGACAAGCTCGGCGAGATGACCCGCAAGCAGCGGGTCAGCTGGCAAGAGAGCGACAATGACTCGGTGAAACACGACACCGAAGGCTATCGCGTCACCATCACGGCGGCGCCGCATGCCCTGCTGCTGACGGACACGCAGGGGCGCGAAATAGAGACCTGCACGCCGGAAGATTTCACGGGCGAAACCGACACAGACGGGCGGCCCTATGTGGACTTCATTGAAGACCTGTACCGCGAAGCCCATCGCCACGCCCGGGGCGCCGAGAAGGCCATCTCCGCCCTGCTGAGCAGCCTGGACGAGGCGGATGCAGACGACGGCGATGAGGCTGCGGAGCCTGAACCGGAGACGCCTCTGGCAACCGCGGAAAGCTTCGACCATCCGGAAGATGAAGGCGACGAGTCCTACCCGCTGGAAGACCATGAACTGCCTGAACCCGAATATGAGGGTCAGGCCGAAATGCAGGCGGCGATCGCCACCATGGCCGATCAGATGCATGGCACTGTGGAGGCAGACGCGCATCCGGAAACGGCGGCAGCTGAGCCCGAGCCTGAACCGGTTGTCGAGCCGCCTGTCATGCCGGCGGCCTCTGAAGCCCCTGTGGAGATGACCGCGCCGGAAGCTGACCCGGAGCATGAACAGGCGCCTGTGCCGGAAGCCGAGCCTTACACCCCGTTTGCCGGATCCGAGGACACAGCCCGCCCCTATGCCGTCGCGGCCGAATTCGCCGCGCCTGCCGAGCCGGAACCGCCGGCCTTCGTGGCAGAGGCCGACCCGGTCTCAGACGCCCTCACCAGCCCCGCCGCACCGGAAGAAGCGACAGCCGCTCCGGAACCCTTCAGCGATGAGGCACATGTCTGGGAGTCCATTCGCAATGCAGGTGCACAGGCTGAGCCCGAACCTGAACCGGCACCAGAGCCCCAGCCGGAGCCTGAGCCGGTAAGCGCCGCAGACCCGGAACCGCCAGCGCAGGACGCCGCCCCGGCGACCGCCCGCCCCGGCCCGGTCTTCGGCTCTGGCATGTTCAGCGATCTCAGCCACTACCGCGCCCAGACGCCCGCCCCGGTGGCCGAATCCGAGCCCGAGCCCGAAGCGGTGGCTGAAGCGGCCCCTGCCCCGGAGCCCTTTGCAGAGCCCCCGCAGGAACCGGCACTGGAGCCCGCCGCCGAGAACGAGGCGGAGACGGTTATAGAAGCCGCCCCCGAGCCCTCACCTGAACCTGCGCCTGACCATGCCCCGGCGTTTGCGCCGGAAGACCCGGCGCCGCAGCGAAGCTTCAGCCTGTCGGGCATCACGTCCGGTTTCGGGCTCGGCTCGACCCATTCCCCGGCGCGTCCGCAACAGGACATACAGGCAGACACCGCAACGCCAGGCGAGCGCAGGATCATCGACGGAACGGTGGACCTGCCGGACACTCCGCCGGAGCCGGAGACGGAAACACCGTCCGAAGCGGAATGGCGGATGGAGCAGGATGAAGAATTCGGCTTCACGCCCGAAGACCTGAAGCCAGGCATCCCGGCATCACCCCTGCCTGCGGCAAGCGAGGCCGCGCCGGAACCGCCTGCGCAGGAGGCGCCGCCAGAGGCGTCCGAGGCCGGCCAGGAACCAGCTCAGCCGCACCGCCCGTCCCGGCGTTTCAATCCCTGGAACTGAAGGGGCGCTCCGTCCCCGGATTACCCACGCCAGAAGCGGCGGGTCAGGACCACAAAAACGACGACGAATTCGAGCCGCCCGAGCAGCATGTTGATCGTGCAGACCCAGGTGGCGAAGTCCGAGAAGCTCTGGAACGTGCCGGACGGGCCGTTGATCGGGCCAAGGCCGGGGCCGACATTCGAGAGGGTCGTCGCCGCGCCGGAAATGGCGGTCATCGCGTCCAGCCCGTCAAGGCCGAGCAGCGCCGCCGAGAGCAGGAAGGTCGCGAAGTAAAGGAACATGAAGACCATCACCGACTGGAGCGTGTCTTCGTCCACCGTCTTGCCGCCGTATTTGATCGGCGAGCGGCGGTGCGGCTGCACCATGCGCTGCGAATAGGCGAGCATCGCCTTGGAGGCGATCTCCAGCCGGAACATTTTCAGTCCGCAGGCCGCAGACCCGGCACATCCGCCAACAAAGGTCGCGCCTAGCACGATGGCCATGACCGGCGTGCCCCAGGTGTCGTAAGGCGCAGAGGCATAGCCCGTTCCGGTCATCACCGAGATGATGTTGAACAGGGCTTCCTTGAAGCCATGGAAGACGTGATTGAAGATCGGCGGGTCCACCACTGCCTCGTGATAGATCACGATGATGCTGGCCAGGCCAAGCGCGATCAAGGCATAGAGGCGCGGCTGCGGGTCGTTCAGCATCGGCCGGATCCGCCCCTGCAGCAGCAGCATTGCCAGCAGGCTGAATGGCAGGCCGGCCACGAACATGAAGAAGGTCGCCGCATAGGCCGCCGGCGTGTCGTTGAAATAGCCGAAAGATGCGTCATGGGTGGAGTAGCCGCCGGCCGACATGGTGGTCATGGCGTGGCAGATGGCATCGAACCAGGTCATGCCGCAGAGATAATAGACCAGTGCGCAGGTCAGCGAGATGATCAGATAGGTCAGGCCCAGATAGGTCGCGATGTCGGTCACGCGCGGCAGGAACTTGCCGGACCGGTCGGAATTCTCCAGCTGGAAGAGCTGCATCCCGCCGACGCGCAGCTGCGGCAGGATGGCGATGGCCGTCACGATAATGCCGATGCCGCCGAACCACTGGATGATCGACCGCCACAGCAGCAGGCCGCGCGGCAGGGAGTCGAGCCCTGTCATCACGGTCGCGCCGGTCGTGGTCAGGCCGGACACGCTTTCGAACATGGCGTCGGTGAAGCTCATTCCCGAGGCGATGAAGGGAATGGCGGCCACCGCCGGCAAGGCCGTCCAGACCAGCACGGTCAGCAGGAAGCCTTCGCGCTGGCCGGTGCGCTGCACCTCCCCCCGCGAGAGGACCCAGAGACACGTGCCGATAAACACGGCCCCGAAGGAGGATACCGAGAAAACATAGGCTTCCGGGCGCTTGTCTGCCCAGTCGATCAGCGCGCATGGCAGCATCGCCACGCCCAGGAGCACGGTCATAATGCCGATGGCAAGAAGGAGCGGGCGCAGCTGCATCTCAGTCGGTAACCATAGCGGGGAAAAGCTGCGAAGACGTCAACGCGGCCTGCCGGCAAGAGCCGAAGCCAGCGCCGGAGCCGCCATAAGGCGTGGAATCGTCAGGAATAATCGGGTCATCAGCCAAGTGTCCAGACAGCAAGCAGACCCTACGTCGCCTGCATTTCCCGCGCCAGTGGAGACTGCATCTGTCTTCCCGAGGGGCGGCTGAGATTGACCTAAGGAAAACCGGTCTCTAAAGGCGGGCCCAATCGTTACATTTGTACCTGTTTGCAGCCCGGAAGCCCCATGTTCGACCACCCCTCCTTCGACGCCCATGAAGGCGTCCATATGTTCCATGACGCCGCCAGCGGTCTGCGGGCCATCATCGCCGTCCACTCCACGGCCCGCGGCCCGGCGGCGGGCGGCTGCCGGATGTGGGATTATGACAGCGGCGAGGCCATGCTGAAGGACGCCCTGCGCCTCAGCCAGGGCATGAGCTACAAGAACGCCATGGCCGACATTCCGCTGGGCGGCGGCAAGTCCGTGATCTGGGGCAATGCCCGGACAGACAAGTCGCCGGAATTGTTCCGCGCCTTCGGCCGCGCCGTGAACAGCCTGCAGGGCCAGTACACAACGGCAGAAGATGTCGGCGTCAGCGTCGCCGATATGGAAATCGTGCGGGAGGAAACGCCTTATGTCGCCGGGCTCGACAAGGGTGAAGCCGCCTCGGGCGACCCGTCTCCGGTCACGGCCAGGGGCATTTTCCTCGGCCTCGTCGAAACCGCAAAACGGGCACTCGGCACAGGCGACCTCACCGGCAAAACGGTCGCGGTCCAGGGTGTCGGCCATGTCGGCGCCTATCTTTGCGACCATCTGGCAAAGGCCGGGGCTGACCTCATCATCACCGATATTGACCAGGCAGCGCTGGACGCGGTCTCAAAGCGGACCGGCGCACGGATCGTCGCCCCGGATGCCATTTACGATGTCGAGGCTGACATCTTCGCGCCCTGCGCCCTTGGCGCCGTGGTGAATGAGCAGACGCTGGACCGGTTCAGATTCAAGGCGATCGCGGGCGGCGCCAACAATCAGCTGATCGTGCCGGAAATGGGCGAGCTGCTGCGGCGCAAGGGCATCCTGTACGCCCCGGACTATGTCATCAATGGCGGCGGCATCATCAATGTCGCAGCCGAAATCTCCGGCAATTATTCGCGTGAATGGGTCGAGGCCAAGCTGGCCCGGCTTGTCGAGACGCTGGGCAAAGTGCTCGACGAGGCGCTCTCGAAGGATACGCCGACCAATGTCGTGGCCGACCGGATCGCGCGCGAACGGATCGCCGCGGCTAAGTAGAATCCCTTGCACAACTACACGTCCGGCGTGTTAGACGTGGTGTCCTGACAGCCCCCTTCCCGGGGGCGAAAGGATGCAGGAGGACACCCATGTCCGTCGTCGCCATGCTGGAAGGGTCGGACTCCGCCGACCGCGCTTCAACACAGACCGCGCTCGGGATCGCCCGGCGTCTGGACGTGCCGGTCAGCGGCGTTTGCGCCCTGCCCGACCCGGCCGCCACCCTGATCGTGATGTCGACCCCGGAAGCGACAGGCCTCGCCGCCAACGCAACCCACGACATCTCGGCCATGCAGGACGAAGTCATTGCCCGCGCCAGGGCGGCGTTCGAGGACGTGACGAAAGGTGAGAGCGTGCCCTGCGACTTCTCCCATATCGTCGATGTCGCCGAGCGCGCAGGCGCCAATGCCGCAACGCTGGCCGATGCGGTCGTGTTTCCGCACAGCGTGCAGAAAGCGGCTGACCCGCTCAGCCTGTCATTTGAATATGTCCTGATGGACGCCCGCCTGCCAGTGGTCATGGCCGGGTCGCAGCCGCTGACCGATGGCCCCGTGATCGTTGCCTGGGACGGATCGAATGGCGCCGCCCGGGCCGTGCGGTTCCACCTGCCCATCGTCAAGGCCTTCGGCGAAGTGATCATCGCGCAGAACGAGTCCGACCTCGGCAAGGATCAGCCGCGCGACGCCTCCAGCCCGGCGGCGCTGGAGGCCTGGCTCGACTCTCACAATGTGAAACACAAGCGCATGCCGATCGAAGGCCAGGTGGCCAGCGGTCTCCTGGCCCTTGCCAAGGGCAGCGGCGCTTCGATCATCGTCGCGGGGGCTTATGGCCACTCCCGCATCGGCGAGCGCCTGTTCGGCGGCACGACCCAGCGCCTGCTGGATGCCAAAGAAGCACCGGCCCTCGCCCTCGCACGCTAACCCGGAGAAGAAGATGACTCTGAAACGCATCACCCTGCAGCTCGCCCGCAACCCCGGCATCACCGAGGGCGACGCCCGCATCGGCTATTTCATCGTCGCGCCGCTGAGCGCAGACGGCCACCTCGATGTGGATGCCTGGCGGGAACACAAGAAAGAATGCCGCGTGACACGCTTCCACCCCGATCCGGACGAGCATGCCACGGGCCTGCTGACCCATCGCGGTAATCAGTGGAAATTCCACTATGATGAAGACGATGAGGGCGACGATGAAGCCGGCTACCGGCTGGGCGACCACGTCTTCAAGGAAGGCGAATACATCACCGTGGCGAGCCATGGCGAAACCCCGCTGACCTACAAGATCACGGACATTTCTGACGTCTGATCCTGTCGACCCCGCGTCAGGGTAGACAGACCTCTCAATCGCATTCAAACTGCAGTCGCGGTGCCAATACTTGGCGCGTGAGGGAGGAATTCATGTTGAAGCAAGCGACGGCTTTGGCCGTAATCATGACATTGGCCGCCTGCAGCGGCACGGGCACGCCGGCTGAAGAGACCGCGGCGCCGGCAGCGGACGTGCAGGCGACGGAAACGGCGGGCCGTACGGCTGGTTACAATCCTGACCGGAATGCCTATTTCGGCGACCTTCACATCCACACCCGCTCCAGCTTCGACGCCTATATCTTCAATGTGCGCCGCACCGCCGACGACGCCTATCGCTTTGCCCTCGGCGAAACGATCCAGCACCCGTCCGGCTTCGACATGACGATTGCCGGCGGCCCGCTCGACTTCTACACCGTCACCGACCATGCCGAATATCTCGGCATCCTGCCCGCCATGGACACGCCCGGAACGAAACTGTCCGAACTGCCGCGCGCCAAGGATATGTTCTCCACCGATCCGGACAAGATCACGGCGGCCTTCCAGGGCGTCGGCGCGTCCGTGCGTACCGGCAAACCGATCGAAGACATGTATGATCTCGACACGATCAATTCGGTCTGGCTGCAGAATGTCGCGGCAGCGGACAAGTACAACCAGCCCGGCAAATTCACGACCTTTGCCGCCTATGAATTCACCTCGGTGACCACACCGGACGAGAATGGCGGCTTTGGCGGCGGCAACCTGCACCGCAACGTCTTCTTCAAGGGCAAAGCGCCCGTGCGCGCTTTCTCCACGCTCGATTCCACCAATCCGGAAGACCTCTGGGACTGGATGGATGCCCAGCGGGAAGCTGGCATGGAAGTCATCTCCATCCCGCACAACTCCAATGTGTCGGATGGCCAGATGTTCCGTCTGGAAACATATAATGGCGAGCCGATGGACACCGCCTACGCCGAACAGCGCATGCGCAACGAGCCGCTGGTCGAAGTGACGCAGGTGAAGGGTACAAGCGAGACCCACCCGGATCTTTCGCCAAACGACGAGTGGGCCAATTTCGAAATCTATGACCAGCTTCTGGGCGCCTATGTCGTCGGCGCGACGAACGGATCCTATGTGCGCGAAGCCTACCGCAACGGGCTGAAGCTGCAGGAAGAAAAGGGTTTCGACCCGTTCCGCTTCGGCCTCGTGGCCGCGTCTGACAGCCATGTGGCCGGCGGCTCCTATTCCGAGGAAGACTACTGGTCGAAGATCGGCATCGTCGATGGCACGCCGGTCGCGCGCGGCTCGGTCCCCTTCCCCGGCACGACCGGCTGGGCCGACCAGCCCGAAGACAATCCGGTCGTCAAGAACGCCACCAACTGGTTCTCCCGCTGGAGCGCCAGCGGCCTGACCGGCGTCTGGGCGGAAGAGAACACGCGTGAAGCGATCTTCGATGCCTTCCGGCGCAAGGAGACCTTCGCAACGACCGGCCCGCGCATGAAGGTGCGCTTCTTCGGCGGTTTCGGTTTTGACGAGGCCATGCTGTCTTCGGCGAACCTGTCGCACGAAGCCTATGAAGGCGGCGTACCGATGGGCGGCGACCTGGTCGGCACCGGTGAGGCACCGGCCTTCATCGCCTGGGCCCAGCGCGACCCGAATGGCGGCACGCTGCAGCGCCTACAGGTGGTGAAAGTCACCAGCGATGGCGAGGAAGTCATCGATGTGGCCTGCGACAATGGCACGCCGGACCCATCTACCCGCCGCTGCACCGACAATGGGGCAACCGTGGACATGGCCAGCTGCACGCCGGAGAATGAAGGCGCCAGCGAACTGAAAGTCCTGTGGACGGACCCGGATTTCGACCCGGCCCGCCGCGCGACCTATTATGTCCGTGTGCTGGAGAATCCGTCCTGCCGCTGGTCGACCTGGGAAGCCATGCGCAATGGCACCCCGCCCCGGCCGGATGTGCCTGAGACGATTCAGGAACGAGCCTACACATCGCCGATCTGGTACATTCCGGGCGGCTGACGCGACAGGAAGACAATTTGACCGACAATCCCGAAAAGGTGCGCCGCTGGCCTGTGCTGATGCGTGAGCCATTGGTGCACTTCATTCTTGCAGCTCTGGCCGTGTTCATCGGCTGGCATTTCGTCTCGTCCGGAAGGGCGGATGAAGCGCGGACGATACGGGTCTCCAACGCAGACCTCGAACGCCTGGCCTCCATCTATACGGCAGAGTCCGGCAGCCTGCCTGCGGGCGAGGACATGGTGGCCATGGTCAATGACTATGTCCGCGATGAGGCCCTTGCCCGGGAAGCCAAACGCCTTGGCCTTGATGAGGGCGACACAATCGTCACAAGACGGCTGGCCCAGAAGATGACCTTCATGGTCGCCGACCTCGCCCGGACTGAAACACCCGACGATACTGTGCTGCGCGACTGGTACGAGACCCATGCGGACCGGTTTACCGAGCCGCAGACGATCACCTTCCGGCACGTCTTCTTCAGCGAAGATGTCCGCGGCAAGGCAGCGACGGCCGATGCCGAGGCGGCACTGGAAGGCCTGAACGCCGGCGGCGACTGGCGAGAGACAGGCGACCCGTTCATGCTGCAACGCGCCTATGGCGATCTGCCGCTTCGCGAAGTCGTGCGACTTTTCGGCGGCGAGTTTGCGCAAGCGCTTGCGGCCACACCGGCCTCGGACCTCTGGACCGGCCCGATACAATCAGCCCTCGGCGTGCATCTGGTGCAGGTCAGTGCCAATAACCCGCCCCGTCTCCCCCCTTTCGAAGACGTGAAACCGGATGTGCTGGCGAACTGGCAGGACGAAACCCGGCGCGAGGCGAACGAGCAGGCGATCCAGGACATCATCGCCCGTTACAAGGTCGAGGTCGAAGGCATCAATGCCGAATAGGGCCGCAATTTTGCGCTGGCTGGCGGTTTGTTTCACCGGGCTTTCCGCCTGGCTGATAGCGGCTGCGCCTGCGGCGGCGCATGAAGTCCGCCCGGCCTATCTGGAAGTGATCGAAACGGCCCCCGGCACATATGAGGTGACCTGGAAACAACCGGTGCTGGATGGCCGCCGCCTGAAGATCGACCCGGTCTTCCCGGAAGCCTGCGCGCGCGAAGGCGAATATGTCGCCTCGCCCGGCGGCACGCTGGTGCAGCGCTGGACCACGCATTGCGATCTCAGCCGGGGCGAGATCCGGATCGACGGACTGGAACGTACACTGACAGATGCCTTCGTGCGGATCGACCGGCTCGAAGGGGATGACATCGGCGCGGTCCTGCGCCCGGCAACGCCCGTCCTTGACCTGACCGTGCCGACCGGTGCGCCGGTGGCCACCTATTTCCGGATCGGAGTGGAGCACATCATTTTCGGGTGGGACCACCTGCTCTTTGTGCTGGGCATGGTGCTGCTGGTGCGCCCGCGCCAATTGCTGCTGACACTGACAGCGTTCACGGTGGCGCACTCGATTACGCTGGCCGCAGCCACGCTGGGCGGCATCACCCTGCCTGGGCCGCCGGTAGAAATCACTATCGCGATGAGCATTGCCCTGCTGGGGGCCGAAGCCATGCACCGGATCAAGGGCTGGAACACGCTGAGCCAGCGCATTCCGTGGGCCATCGCTTTCGGATTCGGCTTGATCCACGGCTTCGGTTTCGCCGGGGCGCTCGCGGAAATCGGCCTGCCCAAGGGCGCCGAAGCCATGGCGCTGCTGCTGTTCAATGTCGGCGTTGAGGCCGGTCAGATCCTGTTCGTCAGCGTACTGCTGGCGGGGGCGTTCATCGTCCACCGGCTGGCGGCAAAACGCATGGTGGCGCTACGGGCCGTGCTGGCCTATTTCATCGGCTTCATGGGCAGCTACTGGGCCATCGAACGGATCGCCGGCGCCTTTCTCGGCATCTGACCTGCTTAGAAGCCCAGCGCCTTCCACAACATGCGCGCGGCTACGACGGCCAGCAGGATGGCGAACATCCGGCGCAGGCGCGCGGCATCCAGCTTGTGCGCCAGAGACGCCCCGACCGGGGCCATGGTGACGGTAAACAGCGAGATCAGCGCAAACGCCGCCAGGTTCACATGGCCGAGCGAGAATGGCGGCAGCCCTTCCCGTCCCCAGCCAATGACAATTGCGGTGATCGCCGAAGGAAGGCCGATGGCCACGCCCCAGCCGGCTGCGGTCGCCACGGCTTGATGGATCGGTCGGCCATACAGCGTCATGAGGCTGACGCCGAACGTGCCCCCGCCGATCCCCATCAGGGCCGACAGCGCCCCAACGGCCATGCCGAGCACACTCCTCAGCGGCCCCTTCGGCATCTCGTCAGCCAGGCGCCATGTCGGACGGCCGAAGAACAGTTGCGCCGACAGGACAAAGGCCAGCGAACCGAAAATGCCGAGCAGTGCCCGTTTCGACAGGAAACCGGTCAGCGACATTCCCGCCAGCGCGCCCAGCATGATCCAGGGCGCCCAGCCCCGGATGATCGACCAGTCGACGGCGCCATGGCTGTTATGGGCGCTGACGCTGCGCGCCGAGGTGAGGATGATCGTCGCCAGAGAGGTCGATACGGCCACATGCATCGCCGTCTCGCCATAGCCCATGGCATCGAACAGGAAGTACAGGACCGGCACGATGATCGCTCCGCCGCCAATGCCGAACAGGCCTGCGGCCAGACCGGCGGCCGCCCCCGCCAGCGCCAATGCCACCAGCAACGGACCATACTGAACGGCCAGTTCCATCATGTTTTTCCTCCCGCATGGCCCGCCAGAGGCGTCGCAGCCCCAAGTAAAGACTCTTTTTCCATGCAGGCTGTTTGCACGAGCAAGCAGGCCAAGGCCAGCCTGAACCGCTGCGTTCTGTTGCAGGCGTTACGCAGCCTGGCGCGTTAATCAGACCGGTCTGCGCCGCAAAACCTTACCGGATACTTGCACCGCATAAGGAAATTCGACCGCTTTCTTAGCCCGGCAGAAACGTTAATCGTCCATAACCTATCCCGGGTGTGTGCAATCGGGACAAGCTCATGTTGAACAAGCTGACCTCTTGGAAAAAAAATCGCGAAGGCAATGTCGCGATCATTCTGGCGATCGCGATCGTGCCGATTCTTGTGCTGGTCGGCATCGCAGTCGACCTGCAGAATACCAATACGAGCCGCCAGTTCATCCAGTACACATTGGACAATGCCGTGATTGCCGGTTCGCGGGAAATGCAGGCCGGTAAGTCCAAAGCGCAAATCAACGCATATATCAACGACTTCGTCGACGGAGTGGTGAAGGCCAAGAATTACGCCGTTTCCTGCAAGCCGGTCGAAGTGGTCTACACGGAAAGCAGCCAGGACATCAACGCGACGATCGAGTGCCAGCAGGAAACCACGCTGACCGAACTGATCGGATATCACTATCTGGATTTTGCCGTCACGTCCGGCTCCACCTACGGGATCGGCAAGGTCGACGTGTCCTTCGTTTTCGACATCTCAGGCTCGATGGGCTGGGACGGCAAGATGGGCGCGCTGAAGGATGCAGCCGAAGATGCTGTCGATGTGCTCCTGCCGACAGGCGACGCCGCCGACATGGGCGACGTGCGGATCGCAATGGTGTCCTATTCGGACTATCTGGATGCTGGCGACTATTTCCAGAAGGTCACCAATAAAAGCCCGACGCGGACCTATTCCGAAACTTACACAACACGCGAACGTGTTTGTGTGTATCCGACCCGTTGGGGATGCTGGCGGTATCAATACCAGGACGTCGAGCACACGATGACCAAGAAAATCACCAATACGTGCGTGAAAGAACGTCGTGGATCCGAGACCTATACTGACGAAAAACCAGGCCCATTCGCATGGATTGAAGCTGTGGATGCCGAGTATGATTCGTACCGCAACCGCTGGAATGTGGATAGCTGCAACCCGATCGGACCTCTTCCGCTGACCGACAACCGTCACAAACTGAAAACCTACATCAATGGCCTGAATGCCAATGGCGGCACCGCCGGCCACATCGGTATCGCCTGGGGCTGGTATGCGATCTCTCCCAAATGGCACAGCGTCTGGCCGTCGGCTTCCGACCCGCTCGACTATGACGAGCCGGATTCGGCCAAAGCCATGATCATCATGACGGATGGTGACTTCCTCAACTGGCACAATAATGGCGAAGGCAGTTCCTTCGACCAGGCCAAGGTACTCTGCGACAACATCAAGGAAGAAGGTGTGCGGTTGTACACCGTGGCCTTCCAGGCACCGAACCAGGGTAAGCAGATCCTGGAATACTGCGCATCGGGTACAGAGTTCGCATTCAAGGCGGAAAGCGCCGACGAACTGACCGACGCCTATACCAAGATTGCCCAATCCATTTCGGACCTGCGCATTACCTATTGATCCGGCAATTGGCGGGGCCGCTCAGCCGAGCGACAGCCCCGCCAGTTCCCCCTCTTCCCGCCAGCTTTTGAGAATGGCGAAATAGGGATCCGGTCCTGCCCCATAGGACGCATCCTGACGGCTCCGGTCCCCCGGCTTGCCTTCATTGTTGTAGTAACCGGGCGTACATTCTTCCAGAAACTTCTGGCGCAGCATCGCCTTCTCGATGATCGTGTCGACCCAGGCCTGCTCGGCCTCCCCGGTCAGCTCGAACCGCCCGGCCTGACGTGCCCTGGTTTCCGACAGCGTATAACCGATCTGCACGGCCTGTTCGGCCAGCAGGTGCGGATAGTTCGCCGTGAACCCGGCCTGTCCCGGCCCCATCACGAACAGATTGGGGAATCCGTGCACGAACATGCCGTGCAGGCTACGCATCCCCTCCCCCCAGACCTCGGCCAGTGACACGCCCTGCTTGCCGACGGGATTGTATCCCGCCCGGCGGGTGTAATCGGTGCCCACCTCGAACCCGGTCGCATAGATCAGGCAGTCGACCTTGTATTCCTTGCCCTTCACGACCACACCGTGTTCGGTGATGGCGTCGACACCCTGGCCTTCGGTATCCACCAGCGTGACATTCTCCCGGTTGAATGCCGCAAGATAGTCATCGTGGAAACAGGGCCGCTTGCAGAACTGCCGGTACCAGGGCTTCAGAGCCTCGGCTGTCGCGGGGTCTTTCACGATTTCGTCGACCCGGCCGCGCACCTGCTCCATTTTCTTGAAATCGGCAAGCTCTGCCAGCTCTGACAGTTTCTCCGGCGACAGCTCCTTATTGCCTTCCTGCGTCGCAATGTGCAGCAGGTTACGGATAATGTCCGTCCACCCATCCTGCACCATGTCGACGGGGGCAAACCCGCCAGAGACAAGCGTATTGAAATTCTCCATCCGTGCCTTCTGCCAGCCGGGCTGAAGGCTTTTCACCCATTCATCGTCCGTTGGCCGGTCGCCGCGATAGTCCACCGAGGACGGCGTCCGCTGGAAGACGTAGAGATGCTTTGCCCCGCGGGCGAGATGGGGCACACACTGCACCGCCGTCGCGCCGGTGCCGATGATGCCAACCACCTTGTCAGACAGTTTATCGAGGCCGCCGGCGCAATCGCCGCCCGTATATTCATAGTCCCAGCGGCTGGTGTGGAAGGAATGGCCCCTGAAGCTCTCGACGCCCGGAATGCCCGGCAGTTTCGGCCGGTTCAGCGGGCCATTCGACATGACCACATACTGCGCGGTGAAGTCATCGCCGCGATTGGTCAGCACCTGCCAGGCGTTCTTGTCCTCGACCCAGTTGAGGCCCGTAATCTCCGTCCCCAGAAGAGCATTTCGGTAGAGGTCATAGTGCCGGGCGATCCGGCGCGAATGTTCCAGTATCTCCGGCGCGCGGGAGTATTTCTCCACCGGCATGTAACCGGTCTCCTCCAGCAGCGGCAGATAGATATAGCTCTCGATGTCACAGGCTGCGCCGGGATAGCGGTTCCAGTACCAGGTGCCGCCGAAATCGCCGCCCTTCTCCACCATACGGATGTCTTCAAACCCGGCCTCGCGCAGCTTTCCCGCTGCAAGCAGGCCACCAAAGCCGCCGCCGATAACGCAAACTTCCACATGATCCGTCACCGGATCGCGGGGCTCGAAGTCGCAGTACGGGTCATCGATATAGTGGGCGAAGTCGCCCGCCATGTTCACATACTGGTCGTTGCCTTCGGCGCGCAGACGCTTGTCGCGTTCGGCGCGATACTTGTCGCGCAGGGCGTCCGGATCAAACGCCTCAGGCCGTGCATCATCTGCCATGGCCGCTTCCTCCTGATGTTTCCTCGTCCGGATCTTTTGTCCGGCTGGGGCCAGTTTACCGGAACCCGGCCGCCTGAAACAGGCTGACCCAACGCCAACCCGGGGCAGAAAACACCAAGGCCCTGCCAATACTCTGCAAGACCGGTTACTTGCCCGCTTGACGGAATACGGCGCGGCGGCGAAGGGTCCCGCGCATGCGCCTGCCTCATCCGATCATTCTTGTCTGTCTTGCCGTCCTGTGCGGCTGCACGCTCGACGCCACGATGAAGGGTGTCACGCTGGGCGGCACAGGCGTGATCACCGCCACGGCCTGGCGTTACATCCTGGCATCCGTGATCATGGTCAGCCTGTTCGTTGCGGCCCGCCGCCCGATGCCGGGGCGAAAGGCCATCCGCTTCCACACTTTGCGCTCCATCGCGCAGGTCCTGTCATCTGTGACCTTCTTCTACGCGCTGACCCAGATCACGCTCGCCGAAGCGGTGGTGATGGGCTTTACCGCCGCGCTGATGATCGCACCGATTGCCCGCGTCCTTCTGGGCGAGCGGATGAGCCCGGTTACGGTCGGCGCCTCGCTGGTCGGTTTTGTGGGCGCCGCGATTGCCATTTCCGGTGAACCTGCCAGCGCCCCGGTCGGCGGCACCCGCCTTTATGGCATTGCGGCCATGCTGGCCTCAGCCGTCGGCTATGCGCTCAATATCGTCCTGTTGCGGATGCGCACAAAGGAAGAGGACGCGCTGACGCTGGTCACCTTCATGAACGTGCTGCCGGTCCTGTTTCTGTTGCCCCTCCTGCCCTTTGCCGGTCCGGTGCCGGAGACCAATGCGTGGCCACTACTGTTCGGGGCAGCTGTCGCCGCTGTCGGGATCTGGTCGTTCATGACACTGGCCTATGCCCGCGCCAGGGCGCAGACGCTGGCGCCGTTCGAATATACGGGACTGATCTGGTCGTCCCTGCTCGGCTATGCCTTCTTTCAGGAGATCCCGAGCCTGCGCCTCTATGGCGGCGCGGCGATCATCATCCTCGCCTGCCTGGTCGTGGCGTTCGAAACGCATTTCACCGCTCGCCGGGAAGCGCGCGCTGCGGCCGCGGAAATCGCGCCCTGAGGCTTACCAGACGCCTGCATTCTTGAGCGCCGTGTCGAGGTCAGGCGGAATGTCGAGCGCTGCCTCACCGGATTTCAGGTCGCGCGGGGCATCTTCGGGCTTCAGGTAGCGCCAGCCCTGGAAGGGGCGCTTGGCCTGCGCATAGGTGCGCACCAGCTCCGGATCGAAGACAAGGGCGCACATGTCCCGGCCCTCGGAATCCTTCTCCTGCCGGATATCGACGATCCGCTGGCGCACGCGGATCGCGCCTTTGACGACCCAATAGATCGACCCGCCGCGCAGGATTTCTTCCGCGCGCTTTGGGAACATGCGCGTGAAGTGCATTGGATTCGGGGCGGTTTTCAGAAAGCGCGCCTGCCATCTGGCGATGTCATCGACATCTTCGGAGCCCACGCTGAGTTTCACCATGTGAATCGTCATGGGCCCAGTCTAGCGCGCCGCCGCGCACAGACCAAAGCCGCTACTGTATCAGCTGGGCGGATTCGAATTCCTGCTGGGCTTCATTGCTGGCGAAGAAGAATTCGGCGTTCACGATATTGGCCGAATAGCGCCGGTCGATCGTGCGGAAGGCCGCGCGGGCCTGCAGGTCGATCGAAAAACCGGAGACATAGCTCATGCCCCAGCGTGGCTCTGTCCGGATGAAATAGGACTGGTCGTAGCGGGTCAGCGTGCCGCCCTCAGGGCCGGAGACCGGATGCGGCAGTGTGTAGTCGATACGCAGGAAGCGCTCACCCACCGGGTCCAGCCAGGCCGTCGCGGCGAGGCGCTGGGCGGCCCAGACGTCGAACTCCCCGTCATTGCTGGAGGGACGGTGATGGAAGGAGACTTTCCAGGCCGCGCCCTTGTCGTCCACGGTCACTTGCGGGCCGAGGCTGGCGCGCAGATCGTCCGGAAAGAGGCGCCCGTCCGGGGCGGCCTCATTGGCCCATTCTGCAGCAACTGTGTCGAGTTCCTCGTCCTCGCCGTCCCAGGCCAGCGCCGTCCAGCGGTCCCGGCCCTTTTTGCGCGGATCGAAGCGATAGACGCGGCGGGCGTGGGAGGACTGGAGCTCCACCGTGAAGGCCGCGCGCAGCGTGGTCGGTGCCTCCGTCGCTTCGAGCGCGGTGTTCATCGGGCCCGATCCTGTGGCCAGTGTGAAGGTGAGCAACCAGGCGAGAAACATGACGGCGAAGCAATCCTCCAGGCAGGGTTAGGCCCGGATTACGGCATCACTACGGCAGACAAAGCCGGACCAAACCATGACCAGGGCGGATCACAGCATGCGCCAGCAATGATTTACGTGAGTTGAACGGAGCTCCGCTCAGTCCTTGTCGTCATCCTTCAGCGGGACGCCGTAAAGTTCCAGCCGGTGATCGACCAGCCGGAAGCCCAGCCGCTTCGCGATCAGCTCCTGCAGCTCCTCGATTTCCTCTGAGTGGAATTCGACCACTTCCCCGGTCCGGACATTGATCAAATGATCGTGGTGCTCGTCCGGCACCTCTTCGTAGCGGGCGCGGCCATCGCGGAAATCGTGGGCCTGAATGATGCCGGCATCTTCGAACAGTTTTACGGTGCGGTAGACCGTGGCCAGCGAGATGGAGGCGTCCTGGGCATTGGCCCGGCGGTGCAGTTCTTCGGCGTCGGGGTGGTCCGTCGCGGTCGAGAGAACGCGGGCAATCACGCGGCGGGGCTCCGTCATGCGGAGACCCTTCTCAACGCAGAGTTTTTCGAGTCGATCCATGTTACGTATTTGCCCTTAGCGCGACGGTAAGTCCAGTTTCAGTTGGTCGTTCCTGATAACAGTGTCAACTGCGGCCAGCCGCGCGAGGCGGGCAAGTTCGGCCTCCAGCCGCGCGTCCCGGGCCCCGGTCCAGACGACGCCCGGTTCCGGCCAGACCTGTTCCAGCGTCAGCGTTCCGGCCGCCCGGTCGGCTTTCACCTCCACCCGGCCGACCATCCGGTCCCCTTCCAGAAGCGGATAGACATAATAGCCCCAGCGGCGTTTGGCCGCCGGGACGAAGATCTCGATCCGGTAGTCGAAGCCGAACAGGCGCTGCAGGCGGGCGCGGGCGCGGATGACCGGATCGAACGGGTTCAGGATTCGCAGGCGCGTGGTTGGCGCCGGGGCTGCCGCCAGCCGGGCCTCGATGTCTGCCGGGGCAAGGGCAGCCGTCCATTTGCCGTCCGCGCCTTCGATCCGCACGGGCACGAGGCCTGTCTGCCGGGCCGCCCAGTCCTTCACTTCGGCCAGATCCGCCGCGTCCCAGAAGCGCTGGATATCCCCTTCCGTGCCGAAGGCCAGCCGGGCGAGTGCCTCGCGGCAAAGCCAGTCCACCTGTTCATGGTCCGGCGGCTCATCTTCCCGGTGGTGGGCGGGAATGACCCGTTCGGTGAGGTCGTAGAATTTGGTGAAATTCTCCCGGTGCGAGGTCGACAGCTCCCCGGCATACCACATGTAATCAAGCGCCAGCTTGTGCGGCGGGCGGCGCCACATCTCGCGCGGGCCTTTGACTTTCGTGTCGAACGCCTTGGTGCTGAGCGGGCCTTCTTCGCGGATGCGCTCCACCAGGTGCGCGCGGCCATCCTCGTCCAGCATGCCGCGATGCCATTCCCAGCCGCGGACTTTCGCCTCCAGCCGGCGGAACTGGCGGCGCCAGTTGGAATAGAACTCTATCGGAATGACCGAGGCGTCATGGGTGAAATGCTCGAAGATCCCGCGGTCCTTGCGCATCAGCCGGTCCAGCATGGGTTCGCGATAATTCTGATTGCGCGACCAGAGAATATGATGATGCGCGCGGGAGACGACACGGATCGAATCGAGCTGGACGAAGCCGAGGCCGCGGATCATGGCGGACAGGTCCAGCGGCCCGGTCGGGGTTGCCGACAGGCCCTGCGCATGCAGCCAGAGACGCCGTGCATCCCGGTTGCGGATTTCGAGCGGTGCCCGGCTCATTCGTATCTCACTCAAACAGTTTCAGCTGGCCGCCATCGGGATAAACACCCTCCCGCGCCAGCAAGGCCTTCTTGGTGAGCATACCACCCGGCGCGGAAAATCCACCCAGCCAGCCATTGGCGCCCAGCACCCGGTGGCACGGCACAATCACCGGCCAGGAATTGCGCCCCATGGCCGTACCGATGGCCTGCGCCCCGTTCGGCCGGCCAACAGCGGCGGCAAGCTCGCCATAGGTGACCGTCTGACCCCATGGCACTTTGCGCAGCGCCTCATAGGCCGCCCGCTCAAACGCGGAATGGCGTTTCATGTCCAGCCGCAATCCGTCAAAGCCAGTGGGCCGGCCGGACAGGAACGTCTTCAGATCTGCAATGACCTCAACGATTTCCGGCGGCACGTCCGCCGCCTTCACCTTTTTCGCACCCTGAAGAGTCAGACGTGCGAGGCTGCCTTCCGGGTCAGCGCCGGGCAATTGCACACCGGTCACCCCCGCCTCGGTCCAGGCAAGGCCGCAGCGGCCGATCGCGGTCCTGAACTCGAATGCCCACTCCTCCAGCATACAGAGGAGGATTGCCAGTCTGAGGCGTAAGTCCATCCCTGCCCGGACCAAATCATGATCAGGTAAGGTGTTTTGCAAAGAAATTGAGCGTCCGGCTCCAGGCGAGCGCCGCTGCATCCGCATCATAGCGGGACGTCGTATCATTGTGGAAGCCATGGTTCACGCCCTTATAGAGGTAGACCTCATAGGGTTTGCCCGCCGCATTCAGCGCATCCTGATAGTTTGGCCAGCCTGCATTGACCCTGTTGTCCAGTCCGGCGAGATGGATCTGTAGCGGCACGTCCAGCTTTGCGGCATCCTCCGTGCTCGGCCAACCGCCATAATACGGCACGGAACAGGACAGCCAGGGCTGTCTGACCGCCATAAGATTGGTGATCGCCCCGCCGAAACAGAAGCCGGTGATGCCGACCTTGCGATTGGTCGCCTCATGGTCGCGCAGGAATTCTGCCCCGGCCATGAAATCGGCCAGCATTTTCCCGCTGTCGCGCTGGGCCTGCAGGGCGCGGCCATCATCGTCATTGCCGGGATAACCGCCCAGCGGATAGAGTGCATCCGGCGCAAAGGCGATATAACCGGCTTTCGCCGCGCGGCGGGCGACATCCTTGATGTGTGGGTTGAGCCCCCGGTTCTCGTGCACGACCAGAACGCCGGGCCGGACCGCGCCGCCTGCGGGACGCACGAGATAGCCGGCCATCTCACCTGCCCCATCGGGGGAGGTGTAGGTGACCATTTCAGCATCCAGACCGACATCGCCTTCAGACGTCTGCTGTTTCGAATAGTCCGGCATCACACAGGCGGCGAGCGAGGCGACGCTTAGTCCGCCAACGGCATACTTCCCGAGCCCCTCGAAAAAGCCCCGGCGTGACAGATGGCCATGGCAATATTGGTCGTACAGGTCGAAGACTCCCTGAGGGATGTCTGCCGGTTTCATGTCGTCTGCCATTGCGTATCCTCCTGCTGCTTAGGCGATCGTAGCGCGGCGGCTGGATTTGGATAGAGTTTTTGGAATCACGATCTTGTGGCAGCAGCCCCCTCCGTCTGACGGAGTGGGGAATTACAAACCCATATTCCGCGACATCAGCACCGCATCGACCGGTACATCGCGCCCGGTCGTGTAGTAACGCGGGCGGCGGCCGTCCTCTGTAAAACCAAAGCTGCGATAGAGCGCGCGGGCCGGCGCATTGTCCTCGGCAACGTCAAGCGTGATACGGGAGACGCCCCGCTCGCCCAGCCGGTTGATGAGCGCGCCGATCAGTGTCGCAGCGAGGCCCCTGCGGCGTAGCTCCGGCTCTGTCGCGACGGTGAGAATGTCGCTTTCCCCGGCAACGGCCTGCGCCATGACGAAGGCCGCGAGGTCTCCGTCCAGCTCCACGCCCAGTGTCAGGACGGATGTATCCAGCAACAGGCCACGGAACGACATCGCGCTCCATGGATCGTCAAAACAGCGCATATGCAGCTGGCTCATACGCCCCGCATCGTCTGCGCGCAGGACGAGCACCGGATGGGTCACTTGCGCGGCTCCGGCAGGGTGGCATCCGGATCGCGGGCATAGACCGGGGACGGAGGATGCGCCGCCGGATCGAACTGGCCACCCTTGATGGCGGCGGTGATGGCGGAGGGCCGGAGCGGACGCAGGTCCAGTCTGTCTTTCAGGTCGCCCAGCGCATCGGCATTGTCCATGAAGATCGGCGCGTGGAAGCCTTCCAGCATGGGCAGCAGCTGTTCGAGGCGCAGCTCCAGCACGTCGGCAATCCCCTGCCCCTCGCTGATGCCCTGGATCCACCAGGTCTGGTCCGGCGGTCGTTTCTGACCGGCGAGGCAGCCCATGACCGTGCCTTCCATGCCCGCGGGGATCGCGGCCTCAAGGCTGGTCACGCCGACGCAGGGCGCGCCCGTCACCAGCGACAGGCCGCGTGCATAGGCAACGCCGATGCGGATGCCCGTAAAGCTGCCGGGGCCGGTGACAACGGCGATGCGGTCCACTTGTTCCAGCGTCACGCCCTGTTCGTCCAGCAGGCGCTGGACAAGAGCGGGCAGATGCTTGTCCTGGCCGCGCGCCATCACCTCACGCGCATCGGCAAGGATCTCACCGTCGCGCACAAGCGCCACGTCCATGGCGGTAAAAGCGGTGTTCAGCCCCAGAACCAGCATCGTCTTGCCCGCCTAGAGAACGCGGCAGGCCTCGTCGAAGGACAGGCGCGGCGAGCGGTCAAAGATGGTCGTGCGGTCGCCATGGCCGATATTGCAGATGAAGTTGGCTTTCCAGTTCTTCATCTCACCATCCTGGCTTTCGAAGAATTCCTTGTTCACCGCGTCCATGTCGAAGCCGGACATCGGGCCGCAATCGAGGCCGAGGGACCGGGCGGCCAGCATCAGATAGGCGCCCTGCAGCGTCCCGTTCCGGAAGGCGGTCTCTTCCTTGATATGATGGAACCAGTCCTTCGCTTCCGGCGCATGCGGGAAGAGTTGCGGGATCTTCTCGTGGAACTCCATGTCATAGGCAATGATCACCGTCCACGGAGCTTTCTGCGTCTTTTCGCGATTGCCTTCCGACATCAGCGGCACAAGGCGCGCCTTGCCTTCTTCGGAACTGACGAAAACAAACCGCGCCGGGGAATTGTTGGCGCTGGTCGGGCCGAGCTTCGCAAGGTCATACACCGCGCGGATCAGCACTTCCGGCACATCTTCCTCGCGCCAGCCATTATAGGAGCGCGCGTCGCGGAAGATCACATCCAGCGCATGGTCGTTCACGGGGTGGGCCATCGGGGTAGTCCTTTTGCTTTTTGGGGATATGCGGCCGGTCTTCACGCGGGCCGTCAAAATGTCAGATCGAACCTAGAGAACGGCCTCAACGGCCGTCACTTCCGGCACATAGGTCTTCAGCATGTTCTCAATGCCCTGCTTCAGCGTCATGGTCGATGACGGGCAGCCGGCACAGGCGCCGCGCATGGAGAGGTGAACAATGCCGGTGTCGGGTTCGAAGCGGTGGAAGATGATGTCGCCGCCATCCTGCGCCACGGCCGGGCGGACACGCGTCTCGATCAGCTCACGGATCTCCTCGACGATCTCGGCCGCTTCGCCCTCATAGGTCACATCGGCCTCGGCAGAGGCGGACGGTTCGGCGCCGTCTTCCACGACCGGCAGGCCGGCCATGTAGTGATCCATGATCGCGGCCAGAACCATCGGCTTCACATGCCGCCAGTCCTTGTCTTCGGCCTTGTTGATCGACACGAAGTCATTGCCGAGGAAGACACGCTCCACCCCGTCCACCTGGAACAGGGCGCGAGCCAGCAGGCTGATGCGGGCGCTTGCCACGTCCGGGAAATCGAACGGGCCGCGATCGCCTGCCACTTCATGTCCCGGCAGGAATTTGATCGTGTCGGGGTTGGGAGTCGGTTCGGTCTGGATGAACATCGCCGCCTGCCCTTTCTGTCTAAAGCTTCACCTGTGCCACAGATGGCGCGGGCGGGCGGACGTATCAAGGGCTGAACGGTTAAGCGGCTGGACTTACTGGGCCGCGCCGGCGACGGCCGGATCGAGCTGGGCCACTTCTTCCTCGGACGGCGGCAGCGGCTGTTCCAGGTATTCCGCCAGCTCTTCCGAGGTGCGCTGGGCATCGCGCAGGAAGAAGCCGAGGCTGGCGAGGTGGTTGGCCATGATGGCGCCATCGCCCTTCTGGTTGGAGACGACCAGCGGACGGATCTGCGCCGCACGGGTCCAGGCGGCTTCGGCCTTGTCATAGGCGGCCATGGTGGCGGTATCGGTCAGGCTGTCACGATCTGCCCGGCGGGCGGCCTTCAGCATCTGCAGGGCGATGTGGGCACGGGCCTTTGCGGCATAGAAGACGCGGATGTCCTGCTTGGAGGCGGGCCAGCCGGTCGGTTCCTGATAGATCTGGGTGGAGAGGTCGTCCTGGTCGGCAATGGCCCAGCCGGCAAACATGCGGGCTTCCTCAGCGGCCAGCACCCGGCGGTCTGCCACTTTGACCAGGCCGCGGCTGGCGCGCGAATCGAACCGGTTCAGCGCTTCGGCGGCGGCGGTCATGCGGGGGCGCATGTCTTCGCCCGGGATACCATCCAGAAGGCGGGAGGCGGCGATGAGGTCTGTATCCGGCTCGCCATTCTCGTCCGGCACAGCGGCAGCCGCCATGCGGGTAAATTCGGAGAGGCCATCAGCGGTGGCCTCCTGCCAGGCCGGCATGGCGGTCAGGCGGGCCTGGGGATGCCAGTTCGGCTTGTCGTCGGCCCAGCCCTTCCCTTCCAGCTCGCGCGCAATCTTGGTGATGGCGATGCCAGCTTCCGGAAAGGCCCATGTCTGGCCATCGGCGAAGACGATGTCGGAATCGTCGATCTTGTGGGACATCACCACCGAGAACGGATAGGCGCCGACCAGCGCGAAGAGCAGGCTCAGCTTGAAAAGGAAAATCGTGCGGCGCCAGAAGCCGCGGAAGAAATACATGATCGGGTGAGGCTCGGCCTCGTCCAGTTCACGCAGGTGTTCTTCGGACACCTCATTCGGATCTGGTCCCTCTTCAAGATAGGCAGCGTGCAAGCGGCTGTCGAAGGCCATACTCTACAAATCCCCGGCTCTGGCGCGGTGTTGCTTCCAAATCACTATGCTTTCAATTGTGGCATTTTAACAGGTCATTAACTGTTAAATGTCCGCAACCTGCAGGGCTTGCACGCAAAAGGCGCGCCAGAAGCGCCGGAGATGTTGATTTTAAAGGCAGACAGGGGCTGTCCGCAGTCGGATCAAGCGGCTCAGTCGCCGAGTCCCTTGACCTCTGCGCTGGTCACCACGGTCTGCGAGGTGCCATCCGAATCACGGAATTCGAGAGACAGATCGACCGTGTCGCCCTCGGCGATGTTCGGGTCGAGGCCAAACAGCATGAGGTGATTGCCGCCGCGCTGAAGCACGATGGGATCGCCTTCGGATGCGGTGAAGCTGTCGACCTGGCGCATCTGCATGACGCCGTCTTCCATCGTCATCGTGTGCAGCTCGACCCGGTCAGCAATATCGGTCGAGGCACCGACCAGCTCTACCGGCGCGCCGGTGACATAGGCCATCAGGCCGCCACCCGCGACGTCGCGGCCCGCGGCCGGCTTGATGACGAAAGCATCCTTCACTTCAATCACGGACTCGCCAGCGGGGGCTTCGGCCGGGCCGGAACAGGCAGCAAGCAGCACGGCAGCAGCGGGAATGAGAGCGCGAAACAGCATGGAGCACATCCTTTCAGAACTGATGAGCAAGTCGTAACCCGGCCGCCGGACGGGTCAATGTGCCGGAATGGCACGCCCGCCCGTCAGCCAGGTATTTGGGTCGAGGCCTCAGGGCCGCCAGTACCCGACAGCGCGGCGCACCTCTTCCATGATCGGCGCGGCAATGGCATCTGCCCGCTCTGCCCCGTCCTTCAGGATCCCGTCGATGCCGGATTGGTCTGCGAGGATGTCGCGATAGCGCTGGGTGATCGGCGCCAGATGGTCGACCATCACATCGGCCAGCGCCGGCTTGAATACGCCGAAGCCCTTGCCGCCATATTCGGCCAGGACCTGCTCGGTCGTCAGCCCGCTCACGGCGGAATAGATGCCGACGAGATTCTCGACTTCCGGACGCCCTTTCAGGCCTTCCACTTCGGACGGCATGTCGCCTTCCAGATCGGTCTTGGCCTTCTTGATCTTCTTGGCGATAAGGTCAGCATCGTCGACCAGATTGATGCGCGACAGATCCGACGGGTCGGACTTGGACATCTTCTTTGTGCCGTCCTTCAGGCTCATGATCCGCGCGCCGGGGCCCTTGATCAGCGGTTCCGGCAGCGGGAAGAAGCCCGGCACATCGTATTCGCGGTTAAAGCGGTCGGCGATGTCACGGCTGAGTTCGAGGTGCTGCTTCTGGTCCTCGCCCACCGGCACATGCGTGGCCTTGTAGGCCAGGATGTCCGCCGCCTGCAGGACCGGATAGGTGAAGAGGCCCACAGAAGCCCGCTCGGCGTCCTTGCCGGCCTTGTCCTTGAACTGGGTCATCCGCTCGACCCAGCCCATGCGGGCGACACAGTTGAACACCCAGGCGAGTTCAGCATGGGCAGGCACGGAAGACTGGGCGTAGACGATCGATGTCTTCGGGTCGATGCCGCACGCGATGAAGGCCGCTGCGATCTGGCGGGTCTGGTCGGCCAGCACGCCCTTCTCCACCGGCATGGTGATGGCGTGCATGTCGACGACCGCATAGACGCAATCCCAGCCATCATTCTGGAGGTCGACGAACTTCTTCAGCGCGCCGAGATAGTTGCCGAGGTGGAGGTTACCGGTCGGCTGGATACCAGAGAAGACCCGCTGGGGGCCGGTGTATTCGGGTGTGTTCGTGTCAGTCATGGCCAAGCGCTGTAGCCGATTTACCTAGCGGCGCAAGGCCTGCGTAATGTCGCGGGGACGGATCGCGCCGGTCAGGAAGGCCGCAACCGCGTAAATCAGGCCGCCGGCAAGGATCACAATTGCAGCCGCCAGCGCGCGCGAGTCGATGATATTGTCCCGCACCCACTGGAAATTGTGCACCATGAACCAGACCGCCCCGGCCATCAGGCCGCTGGCGATCAGGGCCCGCAGCGTGCGCGACACCAGAACCGGGCCCGGCCTGTACCAGCCGCGCGCTGCCAGCGTGGTGCCCAGCAGCAGGGCGTTCACCCAGGCAGCCACCGATGTGGCGATGGCGAGGCCGACAAAGCCGAGCTGCCCCTGACTGTTCAGCCAGAAGAACAGGCCTGCGCCGAGCGAGGTATTGATGGCCACCGATGTCAGCGCAAACTGCATCGGGGTCTTTGTGTCTTCCCGGGCGAAGAAGGCCGGAGCCAGCACCTTGATGAGCACGAAGGCCGGCACACCCCAGGCATAATGGAACAGCGCCCCGCCGGACGCCTCGGCATCCGATTGCAGGAACGCCCCGCGCACGAAGAAGGCATCGATCAGGAAAACCGGGGCGACCAGCAGCGCCGCAGCGGCCGGAAGGGTCAGCGCCATGGCGAGGCCGATGCCCTCGTCCATCGTCGCCTGGCTGCCTGCATGGTCCTCGCTGCGCGCAGCCCGGCTGAGGCGCGGCAGGATGGCGACGCCGACGGCCACACCGACAAGACCCAGCGGCAGCTGGTAAAGCCGGTCGGCGGTGTAGAGCCATGATTTGGCCGCCTGTTCGAAACTGGCCAGCGACTGGCTGACGATGATGTTGATCTGCGTGCCCGAAGCCGCGATCGTGCCCGGCACAGCCAGCGCCATGACTTTCTTCACGGCCGGTGTGATGCGCGGCCAGCCGATCAGGCTGAGGCGCACTTTCTGGCGGGTAACGCCCCACCAGAGCAGCGATACCTGCAGCACGCCGGCGATCAGCACAGCGACGGCGGCCGCCTTGGACACAATCTCCGGCACGTTCGAAACCAGCGCCGCCGGGATGAGGCAGAGGTTCAGCAGTGTCGGCGCACCGGATGAGAGAATGAACCGCTGGCTGGAATTCAGCACGCCTGACAGCAGCGCCGCCAGCGCCATACAGCTGAGGTATGGCATCGTGATCCGTGTCAGGAGCACGGCCAGATTGTAGTGGACATGGTCGTCCGCCTGCCCGCCATGGATGATCAGCAGCACCCAGGGCATGAAGATCTGCGCCAGAATGGTCAGGCCAGCGGTAAAGGCGAAGAGGACGCGCATCGCTTCCTGCGCCACCGCCTGCGCGGCCTCCGGCCCTTCGGCCTCCAGCGTGCGGGCATAGATCGGCACGAAGGCCGACGCGAACGCACCCTCGGCGAAGATGCGGCGGAACAGGTTCGGGAATTGCTGGGCCGTGACCCAGGCATCATTGATCGGCCCCGCACCCAGCTTCGCCACCAGCAGGATATCCCGCGCAAAGCCGAGGATACGGCTGCCCAGTGTCAGCGAGGATTGCACCAGGGTGTTGCGGGCGATGCTCATGGGGCCTGTCGTGCCGGGGTTCTCAGAAACTGTCTACGGCCCGCGACCGGCGCAGCTTCCGGGCCGGCGTATGCGGGGCATCCGGTTCATGGCGGCCCAATACGTCAAGAAGCTGTTCGCGCAGGGATTCTTTCAGGGCAGCATCCTGCTCCAGCTTCTGGCCGTCTTCTGTCTGCACATAGAAGGCATCGAACATCCGCTCGCCGAATGAGCCGACATGCGCCGAATGGATCGAGACCCCGGCATCGGCCAGGCAGTTGGCCACATCATAGAGCAGCGCCGGCCGGTCGCGCCCGGCAATGTCGATCACCGTATGATCGGCCGAGAGGTCGTCGCGGATCTGGACAGACGGATGCACCAGGAAGGCGGCCTGGCGCCGGCCCATCCGCTCGCGCACGGTCATGTCGCCCGGCTCACCGGCCAGCACCTTGCGCAGGGCAGCTTCCAGCCGCTGCAAGCGGGCCGGGTCGTCCTTGCCGAACGGCTTGTCCTGAATGTCGTGCAGCATGAACACGTCGATGATGCCGCCCTCGCGGCTGGTATAGACCTGCGCGGCGATGATGTTGGCGCCATTATGGGCGAGCGTACCGGCGAGGTCTGCGAACAGGCCCGGCCGGTCTGCGCCTGAGACGAACAGTGCCATCGCGCCGCCTTCAAGCGACAGGCGGTGATGCACCTGATCGCCGCCGCCGTTCAGGGCCTGCGCATGCCAGGCGAGGTCTTCGACGTCAAAGCCCGTCCAGTAAGCCGTTTCCATTTCCAGCATCAGCGGCGGGACGGTGCCGAGCCGGTCCACCAGTTCCTGCTGGCGGCGTTCGGCGCGGGCTTCGAGTTCGGCCTGAACGCCGGCTTCGTCCGTCCGGCCACCGCGCAGCGCAGCTGCGGTATTGTGGTAAAGGTCGGTCAGCAGCTGACCCTTCCAGGCGTTCCACACGCCGGGGCCGACGGCCTTGATGTCGGCAATCGTGAGAATGTAGAGCAGTCGCAGCCGCTCCAGCGAGCCGACCATTTCGGTAAATTTGGTCACGGTGCGGGGGTCGGAAATATCCCGCTTCTGCGCCGTCTCGCTCATTTCCAGATGGTGGCCCACCAGCCAGGCGACCAGTTCGGTCTCATCTTCAGACAGGCCGAGCCGCTCACACGCCTTGCGGGCGGTCTTCATGCCGGCGATCTGCTGGTCGCCCTTCCCCTTGCCGGTGTCGTGCAACAGCATGGCGAGGTAGAGCGCACGGCGGTTCTCGATCAGGTCGAACAATTCGCCGACCAGCTTGATCGGCTGTTCGTCGCGGCCATGTTCCATCTCGGAAATCGCCTCGACCGCGCGGATCGTATGCTCGTCCACCGTGTAGTGGTGGTACATGTTGAACTGGGTCTGCGCGACGATGCCGCCGAATTCCGGGATGGCGCGCCCGAGAATGCCCGCCTCGTTCATCCGGCGCAGGATCAGGCCCGGATCGTCGCCGCCAAGAATGGCATCCAGGATCAGCGCCTGCGCTTCCGGTTTCTCGCGCACCTTTTCATTCAGGGCACGGAGAGCCCGCGTCAGCAGGCTCAGCGCATAGGGGTGGATGTCCTTGCCTTCATTGCGCGCCACGATGAAGAGGCGCAGCATGTTCAGCGGATCGGCCCGCATCGCCTTGTCGTCATCGACATTAACGCGGCCATTGTCCAGGATGAAGCCCGGCTCATCCAGTTCGACCGGCCCGCGCACCGGCAGGAAGCGGCGCAGGCCTTCGGGCTTTTTCTTCTGATCGGCTTCCAGCTTCGCCGCCAGGATCCGCGTCAGGCCGCCGACATCCTTGGTGACGAGGAAGTAGCGCTTCATGAAACGCTCCACGCCCTGCTGGCCGCGCCGGTCGCGATAGCCCATACGGGCCGCGATCTCCGGCTGAAGATCAAAGCTGAGGCGCTCCTCCGCCCGGCCGGTCACAAAATGGAGGTGACAGCGCACCGTCCACAGGAACCGCGCCGCACGGATGAAGACAGTATATTCATGGTCAGTAAATGGTCCCGCCTTCATCACGTCTTCCAGCGTGACGCCGCCATAGATCTGTTTGGAAATCCAGTAGAGAGTCTGCAGGTCGCGCAGGCCGCCCTTGCCCTCTTTCAGGTTCGGCTCGACCACGTAACGCGCATCGCCCTGCCGGGCGTGGCGGGCATCCCGCTCGGCCAGCTTGTCGGCGATGAACTGTGCGTCGCGGCCTTTTACAGCGCCTTCGTGAAAGGCTTCCAGCATTTCGCCGGCCAGCGCCTCGTCGCCGCAGATATAGCGGGCATCCAGCAGGCTGGTCTTGATGGTCACGTCTTCAAGCGCAAGCTTCACGCAATCGCTCGGCGTACGGAACGCATTGCCGACTTTCAGCCCCATGTCCCACAGGGCATAGAGCATGTATTCCACGACGCTCTCTGTGTGCGGGCTCACCTTGTAGGCGCGCAGGAAGAGAAGGTCTGTGTCAGAGGACGGCCCCATCACGCCGCGGCCATAGCCGCCGGTCGCCATGATGGTGATCCGCTCGGCCTCTGTCGGGTTGCGGGCGCGGTGCACATGCGTGGTGGTGAAGTCGTAGAGCGCGGTGATCACCTCGTCCTGAACGGCGGAGAGCAGCCGCGCCGTGTCCAGACCGTCGGCGCCCTGCTGCAGGCGTTCCTGCGCGATCATCCGGCCGCGAAACATGGCCCCGTGCAACAGATCCAGCGCGGCCTTGCGGGCAGATTGCGGGTCTCCGAAATTATCCTGCGCCGCAGCCGTCAGCTTCACACGCAGGGCGCGGCCATCGATGATATTGGAGATACGCCATTTCCCCGGCCGGCGCAGAAGCGGGCTGCGGGTTTCGAGGAGCGTCGGGGCCTTGCTGGGCGGTATGTTCATGGGGGCTGTCTATAGCAGGTTCCGGTGCGGGTTCTATGCACCCTTTTCCACACGAACCGGCAGGATGCGGGACTTCTTCACCACGCCATAGGCGAAACTGGTCTCGATCGAGGCGATTCCGGGCAGTTTCTGGATCGTGTGGCGCACCAGCTGCTCGTAATCGTCGAGGCTGCCGGCAACGATTCGCAGCTCATAATCAGCCCCGCCGGTCATCAGGTAACAGTCGAGAATTGCGTCGGTTTCCGCGATTTTCTTCTCAAAGGCCTGCACATTCTCCTGCGAATGGTTGGCGAGGCGAATGCGCACCAGGCAGGTGATGGGATAACCGCAGGCTTTCTGATCGACGAGGGCGGTGTAGCCCTGGATCACGCCGGCGGCCTCAAGGTTTCGCACGCGGCGCAGGCAGGGCGAGGGCGAGAGGCCCACTTCCTCAGCGAGTTCGAGGTTGGTGAGGCGTCCATCACGCTGCAGGGCGCGGATAATTCTGGCATCTATGGCATCCATAGGCGCCACTATTGGCATATTATGCCAATTTACAAGCATTATACGACGCAGTTCGGCACCTTTCGCCCACATTCCCATGGTAAAATCACCCTCAAAGATGGAGAGTCCCATGGCATTCGATGCATCCCGCCAGCCTGGCCCTGCCACCCGCGCCATTCACCATGGCTATGACCCGGCTAAAAACGACTATGCGCTGACTCCGCCGGTGCATCTGACGTCTACCTTTGCCTTCCCGGATGCTCAAACCGGCGGCGCGCTGTTTGCCGGCGAAGCGGAAGGCCACATCTACTCCCGCATCTCGAATCCCACCGTCGCCCTGCTGGAAGACCGGATCGCCAGCCTTGAAGGCGCCGAAGCGGGCCTCGCCACTGCCAGCGGCATGGGCGCGATCAGCTCCCTCATGTGGACACTGCTGAAGCCCGGCGATGAGGTTATCACCGACCAGACGCTCTATGGCTGCACCTTCGCCTTCATGCGCGACGGCCTCTCCCGCTTCGGCGTGAAGATCACCCATGTCGACCTGCGCGACCCGGCGAACCTCTCCGCCGCGATCTCCGACAAGACGCGCGTCGTGTATTTTGAAACCCCGGCCAATCCGAACATGCGACTGGTCGATATCCGGGAAACGGCCCGCATCGCGCATGCGGCCGGCGCGCTGGTGGTGGTGGATAACACCTACGCCTCTCCCCTGCTGACGCGGCCGATTTCGCTCGGCGCGGACTTCGTCGTCCATTCCGCCACCAAATATCTCGGCGGCCATGGAGACCTTGTGGCGGGCATGGTGCTCGGCCGGGCGGAAGCCCTCAAGGAGGTCCGCATGTTCGGCGTGAAGGACATGACCGGCTCCGTCATGGCGCCGTTCAATGCCATGCTGGTGATGCGTGGACTGAAGACCCTGCAGCTGCGCATGGCACGCCATTGCGAAAGCGGCCAGCACGTGGCCGAATGGCTGGAAGCTCAGCCGGGCGTACAGGCCGTCCACTATCCGGGCCTGCCCAGCCATCCGCAGCATGAACTGGCGAAGCGCCAGATGGACGGCTTCGGTGGCATGATCGCGTTCGAACTGTCCGGCGGTTACGAGGCAGGTATCGAGATGATGAACCGGCTGCAGCTGATCTGCCGCGCCGTCAGCCTCGGCGATGCCGAGACGCTGATCCAGCACCCCGCCAGCATGACCCACTCGACCTATACGGAAGAAGAACGCCTCGAACATGGCATCAGTAATGGCCTGATCCGCCTCTCCGTCGGATTGGAGGACGTCGAGGACATTCTGGCAGACCTTGAGGCGGCGCTGGCCTAACCCTACTCCACCGGGCTTTGTTCATCCAGCAGGTCGGCTTCCTTGCTGCTGGCACGTTCGGCGTCGACTTTTTCGTCGATCGTGTTGTCGGCGGCGACGTCGGCCGCCTCGCGCGTGTCAACGTCGGCTTTCGGGCGCGGTTGTTCCGGCGGGCCTGCCGGGCGTCCATCCGGCTTTGTGTTTTTCAGCGCGTCTTCCACGCCGCTGTCGAAGCGGACGCGATAGATCGGCTCCGGCAGGGTGAAGCCGCCTTCTTCCAGCGCATCCTTGGTCGATGCGATGGCGAGGCCGCGGGCCTTGCCGAAATTCGTCTCCCGCTGGTCGACCCAGCCCATGAAGCGCAGCACGATGTTGGAGTCGCCGACCGTCTGGATATAGGCCTCCGGCTCCGGATCTTTCAACACAAAGGGCAGCGTCTTCATCCGGTCGAGGCCAAGCTGCATGGCCGCGATCGGGTCGTCGGCAGCATCGACACCGAGGTCGAACTGAAAGCGGCGCTCAGGATTGCGGGTATAGTTCAGGATCACCGCCTTGAAGACGGTGGAGTTCGGAATGCGCAGATGGTTTCCGTCCAGCGTCATCAGCACTGTGGAGCGTGAGGTCAGTCGCATCACCTTGCCCTCATGCTGATCGATGACGACATGTTCGTTTGCCCGGAAAGGCTGGCGGACGCTGAGCATGATTGACGAGATATAGTTCTCCAGCGTGTCACGCACGGAGAAGCCGATGGCGAGGCCGATCACCCCTGCCCCGCCAAGGATCGTGCCCATCATCGCCGTGGCGCCAAGAATGTTCATCGCCGCGATCAGCGCCACCAGCAGCATCACGATGCGGAACGCCCCGGAGACCAGTTCGACCAGGAACGGGTTGGGCAGGATCAGGCGCCAGAAGCCGCGCCAGGAAGCGATCAGATGCCCCAACAGCGCGATGACCAGGAACACACCCAACGATACGCCATAGAGCGGCAGGGCGCGGTAGAGCTTTTGCAGGCGGCCGGAGGAATCGCCGAACAGGCTGCCGGTGGTGTCATCCACGGCCAGCCTGCGCTCAATCTGGTTCTCGACCGTGACGACGCCATTGACGCGTAGCGCCAGCTCTTCGGCCCGCGCATCGGCAGCGCTGCTGGACACATCCCCGCCAAGCGTCACCACGCCATGGTTCACCTCGACGGTCACCCGGCGAAGGGAGTCGATCTCGGCGAAAATATCCGAAATGCGCGTTTTGATCTCAGAATCGCTCGCCTGTGGCGGCGGGGTCTGGATCGCGGGGGTCGGGTCAACCGGCGGCTCCGGCGCCTGCGCCAGCGCGGCCGGGACTGTCAGGGCAAGGCACAGAAACAGCAGGCCGGCGCGGAGCCAGCCCGTCAGCGCGGCGGGAATGCCAGTGAAGTTTGTGTGCGGGTTCACCCTTCCAGAATACATGAGACGCCGGAAGGTTCCATCCGGAGCTTTGCGGACTAGCCCACCACTTCCGTCTCGTCCCCGAACCAGAGGGGGGAGTTCGCAAGGTCGATGAACTTCTTCTCGTCCTCCAGCAGTTCGGCGCCAGCCTTTGCCGCCGCCTCGCCGGTATTGGCGGCCATGGCCTCTTCGCTTTCGAACCAGAGTTCGGCGACGCCGTCATAGGAGGGCGGCCCGCCGCGGCTGGCCTGCATGGCTGCGTTCAGCGGGTCATACGCGGTATGGTTCTGGACATATCGGAGAATGCCCAGAACCTCCGCATGCTTTGCCACCAGCGGAGCGTGCTGCTCGCGCCAATAGGTCTGAAACTCTTCCCGCGTGAGGTGCGGCAGGCGCCTCAGGCAGAAGGTCAGCTTGATCACAGCAAATCTCCGCCCGCTGCGGCAGCGCTGGTGCCGTCCTTCTTGAAGGCGCGGATGACGTTCTTGCCGGTGATCCATTTGTGCACTTCGTCCGGGCCATCAACGAGACGCTGCGAGCGGATGTGCGTGTACCAGGCGGCCAGCGGCGTATCGAGCGAATAGCCGAGCGCGCCGTGCAGCTGGATCGAGGTGTCGACCACCTTGTGTACCATATTGGCCAGGAACACTTTCGCGATGCCATTCTCCTGGCGGATGTCCATGCCGTTCTCGGCCTTGTAGGCGATATGCATCAGCATCAGGCGCGCGATGTAGAGCTGGCTGGCGCATTCGGCCAGCATGAACTGGACGCCCTGCCGGTCTTCCAGCTTCTGGCCGAACGTCTCGCGGCTGGTGACATGTTCCGTTGCCAGATCAAGTGCGCGCTGGGCCATGGCGACATTGTGCATGCCGTGGCGCAGGCGCCCATAGGCGAGCCGGTGCTGGCCCATGGCAAAGCCCTGCCCCTCCCCGCCGAGCAGATTCTCTTCCGGCACGATGAGATTCTCGATCTTCACCTCGGCATGGCCGCCGCCCATCTCGGTATAGTGCGGCCCGTGCACCGCCATTGTGGGGATGTCGCGCAGAATGTTGTAGCCGGGGTTCGGCAGCTCCACGATGAAGGTGGAATATTGCTGGTGGCGCGGCGCGTCCGGATTCGTCTTGGCCATGACGACCGCGATGTCGGCAGCTGTCGCGGCGGACGAGAACCATTTCTCGCCGTTCAGGACGTAGTTGCCCTTGCCATCCTTCACCGCCGTCGTCTGCATGCCGGTCGCATCGGCGCCCGCAGCCTTTTCCGTCATGGAGTAGCAGATCCGCTTTTCGCCATTGATCAGCGGCTTCAGGTATTTCTCTTTCTGGAAATCCGTGCCGTGGGCCAGCAGCGTCAGCATGGTCGCATCGTCCGGGCCTTGCGAGTTCATCGAGAGGGCGCCGAGATGGCTCTGCCCCAGTTCCATCTGCACCAGCGCATTGGCCAGCGGCCCGAGCCCCATGCCGCCATGCTCGACCGGGAAGAAGGGCAGCCACAGGCCCTTAGCGCGGGCCTTGGCGCGCAGCTCCGCGAGCACTTCCCTGTAAGGCTTGCCGTCGGCCATCGCCTTCTCGGCGGGCAGGCATTCCTCCTGGACCCATTTGCGCACGCGCTCGCGGACTTCCTTGGCCTCTTCCGGTATCGTGAAATCAATCGCCATGTTTCGCTCCCTTGTCTTTATGACCGGGAGGCTAGTGCCGAACGGCGCGCCCGCAAGCCTGACTTCGCGTCAGTCGTAATCGACGTGCGTCAGATAAAGCCCGTCTGCCGGGGCGATGGGGCCACATTGGGTCCGGTCGGCGGCGGCGAGTATGTCCGCGATCCAGCCGACCGGCTGTTTGCCCCGCCCGACCTCGACGAGACTGCCGACCATGGAGCGAACCTGCCGGTGGATGAAGCTCTGCGCTCGGCAGGTCACGATGATCCGCTCGCCTTCCCGCGACACCGCGATCGCGTTCAGCGTCTTCACCGGGGTCAGCGCCTGGCAGTCTGAGTCGCGGAACGTGGTGAAATCATGGGTGCCGACCAGCGCCTGCGCCGCCTCGTGCATCTTCTCTGCACTGAGCTTCGACGGCACCCGCCAGGCGAGCCCTCGGTCCAGGGTCAGGTCTGCCCGCCGGTTCACGATTATGTAGCGATAGTGGCGCTGGGTGGCCTTGAAGCGGGCGTGGAAGTCCTCGCTCACTTCCTCGGCCTTTAGCACGGCAATCGGGTGCGGGCGCAAATGGAAGTTCATGGCGTCGGCGACCTTGCGGCCGCGATCTGTCTGCAGATCCATGTGCGCGACCTGGCCGGTGGCATGCACGCCGCTGTCGGTGCGGCCAGCACCGAAGATGTCGACCGGGGTGCCATCCAGCTTTGCAGCTGCCGCCTCAAGCGTGCCCTGAACCGTGGGCATACCGGGCAGCTTCTGCCAGCCCTGGAACGGGCCGCCGTGATATTCGATAAGAAGTCTGTAGCGAGGCATGGGCCCCGCCCCTAGCCGAAGGCAGCCGGATACGTCAATTCACCGGATCGCGGCGCGCCCTTATTGACTTCCAGCGCCATGAAGGCCGGCCCCGACCAGGGCGCGCTGAACCCCTCCGCCAGAGCGGCCGAAAATCCAAGCTTTGTGTAGAATTCCGGATGGCCGAGAACGAAGACAATGCTCTCGCCCCGGCCAGCCATGACCGTCAGGCCCATGCTGACCAGCGAACTGCCGATCCCCAGTCCCTGCACTTCAGGTTTCACACTCATGGGCCCCAGACCAACTCCGGCCGGCTTTCCATCTATGAGAATGCGGAAGAACTCGATATGCGCCACCAGGTCATGGTCACGGTGCGCGACGAGAGACAGGAGGGTGTCCTGGTCTGCATGAAGCCGGCGGACAATTGCCGCCTCTTCTGCACCATTGAAAGCCAGTCTGTTCAGCTCTGAAACTGCATCAAGGTCTGCAGCTTGCAGGCGGCGGATCCACGTCTTGTTCATGTCTGAGCCATTCTGGTCGCATGGTGTGAAGCGCGCGTCCACCCCGGCGCACCCCAAACTCAGCAAATTGACAGGCATTCGACAACCGCCCCCCGGCAGCTCTGCAGCCTAAACGGGAATCGTCGTAAGCACAACACATTTGCGCGTCTGCGCAGGCACTCTAACCCTAGAACAGCATCGTGTCCGGAGGAATGGGCTGGCCATTCAGGAAGCGGCCGGCATCCAGCGGCTTTCCGCCCGGTTTCTGCAAACGAGTCAGGCGAACCGTGCCGCCATCCCCGCAGGCCACAAGCAGATTGTCATCCAGTACCATACCGGCAGGGGCCGAGGTTTCCTGGCCCGACCGGCGCGCGCCAAGCAGTTTCAGCCGCGTGGGCGATTCATCGCCGGGCTGGGTCCAGTTGCACCAGGCACCGGGAAATGGCGACAGGCCGCGGATCTGGCAATCCACTTCGCGGGCTGGCCGGTTCCAGTCGACTTTCTGGTCATCCGGGCCGAGCTTGTGGGCATAGGTCACGCCCTCTTCCGGCTGTGGCTGCGGTGTCAGGCTGCCATCGGCCAGGCCGGCAAGCGCGGCCGGGGCAAGCTCGGCGGCAAGCTCCGCCAGCCGGTCATGCACGCTGCCGGCAGTGTCTTCGGTGCTGATCGGTGTGTGGCGGGACGCGAGGACCGGGCCGGTGTCCAGCCCGGCATCCATCAGCATCGCGTCGACGCCGGTCTCGGTATCGCCTGCCATGATGGCGCGCTGGATCGGCGCAGCGCCCCGCCAGCGCGGCAGGATCGAGGCGTGCATGTTGAGACAGCCAAGGCGCGGCGCGTCCAGCACCGCCTGCGGCAGGATCAGGCCATAGGCGACGACCACCGCCGCATCGAGGCCAAGCGCGGCAAAGGCCTCCTGCTCCGGCGCCTTCTTCAGGCTCTTCGGTGTGCGGACCTCCAGCCCCTGCGACTCGGCAAAGGCATGGACAGCGGTGGGTGTCAGCTTCTTACCCCGGCCGGCCGGGCGCGGCGGCTGGGAATAGACGCAGGCGATTTCATGCCCGGCCTCGATCAGCGCTTTCAGCACATCTACGGCAATGTCCGGGCTTCCCATGAAGGCGATGCGGAGCGGTTTGGTCATGGGCGCGGACTTATCGGCAATTTCCGGGCTTGCAAAGCGGCAGGCTGTCGCCGGTCTCAGGCGCCGCCCTCGGGCGCGATCTCAAGCACGACTTTGCCGGTGCCTTTGCCTGACAGGGCGAAAACCATGGCCTCGCCGAACTGGCCGAACGGGTACACCTTGCCGACCGGCGGCCGGATCTTTCCGTCCGCTGCCCAACCGGCGAGTTCGTGCAGGGCGGCAATCGCTTGCGGCAGCTCGTATTCCATGTGCTGACGGACATCGACGCCCATCAAAGCCGCCCCTTTCATCAGGGTCAGGTTCGATGGCAGCGCCGGGATGGGACCGCCGACAAAACCGACAACCATGTGCCGCCCGCGCCAGCGCAGTGACCGGAAAGCCGCTTCGAACAGCGGGCCGCAGACAGGATCGAAAACCACGTCCGGCCCCTTGCCGCCTGTCAGGGCTTTCAGCCGGTCCCGCCAGCCTTCGGGCTCTGTGTCGATTGCCTCATCGGCGCCGTGTTCCATCGCAAAGGCGCGCTTCTCTCCAGTGGAGGCTGCCGCGATGACGCGGGCACCGAGCGCCTTGGCGACCTGAACCGCAGCGGAGCCGACACCGCCTGCGGCGCCGAAGACGAGCACGATCTCACCCGCTACCAAAGCGGCGCGATCCTTCAGACCGTGATAGGCCGTCAGATAATTGAGCGGCAGACTCGCCGCTTCCGCGAAGCTGGTCGTCTGCGGGATCTTGATCACCATGGCTGCCGGTGCGACGGCGTATTCGGCAAAGCCGTTCGCGGTCATTGTCATGACCCGGTCGCCCACGGAGATCCCGGTGACACCCTCTCCGACCGCTTCGACAGTACCGGCGAGTTCCCGACCCGGCGTGTGCGGCAGGGGCGGCTTCACCTGGTATTTGCCGAGCGCCACGAGGGAGTCGACATAGCCGACACCGCACGCAGCGACACGGATAAGTACCTGCCCCTTCTTCGGCGCAGGCGTTTCAACATCTTTGAACTGGTAGCTTTCGAGCGACTCAAGCGTCTCGGCGACAACGACTTTCATGATCAGATCCCCACAAGGCCGGAGTGTCTTCCGCTGATCCTCTTGGTCAGGCGACGTTCTCGCGCATCGCGCGCAGTTTGGCTTTCTTCACCTTGTCGACCGCGCGCTGGCGCTTGAGGCGGGAGAGATAGTCGATGAACAGCGTGCCTTCGAGATGGTCCATCTCGTGCTGGATGCAGACCGCATAGAGGTCCTCTGCCCATTCCTCGACCTTGAAGCCATCATAATCAAGATAACGGATGAGGCATTTCACCGGCCGTTCGACCTCGTCGAAAATGTCCGGCACGGAGAGGCAGCCCTCTTCATAAGGCGTAGTCTCTTCAACGGTTTCGACGATTTCCGGGTTCACGAAATAGCGCGGCGCCGGCTCCTCGTCTTCCTTGGCGAGATCCATCACGATGACGCGCAGCGGCACGCCGATCTGGATCGCCGCCAGGCCAATGCCCGGCGCGTCGTACATGGTTTCCAGCATGTCATCCATGAGTGCGCGGATGTCGTCGGTGACGCCGCCCTCAACGGGCTTCGACACCTCTTTCAGGCGCGGATCAGGGACAGTGAGAATTTCGCGAATAGCCATGTTTTTCAGATAGGCGCGCGCCCCCGCCCGGTCAACGGGCGAGGCTGCGCAGGCAGTTTATTCCGCGGCGGGCAGGCGTTTCGGATCGCCGAGGTCCAACTGGCCGTTTTCCGGCGTGTTTGCGCGCGATTCGATCTGCTTCGGCTCAGCCGGGGCCTTGTTCGGCGGGGCGATTTTCATGTCCTCGAACTTGCGCAGCGTCGGCAGGACGCGCTTGTCGAATGAGCCCATCATGGAATTGAAGTGATCCACCGAGCCGTTTAGCGATTTGCCGAGCTTTTCGACATGGCCAAGCATCACGCCCATTCTCGTGTAGAGGTCTGCGCCCAGCTGGGCGGCCTCCATGGCGTTTTCGTTCATCTGGTGCTGGCGCCAGAGATGCGCCACCGTCCGGGCGAGCGCGATCAGCGTTGTCGGCGTCGTCACGATCACCGACCGGCTCATCGCCTTCTCGATCAGGTCCGGCGAGTGTTCCAGCGCGGCGGCGAAGAAATTCTCCCCCGGAATGAACATGGCGATGTAGTCGAACCGGCCGCCGAGGTTTGACTGGTAATCCTTCGAGGCGAGCGTGTTCACGTGGCGCTGGACGCTGGCGGCGTGGGCCTTCAGGTGCGCCGCGCGCTCGGCAGGATCCTCGGCATTGACCGCCTCCATGTAGGAGGCGAGCGAGACCTTGGAGTCGACCACGATCTGCCGGTCCCCCGGCAGGTGGATGACCGCATCCGGTCGCTGGCGGCCCGCTTCGGTGTCGTCATGAACCTGTTCGGAAAAGTCGCAATGCGCCGACAGGCCCGCCTGCTCCATCACATTGCGGAGCGTCATCTCCCCCCAGCGGCCGCCGCCTTTCGGGGCCGTCAGGGCGCTGACGAGCTTGCCGGTCTCGCTCGTGTTCAGTTTCAGGCTCTCATGGATCGCCTTCACCTGTTCCTGGATGGCGGATTTGTCCTCGGTGCGGACTTTCTCGATCTCGTCGACACGTTTCTTGAAGGCGTCGAAATTCTCTCCGATCGGTTTGATCAGCTCTTTCAGATGCCCTTGGGCGCCTTCCTTGTGTTTTTCAAACGTCTCGTTGGCGAGCTGAAGGAACTGGGCGTTGGCCTGCCGCAGCACGCCCTGCGCCATATCGGCGAATTTCTTCTCATCCTCGGCGCTGCGCGTCTCGGCCTTGGCGAGTTCGATCTTTGCCTCGTGCAGCCCCGCCTCAAGCGTGGTGACGCGCTGATTGGCGCGTTCCACCTCTACAATCGCCGCTTCGCGTTCATCCGTGGCGCGCTCAAGGTCCAGCGTCAGGCGCTCGGCCGTCTGCTTCGCTGAGCTGAGCTGCATCCACGCAATGACCCCTACGCCGAGGGCGAAGAAGAAGAGGATCAGATGAGCAAGGTCAAAGCCCTGGCCCGCAATGGTGACAATCGGTTCCATTCAGCCTCTCTGGCATGATTCCGGAGGAACATATACGGAACGAATGTGCCTGTCGACTAAAACGGCAGCTTAAATCCCGGCATCATGCCGCCGAAGCCGGCGGTGGCTTCCTTCATGGCGGCTTCCATCGCCTCATCCAGGCGGCGGCGGGCGTCGGCATGGGCGGCCTTGATCAGGTCTTCGATGATTTCCGGCTCATCGCCCATCAGGCTCGGGTCGATGCTGAGGGAAACGAGTTCCCCTTTGCCGCGCAGGCGCACCTTCACGAGGCCCGCGCCGGAGACGCCATCAGCCTCTGTCGACTCGATCTTCTCCTGCACCTCCTGCATCTTGCCCTGCATCTGCTGGGCTTGCTGCATGATCTTGCCGAGATCTTTCATGATCGGGTCCTTCAGGCTTGGCGTCGGGCGCTCAGGTCTATGACATTGTCTGCATCGGGGGGATTGCCGGAATTGTCCGGATCCTCGTCGATCACATCCACAATGGTGGCGCCCGGCAGGCTGTTCAAGGCCGCAGCGATGAGCGGATGCGCCGCGGCCGACGCAAAGCGTTCTTCCTTGGTGCGGATTTCGGCGGCGCGCACCGTCTCTGCCCCGCCGCGAATCTGCTCCACCACCCAATCGTCGCCCGTCTGGCGTTCGAGGAAGATTTTGAGCCGGGCCAGCACGTCCGCAGGCGCGGCAGCCTCCAGCTCGCAGGTGAAGTGGCCATAGCGGACCGGGCCGGGCTTCACATAGCGTTCCAGCTCGACCTGGAGATTGATCTCCCGCAGCTCTGTCAGATGGGCGAGGATGCTGTCAAAGCTGTCCAGCCCGCCGGCATCGGGCGGGACCTCAGCCTGTGCCTCAGACTTTCCCGGCGAAGCTTTGCCCTCCGCGATCATTCGGGCCGCTTCCTCCGGGGACGGAAGACTGGCAGAGGCAACAAGGCGCAGGACCACCATATTCAGCGCCGTCGCCGGATCCGGCGCGACCTGCAGCACATTGTAGCCGGACAGCAGGATCTGCCAGGTGCGGGACGCTTCGGCCGGCGTCAGGCGCTGGGCCATGGCGCGCGTGCGCTCCACCCAGTCAGCCGGGCCGCCGGGCTGATAGTCGTCGCCCGTTGCCTGCGCGATGGAAATATCGGCAGCGATTTCCAGCAGGTCCTTCAGGATAACTGCCGGGTCTGCCCCGCCGCGCACCTGGTCCTGCACTTCTTCCAGCGCGGCTTTCGCCTCGCCCGCAATCGCCTTTTCAAACGCGTCCATCAGGCGGCCCCGGTCACCGAGGCCCAGCATGTCGCGGACGGCGGCGCCGGTGACGGCCTCCCCTTCCATCGTCTGCACGATGGCCTGATCGAGAATGGACAGCCCGTCGCGGACAGAGCCCTCGGCGGCCCGCGCAATCAGGGCGAGGCCCTCTTCGGATACGGTTGCCCCCTCATTCTTCGCGATCCGGCCCAGATGCATCGCCAGCGCTGCCGGCTCCAGCCGTTTCAGGTCGAATCGCTGGCAACGCGACAGCACCGTGACCGGCACCTTGCGGATCTCGGTCGTGGCGAAGATGAACTTCACATGCGGCGGCGGCTCTTCCAGCGTCTTCAGCAGCGCGTTGAAGCTGGCATTCGACAGCATGTGCACTTCGTCGATGATGTAGACCTTGTGGCGGGCCGAGACCGGCGCGTAGCGGGCCCCGTCCAGCAGGTCGCGCATGTCGGCAACGCCCGTACGGCTGGCGGCGTCCAGCTCCAGCACATCCGGATGGCGGGACGCCATGATCGCCTCGCAATGCTCGCCCAGCGGCTCCAGCTTCACAGACGGGCCGTCATGATCGGCGGAGGTGTAGTTCAGCGCCCGGGCCAGCAGGCGGGCCGTGGTCGTCTTGCCGATGCCGCGCACGCCGGTCAGCATGAAGGCGTGGGCGATGCGGCCCGTCTCGAACGCGTTGGAGAGCGTGCGGACCATGGCCTCCTGGCCGATCAGGTCCTCGAAGCGGCGGGGCCGGTATTTCCGGGCAAGCACTTCATAGGCGCCGGGCTTTGCCGGGGCCTCGTCTTCCCCGAACATGGAGAAGGTTGCGTCATCGCGCTCGGTATCGGAATCGGTCTCGCTCATTGGCCGGGACCTTAGCCGTTGCGAGGGGCCGGGCCAATGGGCTGCTGCGGTAGAGATGGAAACCGCACTGCCAGCTCACAAAACCGTAACTCCCGCGCGTAGCCGCCGGCCGCTACAGGTTGCAGATGGGCCGATGGCAGAACCTGCAGGCGCTTTGCCTGAAAATATTGCGGACACGGGCAGCGCAGGCCGCGCTGTCTGTCAGCGGGCACGTGCTCGTGCTGGGCGGGCTGCTGCTGGCCAATCCGTGGCGGCAGGCCCCGATCCTGCCTGAGCCGCCGCTGATCGTGGACCTCGTCACCTTCACCGTGGCGGAGGAAAAGGAGAAGAAAGCCAGCGATGTGCCTGCGCCGGGGCGCCCGACCACACCGCCCCCCGAACCGGCGCCGCCAGCGCCTGCCCCGCAGCCTTCCCGCAAGCCCGCTGCTGAGAGTCCACCGGCCAGCGACATCATCCTTGAACCCCTTGAGACGCCCGCGGTGGACGCCCCTCCAGATGGCGGTAGCGGTATAGCGGCCGCCCCAGGCCCGGGCGCATCGGGCGTCGACCCGGCGGTCGGTCAGGCCATCGCCGCCCTCATCTGCCGCCGCATGGACGAGGACGAACGCTATGCCGCCGGTTGCGCCGAACAACCCACCATCGACCCATTCGAGCGCCCGCCCGCCATCGCCCTGCTGCCCCCGGAGGAACGCCGCATCCAGGCGATCCGCACGCAGCAGCTCGCCCGCACGGCGGGCTATGGGAATTTCCTCGAATGGTATCTGGAGCATGACGCCGCGATCCCCAAAACCCTTCCGGGCGGGATCGACAATTCCATCTTCATGGACCGCAAGGATGAAGCGACGATGCAGCAGGAGCGCCTGATGCGCGGCGGCACGCCGGACTGGGCCGCCGACATCGCCCGCGCCCACGGGCAGGAGTGAGCGCGGTTCCGTTCCGCACTAACCCTCCAGCAGCTTCTCGCGGATTGTGTCCTGCTGTGCCTCCGTCACGCCGAGGGTTTCGGAGAGGTAGGTGTCGATGGAGCCGACTTCGCCGATGATCGTGCCCATGGCGGTTTCGAGATAGGGCAGCCGCACGCCGATGAAGGGGCGGAAGACTTCCGGCTCGTAATTCTTGCCGATATGGGCGTTGAACATGGTGGCGATCTCTCCAAGGCGCCCGTCCACGTCCACGGCCTCATTGGTGAGGATGTAGTCTGCGTGGATGTCATCCTGCGCGACGCCCAGCACATGATGGGTCAGCGCGCAGAGAATGCCCGTGCGGTCTTTCCCCGCGGCGCAGTTCACGAGGCCAGCCTCGTCGTCTTTCAGCTCCGCCAGATGGGTGAACCAGGTGGCGAACAATTCCTTGTGGTGCGCCTTGAAGGGGGCGACCCGGTAGTAATCGGTCATCCAGGCCTCGGCCTTTTCGGCGTCGGCCTCGACTTTTGTCAGGAATTGATGGTGCGGCGCCTCATGTTCGCGGCCGCCATCATGGGTGATGGTCATCGGGGCGGACCATTTGCCCGGCTGGCGCTCACGCTCGTCGGGGCGGCGCAGGTCTGCCTGCACAGCAATCCGCTTCTGCCGTATCTGTTGCAGATCGCCATGCGTGGCCTCCGCGTAGTGGCCGGAGCGGAACAGCCGCCCCTGCTTTACATGGCCTCCATGGCGGGAGGCATAGCCCCCGAAATCCCGGAAATTGCGAACGCCTTCGAGCGGCAGGATACGATCTTTCATAATCAAGGCAGCTAGCGCGGCCCCGCGCGCTCGTCTACCCTGACCCTATGACAAGCCTCTCATGTCGGGGGCCGGGAACCGAATGCTTTCGCCGGGCGTTCAAATCCCAACGATAACAGAACCAGGAGTTCATAATGACCCGTCTTCGTTCAATGATTGCTGCAGCCTGCCTTGCAGTGGGGACGGTTTCCGTCACCGCCTGCTCCACCCTGCCCGATGAGGTGGACCGCGCCGAAATCGACGCCGACAGCCGTCAGGCATTGAACCAGCTCTACGCCAAGAACGATGCCGCCCGCGCCATCGGCCAGCAGGCCCGCGCCGTGCTTATCTTCCCGTCCATCGTGAAGGCCGGGCTCGGCATCGGTGGCGCGTATGGCGAAGGCGAGATGCGCCAGGGCGGCGCGGTCACCGGCTACTACTCCACCTTCACGGGCTCGTGGGGCCTGCAGGCGGGTGCGCAGCAATATGGCTATGCCGTCTTCCTGATGAATGACGACGCGGTGAAATATGTCCGCGAGTCCGAGGGCTGGGAAATCGGCGTCGGCCCGACCGTGGTGCTGGTGAATGCCGGTGTCGCACAGAACCTGTCGACGACCTCCCTGCAGGACGACGCCTATGCCTTCATCTTCGACCAGAAGGGCCTGATGGCCGGCATCTCGATTGAAGGCACGAAGATCAACAAGCTGAACTAAGCGCCGGATGCAAACGACAAAGGGGCTGGCCTGTTTCCGGGCCAGCCTCTTTTTTTGCCCGGTGACCGGATCAGCTCTGGTTGACCAGGATGACTTTGCGGTGCGGGAACGGGATCTCGATCCCGGCGGCATCCAGCGCCTTCTTCACCTGTTCGGGCACGGAGAAGCGGACCGTGAAATAGTCCTCGCCCTTGACGAAGGGACGCGTCGCAAACTCGACCGCGCTGTCGCCCAGCGTGTTGACCACAACGACCGGTTCCGGATCATTCAGGATCAGTGGATGATCTGCGAAGACCTTGCGGATGACTTCCTTGGCCTTGTCGATGTCTGTGTCATACGACACGCCAAACGCCATCTCGACTCCGCGGATCGGGTGATGGCTGTGATTGACGATCTTCTCGCCCCAGATCTGGCCGTTCGGAATCACGATTTGCTGATTGTCGAAGGTCTGCAGCACTGTGGTGAACAGCGTGATTTCCTCGACCTTGCCGAAACTGCCGGCCGCATCGACGAAATCGCCCACCTTGTAAGGCCGGAAGATCATCAGCATGACCCCTGCCGCAAGGTTGGACATGGCCCCCTGCAAGGCGAGGCCGACAGCCAGGCCGGCAGCACCGAGCAGCGCGACGATGGACGTCGTCTCAACGCCAAACCGGTTGAGCACCGCAACGGCCACGAAGGCCATGATGGTGTATTTCGCGACGCTGCCCAGGAACCGGAACAGCGTGTCGTCCAGCTTCTCGTGCCGCTCGCCCATCCGGCGCACGGATTTGCCGATCCTTCCGGCGACCCACAGGCCGACAATAAGGATCACCAGCGCCAGCAGGATGTTCGTTGCCCAGCCCAGCAGGCCGGGCAGGTATTGATTGATGTCGAGTTGCTCGATCCAGTCTTCCATCAGCTTTCCCCTTCTTAGCTCCACCGCAGCGTGAACAATTCCGCGCCTGAATGGAAGCCGGGTTTTCCATTCATCCGGCATTCATGTCATGGCTGATGTGGGCGAACAGCCGCCCTATCGGAATGGCGGTTCGTCGAAGCTGCGGAGTTTGCGGCTGTGGAGTTTGGCGCCCTTGTCGGCGGCGAGGCGTTCCAGCGTCTCGATGCCGATACGGATATGCTCGCCAATGGCCCGCTCATAGAAGCGGTTGGCAGCGCCCGGCAGCTTGATCTCGCCGTGAAGCGGCTTGTCCGAGACGCAGAGCAGCACACCATAGGGCACGCGCAGGCGATAGCCGTTGGCGGCGATGGTCGCGCTTTCCATCTCGATCGCGATGGCGCGGGATTTGTTGAACCGCGGGGCCGAGGCCGAGAAGCGCAGTTCCCAGTTACGGTCGTCCGTGGTCACCACAGTGCCGGTGCGCAGGCGCTTCTTCAGCTCGTCGCCGGATTCGCCGGTGACATGGGCGGCTGATTCCTGCAGCGCGATCTGCACCTCTGCCAGCGCCGGGATCGGGATTTCCGGCGGCAGGACGGAGTCCAGCACATGGTCTTCGCGCAGATAGGCATGGGCCAGCACATAGTCGCCGATGGCCTGGCTGTGGCGCAGGCCGCCGCAATGGCCGACCATCAGCCAGCATTGCGGACGGATGACGGCCAGATGGTCCGTGATCGTTTTCGCATTGGACGGGCCGACACCGATGTTGACCAGCGTGATGCCGGTATTGTTCGGCGCGCGGAGGTGATAGGCTGGCATCTGCGAGCGGCGCCAGGGAGAGGCATCGATCTCGGCGCGGGAGGTATCCGTCGGCTCTGTAATCTCCAGCCCACCCGGCACGGACAGCGATGTGTAGCGCGATCCATTGGCGAGCTGCTCCAGCCCCCAGTCACAGAACGCATCGACATAGCGGTGATAGTTCGTAAACAGAATATAATGCTGGAAATGCTCCACCGGCGTGCCGGTATAATGCTGCAACCGCTTCAGGGAGAAGTCGGTCCGCAGCGCATCGAACAGGGCCAGCGGGCGTTCGGTGAAAGGCTCGTACATTTCGCCATCGGCCACCTCGTCGCCGATCTCCGCCAGGTCGGGGCTCGGGAAATGGCGGGCGAGCTCTGCCGGGGAAATTTCCTCAAGGCCAGAGGCCTGCCCCTGCTCCCACACATAGGCATAGGGCATTTCCGACTGCGAGGGTTCGACGAAGACCTCGATCTCGTAATACTTCAGCAGCGGGGTCAGCTGTTCTATCAGATAGGGGCGGAAAAAGTCCGGCCGGGTGAAGGTAGAGATATAGGTGCCGGGTTCCGAGATACGGCCGAAGGACCGCGAGATACGCGGGGCCGGGCCATCCGGATTGTAGACGATCCGGATCTGCGGATAGCAGAAGGCACCGGAGGCACGCAGGGCCGGATCGGGCGGCGTGCCTTCATGCAGGAATTTATCGAGGGCGGCGGCTTGCGCCTCAACGGCCTCAGCGTAGAGCTTTTCGAGGGCGTCAATGACGGCTTCAGGTGTAGTGAGTTTTGACATGTCGCCATCTGCCCCAGAGGAAGGGGCCTGTCAATTCACCATGATATGACAGCGGCCAGCTCTTGCGCCAGCACGGGCGCCCGGCACGGGGCAGCCCCGGCCGGTGAAAAGCCATGTGTTCAGGAAGCTTCAACCGGAGTCGAGAACCGGCAACCAGCTGAGCGCCGCATCGTGCAGTGTCCAGAACAGTTCGCGCGTGACGGGCGGATTCTGCAGCCCGGTACAGGCGGCGGGCGGCTCGTCTGCGACGGGCAGCGGAAGGGATTTGTCGGCCCGGATGCGGGCGAGCTTGCGGCGGAAGCGGACAAGTTGTGCCTCCGGGTCGCTGAGCGCCTGTTCCAGCGCCGCGAAGCGATTCATCAGACGTTTCGCAGGTACGGGGTCCTGCGGGCCGGGCCGCGCTTCAGGGTCTGCCCGGCCAGGCTCGTAACGGGCACGGGCCGCAAGCCGCGCGGCGAGGCGGGACGCTTTCTGTGCAGGCGATAGCGAGGTCTCGGTCAGGCGGAAGACAGGCAGCCCGAAGACACGGGGGTCCGCAGCACCGGCGGGCGGTGGCGCACCCTGACGGGACTCCCTGCTTAAAGATGCGGCGCCTGCCTCCGGCAGCGGCGTCTCCATCGCGATCAGGAACAGGATGCGGCGCACCATCGTCTCCAGCCGCTTCAATTCGGCATCCACGGCCTGGCACACCGCGCGCGGCAGGAAGGCGCGCATGCCCAGCGGGCCGAGGCCCAGCCGGGTGGCGAGCGCAGCGGCCTGCTGGCCGGCATAGGCCCAGGCGAGGCCAAGAGAGGCAGAGAGACGGACAGGTGAAATCATCATGGCACCCAGCCTGCCCTCTTCCCGGTTCAGACGGATTCGCTTCGCCTCTGTCCGACAGCAAGCAGCGGGTGGGCCAGGTGCCGGCAAAGGCGATACGCCGACGGCACAAAAGAAGGAGATCTGTCCATGCCATTCCGGATCCGTCCCCTGCCCGCCGCCCCGTTCGCGGGCCTCTCCGGCCTCAGCGAGGCGGCGCTGGTCACCCGGCTTATCAAACGCCTGGTGGTGGATACCTGCCCCGGCTATCCCTGCCGCGTCAGCCTTGAAGACGCCCGGCCGGGCGAGACGGTACACCTGCTGCACTTCACGCATCAGGACGCGGCGACGCCGTTCCGCGCCAGTCATGCGATCTATGTGCGCGACGGCGTAGCGTCTGCAAACCTTCCGCGAGGCGTGGTTCCGGATATGATCCGTAGGCGCATGATATCCCTGCGCGCCTTCGATTTCAGCGGCATGATGGTTAATGCGGACATCGCAGATGGTGCTGACGTCGGGGCATGTATCGAAACGCTGTTCCGGCATCCGTCTACAGATTATATCCACCTCCATTTTGCAAAGCAGGGTTGCTTTGCTGCAAGGGTCGACCAGACGTAAATCTTGAAGGATTTCTGAAGGTTCGCCTGACAGCGGGTGACTGCAGTACACACTGCCTTTCGCAGGACACGGCAAAGCTTTGGGCAAATGTGCACGAACGGCAGGCGGTCAGGATTCCTACAGGCTTCTGGCAGTGGCTGGCTGATAAAACCCTCTTGTAATGCTGCGCTTGCGAGACGATTGTTGCGGTGCAGCACGCGACCGCTTCGGGGCTGGCCAGCGTCTGCCCGGGAGTGTGTGTCCGGGCCGGCGTGTTTCGGGGCGATTGAGTTGCGTAATGCGCGCTGAGGGAGGAGTTTCAAAGCCGTTGGGAAGACGGCACCAAACTCTGAAGGACCAAATTCTCATGATGAAACAAATGATTGCGGCCGCCGCCCTCGTTGCCGTCGTGCCGTTCGCCGCCTCCGCTGAAATTTCGACACCGATCACCGTAGACATCTCCTATGACCACGACCTGCTGGCATCCGATTCGGGCGCCGAGATCGTGCTCTCCGACATTCAGTCCCAGGCCCGCAGCGCCTGCACCGCGTCGGGCGGCAAGTTCGGTCGCGCCCCGATGGTCGACCGCGACTGCGTCGATGACGTGATGGCCCAGGCGGCTGTCAAAATCCTGCAGGCGCGTGAAGAAATGGGCCTGGCAACAGCGCCGAAGTTCGCCCGCCTCGCATCGGTCGAAACTGCCTCTTACGAACAACGCTAGACCATTTCCTCCCGGAATAGCGTTGGAGGGGCGCCCGCGGCCACGGGCGCCCCTCACTGATTCCGGCTTCCCCACTTATGCGCTGCTCTGTGGGTGCCCTCGTTTGCCTCCTTATCAGAGAAATGGCATCCGGATATTTCTCCTTTTCAGGGAAACTTTTATTGACTCCTCGCCTAAATTGGCCAGTATTTCTACCTATGAGGGCGACGCATCACTGAATTAAACCAGAGAGAGGTAGGGAATATGATCAGCAAAATCTTTGCAGCAGGCGCAGCGCTGGCAAGCGCCGGCATTCTGGCGACCACCGCGCCGGGGCCATCTACGGACACACTGCCCGTCGCTTCCCCCGAACAGGTAGACATCAATGCGTTCATGGAAAAGTACAGATCCCCCGATACCAAAACTGTCTCCCGCAGCTGTACCCTGATCAAGGAAGAGCCATGGGGTGTCTGTATCTATGATTGCGATGGTGAATGGTGCCTGGCCGATTGCGATGGCCCCATACGGTGTAACTAGCCGTAGTATCGACAAATTCCCCTGAGCCGGAATCCGGCCGCAAGAAAGACCCGGCCGGGAAAACCGGGTCTTTCCGACTGAGCTGGCAGCTGAAGGGGTCTATTTCCAGCGGCCAGGCTTACGGTACCAACCCCGATTGGTCTTCACCCACTGGTCCGGCACCCAGAGGGCCCCGGTACGCGGGGGTGACCGGTCCCAATGACCGTCGACCCAGACAAAGTCAGTTCCCGTCCAGTTCCAGTAACCGCTGATCCAGACCGACAGGGAGGTCGGACGCGGCGGAATGATCACATTGCGCGGCGGGGGCGGCGCGGTCGTGATGTAAACGGTGCCCGCCGGGGGCGGACCATAATGCCGGTACGGACCGCCATAGCCGGCACAGGCCGTCAGCGCGGACAGGGCGGCGACGGCGGCAGCAACGCGAAGCGCGGGTCTGCTGGACATGCTTCACCCTCCCCTCACATGCCGCGATTGTAGGATTGCAGCTCGCCCCAGCTCAGCTGGCCATCATCATTCGTGTCGGCCTCCAGCCAGGCATGCTCGCCAAAGCGCATGTATTCTTCGCGGCTGACGACGCCATCGCCATTGCCGTCCATGACGCGGTAGCGCTCCGTCTTGCGCAGGTTCGCCTGCTGGCGCATCAGCGCCTGGCGTTCCGGATTGGTATCGCTGTAGGGGCCGGGGCCGAAGCGCGCGGCGTGATATTCTTCCAGCGTCAGGCCATTACCGTCGGCATCCATCTGGCTGAACATGTCCTTGTGCCAATCTTCGAATTCGGCGCGGTTGACCCGGGCGTCGCCGTCCCGGTCGAATTTCTGCAGACGGTCCTGCGTGCCGAGATAGCGCCGGTCCCGGTCCGGATCGCGGATCATGTCACGGTCGCGGTCCTGCAGCTTGTCGCGGCCGGACGCCGGGTCCATCACGCGCAGCCGGTCGCGGTCCATGTCGCCGGCCGGGACGCCCATGCCTGAACCTTGGCCCATACCTTGGCCAGTGCCCTGCCCGGTCCCTTGTCCACCACCCTGACGGTTTCCGCCCTGCGCATCGGCAAGGCCTCCAACAGCAATCGCGCCAGCCAGGATCGCGGCTGCGCCCAGGAATTTCAGTTTCAGCATGTCTACCTCCTGATGCTGAACTCACCGCAGACAAAGCCCTGCGGCCGGCCCCTTCCCGTCAGGACCTGTCTGACAGAACTGGCTGACATCTGCCTGACGGGGACAACATGCGCGTACGGAGAGGTAGATCGTCCCCGGGGCGGATCCTTGCTGCGGGGTTAATACAATGTGGAAGCTTCACCTCCGTTGTTTCCCATATCTCAACAAGGCCGGGTTATCCGCGGAGTATGGAAAATTGTCTCTCGCATCTGACGAGTTCACTGGTATCGAAGGATTCCGATACCCTGGACACAGGCAAGTCAGATCTCTTTGCGTCCGCGCTTGCGGTCGTTCGCGAACATCTCGGCCTGGATGTTACCTATATTTCTGAAATCACCGAGCGGCACATGGTCTATCACCATGTCTGCGATCCGGCAGGCCAGGATGCCCCGGACGATAACCGGCTCAATGCCGGCGACAAGCTGGCGCACAGTAAAGCCTATTGTCACAATGTCGCCGTCGGGAATTTGCCCGAATTGATCCGCGACACGCAGACGGTCGCGCTGGCACAGGACCTGTCCGTCACGAAAAACCTGGACATCGCCTCGCATATCGGTGTCCCGATCCAGCTGAAGGACGGGCGGATTTACGGCATGATGTGCGGCTTCAGCCACACGCCGAACGAAACGCTGAACGAACGCGACCTGGCGACCATGCGGATCTTCGCAAATCTGGTGGGCGAACACCTGGACGAAAAAATCCGTACCGAGGCAATGACCGAAACCAAGCGCCGCCGTGTGCGCGACGTGCTCGACTCCGGGTCGCTGGACGTCGCCTTCCAGCCGATCGTCAACATTACGAGCATGCAGACTGTGGGCTATGAAGCGCTCAGCCGCTTCTCCGGCCCCGGCGCCTGCCCGCCGGACATCCTGTTTGCAGAAGCCGCCGACGTCGGCTGCCTCGCCGAACTGGAACTGCACGCAATCGAAAAGGCCCTCAGCGCCATGCCGCTGCTGGAACCGCGCCAGTTCCTGTCGGTCAACGCATCGCCCTCCACCATCGTCAACGAGGATTTCCTCCAGCTGGTCTCGCAATACCCGTTGCAGCGGATCGTCGTCGAAGTGACCGAGCATGCGCAGGTCGGCAGTTACGAGGAGCTGAAAACCGCCCTTGCCCCGCTGCGCCGCCAGGGCACCCGCCTTGCCGTGGACGATGCAGGTGCGGGCTATGCCTCCATGCGCCATATCCTTCAGCTGCATCCCGACATCATCAAGCTGGACATGAGCATCACGCGGGATCTGGATTCCTGCGCGTCTCACCGGGCGCTCGTCCGGGCGCTTGTGTCATTCACGCTGGAAACACGCGGACATGTGGTTGCCGAAGGGATCGAGAAGGATTCAGAGCTCGCCATCCTGCGCGAACTCGGCGTGCACAAGGGACAGGGTTACCTGCTCGGGCGCCCGTCGACGAAACTGCCCGACCTGCCGGAAACGGATTTGCGCCTGCGCGCCTGATCGAAAGCGGTCAACAGACATGAAAAAGCCGCCGGCAAATTCCTGCCGGCGGCTTTTCTTTATACTGAGGTCCCTGCCCCGGTCTTATTCGGCGGGCACATTGTCCGGCTTGCCGGCAGGACGCTGGTCAAACTTGGTCCAGACGCCGTCATCGCCATGCCAGTCGCCCTGCGTGGCGCCCTTGGAATATTCCGTGGCGCGCTGTTCGAAGAAGTTCGCGTGCTCAACCCCGTTCAGGATCTCGGTCAGCCACGGGATCGGGTGCTTGGTGATACCATAGATCGGCTCCAGCTTCAGCTGGCCAAGACGCCAGTCGGCGATGTAGCGGATATAGTTCTTGATGTCGTCGGCCGTCATGCCTTCGACCGGCCCCATCTCGAAGGCCAGTTCGATGAACTTGTCCTCAAGGCCCACAACCGTGCGGCAGCATTCGCGGATCCGCTCGCGCAGCTCATCGTTCATGACGCCCGTCTCGGCGCAGAATGTGTGGAACAGCTTGATCATGCCTTCGCAGTGCAGCGACTCATCGCGCACCGACCAGGAAACGATCTGGCCCATGCCCTTCATCTTGTTGAAGCGCGGGAAGTTCATCAGCATTGCAAAGGACGCGAACAGCTGAAGACCTTCCGTGAACCCACCAAAGACAGCCATGGAGACGGCGATGTCTTCGTTCGTTTCACAGCCGAACTGGCCGAGATAGTCGTGCTTGGCCGCCATCTCCTTATATTCCATGAAGGCAGAGAATTCGGAGTCCGGCATGCCGATGGTTTCCAGCAGCAGGGCATAGGCCGCGATGTGGATCGTCTCCATGTTGGAGAAAGCCGACAGCATCATCGACACTTCAACGGGTTTGAAGCGCGGCATGTAGTTGGTCATATAGTTGGCGCCGACTTCGACGTCCGACTGCGTGAAGAAGCGGAAGATCTGCGTCAGCAGGTTGCGCTCTTCATCGGAGAGCTTGACCGCCCAGTCCTTGCAGTCCTCGCCCAGCGGCACCTCTTCCGGCATCCAGTGGACCTGCTGCTGTACCTTCCAGAAATCATACGCCCACGGGTAACGGAACGGCTTGTAAGCCACGCTTGGGGTGAGCAGTCCGGGAAGAGAAGAATCGGTGGCAGCCATGATGGGCCTCCTTGGCATACGAGTCGGTGAAAAGGGTACTCAACACCACATATAGTGCTTAAGAAGCGTCACTCACGCAAGATACAGCGTGTCGCACGCGACATTAGTCCACAGGGTTGCGCACAGGAAAGGCGTGTTCCGGGTAAAAGCCTAGCACAATCCGGAGGGGACCAGAACAAGCTGAGGCTACGGTACAGGCCGTTCATCCTTCGACTTCGCTCAGGATGAGTCCCCCTCCTGCCGCACCTCCGAAGCGCTCATGCTGAGCGAAGTCGAAGCATGAGCGCGGGGCTCACCCTCCATCCAGCATCGACAGGGCCTGTGCCTGCGCCGTGCTGATGTCCGGGTCCACATTTACGAGCGGCGATTCAACGCCATGGGCTGCGAGGGCGGCCTCGTTGGCGGGGCTGAGGCCGGTGAGCCAGACAGCGATCTTCCGGCGGTGGGCGGCCTCGACCAGGCCCTCGATCGTGTGGGCAGCGGTCGAATCGATGAAGGGCACCTGCGAGAAATCGACGATCAGGGCGCGGTGCTGGTCGCCGATCCGGTCCAGCACAGAGCCGATGGTCGCCGCCGCGCCGAAGAAGAAGGCGCCCGAGATGCGGTAGACAATCACATCGCGGCGGGTGCTGGTTGCCTCGTCATAGGGGACGCGCTCATGTAGGTCGTCCGCTTCGTCCGCCCGCACCAGCGGCGCGCCCAGCTCCACGGTCGCCGCCTGTGACATGCGCTGGATGAAGAGGGCCGCGCCGAGGGCGAAGCCGACGATGATGGCTTCGGTGAGGTCGCGGAACACGGTCAGGCCGAAGGTGGCGAGCAGGACGGCCGCGTCCCCTTTCGAGGCATTCAGCAGGCGCCAGAAGGCGTGCTTCTCGAACATGTTCCAGGCGACCACCGCCAGCACGCCTGCCAGCGCCGCCATCGGAATAAAAGCGATCAGCGGCGCGGCGAGGATCATCATGCCCAGCAGGAAGACTGAATGCAGCATGCCGGAGACCGGCCCGTGCGCCCCTGCCCGCACATTCGTGGCCGTGCGCGCAATCGTGCCGGTCACACAGATGCCGCCGAACAGGGCCGAGCCGATATTGGCCGCGCCCTGCGCCACGAGCTCGCAATTGGAGCGGTGGCGCCGACCGGTCATCCCGTCTGCCACGACGGCGGAGAGCAGCGATTCGATGGCCCCCAGCAGGGTGAAGGAGATCGCGGCAGGCAGGACATCCATGACCTTCGCCATGGAGAAGGCCGGAACATGCGGCATCGGCAGGCCGGCCGGCATGGCCCCGAAGCGGGACCCGACGGTCGCGATGTCGAAATTCGCCGCGGCCGTCACAATCGCCGCCAGCACCACAGCCAGCAGGATGCCCGGCCAGCCGGGGCGAAACCGCTTCAGCGTGAAGATCACGGCCATCGTTCCGGCGGCAATGGCGAAGGCGTGCCAGTCAGCCGTGGGCGCGGCAGCGGCAAGCGCTGGCAGTTTTTCCAGGAAAGGCCCGGGCTCTGCCCCGGAGAGTGTCAGGCCGAACAGGTCTTTCAGCTGGCTGGAGCCGATAATGATGGCAATGCCGGCGGTGAAGCCGACGGTGACGGGATACGGCACGAACTTTACGAACGTGCCGAGACGCAACCAGCCCGCGAGCGCCAGCATCATGCCGGAGAGCAGAACCGCCAGGATCAGCCCGTCCATGCCATGGGTCGCCGCGGTGGTGTTGACCAGAACGATGAAGGCCCCGGCCGGTCCGCCGATCTGGAACCGGCTGCCGCCGAGGGCCGAGACGAGGAAGCCGCCAATGATCGCCGTGATCAGGCCCTGCGCCGGGCTCGCCCCTGATGCGACGGCTATGGCGATGGATAATGGCAGGGCGACAATGGCCACTGTCAGGCCGGCGATCGCATCGGCCCGCAGCTGGTGCAGGCCGTAGCCCTCGCGCAGCACGGTCACCAGTTTCGGTGTGTAGAGATCGGCAAAAGCCGGCGCAGGAGGCGCCGCTTTCTGGGTGAATGATGTCATGGCTGGCCTGCCCCGCTATCCGCGTATGCATGCCTCATACACCACCAGAACGTGTAGGCGAAAGAGGCGCACCGCTTCAGCTCTGCTCAAGCATGGCCTTGCGGTATTCCGCATCGCGTTCGGCCCCGATGAGCGAGCGGACGGTATCGGGCGTGTAGCCGAACTGTTCCAGCGCCCGGGCAGACATCTGCAGACCGGCCTCGATGGCGTCCGGCACGACATGGGTGGCCCCGGCCAGGAACAGGCTGCGCGAATGGTCAGCATCCTGCGCGCGGGCGAGAATCGGGATTTCCGGACGGCCCCGGCGCACAGCCCGGACGATATGTTCGGCGGCCTGCGGGTCATCGATGGTGACAACCACCATCGCCGCGCCGGACAGGCCGGCCTTGTCGAGGATTTCCTTGCGGGCGCCATCGCCGAAATAGACGCTCCAGCCCTGTTTGCGCAGGCGCGCGACCGTATCCGGCCGGCTGTCCAGCGCTACGACGCGGGTATTCTCCTCATCGAGAATGCGGGCAACCGCCTGCCCCACCCGGCCAAACCCGGCGATGATGACATGGTCTTCCAGTTCCGCCTTCTCGGCTGGCAGCGTCGTGGCCTGGCCCGGCCCCTTGCTCTGCATACGGCGCACCAGGGATTGCGAGCCGCGCCAGGTGACCGGGATCAGCAGCATGGAGAGGCCCGCCACGGCGGAGACGAGCGTTGCCTGCTCGCCTGTGATGACACCGCCCGCAGCACCTGCCGCCAGCACAACGAAGGCAAACTCCCCCGCAGGCGCCAGCAGGCCGGCCGTCTCCGTGGCGAGTTCCGGGCTGCGCCCGAAAATCCGTACAGCCACCCAGGCAATGGCGTATTTCACCGTCAGAAGCGCGATCAGCCCGGCCAGCACCAGCGGCCATTCGCGGGCGATCACGCCAAGGTCGAGGCCAAGGCCCACCGTCATGAAGAAGAGGCCCAGCAGAAGGCCCTTGAACGGGTCAAGGTCGACTTCGGTCTGGTGCTTGAATTCCGTCTCGCCCAGCATCAGGCCGGCCAGGAAGGCGCCGAGCGCGATGGAAAGCCCGGCACTGGCCGTCAGCACGGCGGCGCCCACCACGGTAAGCAGCGTGATCGCCATCAGGAAGTCCCGCCCGCCAGCGTCAGCGGCCATCTGGAACAGGCGGCGCAGCAGGAAGCGGCCGATCACCAGAAGGATGCCGACCGCCAGAACGCCCTGCACCGCGGCCTCCAGCAGGACCGTGCCAAGGTTTGCCCCGGCATCCGACGAGGCAAACCCGACAAAGATCAGGATCGGGGCGACCAGAATGTCCTGGAACAACAGCACGCCCAGCGCCGTCCGTCCGACCGGCGCCGAGGCCTGGTGGTTCGCCGTCATCAGTTGCATCACTACGGCGGTCGACGACAGGGCGAGCGCCAGCCCCACCACGATGGCCGCCGTCAGGTCGAAATCGAACACCGTGGCCAGCAGCGCCAGCAGGATGGCGCTGGCCGCAGCCTGAACGATGCCCGCACCGAACACGATCCGCCGCAGCGACCAGAGCTGTTCGACAGAGAGCTCCAGCCCCAGCAGGAAAAGAAGGAACAGCACGCCCAGTTCGGCGAAAGGCGCTGCAGCTCCGGGCTCGGCAATGGTAAACATGCCGAGCGGCGCCCACGTGTCCGAGAATGAGCCGAGCCCCCACGGCCCGAGCGCCACACCCGCCAGGATGAAGCCGACCACCGCCGGCAGCTTCAGCATGCGCAGCGCGGGCACGAGCAGACCTGCTGCGATCAGGAAGACCAGCGCGTCCTTGATCAGGATTTCGTGGCTTCCTTCGTGCATGCGGATTTCCTCATATTTGCGATTCGCCGGCCCCGGTGCCGTCACATTTATCTTCTATCGGACGCGGCCAAGACTCTCCAAGGGAAGACATTACGTTGCATCAAGATTCTGCGGAAATGCCGGCACATGGCGTTCCATGCTGGCCTGCTGTATGGAATGTAGCTGCCATGCGTTTCATATCCGCCGCACTTCTGAGTTTGATTGCCTGGATGGCCGCACCCGCCCTGGCCTCGGCCGCCGAGGTGTATCGCGATGTGGTCTACAACCACATGCCCGCGGTCAGCGATGGCAATTTCATCATGGACATCTACGCTCCGGACGAGGCGGAAGACCTGCCCATCATCATCATGGTGCATGGCGGCGCATGGACCTATGGCAACAAGCTGAACGCCATTGGCGAGAAACAGGCCGACTTCTTCACCGATGAAGGCTTCATCTATATCTCGATCAATTACCGCCTTGCACCGGACCACCCCTTCCCGGCCGCGGTGGAAGACCTCGCCTCCGCCATCGCCTTTGTCTACCGCAATGCCGAGGATTATGGCGGCGACCCGGATTCCATTTTCCTGATGGGGCACTCATCCGGCGCCCACTCGGTCGCGCTGGTTTCCATCGACCCGCAATATCTGCGCAATGAAGGCCTGAGCCTTGGCGTTATCAAGGGCACCGTGCCGCTGGACGGCGCCTCTTACAATCTGGTGCGCACCGGCGAGCGGAAGGGCGAACTGCCGCGTTTCTACCGGCCGGCCTTCGGCAGCAAGGAAACCGTCTGGCGCGAAGCCTCCCCCACGCTTCATGTGATGGATGGCCGCCGCATCCCGCCATTCCGGATTCTCTATGTCGACCGGCCCGTCTCTCCGGCCCGGGCCAAGGAACTGGCCGAAACGCTGCGCGAGCACGGCTATGACGCCGAAGCCGTGCTGGCAAAGAACCGCTCCCACAAGAGCCTCAACAACAGGCTCGGTATGGACGGCGACAAATACGGCCCGATGATCGCAGACTTCTTCCGCAGCCAGATGAATTAGGCCTTCAGGCTTTTCAGGAGGTCCTGAAGCCCGGCAAGGATCCGGCGGATGGCCGACTCCGTCATGGCCCCCGGCTCGCAGCGCTGGACCTGTTTGAGGATCGCAATCGCCGCCCGCACGCCCTGCTTCGTCGGCTGGCGCCTTGCCACCTGGTCGATCGCCTCAATGGCGGCCACTTTCGTATACTGGTAGGCATCCGGGTTCGACCGGCCCGCAATATCGGCCAGCGCTTCGATCACTTCCTCGTCCGGCTGGCACGTGGCCAGGAGGCGGATGACGTGCTGCTTGAATTCCCTCAGGCCGGCCCGGCGCGCTGTGTGGAACAGGATCGAGCGCAACACTTCGATGGTCAGGTTCACATTCGCCGGGGTCTCCGACAGGTCTGTCGCGATCCTGTCCAGCATTGTGTAGAGGTCCGATTCCGGCGCGCCCTTCTCAGCCATGTTATCGAGCAGGACGAGGCGCGGCGTCAGGTCGAAATCCGGCCGCTCCACCGAGATGGCCGCGATGAAGGCGCGGGCGACCGGATCCTTGTATTCGCCATGCATCTGGCCCAGCCGGTCCGCATTGTAGCGGCGGAAATCGACGAGACCCGGCCGGGTCGACTGAACATTCAGATTGAAATGGATTTTATGGGCCTGCTCCGGCGTCGTGTGCTTCTCCGGCCAGGGCGCACCCGGACGCAGGCAGGCCATCATCGTCCGGCGCAGCTCCGTCTTCTCCACAAACGTGTCGAGCCGGTCGATCAGGCCCGGACGGAAGGTGTTCGCCGGATCAGTGCCCGCCTTGTAGAGCCGCTTCTGCTGGCGGTTGCGCCCGGTGATCGAAATGGCCTGCAGCAGCGAGGCGATCAGGACGAGGTCGACCGTCGAACGCGCCATGAAAACCGCATGCTGGGAAGCGACTGTGTGCATCGAGATCAGGTCTGAGTCCGCCCCCGGCCGCGGCTGGCCGAAATTGTAGATCTCGGCCCAGTCGACAATCGGCACCGCCTTGATCAGGGTCACACCGAAATAACCGAACCAGTCGAGGAACCCGGTCTCCTGCCCTTTCGGCAGCTGGAACATGCCTGGCCCGAACAAGCCGCTCCAGTGCGCATTGCTCATCATGATCGGGATCAGGAAGAAGACGAACAGAAAGCCGAGCAGAGTCTCATCACGATAATCCTCGCGCATGGATGTGCGGTAAGGCGTGGTCGGCTTGAAGTCGGTCAGGGCGGCCAGCGCGCGGTCGTCTTCCACCCAGCTCCAGAGCCGGGAGACAGAGACCGCCGCAACGATGCCGAGCGCACAGGGAATGAGCCCCCATTCCGGCGGCAGGTACCAGCCGAGCAGGCAGAGGCTGATCAGGATCAGCCCCAGAATGCCGTAACGCGCGGCAACGGAGCGATGCTCCATCCCGGCCATCACGGCGACAATCCGGACAAGGAATGTGTCGACCGCGTCATAGAAGGCCGCCAGCGGACGGGCGCCGCGCGCGGCAAAGCTGAACACCCGGCTCAGCCAGCGCACAGGCATCAGTTGAGACAGCGGGTCCATAAACACGACGACCGCGAATGCCCCGACCACCAGGAAACCGATGGCAATCCCGATCAGATTGTCGAAGGAGACGGACTCATTGAAAATCCCGGCGCAGATCGCAAAGACAATGATGCCGCCAACCACCAGCGTGGCGACCAGCGCGCCCATCGCCTCGGCATCCTTGGAATCGTTCATGCCGTCGATATTGGCGCGCGGCACGTCCGTCTTGCGGCGCTCAGCAGCCTGAAAACGGGACAGGTTCACCGCGTTCCAGGCGAGCGGCAGGAAAGCGAGCGCCAGAGCAGCAAAGACACAGGCAATAAAAGGTGCGCCCTGCAGCTGATCCTGCAATGCCCCGGACAGGTCCCCGCCCCATTCCGTCACGGCTGCCAGCCCGCCGGACAGACAAACCAGCAGGCAGACACAGACCACCGGCAGGCGCAGCGAAGGGCCATGCGCAAAATTGTCCGGAGAATCCCGCAACAGCAGCAAGAGCGGCAGCCAGAACAGAACCGTCCCGCTGAGGAACCAGAGCTTCGCATCTGACGACTGCAGCACCGGCTGGCCGGAGAAAGTATGCCAGAAAACAAGCGCGGTCAGGCCGGCAAAGGCGGCCAACGCCCAGAGGACAAAGGGGGTCTGCCGCCAGGCCCGGAAACTCTGCCAGCGGCCCAGCGCGCTTGTGTCAGGCCCTGCCTCTTCCGTACTTTCTGCGTCCAGCGCATCGTCCGCCCTGGCTTCCCCATCGGCCATGGCCGCCCCCTCGTTCTCTCTCCGAAACGATTTTCACCGGGCGGGCCTGAGAGTCAATTCGACTCCGGGTGGACAGGGTGTTCTAGTGGGCGCTGCAGGCGGCGGGCGTATCGAGGCCCAGCAGTGGCAGCCCCTCGGCGCAGAGTTCGTGGCCGCCTTCCCAGATCATGTGCAGCGCCACATAGAGAATGATGGCGAGGCCCGCAAAGGCGATCCAGCGATGACGGGTCAGCACTTTCGCGATGAATGTGGAGGCGATCCCCATCAGGAGGATTGAAAGGGCCAGGCCGAAGACCAGCACGACCGGATGTTCCCGCGCCGCGCCAGCCACGCCCAGCACATTGTCGATCGACATGGACACATCAGCGATGATGATCTGCGTCACGGCCTGACGCAGCGTCTTGCGTGACGTCTGTCCGGCCACGGCGCCGTCCGCGTTGAGGTCTGCGCCTGCCAATGCCTCCTCGGCATTGAGCTGGGCCTCTTCCCGCAGCTCTCGCCACATCTTCCACGCGACCCAGAGCAGCAGCACGCCGCCGGCAAACAGAAGACCGATAATCAGCAACAGTTCCGCCGCGATAAGGGCGAACGCGATGCGCAGGACGGTGGCAAAGATAATCCCGATCAGGATGGCCTTGGCACGCTGCTTCTTCTCCAGCCCCGCCGCCGCGAGGCCGATGACGACAGCATTGTCGCCCGCCAGCACGAGATCGATCGCCACAACGGCGAAGAAGGCCTGCAGGAGTTCCGGAGAGAGGAAAGAAAGGTCAGCGACCATGGCCCAAGGGCCCCTTTTGCGCGCCCGGCCAGACGCCGGAACTCAGACCTTTCAATGTGGAGTGCGCCGGCCGGGCCTGCAATGAGGCAGACTCAGCCCCATTACAGACCGGCGGCATGCGCCTTATGGTTCGACGACGTTGAACCAGAAGGGCGGGGTTTCCAGCGCGTTGAACCAAGCAAGCAGGGCCGATGGGTCGCCCTCCACTTTCGCCTCGCCAGCCTTCGCGATGTCCTGGAAGCTCCGTGTCTGGAGGATCAGGTCATTGAACGCAGCGCGGGAGATTGTGAGTGTCGCTGCCGGCGACCCGGAAGCAGAGCCCGAACGCGGGAAGGCCGTGCGGGTGCCCACGTCCAGCATCAGCGTCTCTTCCGTGTCGGGGAAGACGAAGTTCAGCGTGAACGGATCGCGCGTCAGCTTCTCCGGCGCGTAACGCACGGCCAGCGCGTTGAACAGTTCCACCGTCGGCACACCTTTCAGGAAATCGAGATTGCCGAGGCGGATCGCCTGATCGAGAGGCAGGCCGCGGCGCAGCTCGGCCGCACCGGTCAGGTAATAGTCACGCCAGGCGCCGGATTCGGCCTGGAAGCCCATCTGCTCATAGGTGGACGCCAGCCAGTCACGGCCCAGCTTGTTTTCCGGATTGGCAAAGACAACCGCATTGAACACTTCCGCGGCCCAGCGATAGTCCCCTTCCTTGAAGGCCTTCTCGCCAGCCACCAGCGCGGCATCTTCCCCGCCGGCCAGTGCGACCATGCGCTTGGAACGCTCTTCCATCGGCCAGGCATTGTAGGTGGCGGGCACGCCGTCCCACCAGCCGAAATAGTACTGGTAGACCGCCTTGGCGTTGTGGTTCAGCGTGCCGTAATAGCCGCGCGTGTCGAAATGGGTTTCCTGAACATCCGGCTCCGGAATGTCCTCAGCGATTTCAAACTGGGTCTGCCCCTGGTTTGCCCGGCGCACCGTCTGGTCGTGGGTATAGCGATAGACGTCGCGCTGGCCGCGCAGATAGTCCTGCACATTCTCCGTGCCGAAGGTCGGCCAGTGGTGGGAGGCGAAGGACAGGTCGGACTTGCCCGCATAATTGACCAGCGCGTAATCCAGCACGCGGCTCCATTCGAGGAAGTCCCGCACCTTCGCGCCGCGCAGGGTCAGCCCGTTATGGAAGGTCGCCGTGGCGACTTCGGCGGTGCAAAGCGCGCGGAAGTCCGGCAGATAGAACATGAATTCCGCAGGTGCCTCGGTGCCGGCTGCATCGATGAATTCGAATTTGACGCCATCGATCGTGCGCTTTGTGCCCCGGCCGGAAATCTCTTCCGTCGGCGGAATGAAACCGGCAGTCCCCCGCGACAGGGCCGGCCCCAGACCGGTGCCAACCTGCCCGGTTGCGTCGTTGGGGAGCGTGCCGCCGAACATGAGGATCGCCCGGCGCGACATGTAGTTGCCGGCCAGCAGGTTTTCCGCGATGGCATTTTCAGTAAACCCGATCGGAGCGAGCACCGGCACGCCATTGGCGATGTCAGCCTCTGAAATGACCCCGCGGGCACCGGCAAAATGGTCGGCATGAGAATGGGTGTAGATCACGCCGCTGACCGGGCGTTCGCCCAGCGTGTCATTGACCAGTTTGAGGGCTGCCGCCGCGGTTTCCTTGGCTGTCAGCGGGTCGACAATGATCCAGCCGGTTTCGCCCCGGATGATGGACATGACCGCCAGGTCATAGCCGCGCACCTGGTAGAGACCGTCCTTGACCTCGAACAGGCCGTGCTTTGCGAGCAGCTGCTGCTGGCGCCACAGCGACGGGTTCACCGTGTCCGGTGCGGCGCCTGTGATGAAGTTCTGCGCATTGACGGACCAGACGACCTTGCCGGTGTCATCCACAATGTCTTCCTGGATCTGGGCCAGCAGGCCATGGTCGGCATCTTCGAAGTCGCCGGGCTGGTCCAGCGGCAGGCGTTCGGCCAGCGCAGCGTTGGCCGCCTTGGTCGCTTCGGTCGCAATTCCTGCCTCTGGCGCCGCATCGGCTTTCGGAGGCGGCGCGGCCTGTTCGGAACAGGCAGCAAGGCTGATCAACGCGGCAAGCGCCAGGGCGGCATGTCTCATTTGGGGTCTCCCGGATTTTTTCGCAGTCTGCGCCGGACCGGATTGGGGCACAAGAAATCCCTCGCGATCCCGCGAATTACAACTGGTCCGGTATGTATACCAAAGTAAGGAATAATCCCAGCATTTATTGGCGCTTGGAATGTCAAAAAGGCACCGCCCCCATACTGCCGGTACGTATAACTTCATGACGCGCGCCAGAAATTTCCGGCCTCGGTGTCAAAATCAACATGGTCAGCCCGTCTAGGGACTATGGTGCAGGATAAGCTTGTGCCAGAATTCCACCTGAGGAGACCTCCTGATGCAATTTGCACTATTCCTGTTTGAAGACGAAGCCACTTTTCAGGCCCTGCCCGAAGACCAGCAAATGGCCATCGTGGAAGAGCACATGGCCTTTTCCGAAGAATTGCAGGCAGCCGGGGCCTATGTCACCGGCGTCGCGCTGGAGCCGGCCGGAACCGGACGGTGCCTGAAAGCCGCGGGCGACATTCAGGATGGTCCGTATGCCGATACCAAGGAACAGATGGGCGGCGTCTATGTGATCAATGCCGGGTCCATGGCCGAGGCGGAAGCCTGGGCCCGGAAATGCCCGGTGCATAAAAGCGGCGGCACGATCGAGATCCGCCCTATCCCTGATTATGGCAGCGCCTGACTCGTCAGTTACCGATGCACGCGCGGCCGCAGAATGGGCCGCGCGAACCTGCTACGGCAAACTCGTGGCGCAGCTGACGGCGCAATATGGTGACGTTACCCTTGCCGAAGACGTCCTGGCGGACGCCTTCGCCAGCGCGCTCGCCAGCTGGCCGGTAAGCGGCGTGCCGGACAGTCCTGAGGCCTGGCTGATGAAGGCCGCCGCGCGCAAGGCGGTCGACGCCGTCCGGAAGGCCGGCACCGCCGCGCGCCATGCCCGCATCACCCGGCCTCTGATGAAATCAGCCGACATGTCCCCCTCCGAAAGAGATGGATCAATTGATCGCGACCGGCGGCTGGAGCTGATGTTCCTCTGCGCCCATCCGGCCATTCCGGCCCCTGCGCACACCGCTCTGATGCTGCAAACCGTACTCGGTTTTACGGCGGACGACATCGCAGCCGCCACGCTGGAAAGCCCGGCGGCAATCGGCCAGCGGCTCGCCCGGGCAAAACGCCTCCTGGCGAAGGGCAACATCCCGTTCGCCATACCGCCCGACCATATCCGCCGGGAACGTATGGCGGCTGTCCTTCGCGCAATCTATGCCGCCTATACAAGCGGATGGGAGAATATCGCCGGCGGGACGGATCCTGTGACCGGGCTTGCGTCGGAAGCCGAATGGCTGGCGCGCTGTCTGATCCGGCAGGTGCCGGACGATGCCGAGGCCAAGGGCCTGCTGGCACTCATCCTCTATTGCGAAAGCCGTCGCACGGCCCGGCGGGACGGTGCAGGATGTTACGTCCCGCTGAATGATCAGGACACGGCCCTGTGGGATGAAGCCCGCATTCGCGAAGCCACCGCCCTGCTGACCGACGCATCGCGCGCGAAATCTCCCGGACGCTTTCAGCTGGAAGCTGCCATCCAGGCGGTACATGCCGCCCGGCGCCAAACCGGCCGCACGGACTGGGCGCTGATCTGCCAGCTCTACCAGGCCCTGAGGAGCACCGCGCCGTCCGCCGGGGCGCAGATCGGTGAAGCCGCCGCCCGCTTACAGGCCGGCGAGCCGGAGACTGCGCTCGCCCTGCTGGATGCAATTGCGGGAAAGGACACCGCGCAGCATGCGCCCTACTGGGCCGTGCGGGCGCATGTCCTCTATGCCCTGGGTGAAGTGGAAGCAGCGCATATGGCCTTGCAACAGGCCGCCGCACTGACCCCGGACGAGGCCACGCGCACCTGGTTACTCGCCCGGCGTAAAGATACCTGAAACCTAGTGCGCGATCGAAATCGAGACGGCGCCGAATTGCTGCGGCCCGTCCTGATAGGCAAACTGCTCTGTCCGTGTCACCCAGGTGAATGCGACCTGCACGTCGCGATGGTGAACCACAAGGCCCGCCTGCAGATCCCCGGAAAGCGCGCGGCGATCTTCTACACGCGCCGAGTCGCGCCACAGATTGCCATCCAGGAACATGTCCCGCGCAATGGCGCGGCCATCGACACCGATAAAGGCATATCCACCCCAGGGGGCTTTATCGGTGCCCGGAATGAACTCCCCTGCCCCGGCCAGTGCCGGGCGGATGCGCGGGGGACCGAAACCGGAGTCGAGGTCCCAGCCGATCCGGGCCGTCAGGCCTGTGTTCACATAGGTGCGCACATTGCCGAGGGCGAAACCGGCATGACCGGCAAAATCCGTCTCCAGCCCGAAAGGCAGGTCGAACTTGTCGAGCCGCTGCAGGCGCTGGGCGATGATCTCCACGCCCGGCTCATCCTTCAGCTGGTGGTCCCAGCCCTGCGCGCCGGGAATCCCGAGCATTTTGTGCCAGTTGTTCTGGACGAACTCGCCGCCCGCGGACGGCCCGACAATGCCGAGATTGACCTGCAGCGTGTCCTGCACGCCCTTCTCCAGATCTGTCGCCGCAACCGTGGAGGAAAAGGAGAGCCAGCCGGCATAGGGCCGGTCCAGCGGATTCGGATCCGTGAGCGTGATGTCCTCCGGTGTGAAAATCGCGTGCGAGAGGCCGAAGCCCTGACGCAGGTCTGTCCGCTCGACATCGATCCAGGGCAGCCGCGCCGCGACCCATTTCAGCCCCGGGTGCACATTATCTGCGCCGGATACGTGCTCGATCCGCACGCCGTTCGAATAATTCCGGTCCGTACCGGAGCCGAACATGTCGTTCTCCGATGTGATGGACCAGACGCCCGGCTTGCGCGGGGCGACCGGATCAGACGCCTCCTGCCCTTCCGCCAGAGCTGGCGGTGCCCCCAACAGGGCCGCAATGAAAAGGGCCGCTGCAATCGGCGCGGCCCTTGTCTCAGTCAATGTATCAAATCGGGGCAGTTTCATGCTCCGCGGGATAGCACCTAACGGCGCATGGTGAAACTGACCCCGGCGAAATCTTCGTTCTCGCTGAAGCCGCCATTCCGGTCACGGTATTTCACTTCGCGCCGGATATAGGACAGGGAGAGCTGTCCGCCGCCGCGCTGGATGGAAATACCGGCCTGCATGTCGCCCACAGTGACCTGATCGGTCAGAGCCATGTCGTTCAGCTGCGGGGTAAATCCGTTGCGGTCTGCATCCCAGATGAGCGCTTCACCGTCTGCGCCGGCAAACAGGTACCAGCCCTGTGGCTGGCCATTGGAATCGAGCAGGTCAAAGTCCTGACCGATGCGGACTTCACCGCCCAGACGCTGGGTCAGCACTTCGCCATCTTCACGCACGGCAATGCGCGGTGCGACGCCGACATCGAAGGTCAGGCCGGTGACTTCGCTGGGCGCCGAGAAGGCGATTTCGGCGGCGATGTCTTTCTCCACCTTGGCCAGAGCCGGATTGAGAGCAGCCGCCGCCGAACGCTCGGCCGTGACGGCCGTCAGCGCGCCTGCCCCGGACCAGCCCAGTTCAGGCTTGTCGGCAGGTGTGGCGACGAGCGAACCGGAGGAGAAGTCAGCCGGCGTTCCGGCAAATGCCATCGTGGCCATCTCGCTGCCGAGCCCCAACGGCGTGCCCGAAAAACGGGTCGGCAGGCCATCGGCCACATGGACGGAAATCTTGTTGGGGTCCTGCGTGATGGGCGTCACGACTGGACCGGCGCCGGGTGCCGCCATCATCATGCCGACAGTCGGCGGTACAGCAGGTTCGATCCGCACCTGATCATGCGGTGAGACGGCCACGCATCCCTGGCAAGCCATCGTCAATACTGCACTGGCAACTGCAACGACCATTCGACCCACACCTCTCATGGCTGCCTTCCCTGGGAAAACCGTTAACGGGAATTAGGCCACCGTTCATTTAATGTAGCATGAAGGCTTCAGGCCCTTCAAACTACTTTCCACTCAGAAAAGATTAATTCCGTTTCCTCTAACGCACTTCTGTAGAGTCTGTTCCAGACTCCGGTTTTTTTAGGGAAATTTTGAGCAAAACTCGCGCCATATGGCCTGATTTTCTTATTAACCTGTTGAAAATTTTAGATTTCCAATCTGAATTTCCGATGGAAAATACGGTCTGGCAGAACCACTCTGGCGCGGAACTGTGCATGTCCGCCCGGATTTGAAACACGCAAACGGCGAGAACCTGATCAAAGTTCCCGCCGCACGCGATCTGAATTCTACTTTAGGGTACCGCCTACTGGCAGGCGAGACACTCGTCATAGTCGGTGTTCGGGGTTTCCATCTGACCGGCTTCCGCCTTCTCGGATCCGGCAAAGGCCGCCCGCTGGACCGACTTGGAACGGCAGTAGTAGAGCGATTTCAGCCCCTTCTCCCACGCCGTCCAGTGCAGCATGTGAAGGTCCCATTTGGCGATGTCGCCCGGCAGGAACAGGTTCAGCGACTGCGACTGGCAGATATAGGGTGTGCGGTCTGCCGCCAGTTCCACAATCCAGCGCTGGTCGAGTTCGAAGGCCGTCTTGAACACGTCGCGCTCATGCTCGTCGAGTTCTTCGAGGTGCTGGACCGAGCCTTCATGCTCCAGGATGGACACCCAGGTTTCCGGCGTGTTGAGGCCCTTGCTCTCCAACAGCGCTTCCAACTGCGGGTTCTTCACGGTGAAGGAGCCCGACAGGGTCTTGTGGGTGTAGACATTGGCCGGGATCGGCTCGATGCCGGCGGAGGTGCCGCCACAGATGATCGAGATCGACGCGGTCGGCGCAACGGCCATCTTGTGGCTGAAGCGCGCCATCATACCGGCGTCGCGGGCGTCTTCACACGGGCCGCGTTCCTTGGCCAGCTTCACCGAAGCAGCATCAGCGCCCTTGCGCACATCCTTGAAGATCTTCTCGTTCCAGACCTTCGCCATGGCACTTTCCATGGAGACGTTCATCTTCTGCAGGAAGGAGTGAAAGCCCATCACGCCGAGACCGACCGAGCGCTCGCGCTTGGCAGAGTAGACGGCACGCTCCATTTCAGACGGCGCGCGCTCGATGAAGTCTTCCAGCACATTGTCGAGGAAGCGGAAGATGTCTTCCAGGAAGTTCTCGTCCTTCGACCATTCCAGATATTTCTCGGCATTCACCGAAGAGAGGCAGCAGACGGCCGTGCGGTCTTCGCCGCGGTGGTCGACACCGGTCGGCAGGGTGATTTCCGAGCAGAGGTTCGACTGGGTGACCTTCAGGCCCAGCTTGCGCTGGTGCGCCGGCATGGAATTGTTCACGGTGTCGGTGAACAGCAGATAGGGCTCGCCGGTCTGCATGCGCAGCTCGAGAATCTTCTGCCACAGCTTGCGGGCGTTGACCGTCTTCAGCACTTCATTGGTCTTCGGCGAGATCAGGCCGAACTCTTCATCATTGCGGACGGCTTCCATGAAGGCGTCGGTGATGTTGAGGCCATGGTGCAGGTTCAGGGACTTGCGGTTGAAGTCGCCGGAAGCTTTGCGGATTTCCAGGAATTCCTCGATTTCCGGGTGGTGGATGTCGAGATAGCAGGCAGCCGAACCGCGGCGGAGCGAGCCCTGCGAGATCGCGAGCGTCAGCGAGTCCATCACACGGATGAACGGGATGATTCCGGAGGTCTGTCCGTTCTGGCCGACTTTCTCACCAATGGAGCGGACATTGCCCCAATAGGTGCCGATGCCGCCGCCATTGGAAGCGAGCCAGACATTCTCTGTCCAGGTGCCGACAATGTCGTCGAGCGAGTCGCCGACCTGGTTCAGGAAGCAGGAGATCGGCAGGCCACGGTCCGCGCCGCCATTCGAGAGAACGGGCGTCGCAGGCATGAACCAGAGCTTCGACATATAGTCATAGAGGCGCTGGGCGTGGGCCTGATCGTCGGCGAAAGCCTTGGAGACGCGTGCGAACATGTCCTGATAGGACTCGCCCGGCAGCAGGTAGCGGTCTTCCAGCGTTTTCTTGCCGAATTCGGTGAGGTTTGCGTCGCGGCTGGAGTCGGTCACGACTTCCATGTTCGAAACCACGCGCAACTGCGTATCAGCACCCGACTTAGGCTTTCCCTTGCGGGTCGCTTTTTCAGTCACAGCGTTGGCGTTGGATGCAGACATGCGGCAGCCCTCCGGATCGATTGAAAATATAGGAACTTCAGCCCCAAGCGCCAACATGTGGCGCTCTCCGTCGTTCCTGACACTACATATAGTGTCCGAAGGTTAACACACGGTCAACGTGGTTTGTCTGGAAAGCTTCACATTCGCCGTGGAAAACTGGTTAACAAAATCCTTCCGAAACCCTGAAAACGCAAGAGCCATGGGCGTTCTGGCCTGTGGAAAACAGATGTATTCTTTCCCCCCTGCGCCGGATTGCCGCCCAAAAAATCGGGCACCGCCTGGCCGGGAAAAGGCGCGGATTCCGGCCGCCCCACTATCCCTAGTAGGTCCCCGCCCCCGAACACACGCAGAAAACGATTCCTGACGGGCCCGATTCCCGGCTCAGGCGAGCAGATGAGTCGCCCCCTGCCCCGATGCGGGCATGAGATTCAGTCTGGTCGACAATGTAGGAGAAGAAGGAGACAGGCGAGCGACCCGGGCGGAAAACTCGTTGGGGCTGCTCCGTTCCCGGCCTGACCCGGTTGGCGAGCGGCCCGTCCGCCACCTGCCTCCCGCGGGCTATATGCGCAGAGGCCGCCCCGGACGCAAGGGCCAGAGTGAGTCCATGGCCAGATCAGGCCATGAGCATGCCGGACTATAACGGACCATCAAATGCTGTCCTGCTGCCGTTCCCCATGCTAGCCATGACTTCACTTGTTTAAAGATGGGAAGGTTTCTCAATGAAACAGAGACTGCTTGCGATGGCCGCGGTGGCCGCACTGCTGAGCGCGGCACCGGCGCTGGCGAAGGAAGACGAGGCGCCCTCGAAGCGCTTCACCGCCGAGCGCGTCTTCGACATGGAATATGCGACCGACCCGCAGGTCTCTCCGGATGGTAAGACGGTGGTCTATGTCCGCCATTCCATGGACAAGATGACCGACCGCGACACCGGGCACCTCTGGTCCATCGATCTTGAGACCGGCGCGCACCGCCCGCTGGTGACCGATGTCGCCGCCGGCCGCCCGCGCTGGTCGCCGGATGGCTCGCGCATCATCTATATGTCGTCGAACGGCAAGGGCCCGGAAATGCGCCTCCTCTATCTGGACAGCGGCCGCAGCTTCTCGCTTGCCCAGTTCACCGAGGAAGGCCCGAGCCAGGCCGTCTGGTCGCCCGACGGCAAACAGGTCGCCTTCTCCATGTTCGTGAAGGGCGAGACGCCGAGCTTTGCCAAGCCCCTCTCCCCGCCCAAGGGCGCCAAGTGGAATGACGGCGTGAAGGTCATCGACGACCTGACCTTCCGGTTTGACGGCGCCGGCTACCTTCAGGACGGCGCCGAGCAGGTGTTCGTGCTGACCGTCGATGGCGGCACGCCGCGTCAGGTGACCTTCGGGGAGGCCGACCTTGGCGGGCCGCAATGGCTGGACAATGACACGCTGCTGGTCACCGGCAATCTGGCCGAAGACCGGAACCTGGACCCGGTCGAAAGCGAAATCTATGCAGTAGACCTCGCCGACGATTCGATCAGCGCCCTGACCAGCCGCGACGGACCGGACCTCGGCCCGGTCGTTTCGCCGGATGGCAAGACCATCGCTTTCCGCGGCTATGACGATCACCTGAAGGCCTATGAACAGGCCAATCTCTACCTGATGGATGCCGATGGCGGAAACGTCCGCGAACTGGCCGCCGACTTCCCGCTGGAGTTCGGCAGCATCGCCTGGGCCCCGAACGGCAAGAGCCTGTACGCCCTCTGCGAAGACCATGGCGTGCTCAGCGTCTACAATGTCGAGCTGAACGGCAAGGTCAGCGAGGTCGTCACCAATGTCGGCGGCGCCTCCATCGGGCGGCCCTATGCCGAAGGCAGCTTCTCGATCAGCGAAGGCCGCAAGCCGGTCATCGCCTACACGGCCGGCTTCTCCGACCGCCCGGCCGAGGTCGCCACGATCGGCGCCAATGGCAAGGACAACAAGGTGCTGACCGCGCTCAATGCCGATGTCCTGCCCTTCCTCGACATGGCGAAAGTGGAAGAGATCCATGTCGCCTCCAGCGCCGATGGCCGCGAGATCGAAGCCTGGGTTGCCCTGCCGCCGGACTTCAAAGCCGATGGCAGCTTCCCGATGATCCTGGAAATCCATGGCGGGCCGTATGCGATGTACTCGCCCTTCTTCGGCAGCGAGATCCAGCGCTATGCCGCGGAAGGCTATGTCACCGTGTGGAGCAATCCGCGCGGCTCGACCGGCTATGGCGAAGAGTTCGCCCAGCTGATCGACCTCGCCTATCCGGGCAATGACTATGACGACCTGATGAGCGTCGTCGATGACCTGGTCGCGAAGGATTATGTCGATGAGGACCGCCTGTTCATCACCGGCGGCTCCGGCGGCGGCATCCTGACCGCATGGACCGTCACGAAGACCGACCGCTTCGCCGCAGCCGCTTCGATCAAGCCGGTGATCAACTGGATGACGATGGCGCTGGCCGGTGACATCTCGCAATTCGTGCGCCGCCACTGGATCCGCGCCGACCCATGGGCCGATCCGGAAGCCTTCCTGAAATTCTCGCCGATCCGCTATGTCGACAAGGTGACGACACCGACCATGATCATGGTGGGTGAGGAAGACTACCGCACACCGGCCTGGGAAGCCGAACAGTTCTACACCGCCCTGAAAATGAATGGTGTGGACACGGTCTATGTCCGCGTGCCGGGCTCCCCCCACTATATCGCCTCCCGCCCCTCCCGCCTGATCGCCAAGACAGACAACATCATGGGCTGGTTCGCGAAATACGACCCGGCGAAGAAGAAGGATGCGGCGGAAGAGTAGGCCGCATTCAAGCGAGGGTTGCCAATTACGTGGCGCCCTCGCATTCTCTCCCCGGATGGAGGGACGTCCGGAATGAAAACCGCCTACGCAGTGGCGCTCAGCGGTCTGGTCACCGCAGGAGCCGGTACGCTGACCTACGTGGCCAGCGATGACGCAGGCATCAGTTTAGGCGTCTCAACCGGAATCGGTATTGTCAGTTTCGGGCTAACTCTCTTTTCAACCCTGACACAACCCCGGGTTCAGTCAGAGGAAGATACCAGGGCCGCGCAGGGAAAGATCCTTCTGGGCGGCATTGAAAACCAGCGTGCGACACGGGTTGAAGGGGCTGTCATTCGGGAAACCGTTCGGGAAGATGGCGAGGCCACCCGCAGCCTGATCCGCGAAGAGCTGGCCAAAATCGGACAAGATAGCGGCCTCACCCCCGATCAGACTCGCGCGATCCTCGCCAGTTTCGGATACGAAAATGTGCCGGAGGAGATGTGGGAGGCAAAGCTCCGCGAAAGCGCGGAACGGCTCGCTGAACTGGAAGCGCGCCTGAAAACTCTGACCAATGACGAACCCGAGATCGCCAATCTTTTGCGGCGTGCGGGCGACGCGATTGACGCGGCGGATTTCGAAACAGCAGACGCCCTGCTGGCAGAGGCAGAACAACGCGATGTGGAAGCAGGCGAAATACGGCTCACACGCGCCGCACGAAGCCGGGAACAGCGGGCGGAACTTGCCCGCTCATCCGGTAAATATGTCGAGGCAGCGAAACATTATGCGGAAGCCGCCCGCAGGGTTCAAAATCTCGATCCGCTGGACTGGGCGCGCCTGAAATTCAATCAAGGCAACGCGCTTTATGAACGTGGCCAGTTCGATCCGGAACCGCAGCTTCTCCGGCGATCGGTTGTCGCCTATCGCGACGCCCTCAAGGAGCGCACACGCGAGCGCGTACCTTTCAACTGGGCCATGACACAGAACAATCTCGGCAATGCGCTCTTTACCCTCGGTGCGCGCGGCGATGACGGCGCCCTCGCGGACGCCATCGCCGCCTTTCGCGACGCCCTCAAGGAGCGTACACGCGAGCGCGTCCCGCTGGACTGGGCCATGACACAGAACAATCTCGGCAATGCGTTCTTTACCCTCGGCGCGCGCGGCGATGCCGACGCCCTCCGTGACGCCATCGCCGCCTATCGCGAAGCCCTCAAGGAGCGCACACGCGAGCGCGTCCCGCTGAGCTGGGCCATGACCCAGAACAATCTCGGCAATGCGTTCTTTACCCTCGGCGCGCGCGGCGATGCCGACGCCCTCCGTGACGCCATCGCCGCCTATCGCGAAGCCCTCAAGGAGCGCACACGCGAGCGCGTCCCGCTGAGCTGGGCCATGACCCAGAACAATCTCGGCAGTGCGCTCCGTACCCTCGGCGCGCGCGGCGATGCCGACGCCCTCCGTGACGCCATCGCCGCCTATCGCGACGCCCTCGAGGAATACACACGCGAGCGCGTTCCATTGGACTGGGCCACAACCCAGAACAATCTCGGCAATGCGCTCGCCACCCTCGGCGAGCGCGGCGATGATGACGCCCTCAGTGACGCCATCGCCGCCTATCGCGAAGCCCTCAAGGAGCGTACACGCGAGCGCGTCCCGCTGAGCTGGGCCATGACCCAGAACAATCTCGGCAATGCGCTCAAGGCCCTCGGAGAACGTGGCGATGATGACGCACTGGAACGGGCGATTGCGGCTTACAGGCTGGCGCTTGAGGAATTCACCGCCGATCGGACACCTTACTACCACGAACAAACTTCACGAAACCTCGCCCGTGCGGAAGCGCTGTTAGAAGAATGGAAGAATGGCAAAGACTGATCCCCTCACCGACAGCCTCGGCCTGCTCTCTGAGCGGGCCGGGGATGTGACGGGGCGGGTCTATGCGCGCCTCTTCGCAGCGTATCCGGAGCTGGAGGGGTTGTTCCTGATGGATACGGATGGCGGGGTGCGGGGGTCTATGTTGTCTCAGGCGTTTGAGTGCCTGATGGACCTCGCCGACGGCCCGGGCACGATGGCGGAGACGGTGATCCGGTCGGAACGGGTCAATCACGACACGTATGATGTGCCGGCCGGCATGTTCGAAGTGTTCTTCGACATCATCCGCGATGTGACAAAGGAAGTGGCGGGCAGTGACTGGTCGCCGTTGATGGAGGCAGCGTGGGCATCGGTTCTGGCCGATGCATCGCGCCTCTCCCAGCCCCTGCCCGCCTGAAGCGCTGCGGTCCTGCCTTTGACCGCGGCGCTCCAACCGGAAAATTCTAGTCGCTGGCGGGGGACTCGTCGCGCGTGCGGGTCTTGCCGGCGCCGATCACCATGCCGAGGCCGAACAGCGTAAACGCGCCGACCGCGATCCATGAGGCCTCGATGCCGAGCAGGAAGGCGCCATAGGCGAGCCCGGCGATGAAGATCACGAAGCCGATCAGATATAGCGAAAATGTCGACATGGCATACGCTCCCGGTTGTTATGATTCCAGGAACTAACGCCTCACATACCGTGCGGTTCCCTGCCCATAAGGCGAGGCGCAGGCCCCGGCGGAACCCGGGCCTGCCATCCGGCAAGTGAAATTGTAGCGCGCTTTATCCGGCGGCGATCAGGCGTCAGATTTCTTGGCGTTGCGCTTGCGCTCGTGCGGGTCGAGGAAGATCTTGCGCAGGCGGATATTCTCCGGCGTGACTTCCACGAGTTCGTCGTCGGCGATGTAGGCCAGCGATTTTTCCAGCGTCATCTGAAGCGGCGGCGTGAGGCGCACGGCTTCGTCCGAGCCGGAGGCGCGCATGTTCGTCAGCTTCTTGCCTTTGAGCACGTTCACTTCGAGGTCGTTGTCGCGCGTGTGCTCGCCGACGATCATGCCGCCATACACCTTGTCGCCCGGATGGATCATCATCGGCCCACGGTCTTCGAGGTTCCACAGCGCGAAGGCCACGGCCTCCCCCTGCTCCATCGCGATCAGCACGCCGGTGTGGCGGCCCTGGATCTTGCCCTTGTGCGGGGCGTATTCGTGGAAGACGCGGTTCATGATGGCCGTACCGCGCGTATCCGACAGAAGCTCGCCCTGATACCCGATCAGACCGCGCGTCGGCGCATGGAACACCATGCGTGTGCGGCCCGCGCCGGAGGGGCGCATGTCCAGCATGTCGGCTTTACGCTCTGACAGTTTCTGAACCACGATACCGGAATGCTCATCGTCGACGTCGATGACGACTTCTTCGATCGGCTCCAGCTTGTTGCCGCTTTCGTCTTCCTGCATCACGACCTGCGGACGCGACACGCCAAGCTCGAAGCCTTCGCGGCGCATCGTCTCGATGAGAACGGCCAGCTGGAGTTCGCCGCGGCCGGAAACGGTGAACGCTTCGGCATCGGAGGCCCGGTCGACCTTGAGGGCGACGTTGCCTTCGGCTTCTTTCAGCAGGCGGTCCCAGATCATGCGGCTGGTGACCTTGGTGCCTTCGGTGCCCGCCAGCGGGCTGTCATTGACGCGGAAGGTCATGGAGATGGTCGGCGGGTCGATCGGCTGGGCCGCAATCGGCTCGGAAACGGACGGATCGCAGAACGTGTCGGCGACGTTCGCCTTGGTCATGCCGGCCAGGGAGACGATGTCACCGGCCTGCGCTTCTTCGACCGGCACGCGCTCGAGGCCGCGGAAGGCGAGCACTTTCGACACGCGGCCCTGTTCGACGAGGCCGCCTTCGCGGTCCAGCACCTTGATGGTCTGGTTCGGCTTGATGCTGCCGGACGCGACGCGGCCGGTCAGGATGCGGCCAAGGAAGTTGTCGGCGGAAATCGTGGTGGCGAGGAAGCGGAACGGGCCCTCTTCCACTTTCGGCGTCGGCACGTGATCCACGACCAGCTGGAACAGCTCGTCCATGTTGGCCTTCGCCTCCTCGTACTGGCTCGACATCCAGCCCTGCTTGGCCGAACCGTAGAGGATCGGGAAGTCGAGCTGCTCGTCGGTGGCGTCGAGATTGGCGAACAGGTCGAACACGTCATTGACCACTTCGTCCGGGCGGCGCTCCGGCTTGTCGATCTTGTTGACCGCCACAATCGGCTTCAGGCCGACTTTCAGCGCTTTCGAGACGACGAACTTGGTCTGCGGCATCGGGCCTTCGGCCGCGTCCACCAGAACGATGGCGCCGTCCACCATGTGAAGGATACGCTCCACCTCACCGCCGAAATCGGCGTGTCCGGGCGTGTCGACGATGTTGATCCGGTAGCCGTTCCACTCGACCGAGGTGGTTTTGGCGAGAATGGTGATGCCGCGCTCTTTTTCCAGATCGTTGGAATCCATCATCCGTTCAGCGGTCTTCTCGTTTTCACGGAAGGTGCCGGACTGTTTGAGGAGTTCATCCACCAGCGTCGTCTTACCGTGGTCGACGTGGGCGATGATGGCGATGTTACGCATTTTTTCGATAGGCGTGGACATGGGCGGCAGGCTTTCGGGAGGGAAGAAAGGGGAATTCCCGCGCCCGGTACAGGATGCCGCACGGTTTGGCTATGCCCAAGTGTCAGAAAGGCCCCCGAGGCTGAACAGCTGCCGTACCGGCGACGGCGACGCTTCCTGTTGCAATCGTCATGGAACAGAGCCCTGCCCCACCCATTGGTAAGTTACAGGGCTGGACGGGACCGCGCGACACAATCCGCGCGCCACATTAGCAGGAAAGGATTCATCATGACGAAACGTGCCGAAAACCGCACCCTCGCCATTCTCGCAACCGACGGATTTGAACAGATCGAGCTGACCTCGCCGAAAGAGGCCATCGAAAACGCAGGCGGCACCTGCAAGATCGTGTCGCCGAACGACCAGCGCATCCAGGGCAACAAGCACCGCGAACACGGTGACTGGTTTGATGTGGATGTGAAACTGGACGAGGCAAAGGCAGAAGACTTCGATGCGCTGCTTATCCCGGGCGGTCTTTTCAACCCGGACGCCTTGCGCCGGGACAGCAGAGCCCTGGCATTCGCATCCGCTTTCTTCGAGCAGAAGAAACCGGTCTTCTCCATCTGCCACGGACCGCAGGTCCTCATTTCGGCAGGCCTGGTCAATGGCCGCAAGATGACGGGTTTCTCCGCGATCCAGCAGGACCTCAAAAATGCGGGCGCTGTCGTGACAGACGAAGCAGTTGTCGTGGACGAAGGTCTCGTTACCTCGCGAAATCCGGACGACCTTGGCCAATTCAATGCAAAGATCGTTGAAGAGATCTGCGAAGGCAAACACGCCGCTCAGCGCGAGTCCGTGACCGCCTGACCCGGAGGGTTCCGCGCGGTGCCGTCTTGATCAGAGCAGAAAGCTGCTGCATGCGCGTTGCATGACGAACTCAAACGACATGCCGCTTGCGGCGAAACCGATTGACCGCGCCGCGCACCGCCGACTGGACGAGGCCTGGCTGGAGGAAGATTTCAAACGCGAGGACGTGCTGATCCTGCTGATGCGCAACGGCGAACCGTTCGTGCATCCGGGCCGCGACAGCGGGCTTGTCTGGATGGGGCCGGAAGCGGCCCGCCTCTCGCCCGGCTCGCCGCGCCTTTTCCTCGGTGAAGATAAGGCCGGCACGCCCGTGTTCGCCATCGACCTGCCGGAGCGTTTTGCGCTTGAAGGTTCGCTGATCGAAGGGGCCGGAGAGTTTCTCGATTTCCGGGCCGCCGCCGGATCGATTCCGGAGATGGATGCGAACTGCGCCTCGACCGCGCGGTCAATTTTCATGTGGCATCAGAGCCACAGGTTCTGCTCAAAATGCGGGTCTGAAAGTGCGATGGTCGAGGCCGGATGGAAGCGGCAATGCCCGTCCTGCGGCGCCGAACATTTCCCGCGGACAGATCCTGTCGCGATCATGCTGGCCGTGAAAGACGGCAAGGCGCTGATCGGAAGACAGAAGATGTGGCCGCCGGGATTCTATTCCTGCCTCGCCGGTTTCTGCGAACCCGGAGAAACCATCGAACAGGCGGCAGCGCGCGAAATATTCGAGGAAGCTGGTGTCGTTGCTGATGCTGCGAGTGCAGAATACGTCGCCTGCCAGCCCTGGCCCTTCCCCTCCTCGCTCATGGTCGGCCTTATTCTGGAAGCGGAAGGGTTCGATATTTCCATCGACGAAAAAGAGATAGAAGTGGCCCGCTGGGTCACGCGGGAGGAGATGGTCCGGATCCTGAACCACAGTCACGCAGAGATGTTCGGACCGCCGCCGATGGCAATTGCTCACCACATCATGAAAGTCTGGTCAGAAAAAGATCATTGACCGCACACGGAAGGCGTGTTTCGCCTCTCGTTACAGGCGAAATTCTGGAGTTGAGTTCGCGCGAATCACAGTAGTGAGAAAATTGCCACTGACAGGAGATCGGACATGGCAACTGCAACGAAGAAACCGGCTGCAAAAAAACCGGCGGCAAAAAAGCCAGCCGTGAAAAAGCCGGTCGCGAAGAAACCGGCCGCAAAGGCCGCGACTGCAACGAAAACCGCTGCCGCCAAAAAACCGGCCGCAAAGAAACCCGCTGTCGCTAAAAAAACTGTAGCCAAGAAGCCGGTTGCGGAAAAGCCAGCTGCAAAGCCGGCCGTGAAGAAAGCCGCTCCGAAAGCTGCCAAGCCTGCTGCTAAGAAGCCGGCCGCTGCCAAGAAGCCCGCGACAAAGAAACCGGCTGCGAAGAAAAAGTAAGCCGGACAATAAAGTTCCAGGAAAAGCGGACGCGGGAAACCACGTCCGCTTTTTTTTAAGATGCGATCCGGGCAGATATGAGAAACCCCCGCCTGACAGACAGTGCGGGGGTTTCTTTCGTTGCACGCGACGGAGGGGGGGACACTGCGCGCAATTTCGTCCGGCGACCTGGTCAGCGGGGTCTGGACCTGTTGGCGTGGCCGGTAGGAAAGAGGTAGCTCGCAATTGGCGAAACGGTACTTAAACCTGTGTCATGACTCAGATTTAAGCCGTCACTCCCGCCACAGGCGAACGACCTATTCCTGCAGGTCCTGCCATTGCGTGTCGGCCTTTTCGATGAAGCCCGGAATATCTGCATTCCACTTCTTCTGGATACCGGCATTGTAGTTCAGGTAGAGCTTCCCATCGACGATTTTCCAGTATTTCGCATTGCCCTTGGCATACTTCCCGTCGGCCATGGCCCAGGCGCAATAACCGCCATATTGCGGCGCATAGGCGGCGGGGTCTGCAAGGAAGGCGTCGCGGTTTGCGGCTGACGCAAACTGGAAGGTGGCGCCATTATATTCGGTGGAGAATTCCTTGGAGCCCTTCACCGGCTGCCCATCGGTGAAATAGGCCACAGGATCATAGCCCTGAAGCGCGGTGTTCGAGAACCGGCTGGTATAGACGGCCGGCTCGGCCTGAGCCGTTGGCACAAGGACAGTTACAGGCGCAGCGGCAAGAAAGGCTGCCAGGAAAAGAGCGCGGAGTTTCATCGGTAGATATCCTTTCAGAAAAAGACGCCGGCCGCCAGTGAGGGGTGAGGCATGGCGGCCGGCGTAAAGCCTCAGGCAACGGCGTGCCGGGCTTCGGAACGCAGGGCGGTTTCAGCAGGCGGCACCAGCACATCGCGGATACCGGAGAGAATGGCGAACAGGGTTTTGCGGCGGGCGATGAGCATGGCAATTGAGCTGAGCCAGACCATCACCGCCATGACGAACAGACCGCCACCATCATTGTTCGGATCGATGCCGAGCGGCGTCCAGAGGTGGAAGTTCACGGCTCCGGTCATGACGGCGACCGCAATCAGCGCGCCGAGCGTCTGCAGGCGGCGAAATGCCGGAAAGAGGCCGAGCAGAAGCAGTGTTGCCGCCAGCAATTCCGCCGTACCGATCACATATTGGCTGAACAGGCCGGTCTGCGCGAACAGGCCCGGCGCGCCGAGACTGGTGGCCCAGGCATCGAGCCGGCCGAAAATCACCTGTGTCTCGATGGCGTTGGTATATTTGAACCGCAGGCTGTCGAGGAACACCGCCGAGGCGACAAGGCTGTAGGCGATGGGGGCGTATCTCTTTATTCTTGCGATCATATTGGCGTCTCCCTTTGCGCGGTGTGTCTCACAACGCCCCGCACACGGGCAAAGCAAAGGCGTGTGAGGATCCCTCACGGATTCGTGGGCGGTGCGAGAGCGGAGAAATGCGTGTGCCCCCTCGCGCAAGGCCGCCCCCTTCCCTACATTCATGCAGATTCTGCATGGGGGTTTTAGAATGGACCGGATTGATGCAATGCGCCTGTTCGTCCGTGTGGCGGATTCCGGCAGCTTTTCCCGCGCCGCCGCCGATCTCGGTATCGGACAACCGACCGTGTCGCGGCGGATCCAGGATCTGGAGTCCCAGCTGGATGCGATGCTGTTCCTCAGAACAACACGCGCGCTGAGCCTGACCGAGGCGGGCGAGCGCTTCTATCGCCGCGCGGTCGACATCCTCGCCGAATATGATGAAGCTGAGGCCGAGGCCCGTGGTCTGGAGCATGAGCCGGTCGGCCTGCTACGCATTTCGTGTTCGCACTCCTTCGCGCGCCGCGTTATCGCGCCGGAGATTGCCAGCTTCATGCGCATATATCCGCATGTGAAGTTCGACGTGATCGGCGATGACTTCCTCACCGACATTGTCGGCGAAGGTGTCGATCTTGCCTTCCGGCTTGGCGAGCTTACCGATTCCAGCCTGATGGCCAAGAAGATGGTGGACGCCCCGCGCGCCTTGTGGGCCTCGCCTGCCTATCTGGAACGTAAGGGCACGCCGCAGGTGCCATCCGATCTCGAAAAGCACGACGCGCTGATTTTCCGCCACACCCGCTCGACCATCTGGACACTGACCAATGGCAGCCAGAAGGAAGACGTCACCGTCGACGGGCCGTTCCGGGCCTCCGGCGGGGAGATCCTGCAACAGGCTGCAGAAGACGGGCTCGGCATCCTGCTGGCGCCGGGCTGGCTTGTGTCAGACTGCCTCGGCACGAACAAGCTGGTTCGTGTCCTGCCGGACTGGAATGCACAAAGCCTGTCGATCCACGCCGTCTGGGCCGCAGGCAAGCTGCGCGGAAAAGCGAAACTGTTCGCTGACCACCTCGCCGAAGCACTGAAGGACAAGACGCAGATCTGCTAGCCTTCGCGATTGGGCGTGGCGGGGAACACGCCGACCAGTTTCAGCATCTGTGTGAAGAAGCCGGTCTCTTCCAGCGCCAGCTGAACCGACCGCTCGTCCGGGTGGCCTTCGATTTCGGCATAAAACTGCGTCGCCGTGAAATTGCCGCCCACCATGTAGCTTTCCAGCTTGGTCATGTTGATGCCGTTGGTCGCGAAACCGCCCAGCACCTTGAACAGGGCCGCCGGAATGTTGCGGACTTCGAACAGGAACGCGGTTTTCGCCGGACCATCGCCGACTTCGATTTCCGACGGCTCACGCGACATGATCACGAAGCGGGTCGTGTTATGGGCGGCGTCTTCAATGTCCTCGGCGAGAATTTCGAGCCCATAAACCTCAGCTGCCAGACGCGGTGCAATCGCAGCGACAGTCCGGTCGCCGCTCTCCGCCACTTCATGAGCCGCGCCCGCCGTATCCGAGGCCGTGACCGAATCAATTCCATGCGCCCGCAGGAATTTGCGGCACTGTCCCAGCCCCATGATGTGGGAGCGGGCCTTTTTGACCTCTTCCAGCTTCACGCCCGGCAGGGCCATCAGCTGGAAGCGGATCGGCAGGTAATATTCGGCGACAATCTGCAGGTTGGTGCCCGGCAAAAGGGAGTGAATATCGCTCACCCGACCGGCAATCGTGTTTTCGACCGGAATCATGGCGAGATCGGCTTCGCCCTTCTCTACAGCGGCAAAACAGTCCTCGAATGTGCGGCACGGCAGGGGTTCCAGCTCAGGATAGGCCTGATTGCAGGCAATATGCGAATTGGCCCCTGGTTCGCCCTGATATGCGATTTTTCCCGTCATTTTTCCGGCCCTTACCCCATTTTATACTGCGTCGGATCGCCGCGACGGACAGGGGAAGCTTCCCTGTCGCGCAGCCTTTATATTGCGGGCCATCCGTTAGCGTGCCAAAAGGCGCGCGCCAAGACTTATGACCAGACAGATTCGAAGGAAGATCCTCATGGGGGAACTCGGTCTCAACAAGATCCTGGGAGCGCTGCTGGCGACTGCACTGGGCCTTTTCGGGCTCAAGACGCTTTCTGACGTGGTGTTTGCCCATGGTGGCGAAGGCCATGGGGAAGAGCACGCTGAGGCGACCTCCCTGTCGGAGCAGATGTGCGAGAACTTCGCCTACTGCGTCGAAGTCGCCGGCGGCGGTGCCGCGGCGGCTGAAGAAGAAGAGGTGTTTGACCTCGGTGCCCTGCTCGCTGCTGCGGACGTTTCACGCGGTGAACGCACCTTCAAGGGCCAGTGCACGACCTGCCACACGATTGACGAAGGCGGGGCCAACGGTACCGGCCCGAACCTGCATGGTGTGGTCGGCGCCGCCAAGCACCACCACGCTGATTTCAACTATTCTGCTGCGATGACCAGCCTCGACGGCACGTGGACCTATGAAGACCTGAACCACTGGCTGGAGAACCCAAGCTCCTTCGCCCGTGGCACGTCCATGTCGTTCGCAGGCCTGCGCAAGGATCCGGACCGGATCAACGTGATCGCCTATCTCGCGTCCCAATCGCCGGATGCACCGCCCTTCCCGGATCCGCTGCCGGCGGCCGGTGAAGACGATGGTGCAGACGCAGCGGCTGAAGGCGCTGAAGCGCCGGCAGAAGGCGAAGAGGCTGCAATGCCGGCCGATGGCGCCATGGAAGACGCTGCCGACGCAGCCGCTGAAACCGTGACTGACGTCAGCGAAGTGGTGGTCGAAGAAGCTGACGCCGCAACGGAAACGGCTGAAGAGGCTTTTGACGAAGACGCCCCGACGCCGACGGAAGAAGAAGGCGAGTAAGGCTCAGGCGCCGGTCTTCCAGGCCGGCTCCCGTCCCTTCAAAGCAGAGACTTGTATACGCCGGGCCCCTCTGGGCTCGGCGAAATACTGTGCGATCCGGGTAATTGCCTCTTCGAGCGGCTCGTGGGCAACGGCCATATGCCAGGCATTGGCATGCAACAGGTGATCGGCATCGGTCATGATGCCGACATGGCCCTTCCAGAAAACCAGATCGCCGCGCTTCAAAGCGCCCGGCGCCTGCCAGTCGGCAATCGCCTCGCCCACCCAGGCGAACTGCATGTCGCTGTCGCGGGGCAGCAAAACGCCCACCGCCTCGAAGGCCTGCTGGGTGAGGCCCGTGCAATCGATGCCGAGCCCTGACCGCCCGCCCCACAAATAGGGTGTGCCGAGATAGCGTTGCGCAACGCCCGCAGGATCCGTGTCAGGCACACCCAGTTCGGCGATGTGGCGATGATGCACCCAGCCGGCATCCTGGCAGTGCCGCCAGTCCCCTTCTTCGGCAAAGACGCTGACACTTGCACCGAGGCTCAGCGTCAGCCGGGGCGGCGATTTCAGGTCCGGCGCGGCATAGGCATGGGTGTGCGGCGCGATAATCCGGTGGGTTGGCACCAGCAAGCGCTCAGACAGCCCCGCCAGCGGCACCCAGCCGACATAACGATCGCGCTGGCATTGCACGAGTGCGAAGCCGTGCTGTTCCTCGAACACATCCAGAATCTCGCCGAACAGGGCTTCTGTCGCGAGCCGCGCATCGGGCAGCGGGCCCTCCCGGACGGGAATGGATCCTGCCCGGACCTGCACGGGCCGGGTCGGCCTGTCCGGCGGTGTCAGTCGCGTATCATTGTAATCAGGCATGAGGCGCCCCGCAGCGTTGTCCTACGCTGCCGAAGCCTTGCGTGCTTTCGGGCTGGCGGCAGCGGTCTGATCCTTGCCGGAAGCTGCGGCAAGAACAAGGCCGGCAAATTGGCGAAGATAGGTCATTCCGGCAGGCCGGCGTTCCAGGAAGATGTTCCGCAGGTCCGCCTCGTCGCGCACGCGCTTGATGAAATCGAGGCGTTCCAGCGCATCCAGAGCGCGGGTCACGGCCGGTTTGGCGATATTCAGCTGCTCGGCCAGGCCGCGGACCGTGTGCGGCCCCGGCATGAGGGCAATGGTCATCAGGATGGCTTGCTGGCGGGCCGTCAGGTCCGGCGCGTCGGAGCGAACCGAAGCGGTGACCGCCCGGCGCCAGAGTTCAAGGCCTTCGCGCTCTGACAATTGCATCCGCTTCATCCTCTTGGATTTTCGTCTTTCGCAGGAATCTCAGGTGATTTGCGGACTCCGTCCAGTCCTCCAGTGGCCGGCAAGACAGTGCTTACCCCTTCACATTGTGGACAAAACACACGACATTGGCCTCATGAGCGCCACTGACAGCCACACACACCTTCACGCGAACACGCCCTGCAGCCCGCAGGATGTGGACGCCTTCCTGAACGAGGCCGAAACCCTGGTTGCCCGCCAGGGCCAGCGGATGACAAAAATCCGCCGCAAGGTCCTGCGCCTGCTGCTGGAAAGCACGGAGCCGGCCAAGGCTTACGACCTCCTGGCCAATCTCGATGGCGAAGGCTCCGCAAAGCCGCCAACCATCTATCGCGCGCTCGATTTCCTGCAGGAGACCGGCCTCGCCCACAAGATTGAGAGCCTCAACGCCTATGTCGCCTGCGGCCATGCCAGCCATCGCCACTCCGCCGTGTTCCTGATCTGCGACAAATGCCATGGCGCCGAGGAACTTCACGCCGAAGCCACCAGCGAGGCCCTGAAGGCCGAAACGGAAGCCGCGGGCTTCAAAATGTCCCGCGCCGTCGTGGAAGTGCGCGGCACCTGCCGGGATTGTTCTGCGTGAAGACTCTCTGGCGGGGAAGCTGCAATCAGTGGGATTGCGACGAGATGGGGCACATGAATGTGCGCGTCTATGTCGAGAAACAAATGGAAGGCCTGGCGGTCTTTGCTCATGCGCTCGGCATGCCGCATGCGTTCCGGCAGAACTCCCCGTCCACGATCACACCGGTGGACCAGCATATCCGCTTCGTCCGCGAAGTCCTGCCCGGCCGTCCGCTGACCATGCATGGCTGCCTGATCGAAGTGGGCGAGTCAGACGCCCTCGTCTATCAGGAACTGCGCCACGCCGACGGCCAGCTGGCCGCCGCCTTCCGGACGCGGATCATGCATATCGACACGGCAGGCCGTGAGCCGTTTCCATGGGGCAAGAGCGTTCGGGCCGCCATGGCGGACGACATCGATACACCGCCCGAAGAAGCCGCGCCGCGTTCCATCGACCCGGATGCGCCGGGCCTGGCTTTTGAAGACATCTCCATCGAGACGCCGCGCAAGCTGGGCATTGCCTGCATCGGCATGGGTTCGGTGCCGCCGCAGCACCTGGACGTGCACGGACGGATGGCACCGTACTGGATCATCGGCCGGGTCTCGGATTCTGTTCCGAACCTTCTGCACGGCTGGCGCAAAAAGGTCGCCTCGGCCGCCGGAGACCTGCGCATGGGCGCGGCTGTGCTGGAATACCGGCTCAAGTACCACCGGATGCCGGAAGCCGGCGACCTGTTCGAAGTCTATACCGGCCTCGGCGGCGTTCAGGGCAAGACCCACAGCCTGTTCCACTGGATGATGGATCCGGTGACCGGCGAGCCCTGGGCCACCAGCCAGGCCACCGCCATCACGCTGGACCTCGACGCCCGCAAAGCCATCCCCGCCCCGGCCTCGGCAATCGAGGAACTCGAACGTCTCGCCCCGAAGGGACTGGGGATTTAGGGAGGCTTTCGTGCTCCACGGTGCATGCAATTGCGGTTCGGTCGCCTTCGAGATCAACGGCGACGTGAAAGATATCTATATCTGCCATTGCTCTATTTGTCGGAGATGGACAGGGAATACCGGTGTTGCCGTCGTTGTCGTGCCCAACAATATTTTCCATTGGGTGCGCGGCAAGGAACTGATTTCCACGTGGCATAAACCCGATGGCGACTGGCAGAGTAGCTTCTGTGCAAAGTGTGGATCTGCCCTACCCGGCAGGAATGACGCAGAAAGAATGTTCGTTCCGGCGGGCCTTCTCGAAGATTCGGAAGGCAAGCTGCGCGTGGCGGCTCATATCTGGGTCGGCTCAAAAGCCAGCTGGGACGTGATCGGCGGCGATGGGCATCAGTACCAGCGTGCCTTTGGCGACGAGTAATTCTTTTACTCGCTGACGGTGGGTCCCGGCTTTCGCCGGGATGACACCGGAAAGACCGTGCCCGCCCGATCATCCTTCGACTTCGCTCAGGATGAGTTCCGCTCTAGCTGCATGTTCGGAGCGCTCATGCTGAGCGAAGTCGAAGCGTGAAGCGCGAGCTCAGATCGCCGTGGCGATGATCTCTGCGATGCGCGGGATGTCTTTCAGGTTCAGCCCCGCAATATTGATCCGTCCCGATCCCGGCATGTAGAGGCCGCTTTGCTCACGCAGCGTCTTGGCGGCTTCCGGCGTGACCGGTAGCTGGCTGAACATGCCATTCTGCGTGGCGAGGCTGGTGAGCAGGTTGGACCCCGTGCGCTGCACGAGTTCACCCGACAGCGCCTGGCGCAGCGAAATCATCCGCTCCCGCATCGTTGTCAGTTCCGCTTCCCATTCAGCCCGCAAGGCTGCATCGCCGAGGATGGTGGCGACGATACCCGCGCCATGCGCCGGCGGCATGGACCAGGTGGCCCGGGAAATGTCGGCCACATGCGTGGTCGCAGCCGCAATCCCGTCCGCCGTCTCGCCCACGGCGAGGAAACAGCCGGCCCGCTCGCGATAGAGGCCGAAATTCTTGGAGCAGGAATAGGAGATCAGCGCTTCGCCGGCTGCGTCGATGAAGGCGCGCACGCCTGCAATATCCTTGTCGAGCCCATGCGCGAATCCATGATAGGCAACGTCCAGCATGACGATCAGGCCGCGCTCTTTCACGAAGGCGCCGACGGCACGCCAGTCTTCCAGCGTGAGGTCGATGCCAGTGGGGTTATGGCAAGGCCCCTGCACGATCACGCCGTCGCCGCGCTCTGCCTTTGCCAGGTCTTCCAGCATGCCGGCCCGGTCTGCCGTGCCGGTATCCGGATCTGCGTACCGGTAGCTGTCAGTCGTGAGGCCCGCGGACTGAACCACTTTCGGATGGTTCGGCCAGGTCGGGTCTGACACCCAGACCTTCTTCACGCCAAGGCGGCGCATCAGGCCCACGCCCAGCGAAAGCGCGCCGCAGCCGCCCGGCGCGGTGAAGGACAGCGTGCGCCCTTCCTTGCAGACGGGGGCATCCACGCCGAAGACAAAATCCTCGATCGCAGCGCAGAAATCGACATTGCCGCGCGGACCTTCATAGACCTTCGTGGTCTGACGCTGCAGCATCAGGGCCTCGGCCTTGGCGACCGCCGACATGACCGGGGTATTGCCCTGGTCATCCTTGTAGACGCCGACACCCAGATCGAATTTCTCGGCCCGGTCGTCTTCACGAAAAGCGGTCATCAGGCCGAGCAGAGCGTCCGGCGGAAGCGGCGATAGCGGAGAGAATGCAGAAGTCATGGCGCAGCCCTAATCCGGAGCGTGTCCGGATTCAATCCTCCTCGTCTGACAAGACGTATTAGCCGACAATGGTCGCTTCGGTGTTTTCCTTGACGTCCTGCGGGGACACGCCGGGCGCGAGCTCAACGATTTTCAGGCCGCCCTCGACCACATCGAACACACAGAGGTCGGTGATGATGCGATTGACCACGCCCTTGCCCGTCAGCGGCAGCGTGCAGGCCTTCAGCACTTTCGTTTCGCCCTTCTTGTTGCAGTGATCCATCACCACAACGATGCGCTTGACGCCAGCGACCAGGTCCATCGCCCCGCCCATGCCTTTGACCAGCTTGCCGGGGATCATCCAGTTGGCGATGTCGCCATTCTCGGCCACTTCCATCGCACCCAGGATGGCGATGTTGATGTGGCCGCCGCGGATCATCGCAAAGCTGGTGGCGCTATCGAAAAAGCTGGTGCGCGGCAGCGTCGTGATCGTCTGCTTGCCGGCATTGATGAGGTCTGCGTCTTCCTCGCCCTCGAACGGGAACGGGCCCATGCCCAGCATGCCGTTCTCGGACTGGAGCGTCACGTCCATATCGTCCGGAATATGGTTCGCCACCAGCGTCGGAATGCCGATGCCAAGGTTCACATAGAAGCCGTCGTGGAGTTCCTTTGCGGCGCGCGCCGCCATTTCATCGCGTGTCCAGGGCATTAGTATTGCTCCCGCTTACGGGTGGTGCGTTGTTCGATACGCTTCTCGAAAGTGCCTTTCACGACACGCTGAACGAAGATGCCCGGCAGGTGGATTTCGTCCGGGTCGAGACTTCCCGTCGGCACCAGTTCTTCCACTTCGGCGACGGTGACCTTGCCAGCCATCGCCATCGGCGGATTGAAGTTGCGGGCGGTCTTGTTGAAGATCAGATTGCCCTGCGTGTCCGCCTTCTCGGCCTTCACGATGGAGAGGTCAGACACAAGGCCGGTTTCGAGGATGTAGGTCTCGCCGTTGAAGTCGCGGTGTTCCTTGCCCTCGGCGATGATCGTGCCGACACCGGTCTTCGTGTAGAAGCCCGGAATGCCTGCGCCGCCAGCGCGGCAGCGCTCGGCCAGCGTGCCCTGCGGGTTGAACTCCAGCTCCAGCTCGCCGGAGAGATACTGGCGCTCGAACTCCTTGTTCTCCCCCACATAGGACGAGATCATCTTCTTGATCTGCCGCGTCTGCAGCAGCAGGCCGAGGCCGAAATCGTCGACGCCCGCATTGTTGGAGATCGCGGTGATGTCCTTCACGCCGCTTTCGCGCAGGGCGAGGATGAGATTTTCCGGAATGCCGCACAGGCCGAAGCCCCCGGCCATCACGGTCATGCCGTCGAAGGTGAGGCCCTCAAGGGCTTCCTTCGCAGAATTGTAGACCTTGCTAGACATGGACAGGTCCTATCGCTCCCTGAATTGGGCGCTCAGGCAGGCAGAGCCCGCCCGGGCGCGCTTTCTTGTCTCGTATCACACTTTCCGGCTGGCCGAACCGTCTCGCACCGCCAAAATTTCAACAAGCGTTGAAACACAAGCCCGCCGGGAAAACAAGCCGGGTCAGATGGATTCCACGGTCTGCTCGATGGCTCCAAAGATGGAGTGCCCGGCCTTGTCCAGCATTTCCATGCGCACCGTATCGCCCGGCTTCATGAAGGGCGTTTTGGGCGCGCCGTCGGCAATCGTCTCGATCATGCGGATCTCGGCGATGCAGGAATAACCAAGCCCGCCCTCGGCGACCGGCTTGCCTGCCCCGCCATCGGCATCCTTGTTGGAGACTGTGCCGGAACCGATCACTGTGCCAGCGGTGAGGGGCCTTGTCTTTGCGGCGTGGGCCACAAGGCGGGCGAGGCTGAACGTGGCATCGACCCCGGCCTCGGCGCGGCCGAAAGGCTGGCCGTTATAATCCACGTGCAGCGGCAGGTGGATGACGCTGTCCTTCCAGGCATCGCCCAGTTCGTCTGGCGTCACGGCCACGGGCGTGAAAGCGCTCGGCGGCTTGGACTGGAAGAAACCGAAGCCCTTGGCGAGTTCGCCGGGGATCAGCCCGCGCAGCGACACGTCATTGCACAGCATGACCAGCTTGATGTGGCTGGCCGCATCTGCCTCGGACACGCCCATGGGCACGTCATCGGTGATGACGGCCACCTCCCCTTCCATGTCACAGCCCCAGGCGACATCGCCCAGCGGGATCGCGTCGCGGGGGCCGAGGAAGGCGTCGGAGCCGCCCTGGTACATCAGCGGATCGTCATAGAAGCTCTCCGGCACTTCGGCGCCGCGCGCTTTGCGTACCAGTTCGACATGATTGATATAGGCCGAGCCATCCGCCCACTGATAGGCACGCGGCAGCGGGCTTTCGCAGTCATGTTCGTGGAAGCGGAACGTCGGCACGCTGCCCAGTTCCACCTGCTCGGCCAGCAGCTGGAGGCGCGGGGCCATATGTTCCCAGTCATCCAGCGCCGCCTGCAGCGTGGGCGCAACAGAGGCCGCGTCCGTGGCACGTGTCAGGTCTTTCGAGACAACGACAAGGCGGCCATCACGGGCGCCGTTCTTAAGGGTAGCGAGTTTCATGAATCAGCTTTCTTCCGCGATTTTTTCGTGCAGCCAGGCGGCGTGGCGCGGGGCTTTCTTTGTGGCGTTCCATTCCTCGATCATCGGCTCGGCGACGGATTTCAGCTGCGCCATCTGTTCCGGCGTGCCGATGTCTGCGGCGAGTTCGATGCGGTGGCCGTTGGGGTCGAAGAAATAGATCGACTTGAAGATGCCGTGATGCGTGGGCCCGAGCACGTCGAGGCCCATGCCTTCGAGATGCGCCTTGGTTTCCATCAGCTCTTCCAGCGAACCGACGCGGAAGGCGATATGCTGCACCCAGACAGGCGTGTTCTCGTCGCGGCCCATGTCGGGCTGCTCAGGCAGTTCGAAAAAGGCCAGCACATTGCCGTTCCCGGCATCGAGGAAAATATGCATGTACGGATCATAGGCGCCGGTCGAGGGCACATGGTCTTCCGCAATGGCCAGCTGGAAATCCATGCCGAGCGCGTCGCGATAGAACTCGACCGTCTGCTTGGCATCCTTGCAGCGATAGGCGACGTGGTGGACGCCTTTCAGGGGGGCGGGTGAGGTCATTCAAAATCCTCCACAGGTATGGACTTATCTGGAAAGAATCGTCTGGCGGTCAGGATCCCCGCAAGGCTTCCGATGCCCACAAATATGGCGGACTTCAGCGCAGAGCTAATCGGTAAAGACAGGAAATAGTTGTCCACCAAGTATAGAGCCGTCATCACAACAACCATCACACCGCCGAGTACCAACCGGCTTCTCGGGTCTCGTTTTACAGTCGGCTTCGTCATCAGCGAGTCTCTCCCTTGTCTTTTGCGGCGTTCTTTGCGCGCCGCCAGGCGTTGAACCAGCTGCCGATCCCGAGGCCGAGCGTGACGCCCGGAATGGCCGGGGCGGAAATCACCCCGATGCGCCAGAGAATGACGCCAACCACCGTGCCCGCCACGGCCCCGATCAGGCCTTCGCCGACCGGGGAGAGTTCAACTTTCTTCTTTGGTTCGCTCATGCGTCCTCTTCGACCTTCAATGCACCTCGCTGAATCTGGTCACGTTCCATGGATTCGAACAAGGCCTTGAAGTTACCTTCGCCAAAGCCTTCCTTGTAGTCACCCTTGCGCTGGATGAATTCGAAGAAGACCGGGCCGATTTCGGCCTGGGCGAAGATCTGCAGCAGGAGACGCGGCTCGCCGCCTTCGGTCGTGCCGTCCAGCAGCAGGCCGCGGGATTTGAGGCCTTCGACGTCCTCGCCATGGCCCGGCAGACGCTCGTCCAGCATCTCGTAATAGGCTGCCGGCGGCGCCGTCATGAAGGGCACGCCCTTCTGTTTCAGGCTGTCATAGCAGGCATAGAGGTCGTCGCAGATGAGGGCGATGTGCTGGATGCCCTCGCCATTGAATTCGCGCAGGAATTCCTCGATCTGGCCGCCGCCGCTCTTGCCTTCTTCGTTCAGCGGAATACGGATCTTGCCATCCGGCGCCGTCAGCGCCTTGGACGTCAGGCCGGTATATTCGCCCTTGATGTCGAAATAGCGGATTTCCTGGAAGTTGAAGAGCTTCTCATAGAAATCAGCCCAATACTTCATCCGGCCGCCGTAAACATTGTGCGTCAAATGGTCGATCAGCTTGAAGCCTGCGCCGGCGGGGTGCTTCTCCACGTCCGGCAGGTATTCGAAATCGATGTCATAGATGTCCAGCCCCTCGCCATAGCGGTCGATCAGGTAGATGATCGAATTGCCGATGCCGCGGATGCCCGGAATGTGCAGCTCCATCGGGCCGGTCTGGACGTGCACGGGCTCGGCGCCCTGCTCCAGCAAGTGTGTGTAGGCCTTGCGGGCGTCGCGCACGCGAAAGCCCATCCCGCAGGCCGAGGGCCCATGTTCACGTGAGAAATACCAGGCCGCCGATTTCGGCTCATAATTGGTGATCAGATTGATGCCGCCCTGGCGCCAGAGCTCGACATCTTTCGAGCGGTGACGGGCAACCTTGGTGAAGCCCATCGTTTCGAAAACCGGCTCCAGAACACCTTTTTCAGGCGCGGAAAACTCAATGAATTCGAAACCGTCGAGGCCTGCAGGGTTGTCAAACAGGTCAGCCATGGGTTCTCTCTCCCTATTGATATCAAAAATATAGTTTCATATGTAACTAACTGCTCGCCGCAAGGCAAGTATGAATGGACCCGCCATGCCCGAATCCTCCCGCACTCCGCAGCTGCGCCTGCGAGAATTCCTCCCCTACCGCCTGTCCGTCCTGTCCAACACGATCTCGCGCCGAATTGCGGAGCTGTATGATCGCGAATTCGGTCTGTCGATCTGGCAGTGGCGCGTCATGGCTGTCACAGGCGATGCGCCGGGAATCAGCGCCACCGAGATCGGCCAGCGCACGGCGATGGACAAGGTTGCCGTCAGCCGCGCCGTCGCCGGCCTGATCGAAGTCGGATACCTGGAGCGCAAATCCTCTGAAGAGGATGGCCGCCGCTCCAAACTCTACCACACGCCTGCCGGGACATCGGTTTATGACGAGATTGTGCCGATGGCGATTGCCGAGGAGCAGGCTCTGGAAGCCGTCCTCACACCGGAAGAACGCGTGGAACTTACCCGCCTTATGGAAAAACTGGCCGGGTCCGCCTCTCCCGACCGTCCCCTCTGGTAACCAGGGGGCTTATGCCCTGCGGCGCCGGATGCTGAGCGAGCGCGAAACGTCGGAATCCTCTTCCAGCGTGAAGCGTTCCACCAGCCGCGCAATGAAAGCCGACAACGCATCGCGCACTTCATAGGGCGCTTCCATGGGCAGGAAGTGCGACGTGCCACGGACGCCTTTCATCATCAGCGCCTGATTCATCAGGATAATCTGAGCACGAACCTTTGGCGTAATCACAGATGCACGGTTCGGACGGAGCACGATGATCGGGATCTTGTGCTTCCGGACATTCCTGAGCGCGCGCCATGGCTGGTTGCGCTGGGCCGAAAATGTTGCCGACTCCCATTTCGGATCACAGGTCAGCCGCCAAGTCTGTTCTTCGCTCTGCACAGAATTCTGGTCGACCCGGTCAATGCCATCCAGAAGATAATCGGCCAGGAAGGGCTCGCGCCAGGACGCGAACGCGCCGCGGCCGGTATAGGATTCCAGCGCTTCGCGGAATGCCGGGAACTCGGCCCGCCGCTTCTTCGCCGCGCCCGCGAGCGTGTTGCGGTTGGCAATCCAGGTGACCGGCGGAAAAACATGTTTCCAGAAATAATAGACGCGCGGCAGGATCACCGGATCTGCCAGCACCAGTCCCTTGACCAGGTCAGGCCGCTTGCCAGCCACCAGAAGGGCCACCGTCGCACCCATGGAATGCCCGCTCAGAACGACCCCATTGGGCGCTTCCTTCTCCAGCCACTCGATCACGTCATCGCGGTAGCGGTGCCACGATTTCAAGCGTCCCGGCTTTGTCGGCATGGTCGACCGGCCGTGCCCGCGCATGTCGAGCGCGGCCACGCGCTGGCGCAGGCCAAGCGGTGCCAGCATTGACTGATAGGTCATGGCGTTGAAGCCGGTAGCATGGATCCACACCGCGGCGAACGGTTTGATCGGATCGCCGAACTCGATACCGGCCAGCGTGCCTCCGGCCTTCATCTCGGTTGCAAAACGCCGCATCAGCCGCGATTCCCGAACACGCGTCGCAGCAAATCCGTACTCCGCGCGAGCGGGTTTTCCCGGATCTTCGTTTCCTCCTCTGCGACGTACAGGAAGATACCGTCCAGGCCGTAATCAACAGCATGCGCGGTCAGGTCTGCCTGCAGGCTGGAAGTGATGCCGCTTGCCCCATATTGCGAGGCGACATTTTCCATCGCCGTGAAAGCGCCGGACTTCGACAGCGCCTCCCGGGCATAGGGCGTGAAAGCGGCCCGCAGCTGGGGTTCCGTCTTTGACCGGAGATAATCGGTCGCAGCCGTATCTCCGCCGTTCAGAATGTTGAGTGCGTCAGTGATGGTCATGTTGCGGATCGCGCCAAGGATCAGAACCTGCGCTTCGGGCACGGCCGATTCGGCTGCGCGGTTCATGCGCAGCTCCAGATCGTCGAGCGGCTTGCTCGCGCCGACTTTTGCCAGATTGGTCTGGAGGGTCCGGTAAGTCTGCGGCAGCGGAATGCGGATTTTCGGATCCCCATAATAGCCGTTTGTCTGGCCAAGCTGATTGGCGACCAGATTGGTGCCGACCGTCAGGGCTTCGCGCAGACCGGCATCGATTTCAGCGATGCTGAGCGTGCTTGGCGAGTCGGGCGCGGTGGTGGAACCAAGGACCTCTCCCAGAACACGGCCGAACTCTCCGCTGGTGCCTGTTTCAGCACACCCTGCCGTGAGAAGCGCAAGTGTCAGCGCTCCCAGCATCCCTCGGTTCATCTGTTTTTACCCTCACTCTGGCCCCGGCCCCGGGACCCTCCGTCTGTCCTACAGGAGCCCTTGCCGGAAATGAAGCCGCGCCCGCAGACAGGATGCATCAAAGCCTGACCTTACAAACTTGTCACGCGGCAGCGCGGAAAATCTCATTGACCACGCTTGTAGTCATGCCTTATGACCACGCTTGTAGTCTTACCGGAGAGCCCGCAGATGAAGATTTCAGCCGCTGAACTCGATGTGATGAGCGTGCTGTGGCAGACGCCCGGCCTCGCCGCCTCCGACGTCCATGACGCGCTCGGCGACGAAAAGGACTGGACCAGCCGCACCGTGAAAACGCTGCTGGCCCGCCTGGTCGAGAAAGGCGCGCTCCGGACGGAAGAGGATGGCCGCCGCTACCTCTATTATCCGGTCATTGAAGAAGGGGCCTACAAGGCCAAGGCCGCTGGCCAGTTTGTCGACCGGGTCTTTTCCGGCCGCGCTGCGCCTCTGGTTGCGCACCTGGCGGATACGCGCGGCCTGACACCGGAAGACATTGAGGAACTGGAACGCCTGCTGGGGGATCTGAAGAAATGAACGCCGCAACCATTTTTCCTGACGCGACATCTGCCCTGCAGACCGTTCTTGCCGTCTCGGTCCTGATTGCCATCGTCCTGGTGGCGCGCCGCCCTGTTGCCAAGCATTTCGGTGCCGGCACCGCATATGCCCTCTGGGCGCTCCCGCTGGCCCGCCTGGTCCTGCCGCCACTGCAGATGCCGGTCTCGCTCATGCCGCTGCTGCGCCTGCCAGGAACCGGCGCATCCAATACAACCGACGCGTCGACGACTCTCACTGTCTCGACTGGGTCTGAGGCTTCCGCCTCGGCGCTTGTCACTTCCCCGCCTGCCCCGGCAATCGTGCCGTCTGCGCCCCTACAGGACGCCACGTTTGGAGAAGGCCTTATCTCACCTCAGCCCCTGATGGACACGCTGTCCGACATGATGCTGCCTGGCCTTTTCATTGTCTGGGCAGGCGGGGCTTTTTGTGTCTTCGGTCTCAGCCTGTGGCGCCAGCATGTCTTCATGCAGACCGTGAAGCGGGAGGCTGTGAACGTCTCTCCCCGTCTCCAGCATATTGCGCGTCAGGTTGGTACGCAGGTTGGCCTGAAGCGACTGCCCGTGGTTGCGTCCAGCTTCATCTCGTCCGGCCCGCTTGTAACTGGCCTCGCCTGTCCGGTGGTCCTGCTGCCGGCCTGGTTCGAGACGGATTATGACGACACCCAGCAGCGCGCCGCCCTCGCTCACGAGCTGACCCATGTCCGCCGCGGCGACCTGTGGGCCCTGCAGCTGGCCGAGTTCTTCATCGCCTGCATGTGGTTCAACCCGCTGGCCTACTATGCTCACCGCGCATTCCGGACGGATCAGGAAGCCGCTTGCGACGCCGATGTCCTGAAGACCGGGACCGCCTCGCCGCATGCCTATGGTGCGACACTGATCAAGGCTGTGAAGTCCGCCGCGCAGGAACGCCCGCCCGCTGCGGCCAGCCTGCCCCTCACCCACGCCCTGAAGGAACGTCTCAGCCGCATGACCCACCCTGCTCCGACCCGCACACGGCGTCTTGCAGGCGGGGCCGCCACTGCTGTGATCGGTGCGGCTGCCCTGATCGCCACATCCTCGGTCCCGGCCAATGCCGGTGAGCGTGAACATCGCGAGCTGCGTATCGAGAACGGCACCGTTTACCTGAACGGCGAACTGATCCCCGACCGCCGCATCATTGTACTCGGCGAACCCTTTGAGGGGGTTGAACCCGGCCCTGAAGTGACGGCGGAGATCAGCCGGCTGTCCCAGGAAATGGCCGAGGACAGCAAGGTGATCGGCCGGATCACGGCGAAGATCACCTCCAACGTCCCCGAGATCACGCTCACCCTGGAAGACGACGCAGAGTTCCAGGCCCTGATGGCGGAGCTGAACGAACTGCCGCTCGCCTCCAACTTCCAGAACGTCGTCGTGGACGTGCAGGATGGTGCCGAAATCCACTTCGAAGGCGAGATGTCTGAAGAAGACTGGGAGGAGTGGGGCCGCAAGTGGGAAGCATGGGGCGAGAAGTTCGGAGAACGCGCCGAGTCCTGGACCGCCGCCCATGAAGCCCGCGCCGAAGAGCTGCATGAGAACCTTGAACCGGAGCTGGAGCGGATGACCAGCGAACTGGAAGCCCGCCTCGAAGCGAAATCGATCAAGCTGGAAACCCTGATCGACCAGAAATTCGGCGCAGACTTTGAAAACCGCATTGAGGAAACCTCGACCGCGCTGGACGATCTGGTCGCAGAGTGCCGTGACGCCAACCTCTCCGATGGTGAGACAAAGGTGATGAGCCGCACCGTCGGCTCAGGCAAGGACGAACAAACAGTCAAAATCGCCTGTGTAAAGGGCGACGAGATCATCCTGCGCTCTGCCAAGACGATGGCTGCGATCAATTCGAGCAGAGACCTGTGCGATGTGGAGAAGGAATCCTTCCGCGAGCAGGTCCGCTCTGAGGGAGACCTCGACGGCGGCGAAAACTAAGCCGGCCGCGCCAGACGCGACCAGAAACAAAAGAGCCCCGGCTGGAAACCACCGGGGCTCCGTTCGTCTGAACCGGAAGGCTTTGCAGGCCAGCCGGGTCCTTCTAGGGTGCAGGTGATTTCGTCCCCCAGCCGGAGCCCCTGCATGACACCGCGCCTGACTGCCCTGACCCTGTTGCTTCTGCCCCTCGCGGCCTGTGCAACGGTGGAACCGCCTCCCTGCTCGGCGGAGTGGATCGATTACAAGACAGACAAGACCCTGCGGAAATTCGCATCCGAAAACCGCGGCCTGATCAATGACTTCCGCAAACTCTCCCGCGAAGACGGCGATGTGGACCCGATGGTCGCCATATCGCTCGCCCGGAAGTCAGGCCGGATCCAGACCTTCGCAGACTCTTTCAACAGGGTCGTCCTGCCGGAACTGGAAGCCGCCCTTGAGCAATGCAGCCGCAGCGAGGAATTCGTCCCGGCGCTCACATCCTTCCTGCAGGATGAAGGCGTCAGCAACGAGGCCATCAGCTGGATCATCCCATTCATCGGTGTGATGACGGAAATGCGGGATGGCACGTTCGATCTCGACGGACATCACGAGGGCTGACCGACATGCAAACACTGATCGTCGTTCCCGCGCGTTACGCATCGACCCGGCTTCCCGGAAAACCGCTCGTCATGATTGCCGGTCGCACCATGGTCTCACGCGTCGCTGCGATGGCGGCGCAGGCAGCAGATGCACTGGGCAATGCCCGGCACGTCGTCGCGACAGATGACACGCGCATTGAGGCGCACTGCCAGGACCTTGGCATTCCGGTGGTGATGACCGATCCGGACCTGCCTTCCGGCACAGACCGCGCGCTGGCCGCCGCCACCGCAATGGGCGCAGAGCCGGAGATCGTCGTGAATCTTCAGGGCGACTCCCCCTTTACCCCGCCGGCGCATGTGATCGCAGTTGCCGAGGCCGCGCGCGAGTCCGGCGCCGACGCGGCCACGCCCTATGTCCGCCTGACCTGGGACGCCCTCGATGCGTTCCGCAAACACAAGGCCGAGACCCCCTTCTCCGGCACAACGCTGGTGCATGACGAGGCCGGCCGCGCGCTTTGGTTTTCGAAAAACCTGATCCCTGCGATGCGCAAGGAAGCCGCCCTGCGGGAAAAGGGCGGCCCTTCGCCTGTCTGCCGGCATATCGGCCTCTATGCCTACCGGCTGGACGCGCTGCGCCGCTATGTCAGCCTGCCGGAAGGGCGCTACGAACAGCTGGAAGGCCTGGAACAGCTGCGCCTGCTTGAAAACGGCATGAGTATCCAGTGCGTTGAGGTCAAACCCGGCCAGATTGCTATTCCCGGCATTGATACCGCCGAAGATGTCGCGCTCGCAGAACGTCTCGTCGCCGAACATGGCGACCCGCTGGAGGCCTGATACTCATGGGACGGATCATTGTCTGCCGGCATGGCAACACATTTGACAAGGGCGATGTGGTGACCCGCGTGGGCGGCCGCACAGACCTGCCGCTCTCCACATCCGGTCAGGAACAGGCCGACGCACTCAGCCGCCATTTCGCGGAGACATCATTCCACGCCGCCTATTGCTCGGCCCTGCAGCGGACGCGGCAAACCGCCACCGCCATTCTCAACGTCCGGCCTGACAGTCCGGAACTCGCAACGCTGCCCTTCCTGACCGAAATCGATTACGGCCCGGATGAGAACGTTGCTGAGGACAAGGTCGTCGCCCGGATCGGAGAAGACGCTCTGCAGGCGTGGGAAGAAGACAGCCGCGTGCCGGACGGCTGGATCGTCGACAAACCTGCCATTCATTCCGGATGGAAAGCGCTACTGGCTGAAGCCTCCCGCCTGCCCGCCGATCAGACGATCCTCGTGGTCACCAGCAATGGCATCGCCCGGTTCCTGCCGGATGTCGTGGACGCTGTGCCGACGGGCCTTCAACCGAAACTCAAAACCGGCGCCTGGGGCGAAATCCACTGCAATACCGGCACGCGGATCGTGGCCTGGAACCAGAGACCGCCGGCCTGATCAGGCTGCGTCGCGGTCGTCGCTTTCGTCTTCCGCTGCACCGGGCCCGGCGATCGGCAGGGTGAAGGATACAGTCGTGCCCTCGCCTTCGATGGACGAAAGACAGAGTTCGCCGCCATGCATCTCCGCGAAAGATTTGGTGAGGGCGAGGCCCAGCCCCGTCCCCTCATAATTCCGGTCATGCGAGCCTGCAGCCTGTTCAAACGGCTGTGAAAGACGCGGCAGGTCCGCGGCTGGAATGCCGATGCCTGTGTCGGTGACAGACACTTTGATGTCCGGCCCGTATTGCTGCACGGCGACCGTGATCTTGCCGCCCGCATTGGTGAACTTGATCGCGTTCGACACCAGGTTCAGCACCATCTGGCGGATGGCGCGATGGTCTGCGCCGATCTCGGGCAGGCCCGGCTGGACGTCCAGCACAACCTCGATGTCCTTGTCCGATGCCTTGCGCCGGATCATCCGCACGGCCGCGTCCACCGGATCAACCGGATCGATCGGCTGCGGATTGATCGTCATCTTGCCGGCCTCGATCTTTGCCATGTCGAGGATATCGTTGATCATGTCCAGCAGGTGCTGGCCAGAGGCGAGAATGTCCTGCGCATAGCCCTTGTAGCGCGGATCGCCGAGCGGCCCGTAGAGTTCGTGCGCCAGGATTTCCGAGAAGCCATTGATGGCGTTCAGCGGTGTGCGCAACTCGTGGCTCATATTTGCCAGGAAGGCAGATTTCGAGTTCGACGCATTCTCTGCGCGCGACTTCTCTTCCGTCAGTTTGCGGGCCAGTTCCCCGGCGCGGCCTTCCGAGCGTTCGAGGTCCTGCATCGTCTTGCGCATCCGCTCTTTCTGGCGGCGTAGTTCTTCCTCAATGCCGATATTCTCGGTCACATCGATGCCGATCGTGATCAGACCGCCGTCCGGGGATGGCCGTTCAACCAGCTTCAGCCAGCGTCCGCCCTGCAAACCGATCAGGGTCGACTGGTTGTCGTCTGCTGACTGACGTTCTGCGCGGATCGCGCCGGACCGCGCTATGGTAACCGTCTCGTGCGTCATACCGGGGCGCAGCGTTTCAGTCAGGCCGAAATCGGTGGCGAAGGCACGGTTCCAGTACAGGAGACGCTTGCGGTGATCCCACAGGGCAAAGGGACCATTGAACCCTTCCAATGCGCTGCGCAGGCGCCGTTCGGCGGCCTTGACCCGGTCTTCGGCCTGCTTGCGGTCCGAAATATCGAGGAGGATCCCGCCGAACAGCTTGCCGTCTTCGGTGTCAGCGCCCGAGCCGCGCATCTCGATCCAGCGGAGCGGCGGCTTTGCCAGCACGAAAGCCACCTGCAGCCAGCCGATCTCGCGCGACTTCTCGATCGCTTCGCGCACACGGGCCTGATGTTCAGGATGAACCTGTTTGAGGAAATTGCCAAGCGAGACCGTCCGCATGCCCTCAAGGTCCAGCATTTCGCTGGATGCTTCGGACAGGAAGATCGATGCCTGTCCGGAGGTCCATTCCCAATAGCCGGCGCGGGCGCTGCGCATGACGGTCGCCATGATCCGGTCGGCCTGTTCGTCGCGGGCCGCTTCAACGAATGTGTCGGCCTGCTTCTTCGACAGGCGGCCCAACAGGCCGGTGATCGCCAGGACGGGCGCCGCCAGAAGCAGGGCAAAAATCAGGAGGCTGAGCAGGTCATCGCGCGTGAACACATCGGCCCGGGTGGTGCTGCAGACGGCAAGCCCGCCGCCCGCAATGTCGCTGCAGGCAAGCGCGGTCCGCTGAAGGCCCTGCCCTTTTTCGAAACGTGCCTGCCGGATCGGCCGCAAACCGTTCGCCGGGTGCGGCGCAGGATCGCCAGCCACGAAGCGGAGACCGCCCGAGACAAGCGATACTTCACGGCCGTTCGACACGACCGGCAGCCAGGTGCCAGCCGGCGCCAGTGCAATCACGGCCTGGTTGCCGCTGCCTGACACAAGGACGACATCGCCAAGCTCGGAGAGGCCTGCCCGCTGATTGGTCTGCATCAGGGACTCTGCCACCGTGGCTGCGGCGTCGAGCCGGCTGCCTTCGGGGGCCTGTTTGGCATCGGCCAGCGTCATGACGGCATCGACGCCCGGGGTGGCCGCGGCAATCGCCGAGCGCGAGGCATGATTGTCGGTCACGAGGCGGATGGCGGTTTCCACCGTATCGGCCCGTCCACCGACCCGCCCGGCCAGCGCTTCGGCCTCCGCCTGCAGCGTCAGCAGCAGATTGGCATCGGCGCGCTGATGCTCATCCCAGGCTTTCAGGCCCATCGCAGCGGCCAGCAGGACAATCGTCCCGGCAACCGTCCATTTCAGGCGTGCGGACACAACATCAGACACCGGGTCTGAAGCTTGTTTTATTTGGGATTTTTTATCCATTTCTGCCAAAGGACGATCCCGTGCCCGCAGAACGGGCGATACTCGCACAAACCTTCTTGTCCGCCGGAATCATTGCCCGAGCGTTAACAAATCTCAAAGTTTCGTTAACGCACTGCCTTAACCGAGCGCGCGGGCCACAATGTCCGCCGCATTGGAGGAAAGCCCGGCCGACTGGAGCCGTTTCAGCGTGGCTTCTGCCGCCGCCTTGGCCTGTGGTTCCAGGATCCGCCATTGCTCGAACGCGGTCAGCAGCCGGGCGCCGAGGGCCGGGTTCGCCTTGTCGGCCTTAAGGATAATCTCCTCCACAGCCTGATAGCCGGACCCGTCCGGCGCATGGAAGGCCGCAAGGTTCTGCATCGTGAAGGCCGCAACGACTGAGCGCACGCGGTTCGGGTTGCGCAGGTCAAAGTCCGGATGCGCGGCGAGCGCCTTAATCGTTTCGGCATCGCCCGTCGTGGCCTGCAGGGCGAACCATTTGTCCATGACCAGCGGATTGTCTTTCCAGGTCTCTTCGAAATCGGCCAGCGCCTCATTCGCCTTCCCGCCCTTCTGCACCGTATAAGCGCGCAGGGCTGCGAGCCGTTCGGTCATATTGGTGGCATTGTCGTAGAGCCCCCGCAGCGTATCGGCGGCGCCAGCATCCGGCGACACGCCGAGCAGCACGATCATCGCTGTGCGCAGCGCGCGGATCCCGGCTTGCTCTGCGCCCGGATCGAAGGGCGCCGGTGTCGGCTTGCCGAGGGTCTCAGCACTGAAGCCGGAAAGCTTGTCCGCCAGCGCGGACTGCAGCTTCTTGCGGGCAGCGTTCAGCGCGACGGCGTCGGCCGGCTGGCGCTCCAGGAACATCTCCCCCACTTCCGGCAGACGCGTCAGCAGCGCGGCAAAGGCCGGATCGTCCACAGCCCCTTCAACGGCGCCCGCAAGCGCGGCAACCAGCGCGTCATCCGGCTCTGCCTGACTGCCTTCAGACAAGGCCAGGATCTCTTCCTTCACCAGTGTCTGGACGGCATCCCATTGATTGAACGGGTCAGTCTCCATACGAACCATTGCGAGGCGCTGGTCACGCGTCAGGGAGCGGTTGAGACGGATGGGGGCCGTGAAATCGCGGTTGACCGAGACCAGCGGCGCTTCGGTCACGCTTTCGGGCATCTCCATCGTCAGGGTGATCTCTTCATCTTCCAGAATGGTTGTCCATTCTGCGAGATTACCTTCCTCGTCCAGCAGCGCCATTTCCAGCGGGATCGGCACCGGCTTTTTCTCCGGCTGGCCGGGCGTCGGCGGCGTTTTCTGTTTCAGCGTGATCTCAAGTTCACGCGTCTCGGGCTTCCAGTTTTCCTCAACCGTCACTTCCGGCGTTCCGGCCTGGGCATACCAGAGGCGGAACTGGGTGAAGTCCTCGCCGGTGACGTCTTCGAAGCATTTGTAGAAGTCTTCGATCGTCACGGCCTGGCCATCATGACGCTCGAAATAGAGGTCTGTGCCTTTGCGGTAGAGGTCTTCGCCGATCATCCGGCGCAGCATGCCGATCAGTTCGGCGCCCTTCTCATAGACCGTGGCGGTGTAGAGATTGTCGATAGAGCCATAATGGTCCGGCCGCACCGAATGGGCGAGCGGGCCGGCGTCTTCAGCAAACTGGCGCGCGCGCAGGCGGATGACATCCTTGATGCGCTGCACCGGGCGCGAGCGCATGTCCGCCGAGAAATTCTGATCACGGAACACCGTGAGGCCTTCTTTCAGGCAGAGCTGGAACCAGTCCCGGCAGGTGATGCGGTTGCCCGTCCAGTTATGGAAATATTCGTGGGCGACGATGCTTTCAATGGCCTCGAAATCGGCGTCCGTCGCGCTCGCCTCATCGGCCAGCACATAGGCGGAGTTGAAGACGTTGAGGCCCTTGTTCTCCATGGCGCCGAAATTAAAGTCGCGCACCGCCACGATGTTGAACACGCCAAGGTCATAGGCCCGGCCATAGGTCTGCTCGTCCCAGGTCATCGAGCGCTTGAGGCTGTCCATCGCCCAGGCGGCGCGTTCGGCATCGCCCTTGTCGACATGGATGGCCAGCGCGATCTCGTCGCCATTCATCGTGGTGAAGCTGTCGCGCCAGACGTCATAATCCCCGGCGCAGAGCGCGAAGAGATAAGACGGCTTCTTGTGCGGATCGTCCCAGACGGCGTAGTGGCGGCCATCGTCCAGGTCTCCGGTCTCACCCGGCGTGCCGTTCGACAGGAGGATCGGATAAGCCGCCTTGTCTGCCGACATCCAGACATGGAAGGCGCTCATCACGTCCGGCCGGTCGGGATAGAAGGTGATGCGGCGGAAGCCGGTCGACTCGCACTGGCTGCAGAAACGCCCGCCCGACATATACAGCCCGGACAGGGCCGTGTTTTGCGATGGGGCGATCTCGACCTCAGTTACCAGCGTGAAGGCATCCGGTACCGAGGCGATGGTCAGGCCCTTTTCCGTCTGCTCATAGGCGCCCGGCTCCAGCGGCGTGCCATCAATGGCGATCGAGAGGAGCTTCAGCCCGTCCCCGTCCAGTTCCAGCGCTTCCCCGGCCCCGCCCGTGCGGCGCACCTTCAATTCGGAGCGGACTTTCGTCGCATCCGGATCGAGATCGAAGCGCAGGTTCACCTGCTCGATCTCGAACGGATAGGGTTTGTAATCGGAAAGTTGCACAGAAACGGGGGTTTCGGTTCGCATAATGGCTCCGGGGTCTTGGCAATGGCTGTAACGGACATAGGAAATGGGAGGACGCGCGTCGAGGGCCGGAAGGCTGTCAGTCATCAGGCAGGTCCTTACGGCCTCCGTCCATAAAGGGAGCAGATTCCGATGACCCGCTTTTTCCGGTCAGCCGCAGCCCGGCGCGCAGCCGGCGCCGCAACGCTCGTCCTGATGCTCGCAATCGCCGTACTTTCACTGGTTCCGGCAGGCGACCTGCCGCCGGTCGAAGGCTCCGACAAGCTGAAACACTTCATCGCCTATGGAAGCCTTGGCGGCGCCCTGACCCTCGCGCTCGGGCCGGGCCGCGCGGTCCGGGCCTTTCTCATTACGATTATTTATGGCGCTCTGATGGAAGTGGCGCAGGGACTGGCGCCCACCGGCCGGGAATTCTCCCTGCTGGATGAAGTTGCCAACATTCTGGGCGCCGGCCTCGGAACAGGTCTTGCGCTGATCCTCCGGCGCTGAGTGCCTATTCGGCCTTCAACGTCCCCTTCGAAGCCGCTCTGGCAATTTTAACAGAAAACCTTGCGGCACCCTTCCGCCGGGTCACGGCTTTCCGTGCACGTAAAGCGCGCTATTTTCCAATCCAGAAACGCAAACACGCCCGTATAATGGGCGAAGGGAGGCCATCCACTCATGAACTTCGACTTTTCGGAAGACCAGAAATACCTCGCTGGCGAAGCGCGGAAATTCCTCGAAGCCGAGAGCGCCATTGCGGTGGTGCGCGAGGTATTGAACGATGACGACAAGGCCTATTCGGAAGGCCTCTGGAAGAAGATCGGCGAAATGGGCTGGCTGGGAACCGCCATTCCGGAAGAGCAAGGCGGCCTTGGCCTCGGCATGCTGGAAATGTGCGTGCTGGCCGAAGAGATGGGCCGCGTCCTGGCGCCGGTCCCCTTCTCGTCCACGGCTTACTTCCTGACGGAGGCAGTGAAGCTGGCCGGGTCGGATGAGGTGAAGAACGACATCCTGCCGCGCATCGTCGCCGGTGAGGTCATCGGCTGCTACGCCGCCAGCGAAGGCCCGGGACATCCGGAGCCTGCAAACCTCAAGACCACATTCGACGGCTCCACTGTCTCCGGCACCAAGATCCCGGTCACCGATGGCGGCATCGCCACGCATGCCGTTGTGCTGGCCAAGGAAGGCTCCGGCGCCAGCCTCGTGCTGGTGGATCTCTCCGGCGCAGGCGTGACGCGTAAGACGCTGTCCACGCTGGACCCGACACGCGGCCATGCCGAGCTGACCTTCGACAAGACGCCGGGCGTCCGCCTCGGTGCTGCAGGTGACGGCGCAAACCTGAATGATCAGCTGATGGACAGGGTTGCCGTGCTGCTCGCCTTTGAACAGCTGGGCGGGGCCTCCCGCGCGCTGGAAATGGCGAAGGAATACGCGCTGGAGCGCTACGCCTTCGGCCGTCCGATCGCCGGCAACCAGGCCATCAAGCACAAGCTGGCCGAGATGTATGTGAAGAACGAGGTGGCCCGGTCCAACTGCTTCTATGGCGCCTGGGCCCTGTCGACCGATGCGCCGGAAATGCCGGAAGCCGCCGCCGCTGCGCGCGTCGCCGCGTCGGAAGCCTTCTGGTTCGCTTCGAAAGAGAACATCCAGACCCATGGCGGCATGGGCTTCACCTGGGAGGTGGACTGCCACCTCTACTACCGCCGCGCCAAGCTGCTGGCCGTGCAGGCTGGTGGTCCGAAAGTCTGGAAAGAAAAACTCGTGCGCGCGCTCGAGCAAAAGAACGCCGCCTAAGGAGGAAACATCATGGACTTCAACGATACACCCGAAGAAGCCGCCTTCCGCGCTGAGGCGCGCGCCTTCCTCGAAAAACACCTGAAGCCGAAAGGCTCAGAGCCAGCCAGCCGCAACCGCGCGAACATGCTGGAAAAGGCGAAAGCCTGGCAGAAGACGAAAGCCGAAAACAAGTTCGCGCAGATCACCTGGCCCAAGGAATGGGGCGGGCGTGGCGGCACAGCCATGCAGAACGTGATCTGGGGCCAGGAAGAGTCGAAATTCGACGCACCGACCGGCCCGTTCGCCATCGGCCTCGGCATGTGCGTGCCCACCGTCATTGCCTTCGGCTCGGACGAGCACAAGGAACGCTATGTCCAGAAAGCCCTGATGGGCGAGGAAATCTGGTGCCAGCTCTTCTCCGAACCGTCTGCCGGTTCTGACGTGGCCGGCCTGAAAACCCGCGCCGTCAAGGATGGCGACGATTGGGTCATCAACGGCCAGAAGGTCTGGACGTCCGGCGCCCACTATTCGGACTATGGCATCCTCCTTGTCCGGACGGATCCGAAAGTGCCGAAGCACAAGGGTCTCACCATGTTCATCGTGAACATGAAACAGCCCGGCGTCGAAGTCCGCCCGATCCACCAGGCTTCCGGCGGGCGCGAGTTCAACGAAGTCTACTTCACCGACGTCCGCATCCCGGACAAGGACCGGCTCGGCGATGTCGGCGCAGGCTGGAAAGTCGCGCTCGTCACGCTGATGAACGAGCGTCTCGCTGTCGGCGGCTCCCCCGGCCCGGACTGGGCGGAGATCATGGAATACGCCCGCGACCACGGCACGCTGTCCGATCAGGCCTTCCGCGAGAAGCTGGCAGACTGGTACGTCGCAGCCCAGGGCTACAAGCTGACCAAGTTCCGCACCCAGACCGCGCTTTCCCGCGGCCAGACGCCGGGACCGGAAAACTCGATCGGCAAGATCATCACCGCCAACCATCTGCAGGACATCTGCAACTCGGCCATCGAGATGCAGGATCATTACGGCATCATCAACGAGACCGACCGGATGCCGGCCGATGCGATCTTCCAGCAGAGCTTCATGTGGGCCCCCGGTCTGCGCATCGCTGGTGGCACGGACGAGATCCTGAAGAACATCATCGCAGAGCGCGTCCTCGGCCTGCCGCAGGATGTGCGCGTCGACAAGGACAAGCCATTCGACGAGCTGAAAAGCGGCTGATCCGTTCAGCGCCCAATCCATTCAGAAATCCCGGCTGGTTCGCGCCTGCCGGGATTTCTACGTATGTCCTTCAGATTATGGTATAATAGGCTTCCACACCTCAGGAGGAGCCTGCCATGTTCAAGACCAATGAAGGCACCATCGACCGCGTTCTGCGCGTCCTTGTCGGCCTTGCCCTGATTGCGATCGTCTTCGTCGGCCCTCAGACGCCATGGGGCTGGATCGGCCTTGTGCCGCTGCTGACAGGCCTTGTCGGCACCTGCCCGCTCTACACGATCCTCGGCATCCGCACCTGCAAGCTGAAAGACTGAGGCGGCTCAGGCGTCCGGGTCTGGCGTCACGGCCTTTGCGGAAACAAAGCCAGCGACTTCAGCAACACAGGCCCGGCCTGCTTCGGCCAGCGCCTGCGCACGCGACGCATTGGAGGACGCCGCCGCATCCGCAGTGGTCCTTACGCGCGTCTGCGCGATGACTTTGCGGGTGTTGGCCCGCACCAGCGTTGCTTCCAGACCGCACCGCGCCTTGGTGCCTGCCAGCGTGAAATCGTCGACCCGCCAGACCAGTTCATAATCGGCTCCGGCGCCGGCCTCCAGCGCGACGGCGACCCCTGCCCCGCTGTCGTCCAGCGCATCCAGCATCGCCACCTGCATCAGACGGGTGGCATTGTCTGACCATTCCACGCCGCGCACGAGGCGCAGCGCCCCGGCATTGTCTTCGGACGCGATCACGCGATTGCCGAACAGGCGCGAAGCTTCCGGTTCCCGCACGGCCACAACCGCCTCGACCGGATAGGTCTCCGTCATCGCGCCGAACCGGTAGAGGCCTTCCGGTGCCTTGGGTTCCGGCAGGACGCTGACACAGGCGGTGAGCGCAAGGGATGCGAAAACAATCGAAATGGAGCGGATCATCAGCGTTTATCCTCATAAGGAACCGGTTCCCCGACAAGCACGCTTTGCGGGTTCTGTTCGAGTTCACGGGTCAGCCGGTCCATCCGGCTGATCAGGATGCGGAGGTCCAGTGCCGCCTGGCGGGAATCTTCCACAACACCGGTGGCCGGGCCTTCCAGCAGGGAATTGACCACGCGCACGGTATCGCCGCCCTGCACCATCACGGCATCGGCAGAGGCGGCCACCTTACTGACCTCGGCCAGAAGGCCGTCGAGTTGTCCGGACAGGCCAGCCAGTTCCTGATTGGCATTCTTGCTGAGCGTCCCAAGCGATTCAGACGCGGACGCAAACTCATTGCTCGCGTGCGACAGGTCTTTCATCGTTCCGTTCGCCTGGTCGATCAGGCCATCCTTGGCGGCGAGCTTCGTGGTGATCGTCTCGATATTCTTCAGCGAGGTGCTGATGGAGTCGATGTTTTCGTCCGTCAGCAGCTTTTGCACCCGCTCCATCGTGCTATTTGCCTGGCCAAGCACTTCGGCGCCACCTGCGAACAACTGGTCGAGCTGGGTCTTTTCGGCCTTGATCACCGGCACAGGCTCGCCCGCCTTCGCTTCCAGAAGGCGGGATGTGGGGGAACCGGCGCTGATCTGCACGAAGGTCGTGCCCGTGATACCGGCCAGCTGGATCGATGCTGTCGAATCCGTTTTCACCGGCGTCTCGCGGTCGATCCGGATGCGCGCGCGCACCTTGGACGGGTCGGCCCGGTCGATGCGGACGGTCGAGACCTCGCCCACCTTGATGCCGATATACCGCACGGCCGATCCGTCTTCGAGTGAGACCGGCCCTTCGAAGACAATGTCATAGGCCTTGTAGTCGCGGCTGAACTGGGACTGTCCCAGCCACAGCACGAAGGCGGCAACCGCCAGGGTCGCAACAATCACGAAAGCGCCGATAACGGCATAGTTCGCTCGCGTTTCCATCGGTCCGGGCCCCCTTTCTAGTGTCCCGTTGCCGCGCGTCCGCGCGGGCCGCAGAAATATTCCTGCACCCACGGATGATCGAACGCACGCAATTCTTCGATCGTGCCGACTGCCAGCACGTGTTTCTCTCCCAGCACGGCGATCCGGTCGCAGGTCGCATGCAGCGTATCCACATCATGCGTGACAAGGAAGACGGTAAGGCCCAGCGCCTGTTGCAGGCTGCGGATCAGGGCATCGAATTTTTCTGCGGTAATCGGGTCCAGGCCTGCCGTCGGCTCATCCAGGAACAGGAGCTCCGGGTCCAGCGCCAGCGCGCGGGCCAGCGCCGCCCGCTTGCGCATGCCGCCCGAAAGATCTGAGGGGAATTTCGGGCTCGCTTCGGCGCTGAGGCCTGCCATACGGATCTTCATGTCGGCCAGCTGGTGGCGCAGGTCCGGTGCGATCTGCGTGTGTTCCTTCATCGGAACTTCCACATTTTCCCGCACGGTGAGGTTCGAGAACAGGGCGCCGTCCTGGAACATCACGCCCCAGCGCTGTTCCACATCGGCGCGCCCTTCCTCGTCGAGGTCTTCCAGACGCTGGCCGAAGACTTCGATGCTGCCTTCAGTAAATTCCTTGAGGCCGGTAATGGCCCGCAGCAGGACGGACTTGCCGCAACCCGACGGTCCGATCACGCCAATGATCTCGCCGCGGCGGATGTCGAGGTCCAGATGCTCGTGCACGACATGGGTGCCATAGGCCGTCTTCAGGTCGCGGATGCGGATGATGATATCGTCCGTCATATGCCAAGCTTCATATAGAGAATGGCAAAGATCGCATCGAGCACGATGACGGCGAACAGGCCCTGCACGACAGACGTCGTCGTCGCATTGCCCAGCGACTGGACACTGCCGCCGACATTCAATCCCTGCCGGCAGGCAATCAGTGTCACGACAAAACCGAAGACCGGCGCCTTGGAGAGGCCGACCCAGAAATGTTCCAGCGGGACGGAATTGCGCAGGCGGTCCAGGAAGACGGCGGGATTGATGTCCAGCGACGACCAGCCGACCACGACGCCGCCGGCAATACCGGCCAGCGTCGCCACGAAGGTCAGCGCCGGTGTCATCAGAAGCAGCGCGATGATACGCGGTGTCACGAGGATTTCCATCGGCTTCAGGCCAAGCGTCTGCATGGCGTCGATTTCCTGGCGCATCTTCATCGTGCCGATCTGCGCCGTGAAAGACGAGTTCGTCCGCCCTGCCAGCACGATGCCTGTCAGCACCACGCCGAACTCACGCAGCATGGAATAGCCGATCAGTTCGACCGTGTAGATTTCGAGGTCGAATTCAGTGAGCGTCGTCGCGCCGATATAGGCGACCACCATGCCGACAAAGAAAGACAGGAAGGCGATGATCGGCATCGCGTCGAGGCCTGCCTCTTCCATCACCGCGACGATTGACGTCCAGCGCAAACGCCAGGGCTGCATCACCAGACGCAGCGTGGTGACAATCGTTTCGCCGAGAAAGGCCAGCGTCTTGTAGATTTCCGACATGACGCCGACAACGCCGCGGCCCGTGCGCTCCAGCAGGGCAACGAAGCCATGATCCACCGCTTTCGCCGGCGGGGCCGGATCGGATACGGCATGGACCTGCTCGATCAGGTTCCGGGCCACGTCATTCGTGCCGGTCAGGCCTGAGCCCTCCGGCGCGGCGCGCAGCGTGCGGTCGATCAGAAAGGCGCCAGCAGTGTCGATCCGGGTCAGGCCCGAGACATCCACAAGCACGGTATGATCATGCTGTAGTCCGGCCAGGTCATCATCCAGCAGGTGAATGGTCATGACGGTCCAGTCCCCCGTCAGGCGGAGGGTGGCTTTTTCGCCGCTCTCTTCGAGCGCGAAACCGGGGGCTGTCATAACTGGCATCTGGTAACTAGCCTTCCAACACTAGCAAAACATGCTTAAGGACAGCGAAGCAGGATCGATGAAATTTTATCGTTCAGGATCGGACATGGGCAATCGAAACCTTGAAATTTCAGCGATTTCCTCACCTCTGAAGACCGCGTTTACCATTTCGCGCGGTGCAAAGACCAGCGCGGAGACCATTCGCGTCACGCTTTCCGAAAACGGCGCCACCGGCCGCGGCGAGTGCGTGCCCTATGCCCGCTATGGCGAAACCATCGACAGCGTCACCGCCGCCATCAACGCTGCCCGCAGCGCCATCGAGTCCGGCCTCAGCCGCGATGACCTGCAATCCCTGATGCCCGCAGGGGCCGCCCGGTGCGCGGTGGATTGCGCGATGTGGGATCTGGAAGCGAAGCTTACCGGCACGCCGGTCTGGCAGCTGGCGGGCCTGCCGGAACCCGGACCCGTCGAAACCGCCGTCACCGTCAGCCTCGACACGCCGGACGCGATGGCCGCTGCCGCGCGGGAAACGCAAGGCCGCCTCCTCAAACTGAAGCTCGGCGGCCCGGACGACCTTGCGCGGATCGAAGCTGTGCACACGGCCCGGCCGGACGCGCGCCTGATCGTGGATGCGAATGAAGGCCTCAGCGCCGACCAGCTGCCCGCAATTTCCACGGCTGCTGCGAACCTCGGCGTCGTGCTGATCGAACAGCCCTTCCCTGCCGGGGCCGACGACGCCTTGCTTCAGCGCCCCGGCCCGGTTGCAATCTGTGCGGACGAAAGCGCCCATACCCGGGCGGAACTGCAGGACCTTGCCCGCCGCTATGACGCGGTGAACATCAAGATCGACAAGACGGGCGGCCTGACCGAAGCGCTCGCCATGGCCCGCGAGGCCCGCGCGGCCGGGCTCGGCATCATGGTGGGCTGCATGGTGGCCGGATCGATCTCAATGGCGCCGGCCGTCCTGCTCGCGGGGCTGGCGGACATCGCGGATGTCGATGGGCCGCTCTGGCTGTCAGAAGACGTGGCGCATGGCCTTGCCTATGCTGACGGCGTGGTGGCCCCGCCTGTTCCAGACCTCTGGGGCTGACCCCCGGCTCAGTGCGCAGCCGCCGGTGCAACCGCTTTCGGCTTGTCCAGCATGATCACGACCAGCAGGACCAGGGCGAAAGACATCGACATGGTCAGGAACAGATTGTTGTAGGTCATCACCGCCGCCTCCAGCTTTGTCCGGTAGACCAGCTGTGCGAGCGCCGACCCTTCAGGGTCCGGCACACCGGCCGCCTGCATCCGCGCCGTCATGCTCGACAGGAAGGACTGTACTTCAGGCCGCGACAGAGACAAGCCATTGGCGATCTGCTGCTGGTGCATCTGGTTGAAGCTGATCATCATCGTCGTGAGGACGGCAATGCCGATCGCGCCGCCGAGATTCCGGCAGACGGTGAACAGGCCCGAGGCATTGGCCACCCGCTCTGGCGGCAGCGTGCCAAGGGCAAGATTGGTCGTCGGCACCATGGTCAGGATCAGGCCCGCCCCGCGCAGGGCCTGCGGCCAGAACAATTCCCGGAAACCGGATTCCGCCGTCAGGTGACCATTCAGCCAGGTGCCTATCGCGGCCAGCACAAGGCCGACGGCCACGACAAAGCGCGGGTCGTACCGTTTGGTCATAGCGCCGGAAATCGGCCCCCCGATGAACATGGCAAAGCCTGCGACGCTCATGATTTCGCCGATCTGGAGGGAGGAATAGCCCCGCACCTGCCCCAGATAGAGCGGCAACAGGAAGACCGATCCATAGAGGCCGAAGCCCATCACCGAAGCGATCAGTGCGCCGGACGCAAAGTTCCGGTCCTTGAACACACGCAGGTCCACCAGCGGCACGGGCGAGGTCAGCGCGCGGCGGAAGAAGATCACCGCCGCAATCGCGCAGACGATGGAAGCCTTCACGATGGCCGAGCTCTGGAACCAGCTGTCGCCCGGCCCTTCGTCGATGATCCATTCGAACAGGCCGAGGAACAGGGCCATGGAAACGAGGGCCGTGACATCGAGCCTGCGCAGCAGCGCGCTTTCGCCTTTCTGTTTCGGGATGAACAGGAAGACGAGCGTGATCGCGGCGATGCCGGGCACGATGTTCACAAGGAACAGCCAGTGCCAGGACATATGCTGCGTAAGCCAGCCGCCGAGCGTCGGACCGATGGACGGGGCAAGCGTGGCCACCATGCCGATCATCACCTGTTGCGTCATCGACCGGCCTGCCGGGAACAGCGTGAAGCTCGCCGCCATCGTGGTCGGCACCATGGCTGCGCCGGTGAAGCCCTGGATCACGCGGAAGAAGATCAGCGAGTCGAGGTCCCACGACAGGGCGCAGAGTATGCTTGAGCTGACAAATCCGACCGCGGACATGATGAACAGTTTGCGGATACCAAAGGCGCGGTTGAGAAAACCAGACAAGGGAATGCCGACGACTTCGGCCACGAGGTAGCCGGTCTGGATCCAGGCGATCTCTTCCTGGCTGGCCGACACGCCCGCCTGGATTTCCGAGATGGAGCTGGCAACGATCTGGATATCCAGAATCGCCATGAACATGCCGATCACCATGGCAAAGAAGCCGATGTTGAGGGCGAGCTCTGAAGAAGCTTTCTGGCGGATTGCGTTGACCATGGCCGACCTCGCGAGGGCGCTGGGCGGCTTAGCCGTCCACCCCTTTCGCGATCACGGTTGCCTCGACCGAGAGCCCCGGACGCATCAGGCCGGTGGCCAGGGCTTCATCGGAAAGCTTCACCCGCACCGGCACACGTTGCACGATCTTGGTGAAATTGCCGGTCGCGGTATCCATCGGGATCAGGCTGAACTGGCCGCCGGTGGCCGGGGCGATGGAATCCAGCGTGCCTGTCACTTTCAGGTCAGGATAGGCGTCGACATGAATGTCCACTTCCTGCCCGGTCCGCATGCGCTCGACCTGGGTTTCCTTGAAATTGGCGACGATATAGGCCTGCGATACCGGTACGATCGACATGGTCTGCTGGCCGGGGCTCAGCAGCTGGCCTTCGGCGACGACGCGGTTGGCGACGACCCCGTCGAACGGGGCACGAAGTTCCGTACGCGTTGCATCGAGCTTGGCAGCCTCGACCCGTGCCCGGGCGGCTTCGACCTGCGCATCGGCGCCGGCAACTGCGGCCTTGGCCGAGGCGAGGTCTTCCTGCGCGCGGTGATAATTTGCCTCGGCGACATTCAGCTCGCTCTGCGCCGTGGTGATCCCGGCTTTCGACTGGTCGAGCGAGGCCCGGGCGGACTGCGCCTTGGTGGCGGCCGCATCAAGGCTGGCTTTCGGGTAATGCCCTTTTCCGGCAAGCTCCGTATACCGCTCAAGGTCATTCGCGGCGAGGGTTGCGTCAGCCTGGGCAGCAGCGGTGCTGGCCTTTGCCTGAGCCAGACGGTCCCGCTGCGCCGCGATCTGAGCGGTGGCGGTCTCGACATTGGCTTCAGCGGCAGCGACGCCAGCACGGGCCTGAGCCTGCGCGGCGATGGATTGCTGCAGGGCTGCGGCGGCCTCCGACACGCGGGTGGCATAGTCGGCCACTTCCAGTGTCACCAGTAGGTCACCCTTTTTTACGGCCTGGTTGTCGGTGACGTGCACCTGTTCGACATAGCCCTGCACCTTCGGCGCAATCGTGGCGATGTCCGCGCGGATATAGGCATTGTCGGTGGTGATCTCGTAGCGGCCGACAACCAGCCAGTGGATGCCCTGATACCCGACAAAAAGCGCCAGCAGCAGGCCTGCGCCCGACAGGATGTATTTTCTCGGATCGGCCTTGAAGCGCCCAATCAGTCCCTGATCCTGGCCCTGCCCTTCCGGGGCCGGGTCCTGCACCGGGGGCGCATCATTGGCAGGCTTGCGGGCCGGGGCTTCGGCCAGGTTGGGGGCGGTCGCCGGGGCAGGAACGGCAGCGGGCTGGGAGGAGTCGCGCTGGAGGGACTGTAGGGCCATGGGGGAATTCCGTGGTGTCTGGTCTGGAGCCCGGTGTTAGCTCCAAAGTGTGTAATTACGGTTACATCGCTTGCAATGTAATCCGCGTTACACCAAAATCAAGCCATGCACCGTACAAACAAGCCTTCCTCCGCCACCACGACCGCCTCCCGGGCACAGGATGGCAGATCCCGCGCAGACATCCGGCGCGCCGCTTTTCTCGACGCGGCCCAGAAAGTCTTTCTGGAACAAGGCTTTGAAGCGGCCAATATGTCAGAAATCGTCCGGCGGGCGGGTGGCTCCCTGGCCACGCTCTATTCCCAGTTCGGGGACAAGGAAGGCATCTTCCTCGCCATGCTTGAGACGCGGATGAAGGCCATCACCGCGACGCTCGAAGTCGAACTGCAGGCGCACACACCGGTCGAGGACGGATTGCGCCGCATCGGCGAGCAGTTTGCCGGCAAGCTGGTCGAGCCCGACTCGCTGGAACTTTACCGGCTGATCGTCGGCATGGCGAAGAAATACCCCGATATCGCAGAGACCTTCATGAAGCTCGGGCCGAACAAGGTGCGCGCCGGACTCGCGGCCTATTTGCAGGACCGGGCCGATGCTGGCGAGATCCCGCAATCCGACCAGTTTGAAACGCTTGGCTCGCTCTTCCTCGACATGGTCCGCTCCCCTCTGCAGAGCCGGGCCCTGCTGAACTCGAATGTGCGCCCCTCTGACGCCGATGTCCGCACCAGCGTCGACCGGGCCGTCGACATGTTCCTCTACGGGCTTTCCGGTAAACGCTGACGCCGGCCGATCATTCGATTGCCGTCAGGCGCCCGCGCGGCTACCCTCCCGGGAAAACAGGGAGGAATGCATGCCTGACGGGGAAGTGCACGGCGTGACGGATGACAAGTTCGCCGCCGTAAGAGAACAGTTTGAGAAAAACCTCAGCGACGGAACGGATATCGGGGCATCCTTCTGCGTCACAAAGGATGGCGAGACGGTCATCGATCTCTGGGGCGGCTGGGCCGATGAGGAACGCACCCGTCCGTGGGAAAAGGACACGATCGTCAACGTCTATTCGACGACGAAGACGATGACGGCGCTGACCGCCCTCTGGCTGGCCGATCAGGGCAAGCTGGATTTCGATGCGCCTGTGGCGGAGTACTGGCAGGAATTTGCCGCGAACGGCAAGGACGCCGTGAAAGTCAGCCATCTGATGAGCCACTCGGCCGGTCTCTCCGGCTGGACGGATCCGATGGAGAAGGAAGACCTGTACGACTGGGACAAGGCGACCCGCCTGCTCGCCGCGCAGGCGCCGCTCTGGGACCCCGGCACGGCACCCGGCTATCACGCGGTCACGCAGGGCTATCTCGTCGGCGAAGTCATCCGCCGGATCGACGGGCGCAGCGTCGGCAATGTCTTCCGGGAAGAGTTCGCCGAACCGCTGGGCGCAGATTTCCATATCGGCCTTCCGGCCTCGGAGGATCACCGGGTCGCAAAGTTGAAGCCACCGGCGACCGGGCTGGCGGAGCGCTCGCAGACCGAGATCCAGAAAACAACCTTCAACAATCCGGTCGTCGATGTCACGGAAACCTATACGCGTGCCTGGCGCGGGGCGGAGATTCCGGCCGCCGGCGGTACGGGCAATGCCCGTTCGGTCGCCCGGGTGCAGGCGATCCTCGCCAATGGCGGTGTGATAGACGGCAAACGCTTCCTGTCGGAAGCCGGCTGCCGCCGCGCGCTGGAGCTGCAGATTGAGGGCACGGACATGGTCCTCGACCTCCCCGTCCGCTTCGGACTCGGCTATGGCCTCGCCGGTCAGTCCATGCCAATGCTGAACGAACATTCCTGCTTCTGGGGCGGCTATGGCGGCTCGCTTGTCCTGATCGACATGGCAAGCCGGACCACGATCTCCTATGTCATGAACCGGATGGAAAGCACCCTGACCGGCGACATGCGCGGCGGCATTCTGGCCGCGCTCGCCCTGCAGGGCCTGATGAGCTGAGCCCTACTCTCCTGCACCGTCGAGCATGGATTTGAATCCGCTCGGCGCGTGCGGGCCCATGAACAGCTGCTCAAACGCGCCGATGCCCTCGGATGCCTGTCCACCGGGGCCGTTATGCGTCGCCCGCACAATCTCCTGGATGTGCAGGTTTTCCGGAATGTTCCACGGCGCGTTCGGGTCCATGTCCTCGCGTTCGACGACCAGCTGGTCGCCATGGCTCATGCCGTGCTTGAACTTCGCATGGCCATATCCGATGCCGCGCATCAGGAACGTGCCCAGGGGCTCAAAGTCCACCGTGTGCGGATTGCCCTGCCCGTCTTTCATGCTGAGGCGCGCTTTTGCCATGCGGCGGGTGCCCGGCGCGTAGGTGACATCCATCTGCGCATCGTCCAGATGCAGATGCTCGCCCTGCGCGGCGCCATCCATGGCCAGCACGGCCCGCTTGTTCCATGCCTCGCCCGCGCCATCATCATTGACGTGGAAATAAAGCGCCTGGTTCGCGAAATTCGTCGGCGTCCAGATCCAGTAGAATTGCGGTTCCAGCGGTGGGATCAGCGGCTGGGCGTCCTGCGCCCCGATCGGGCGCACGCCCCAGGACCGGTCGCGCGTACCGCTCCAGCTGTCGGGATTGACCTCGATCTCCTTGCCGTCGATGCGCAGCTTGCCGGCCCAGCGGCCATTCTGCGTCATGCGCGTCAGATCCATCAGCATGCGCGGGCCCTGACGGCGGGTGAAGCGCGGCTCCTCCACCGGGAAGGCCCGGCCGGTAAATTCGACATCCAGCGCGATGCCTTCGGTCTCTTCCAGCTTCAGGCGGATCCGCTTCAGAGGTTCCAGCACCGAGACGGAAAGACCGCCGATAAATGTGTCCATCCGCTCCATGTTCAGGGGGCGCGAAAAGAAGACCGAGCTTTGCTTGCCCTCGTGCAGGACCGACACGGACCCGTCGATCACGTTCAGGTGCGGATAGACGCCCATGGCTGCAGCGAAGAAGACTGACCCGTCCGCCGAATAGCCATTGAAAAAGAACCGGTCATAGAAATTCCGGTCCGATCCGGAAAAGGCCACAGGCTCCGGCGTCTGGTGAATGGGATACTCGTCTCCGGCTGTCAGCATTGTTCGCACTTCCTTCCTCTGGGTGACCTCTTGGCGGGCCTGTCATGCAAGCTAGGGTGTACGAGGCAAGCCCCGGCGACAAGGGGTGACGCGAGGGAGGCAGTATGACCTGTAAAATGAATCCGGAGGAAGCCAACACATTCCTGCGCCAGGCCTTTGAAGGCCAGTCGGTGCGCACGGAAATCGTGGAAATGGTGGAAGGCCGCGCCGTGGTGCGGCTAAGAGCCGACAAGACAAATCTTCGCCCTGGCGGCTATATTTCGGGACCGACGCAGATGTCGCTGGTGGATACGGCCTCCTATTTCGCCGTGATGACCGTAACCGGACTGGAACCCATGGCCGTGACAAGCAGCCTGAACATGAGTTTCCTTCGCCCCTGTATCGGCGACGTCGTGCTGGCGGATGCCCGCATCATGAAGATCGGCCAGACCCTCGCCGTGATGGATGTCGATGTGCGCGTTGAAGGCGCGACCAAGCCGTCCAGCCACGCCGTGGTGACCTATGCCCTGCCCCGGAAGGATGCCGCCGCTTGAACCGGCTCGCTGCCGCTGCTGCCCTCATCGGCTTTCTCGGCGTCGCGCTCGGCGCCTTTGGCGCGCATGCGCTGGACGGCAGGCTTACGGCGGAAGGCACGGACTGGTGGCACACGGCGACGCTCTACATCCTGCCCCATGCGGGCGTAGCGCTGGCCATCGGCCTCTCCGTCCGGACGGGCCTCGTGCGCACCGGCGGCTGGCTGATGGTTCTGGGCGCGGTGATCTTTGCGGGCACGCTCTACGCCATGGCGCTTGGCGCGCCCCGCTGGTTCGGCGCGATCACACCGATTGGCGGCGTGTCTCTGCTCGCAGGCTGGGCCCTGACCGCACTCGGCAGCTTCAGGCAATCAGACTGAATTCAGGAGAATCAGGATTTCGCGGAATTGACCGACGCATACTTGTCGGCAAGTTCGTCCGCCGTTTCGCGGGCATTGTCGATCACGTCTTCAAACGCGCCGAGTTCCTTGTCCACAGGGGCAGTATCCATGTCCATGTCGGACCGGGCGGACACTTCGCCAAGCGCACTCTGGAAGCTGCGATAAGCCATCTGTGCACGAACAAGTGCGCGCTCATAGCTCATCACGTCAGCGCGGCTTGCCGTGTGCGCGCCGGTGTCCTGCAGCAGGGAATGCGCTTCGCGGCTGACATCGCTGAGGCCTGCGCGGGCTGCCTGGCTGTCGGAGACGATGCGCGCCAGAACCAGCGCGGGCGCTTCGGTCCCGGCGCCGATACGCGCAGCATATGTGTCGGCATGGGCCGGGTCGTTCGTGATGCCGTTGATCAGCGTATTGGCGAGCCCCGCCAGGCCGTTATTGGATTTGACCCAACCGGCATCGACGGCCTTGTCGCAATATTCACTGGACGCCGTTCGCAGGGATGATTGGTTTTGAGACAACCCGGCCTGGACCAGAGCTTCCCCCGGAACCATGGAAACGGTTGCGCATCCTGCAAGAAGGCATAGGGATACACCCAGAATTACGCTACGCATCAAACAGCCACCTGCATTCTGTTTGGGCCCCAATACGTAATATTCTGTACGTAACCACGGGAACCATGTCCACCTCAGACGGCAGTTTGAACGAAATTAGGTGAAGAGTGAATGAATAGACGCCCGCCCCGCCGCATTTTGTATCCCAGACACGAAGCCCGCCGCTCCGGAAGGTTGCGCGTCTCCGACATCCACGAAATTTACTGGGAAGAATCAGGCAACCCGAATGGCGTGCCTGTCATTGCCCTGCATGGCGGCCCCGGCGGCGGCTCAAGCCCCGAAATGCGGCGCTTTTTCGACCCTGAGCGCTACCGCGTCTTCCTGTTCGATCAGCGCGGTTGTGGACGGTCCACACCACATTCCGAACTTCGCGAAAACACGACCTGGGACCTGGTGGACGATATTGAGGCACTGCGTGACCATGTTGGCGTCAATCAGTGGCTCGTGTTCGGAGGATCCTGGGGATCGACGCTGTCACTCGCCTATGGGGTGACTCATCCGGACCGGACTCTCGGCCTGGTGTTGCGCGGCATCTTTCTCGTCTCGAAACCGGAAGTGCAGTGGTTTTATCAAAGCGGTGCCAGCCGCCTCTTCCCGGATGCGTATGACCGATACATTGCGCCGATCCCTGAAGATGAACGCGACGATTTGCTGATGGCGTTCCATCGGCGCCTGACGGGCGACGACCGCCAGTCCCGCATTGAAGCGGCCCGCGCCTGGTCGCGCTGGGAGGGCGAAACCCTGTCCATCAAGGGGCCGCTGACCACCCCGCCCCGCTTCAATGAAGATGACTTCGTCGACGCCTTCGCCCGGATCGAATGCCACTATTTCGTCAATCGCGGCTTCTTCGCCACCGACAACTGGCTGCTGGAACAGTGCGCGGAAAAGCTGAAGAACATTCCGGGCGTGATCGTTCACGGCCGCTATGATGTCGTGACACCGCTGTCGACGGCCTGGGCCTTGTCGAAAGCCTGGCCGAAAGCCGAGCTTCACATCGTGCCGGATGCCGGCCACTCCTCGATGGAGCCCGGCATCGTCGACAAGCTGATTCAGGCGACGGATCATTTTGCCGGCGTTTACGGCTCAAAAGTCCGCGCCTGATCCCTGCCTGATCCCTGCCTGATCCTCCGATGGATCTGAAAGCCCGACATGAAAACGCCCTCCACCACGTGGAGGGCGCTTCTATATAAGGTGTATTGATGGTCTATAGACGGTGTTCGTGAGGGTGCGGACACGCCCGCCGAAGACCGTTCACTCCACGGGCGGCAGCTCGTAATTCGGCCCCAGCAGGGTTTCCAGGAAGCCCGGCAGCTGAACGTGGTACTGGTCCTGGATCTTGTCGAAGAAGCCAAAGAACAGGACGAAGCCGACAAAGGCCGGCACGAACCAGCGCATCAGGAAGCGCCAGACATTCATGATGTTGCCCTCGCCCAGCTCCGACGTCAGCATGTCGCGTGACAGAACCCAGCCGGCAAAGATCGCGACCAGCAGGCCGCCCAGCGGCAAGAGGACGTTGCCTGTGATGAAGTCCATGAAGTCGAGATATTCGGTCGAGAAAATATAGGCCGCGCCGACCATCCAGAGCATGAAACCCACGCCCATTGCCGCGCCGAGCCGGGTCACGCCCTGGCGTTCTTCCAGCCAGGAAACCGACACTTCAAGCAGCGAGATCGACGAGGTGAAGGCGGCAAACAGCGCCAGCGCAAAGAACAGAACCGACATCAGGTAACCGATCGGTCCGAGATTGCCGAGCGCCACCGGCATCGACACGAAGAACAGGCTCGGGCCACCAGCCGGATCGAGCCCGGCGGCAAATACGATCGGGAAGATCGCAAAGCCGGCGATCAGTGCGACGAATGTGTCCGATCCTGCAATGATGACGGAGGATCGCGATATGTTGGTGCCGCGGTCCAGATAGGCGCCATAGGTGATCATCAGGCCGACGCCAACACCGATGGAGAAGAAGGCCTGGCCGACCGCTTCAAGGAAAGTCTTGAAGCCGACATCCTCCCATTTGGGCTGGAACAGGAAGGCAAACGTCTCCCCGGCATTGCCGCGCGACAGGGAGAAGCCGACGATGACCAGGAGAATCACGAAGAAGGCTGGCATCAGGATGCTGGCCGCCTTCTCGATGCCGCCTTTCACACCCCGGCCAACAATGGCGATATTGGCAATGATGAAGGCCGCCAGCAGCGCCAGCATGTACCATTTCGACGCCAGCGCATGCTCGCCCTGCCCGATGACATTGGCGAAATTGCTGCCGGAGCTTGCGGCATCCATGCCGGCAAACCCGTTCTTCATGGCCTGGATCACAAAGGCCAGAAGCCAGGCTGAGATCACCATGTAGAAGGACAGGATAAAGGTCGCCGTGATCGTACCGATCCAGCCGACCATGCCCCATTTCTGGGATTTGCTTTCCGCCCGGGCGAGCGACTCCACGCCTTCCACGGCCGACATGCCGGATTTGCGGCCCATGCCGTATTCCGCCATCAGCACAGGCAGGCCGATCAGAACCACACAGGCGATATAGATCAGGATAAAGGCGCCGCCGCCATTCTCACCGGCGGTGTATGGAAACCGCCAGAAATTGCCGAGGCCGACCGAAGAACCAACGGCAGCCATGATGAACCCGAAGCGTGAGCCCCATGTGTCTGCCTTGCGGGCGATTGTTGCCATATTTCCCTCTCCCCAGGGTATAATGTTTCGCGCGAAACTATAGGCGGTGAAACAAAAATCAACGCCATATGCTGCGTCAGGGTCAGAACAACCCCGTTGTATTGAGTTTGTCGTCGCGATGCAGATAGGCCGAAAGGATCAGGCCGAAACACGACATCGCTGTCAGCATGGCTGTGCCACCGTATGAGATAAGAGGCAATGGCATGCCCACCACTGGCAGGAGTCCCAGCACCATCGCCACATTGAAGACGACATAGAACGCGACCGTCGCCGTCGCGCCTGCTGCCGCATAACGGCCGAAACTGCTGGCAGACTGGAAAGCCGTGTAGAGCGACCAGCCGAGCAGGATGGCAAAGCCGACCAGGATGGCCGTCGCGCCGAGGAAGCCGAATTCCTCGGCAATCACGGTCAGAATGAAATCGGTGTGTTGCTCCGGCACATAGTCCTGCTGGGACTGGATGCCCTGCAGCCAGCCCTTCCCGTTCAGCCCACCGGCGCCGATGGCAATCTTGGCCTGCTCGATCTGGTAGCTTTCACCCAGCGAGGTCGATGCGCCGCTGGATCCGAACAACTGGGCCAGGAACGTGTCCACGCGCCCGCGCTGATAGGGTTCCAGCACGAACTGGTAGACCGGCCACACTGCCGCCACGGCCGCACCGATCCCGGCCAGGATGACCCGTCCGGACAGGCCGGCCAGGAAAACGACCACACCGCCGGATGCGACAATCGCAAGCGCGGTGCCCAGGTCCGGCTGGAGGAAGACGAGCGCGGCCGGGATGAGGATAATCACTGCCGCGCCGATATGAATGAAGAAACGGGACCCGTTCGCCCCCAGCATCCCGTGGTAATAACGGGCAAGCGCCAGCGTCACGGCAAGCTTGGCAAATTCCGAGGGCTGGACGGCAACCGGGCCAATCTTCAGCCAGCGCTGCGCCCCGCCGCCCATGACGCCGAAAAACTCCACCGCGAGCAACAGCAGGATCGTCCCGGCATAGGCCAGCCAGGACAAATTCATCCACCAGGACAGTGGCAACATAGCCAGTGCGATCATGATGCCGAAGCAGATGACGAAGCGGATCAGCTGAAGCTTCCACAAATGCTGCTCGGCCGGATTGGTGAAAGTCGAGGAATAAAGCATCGCGATGCCGATCAGCGCCATGGCGACGATCAGCAGGATAAAGCCCCAGGGCAACCGCGCCATCTTGCCAAGCAGGCCGGACGAGGTCCCGTCAAAATTGAGCGACCGGGCAGTACGCGTGCGCGCTTCCCCGCGGCTGTAGCCGCTGAAGCTGCCGTCGCGGCTCATGTCGGCGTGCCTTCTTTATCGGACCGGTCAATGGACGCGCTCTTGGTCCATGCCGGCTTGCGGCCGCTATTGGTGCGGATGGCGTGTGCGAGAATATCGCGGGCGACCGGCGCAGCGGTGCGCGAGCCCCCTTCCCCGTGCTCAACGACGACAGAGATCGCATATTTCGGATTGTCAGCCGGGGCATAGGCAACAAACAGGGCATGGTCGCGCAATTCACGCTCGATGCTCGCCCCCTTGCGGACGCCGGTGGCACGTTCAGCGGCCGTAATGCGGCGAACCTGCGCCGTTCCAGTCTTGCCCGCAAGGCGTGGGCCGCCAAGCCCCAGATCGCCGGAGCTGCGTGCTGTTCCGCCCCATTCGGACGTCACGCCATACATGCCGGACTTCATCATTTTCATGATTTCCGGGTCGAGCGGCGCATCCAGCACATGATCGTCTGGGTCCTGCGGTCCGACACCGATCAGGTTAGGTTTCAGCGAGTGACCTTCGGTGGCGATCCGGGCGGTCATCAGTGCCAGTTGCAATGGCGTCACGCCAAGCTGGCCCTGCCCGATGCCGAAATTCAGCGTTTCGCCCTCATACCAGGGCTCCTTACGGACCCGCATTTTCCATTCCGGATCAGGCACCAGGCCGCCGCGCGCACCGGTCATGCCGAGGGACCAGGCCTGGCCGAAACCGAACTTGCGTGCCGTGTCCGCAATCGCCTGCGCACCGGCCCGGCGGGCGACTTCATAGAAGTAGACGTCGCACGAGCCCTTGATGCCGCCGTGCAGATCCACCGTTCCGTGGCCGCCTTTTTTCCAGCAATGCCACGTCCGGTTCCCGAAATGGTAGTAGCCGTTGCAATGCACCTTGTCGGTCGGCTTGATGGCGCCGGTTTCCAGCGCCGCTGTCGCAACCACCATCTTGAAGGTCGACCCCGGTGGATAGACCCCGCCATGCGCACGCGGATAAAGCGGCGCGCGGGAATTGTCCCTCAGCGCTGCATAGTCCGTGCCCGAGATCCCGTTGACGAAATCATTGGGATCGAAGGCCGGTGTCGAAACCATGGCCAGGACATCGCCGCTTTCAATCTCGACGACCACGGCTGCGCCGCTTTCGCCTTCAAACCGTTCAATCGCGACCCGCTGCAGGTCCATGTCGATCGTGACGAACAGGTCCTTGCCGGCTTCCGGCGCGAGGCGTTCATCCGGAATCTGATCGATGACCCGTCCGGCCGCGTTGGTGACCAGCTTCTTGAAGCCCGGCTTGCCGCGCAGCCATTCCTCGGCGAAGCGCTCCATCCCCTGCCGGCCGGTCCGCATGTCAGGATGCCGGAACATCCGCTCGATGGTCGTGGCTTCGTCGACTGTCTTGCCTTCCGTCAGGCGTTCCAGATCGTCCTGGCTGGCACGGGCGACATAACCCAGAACGTGCGCAAAATCCCGTCCGCGCGGATAGGACCGGGTCAGGGCCATCTCCACCTGGACACCCGGCAGTTCCACAGCGTGGACATTCATCCGGGCGAAGTCTTCATAGGAAAGCTCGTTCGCCACAATCACCGGCAGGAACGCCGCACGGCGCAGGCGGGCGCGCTCGATATCCCTCAGAACGCGCTCGACCTGCCCGTCGGACAGGTCGATCAGCCGGCCGATGCTGGCAATTGTTGCCGCAGGATCATCCAGCTGTTCCGGAATGACGGTGACCCGTCCGGCCCGGCGGTGCGATGCGAGCGGCTTGCCGAAACGGTCGAGAATCCGCCCCCGCTGCGGCGGGGCGAGTTCCAGCTTGATGTGGTTCTCGTTCGCCAGCTTGTCGTATTTCTTGCCTTCCAGGATCTGCAGCTGGAACAGGCGCGCGACGAGGCCAGCCCACACGACGCCTCCGCCGACACCTGCCATCAGCATGCGCCGGGAGAATTCCTGGTCGGGGTTAAAGCTCTTGCTCATGACGCCTGCCCCACCGACTCACCCGGCCTGCGGCCAAGATCGAACACTTTGTGGATCAGCGCATAAAGCAGGCCCGTCGTCAGCATGGCCGCGACCAGGGGCAGAAGGCGGACCGGATGATCTTCCAGCGTCGACGCCATCAGCCAGAGCAGCAGGAACGCCCCTGCAAACAGGATCGTTGTCGCGATAATGGCGATCAGCGGCTCATTGGTGACATCAAACTCTGATGAAATTGCCGTGCTGGCAGCATAGGTCATCAGATTGACGACCTCGAAGCTTCCCATCGGCGCGTGGAAGATGACGTCCTGAATGGCGCCGAACACAATCAGGATGATCATGGGGCGGATGGAAAGGCCGACCCGTCCCCAGCCGACCGCTCCCCAGAGGGCTGCGTGAGGCCAGGCAAAGGACAGGCCGAAAATATCGTTCCGGGTCAAGCCGAACAGGCCGACTGTTGCGATCAGGAAAGATCCGAACAGCAGGCGCGGTGTCGGGCCCGATTTTGCCCAGAGGCTCTGCCTGCGCCGGGTCAGGAAGGAAGCCGGCATCAGCGGCGCGCCCCCTGCGTCGGGCTGGCAGACGTGCCGTCTTCAAGCGCTGGCAGGTCTCCGGCGGATATCGGCCGTTCGACGGTGGGGGGCGGGATCAGCTGGACGTAGCCGGAGGAGCCATCGCTCATGGCATATTTGACGCGCCAGTCATTGCCGGACTTCTGAACGTCGCCCACCACCAGGCCACGCGGATAGGCCCCGCCTTCCGAGGAGGTCAGGATCCGCTCGCCTTCAATGAAGTCGCTGCGCTCCGGCAGGTCCGTCAGCGTTCCGGAACTGGTCGAGCCGCCCTGCATGATGGCGTGCACGCCGGAAACTTCCCCGATCACCGGTACACGGCTGTTGAAGTCGGTGACCAGAAGGATGCGCGAAGAGCGTTCGCCGAGCTGGATCACCCGGCCGACAAGGCCGCCTTCATTCATTGCGACAGAGCCGGGCTCAACCCCCTGAGAGCGGCCGGCATTCGCCAGAAGCGTTTGCGCGAACGGCCCGTCGCTTTCCGAGGTCACACGTGCCGTCACGCCGCGCGCGGGCGGTTCGCCGAGCAGGTTGAGAATTTCCTCATAGGCTTCCAGACGGTCGGCCATGGAGATGGCTGCGGCCTTGTAGCGGGAAAGGTCGCGCACTTGTGCTTCTAGTTCGTGGATCCGCTGTTCCTGCGCCGCGCGGCCTGTCAGCCGGGCCCACAGGCCGATCTGTTCTCCGCCGCCGAGGCGGTCCCCTACGGACGCGCGGACGGGGTTGAAAAACTGGCTGATTTGCGGGGCGGATTGGGCAATGATGAGCGCCGCGAACCCGAAAATGAGCACACCAAGGACGAGGCGCTTGGGAGAGCGCCGGACGCCTTTCTGAGCTGACCGGCCCGAACGTGCCATATGGCGGGTCCTCTGGTGTTTCCCTGATTATACCGTCTTCAGACCTCCGGAGAGAGGACGTTTCGCATCTTGGAGAAGTTCTCGAGCACATGACCGCAGCCATTGACCACGCAGCGTAGCGGGTCGTCGGCGATCATTACGGGCAGTTGGGCCTGCTCGCGGATTACAGCGTCGAGATTGCGCAGCAATGCGCCGCCGCCCGTCAGAACGATGCCACGGTCGACAATGTCGGCAGCCAGTTCAGGCGGCATGGCTTCCAGGGCGATCTTCACAGCGTCGATGATATCGTTGACCGGCTCGGACAGCGCATCGGCGATCATCGCTTCGTTGATCTCGGTTTCCTTCGGCACACCATCCAGCGTGCCGCGGCCCCGCACCGTCAGCGACATGCCGGTGCCGTTTTCCGGCGGCTGGGCCGTGCCGATCTCTTTCTTGATCCGTTCGGCCGACATTTCGCCGATCAGGATCTTCTGCTCGCGGCGCAGATAGTTGACGATGGCCTGATCCATCTTGTCGCCGCCAACGCGGACCGAACGCGAATAGACGATCCCGCCAAGCGACAGGACAGCCACCTCGGACGTACCACCGCCGATGTCGACCACCATGGAGCCTGCCGGATCGTCAATCGGCAGGCCGGCGCCGATGGCCGCAGCCATGGGCTCTTCGATCAGGTGGACTTCACGTGCCCCGGCTGCCAGGGCCGACTGGTGAATGGCACGGCGCTCAACGCTGGTGGCGGAGCTGGGCACGCAGATGATGATGAGGGGAGACACGAACGCCCGGCGGTTGTGAACCTTCCGGATGAAGTGCTTGATCATTTCCTCGGCGACTTCGAAATCGGCGATCACGCCATCACGCATCGGGCGGATGGCTTCCATGTTCACCGGAGTCTTGCCGAGCATGTTCTTGGCCTGCTCGCCGACCGCATAGACGATCTTGCGGCCGCCCTGGGTCATGTAAGCGACGACGGAGGGCTCATCGAGCTTGACCCCCTGCCCCTTCACATAGACCAGCGTGTTGGCCGTTCCGAGGTCGATCGCCATGTCCGTAGACAGCATGCCGAGGAGGCTACCAATCATGTCTTACCGCGCTCTTTTCCTGAGCGGCCAGGCGACAAATCCCGGCGCGCGTGTATAATTTTCTACACAGCCCCATACCCCCATTGCCGTTAACGCGGCTTTAATGCAAGGGACGGCACGCAGATAAACGGAACGATCCGTTCCGGTCCATGATTCCCGTTGCTTTTATTGAAGATTCAAGACCGGGCCGGATATTGACATCGCGCGGAACAGAACGGCGCGTACACATATGCTTAACACATCGTTAGCGCCGTTTAACATTCCACTCTATGCCGAGGGGATCACCTGCCAGCTGTCCGGATCGAATTTGCGCATGATGGCCGCATATTCAGTCGTCTTGCCTGACCAGTTGTTGGTCACCTTGCCGCTCTCCGTCTTGTACCAGCTGGCGCAATCTCCCGCCCAGACCGTCTTGCCGAGATCGGCCTGCAGCTTCTCATTATAGGCGCTCATCGCCTCGGGCTTCACATCCAGTGCGGCCACGTCTTTGGCCGCAATCTGCTCAATCGCCTGGAGGATGTAACCGATTTGCTGCTCCACCATCAGGATGATGGAATTGTGCCCAAGATTGGTGTTCGGCCCATAGAGCAGAAAGAAGTTCGGGAAACCGGGGACGGCGACCCCCTTGAAGGCTTCCGCGCCGTCTTTCCAGACTTCGTTCAGCGACACCCCTTCCCGGCCATGGACCTGCATCGGTGTCAGGAATTCGGTCGACTGGAAGCCGGTGGCATAGATGATCACGTCACAGGGGTGCTCCACACCATCATCGCCAACAACGCCCCGGGGCGTGATTTCCTTCACTCCCTGACGGATCACTTCGACATTCGGCTGGATCAGCGCGGGGTAATAGTCGTCTGAAATCAGGATGCGCTTGCAGCCCGGCTCGAAGTCCGGCGTCAGCAGGGCACGCATCTCCGAATCCTTCACCTGGTCTTCCAGATGTTTGAGGCACATCTTCTTCATCGACTTGGCCATACCGTTCTCACCCTGGTGGAAGGCGGTGAAGCCAAAGTCTGCGAAAGCGCGGATGCGCCAGCGATACCAGTTGATCCGCCAGCGCTGGCGGTCGAATGCGCGCTTGTCGGCTTCGGTATATTTGCGCTGGCCGCGCGGACGGCACCAGGCCGGCGAGCGCTGGAAACTGATCAGCTTACCGACCTGTTTCTGGATCTCGGGCAGGAACTGGACAGCGCTCGGCCCGTTGCCGATGACACAGACCGTTTTGCCCTTGAAGTCGACAGAGTGATCCCAGCGCGCCGAGTGGAAGGCGGGGCCCTCGAAACTGTCCTTGCCTTCAAAGTCCGGAATCGCGGGAATGTTCAGCTGGCCGAGGCCCGAAATCAGCACATCCGCCGTGTGGGTGGTGCCATCTGCCTTCGTCAGCGTCCAGGTCCGGCTGGCGTCGTCATAGCGGCAGTCCGTTATTTCGGTCTTGAAGTGGCAATGCGGACGCACACCGAATTTGTCCGCGAAATCTTCGAAATACTGAAGGATCTGCGGCTGGAGAGACCATTTATAGTCCCAGTCCGGATTGAGATCGAACGAATAGGAATAAAGATGGCTGGGCACATCGCAGCCACAGCCCGGATAGGTATTGTCCCGCCATGTGCCGCCAACACCATCTGATTTTTCGAACAGGTCGATCTGCGTATAGCCGGCTTGCTTGAGTTTCGCGACCGCAGCCAGTCCGCTCATGCCCGCGCCAAGCACGGCAATCCGCAGCGACTGATCATCCTTCCCTGATGGCATTCCCTTTTCCTCCGCCTGATCGACTTTTTCTTCGATACTGGCACGCGGAAGAGGCCGGTCAACCTGTCTCGCAGGGGGAAGCAAATCAGCCGGCGGGCATGACTTTATAGAGGCGTCCGGACGACTCGTCCTGTGGTATTGGCTCGACAGGTCTTAGCCAGCCCGGAACCTCCCCGGCCGCAAGACGGGCAAGAAAGCCGTCTGGCCGGAGCGCGGTAAACGTCTTGTTCTCAGGTGCCCCTGGACACAGGAGCACATAGTCGACCTGGTTCTCCGCCAGCAAGGCCGGAACCTCTGCGGGCGGCAGCCCAAAGGCTTCAAGGCTCGCGCCAATGCCCGCCGTATCGCGATGATAGTTGGCACTCATGACCGAGTGCGAGGTCTCGTTAAGGAGGTAGGAACCGATATTCGCATCCGACAGGATCATCCCCGGCGGCACCGAAGATAACGCTGTGAGAGCCGTGTCGGAGAGACAGGCCAGTTCCTCCGACGACGTGTCCTGCGGCAATGGTGCGATCAACGTCGGCGGCAACGCCCAGAGGGCGGGATTGGAAAGCACCAGCGGCGCAAGATACGCGATCCGGCTGCCCCCCTCCTCCCGGCCACGGGCATAGACATCCGACACCCAGAGCGCACAGGGAATAATCGCCAGAAGGCTGCCGAACGCATAGAACCGGACCTGATACAGCATCAGGACAAGCGCCAGCGCCAGTAGCAAGGCAAACAGGCCCCAGGTGCGAATATCCCGCCGACGGAGCACTCCATGGATGGAAACACCCAGCGCCACCACGCTGGTTCCCATCGCATAGGCAACAAAGGGCCAGCGTCCGCCATCCTGCGCGAACATGGGCCGCGCTTCGGTGATCGAGTTGAACCAGATCTCGCGCACATCCGGGGCCAGCACATCGATCGGGTTCGCAAGGCATTGCGGCCCCTGAAAGACAAATACCACACCGCAGGCGAGCCCCACGCCAGCGAGGCCCGCGAGCCGAACGCGCACGCTGCGTTCCGAGAGAAACGCCGCGGCGAGCGCCAGGCCACCGCCCCCGATCCCGAGGGCGAGGAAGCTGATAATGGAAAAGCTGTCGCAATAGACCCGCCCCCAGAGTGCCGGGGGCACCGTCGCAAAGAAACAAGCTGCGGCCGTGCCGGCCAGTGTCACGCCGAAAGCAATCGTTCCCCGGCGGATCTCTGTCCCGCGCACGGCCCAATCGAGGGCATGGAACCCGCAGATGACCGCCACAAAGGGATAAAGCTCAATCCCGACTGCGACGGACAGCGCCAGCATGATGGCACTCAGCACTATGCTCTTCGGCGCGACATTGCGGTCGAGCGACGCCCCGACAGCAATGGCGAGAAAGCCCAGTTGAAGATTGTGATGATCGAGAGAGCCGGACAGGAACCGGAAATGGGCGAACAGGACAGGCAGCGCGACGATGAAGGTAAAGACAAGCAGCCTGCTGCCATCGAGATTCCGCGCCGCCAGCCAGAGCCCGCCGAGAACGAACAGCATGCTGAGCGGCGGCCAGACCGATATGGCCCAGGCCAGCGCAGTGTCATGCGGCAGGAATAGGTCAAACAGGCCCGTAAGCAAAACAATCGGCATGTCCGGTATCCGGGACCAGTGCATCAGTGTACCCCCATCGGGCCCCAGGCGATATTGATGAAGGTCGAACCATCCCTGCCCCGCCAGCAAGTCACGGATCTGCACAAGCCGCATGACATCATCACCATCAGGGCCCGGCTGGCCAAGCCTGCCTTTAAGAAGGCTCACCGCGACAACACTGAGAAAGATGGATCCAGCCAGCAGCCACGCCCAGAGACGCGCCGCGCGGGAGATTGAGCTTGCTGATGTCATACCCGTCCTGACCCACATACCTCTTTGGCGGTAACCATAGCCATGGCAGGTATAGGAATAGCTAAAGCACCCGGCGCAGCGGCAGGCCGAGACTTTTCCGGGTGTTGCCCTGTGGAATATTGTGCAAAGCGAATGAACACTTTTCGGGATACGGACATGCCAGTCCTTAACGCCGCCGCGCGGCGCAAAACGCGTGACCTGAAGCAATTGCAACAGAACTGCGGGTGAACGAGTGGTTAATCCGAAACCGCAAAACTCTTTCCGGCATGAACTATAACTTATCTGACTTGTGATTATGTGGCTGCATGACCAGTGCGGCGACCCGTTTCACGTTCCTTGACCTGATCCTCTTCGGTTCCCCGAAGATCGACGAGAGCGTGCGCGGTCCGATGAACCTGCACATGCTTAGCCGGTTCCAGAAATACAAGATCCCGATCAGTGTCGTGACGCTGATCAATGCGACGATCCTGCTGGCCATGTTCTCGGCAGACTCCGAGTCCGGTTTCTGCCCGATCGCCTTTGCGTGGTGGGTGCCGGTTGCCCTCTATTCCGGCTTCATGTTCTGGAGCGGCCTGCGCCCGCTCGACCTCAGCACGGGACGGGTGCCATCCGGCCGCTTCGTCAAGCGCGCCGAGATTGGATCGTTTATTCTTGGCCTCTGGTGGACGGGCCTGATGCTGACGCCGGTCGCCGAGACCGAAGCCCAACAGCTGACCATGATCGGCGTTGCAATGGGCATGTGCTGCGGCGTGGTTGGCTTCACCGCCCCGATGGTTGGCGTGGCCGCCCGATACATGACTGCCGCGACCATCGTTCAGCTCCTGGCCTTGCTGCAACACCACACAGCAACAGCCATGACGGCCACGCTGTTCGGTCTTGCCCTCTCTGTCGCCCTGCTTGTCAGCTCCCGGAACTTCTTCCAGTCCACCCTGGAACTGGTCGAGTCTCGCACGGAAACAGAGCGCGCGCACGACCTGCTGAAACAGTCCCTTGAAACCTCACGGCACGGCTTCGCCATCTTCACCGAAACTGGCGAGCGGCTGGTGGCTAACACCTATCACCAGAACTATTTCCCCGACTTCGTTCCGACTACGGTGGATCTCGGCACCAAGGAGATTTCGGTGAAGGGCAGCGACTGGTTTATCCGATCTGTTACCCAGTCCGCGAATCGCAACTTCATTGTAACGCACACGAACATCAACCTGCAGAAAGAAACCCAGCGGTCGCTTCTCGCTGCGCAGGAAACCATCAATGACGCCCTGGCTGCCCGGTCGCGCTTCATTTCGCGTGCATCGACCGACCTTGCCGGCCCGCTGAAGTATATCATGACGCTGGCGTCTGCGATGTCGTCGGGGTCGAAGATCGAGTTTTCCCGCGAAGAGATCAGCGGTCACTGCGACAGCATCGACAAGGTTGCTCGCGACCTGCTCGACCTGGTACGCGACATCGAGGAATATGCCGAGGGCGAATCCGGCGGCACGTTCTCGAACGAGGCACCGGAAGACCTGCGCGAACTTCTCTCGCCGGAGCAGCTCTGGGCCACCGCGACCTGGGAAACGGCGACCTTCGATCGCATCAAGGTCTCCATTCCGCAAGACCTCGATGTCGTGATGATCGATGGTCCGCGCTTTACGTCCACCGTGGTGAAACTGCTCAAGCGCGCCTCCATGGTTTCGATCGACCCGATCGTGCTGACCTGCACACCGGACGAGGAAGGTCGTATTCACGTCACCATCGTCGACCGCGGCCGTCCGCTCAGCCCGGCAGAAGTTGCAGACTTCTTCGAGCCCTATGGCGACGAGACACGCCCCGGCGCCGACCAGTATGTGACGCGCGGCCTCGAACTCGCGCTGATCAAGAAATATCTCAACAGCCAGGGCGCTGAAATCACCGTGCGGCCGCTCAACAAGATCGGCAATGCGATCACGATCACGCTCCCCTCTTCGGCAATTGTGGGCAAACGCTTCGGCCCCAAAACCGATACCGTGATTGGCAGCACGTCGCCCGCGCCCCGCCGAACGGCCAACGGCTGAACGCCTTCTGAAGTTTTCCGTCTGAAACGCCACAAGGGGCAGCATTCGCCTTGCATCGGCGGCGCAATAAGCTAGTCCTGTTGGCTGATGCTGTTGTGAGTAGTTCAGATGAAGCCGGGCGGAAAGCGGATCGCCATTCTCGGCGCAGGTCCAGCTGGCCTGACGATCGCTCGACTCCTGATGGAGCAGAGCGATCACTCCGTCACCCTATACGAGAAATCCCACCGCGTCGGCGGGAAATCCCTGAGCGTACGTCAGGGCGAGGATCTGATCGAATTCGGCACCTGCTACACAATCATGTCCCACCGGCGCGTCATGAAGTGGATGCGCGAACAGGGCATCACCATCCAGCAGATCGTGCCGCACAAGATCGATGGCGTGCCGGCCCGGGATTTTTTCAATTCCGGGCCCGGTGCCCCGCTGGCTGTTCAGGGCATCTCCTATGTCCGGGCCCGCCGCAAACTGCTGAAGGCACTCGAGTCCGATACACCGCCGCAGAAAGCCCTTGAGGAAGCCGCGACCCCGACCGTCGACTGGCTGCGCGCCCGCAAGCTCGGCAAGATCGAGAAGATGATGATGCGCACGGTCACAGGCATGGGCTATGGCGACCTCAAGACTGTACCGATCGTTCATGCCATGCGGTGGGTCGACATGGACCTCATTCTGTCCGGCACGCTGAACAAGATCTATATGCCGGTCGAAGGCTGGGGCGAGTTCTGGGAACGCCTGGCAAAGCCCATGGATGTCCGCCTTGAAACCCATGTCCGTCACATAGACCGGTCCGGAGACCAGCACCTGGTCGTGCTGGATGACGGAACCGAGGCAAAATTCGACGCCCTGATCTGCGCGATGCCGGTCGACAGGTTCTCTGCCCTGCTGGAACCCACCGAAGCAGAGCGCATTGTCGGCGATGCGATCCACTGGGGCGGCTATGCCACCACATTGATTTCATCCGAGGACTGGTTCCAGGAGCAAATCGAATACTATAGCGAAACCTGCCTGCCGGGTGTGGAGCCGGGCCTGATGATGTCGGCCCGGCGCGAAGGCTATGATGCGGGTCTCGGCGGCCACCTCTACATCGCCAACCAGCTGCCGGGCGAGTATACCGGGCCGGAACTGATCGAAATCCTGCGCGAGGAAGTGACCCGGCGCGGCGGCAGCATCAACGCCGTAATCCAGCAGGAAATCTGGGAATATTTCCCCGAATACGATCCGGGCGCGATTCGGAAAGGGCTGATCGCGCGCATGCGCCAGATGCAGGGCGAACGGCAAACCTGGTATACAGGCGCAACTTTCTCTCATGAGTCAGTTGCCAATATTTGCATTCACAATGAAGCGCTCGTACCCGACATGCTGAAAGCACTCGGGTGAGACGCGCTCGGAAATCACGGAGATAATGCCATGTGTGGCCTGATCGCAGGAATCGGGAAGGTGTCGCTCAGGACACTGGACAAGGCTGTCGCCTCTCTCACCCATCGTGGACCGGAATCGTCTGACACCTGGGTATCAGAAAACAAATCCATGTTTCTCGGCCATACGCGCCTGTCGATCATCGGCCTCGACAATGGCGCCCAGCCGATCAGCAATTCGGACGGCAATGTCCACATCGTCGTCAATGGCGAGTTCTATGGCTATCGCGAAATCCGGGACCGTCTACTTACTGAAGGGGCGGTCTTCAAGACCGACTCCGACAGCGAGATCGCGCTGCACCTTTACCTGCATTACGGATTGCAGGCGCTGAAAGAATTGCGCGGTGAGTTCTCGATCGTCATCGCAGACGAGCGCCAGAATTGCCTGATCGCGATCCGCGACCGGTTCGGCATCAAGCCCCTCTTCTACACAGTTCATCAGGGGGCTGTCTATTTTGCATCAGAGATCAAGGCCCTGCTGGCCCTCGGCGTGCCGGCCCGCTGGGACCTTGAAACCGCGTTCTATGACGGCTTCCTCTTCCGGGATCACGCCCGCACCCTGTTCAAGGACATCTGGTCCGTGCCGCAAGGCCAGTACGCCATCGCCACACCCGGCGACATCAAGCTCTACACCTATTGGGACTGGGACTTCCCGACCGAAGCGGCCCTTGCGAGCGATACACGCAGTGAGGCGGAATGCGTCGAGGAATTCCGCGCCATCCTGAAGGAGTCGATCCGGGACCGTCTCGTCGCAGACGTGCCGGTGGCCTGTTATCTGAGTGGCGGCATCGACTCCTGCGCCGTGCTCGGCTTTGCCCAGCAGGGCCTGTCCCGGCCCATCGAATGCTACACGCTCGCCTTCGATGATGAACTCTATAATGAGGCACCGATCGCGGAGAAACAGGCGGCGTTTTCCGGCGCGAACTACAATCCCATTGTCGTCGGACGGAAGGACCTCGCCGCCGCCTATTCCGATGCGGTGTGGCATGCCGAAACACCATTCGTGAATGCCAATGGCGTCGCCAAGTTCCTGCTTAGCCGCGCGGTCAACCAGCGCGGCATCAAGGTCGTTCTTACCGGGGAAGGCGCCGACGAAATGCTGGGCGGCTACCTGCCCTTCAAGCGCGACGCGATCCTGCACCATGGCAATGGCCGCAGCGAAGCCGAAGCCCAGGCCATGATCGAGCAGATCTTCGAGTCGAACCCGGCAGCCCGCGCTATCTTCATGCGCGAAGGGGCAGACGACCCGGCGATCAAGGAAGTCGCCACCCGCCTCGGCTGGGTGCCCTCCTTCATGGAGACCTATGGCCAGCTTGGCCGTATCTCGTCCGGACTTTATCGCGATGAAATGATGGCCGGTATCCACCCATCTGCCAACCCGTTCACCTATGTGATGGACCGGTTGCCGGTCAGCCGCGCGCTTGATGGCCGTTCGCGCCTCAACCAAGCACTTTACCTGAATTCCAAAACGCATATGGCGAACTTCATCCTCACCTTCCTGGGTGACCGGATGGAAATGGCCCACTCCGTCGAAGGACGGGTGCCCATGCTGGACCATCGCCTGGCGGAGTGCGCCGCGCGCCTTCCCATCGACATGAAAGTCCGGGGCATAACCGAGAAGCATGTGCTGCGCGAAGCCGCAAAGGATGTGCTCATCGACGAGGTCTACGCCCGCGAGAAACACCCCTTCCTCGCTCCGCCGGTCACCGATGCGGAAGATCCGATGATGCAGATGTATGAAGACGTCTTTGCCTCAAAGGCGCTGGAGGAACAGCCCGTGATCGATCCGGATCGGGCCCGCAATGCGCTCAACATGGTGAAGATGCTGCAGGGCGAGCAGAAAATCGCGTTCGAAGGCCTGATCCACAAAGTCGCCAGCATCACGCTGATGCACGAACGCTTTGGCATGACGTAAACAAAGCCTTGCCGGCGGGGCGCAAGTTTCACTCCCCACCCAAGGCCGGCAGAAACCAAGATCGGTTACCCCTGAACCTGAAGTCCGGGAATGCCCCGGCAGGATTGAGTCTGGGGTCCACCGTGTCTATTGCCCACCTGCCGCTTTCGGCGATCATTTCTGTCACCGCCGCGCTGTTTGCGCTGGCCGCATGGCGCTATCGCAGCACGCTTCTGCGTATCCGGCTCGCCCCGACGCTCTTCTCCGGCGCGCGCCAGGACTGGACCTTCAGCCACATCGCCGAGATTTTCCCTACGGTCGAAATCCCGGCTGCGACGCGCCGCACCCCTTTCCCGGAAGCGGCCTTCCAGGACCTGCCGGAGACATTCGATTACGAAGGCCAGAGCTGGAATACAGACACCTTCCTCGAAGACACAGACACCGCCGCCATGCTTGTCCTGAAGGACGGCGAAATCATCCACGAGACCTATGCCGGCGCCGGTGGACGAACACAGGACTGGCTGTCCTGGTCGGTTGCGAAGAGCTTCGTATCTGCCCTCGTCGGCATCGCCATCGAGGAAGGCCATATCCACTCGATCTACGATCCGGTGACGGACCATGTGCCTGCGCTGAAAGGCTCGGCCTATGACGGCGTCACGATCAAACAGGTGCTGCAGATGTGCTCCGGCGCATCCTGGAACGAGGATTACAGCGACTGGAAATCCGACATCAATCGCTTCGCCCGCACCTTTGCGCTCGGCGGCTCACTGACCGATTTTGCGCGCTCGCTGGCCCCGGCGCGCAAGCCCGGCATGTACCGGCTCTACAACTCCATCGACACTCAGGTGCTCGGCATGCTGGTGGCGGCGTCCACCGGAAAGTCGCTGGCGGCCTACATGCAGGAGAAGCTTTGGGAGCCACTCGGCGCCGAAAGCCCGGCGCGCTGGATTGTCGACAAGGATGGCGTTGAGATGGCCTTCGGTGGCCTGACGGCTACGGCGCGCGACTATGCCAAGCTGGGCGAGCTGTACCGCAATCGCGGCAACTGGCATGGGCGTCAGATCGTGCCGGAAGCCTGGGTCGACAAATCCCTGTCGCCCGACATGCCACACCTGATGCCCGGCGGCTTTGCCTTGCCGGATGCTCCGTCAGGCTACGGCCAGTCGCTCGGCTACGGGTTCCAGTGGTGGGTGCTCAGCACCGCGCCGCTCGAGTTCTGCGCCATGGGTGTCTACAACGAGTTTATCTATGTCGATCCCGGCCGGGGTGTCACCGTCGTGAAACTCTCCTCCAACCGCGACTATGGCGTGAAGCCGGATGAAGCGCACGCCAAGGAACTGAAAACAATTGAGTTCCTGCGGGCAGTTGCGCGCGATGTGGCGGACGTTGTGCCGGAAGCTGAGAAGCGGACGGGAACTACGGGATAAGCGCTTGCTTGCGCTGCGCGTATTCTCATCCTCAAATCGATCGAGGATCGATTTGAGGATGTTGAATGGTGGGCGGTAACGGGCTCGAACCGCTGCCCCTCTCGGTACAAGATTCCGAACACCAGGAGAAGCATTCGTAGACCGAGCTTAGCTGACAATTCCCTCACTCGCTTTCCGGAACGTAGATCATGCGCCCGTCTGGAAGGCGATACGCGACACCGGCCTTGACCCCTTCGCCCTCTCCGATTTCGCCACTACTTTCGTAACGGGTCAGCTCTTCGCCTTGTTTGATCGTCATGCGCATGTCGGCTTCGCCGGGGTTCTCGATGACGATGACGTTTTCATTCCGGAAGGGATTTAGCGGATTCTGAACGAGCAGGATCATCAGAATTCCGATGATCACGACAAACAAATCGACAAGATTGACGACAGAGAGGATGGGGTCGTCTTCGTCCTCTTCCAGGAACCTCACGAAACCACCTCCGCGCCAGTCTCGATCACGCGCAACTCTTCAAGCAGCCAACGACGGCGAATATTGAGAACGAAAAAGGCCAGGCTTGCAGCGATCAGCGCCAGCGTCACGCCGGAGAATGCGACGACCAGATTGCTCGCCATCTCAGCAGACTCTCCGGACGTAAGCGCCATCAATGCCGGTCCCATGGGGATAAGCGTTGCAACGAGCCCCAGCAAAGGCGCCACGCGGGACACCAGGCGTAGCGGTTCCAGCCGCTTCATGATCCAGAGTTCCAGATCGTCGCTATCTGCGCCGGTCTTCCGGTAGTATTGCGTCAGCGCGCCCTGTTTACGACCGGAATAGCGTTGCACGAGTTCCATCAGGAAACGTCCCAAGGTCAGGAGCGAATACGCGAGAGACACAAGAATCGCCGTCAGTGCCGGCAGGAGGAAAACGGCTGAGACTTCATAAAGTATCGTCTCGAAATCGAAAATCATCAGTATTGCCCTTTATTTCAGGTCCATTGACGCGACGTGCGGAGTTGGAGCAGCGCACCCGCAAGAATTATGAGCAGGAGCCCAGCGATCGAAGTCAGGCGCAGCCAGTCCGGCCGCACGTCGCCGGGGGACAGGACTTCATTCATGACCTGTCCCTGAATGGTCTGGGACGCTGCAGCTGCAGTATCGGCCGCAGGTGCCCCCTGCCCATTCCCAAGACCAAACCCGGCTGCCATATCCTCAATGTATTCGACGGTCGTCTGAGCGCCTGCATCCGCCCCGGCCTGTTCGGTCAGCTCCTGCCAGCGCTGAGCAAGCTCTTTACGCGTCTGCTCGCTTGCATCCCAGTATCCCTTACGGATGGCTTCCATCATACGCTCAATGATCTGAGCCTGCGCTGTTGGGTTCTGTTCTTCGAACCACTCATTGAGGCCAAGATCCCGGGCATCCATGACATAGGTATCATGCATCGCCTGCCACTGATCGGCACGCACCATTGACTCGTCAGTCACCTGCCAACCGAAAAGGTTATCTGTCACCCTCAGCATTTCGACGGTTCCGGCGTACCCCTCATCCATCATCGCCGAAATCCATTGCGGGTTCTGGTAACGCGCGCGCAGCTCATCCGAGAGGAACTTGCTAGCCTGAACCATTTTCGGCTTGGCGCGCCGCAAATCCGAAATATAAAGCGCCGGACTTTCTCCGTTGACGGATTTCACAGCCGCAGACAGTCCACCGAGGTATTCAAACGGGTGATCCGTCGACAAGACGCCGTGTACGTTGGAGGACCGTGCCAGGATCGCCGCATCGACACCCGTCAGCTGCTTCTCGAACAAGCCGAAGCTCGCAACAGACTGGCCCCAGTCAGACGTCCCGTAGGCAAAGGATTGGCTTGCCAGATATGTCTGCGCGATGATGGCATCATCTTCCCAATTGGTGGAATCGAGCGCGGCATCCGGAACACCCGACCCATAATCACCGGGCGCATTCGAAAAGATTCTTATCGACGCCAGCCTGTCTGCGGTTCCGGCGTCCGTTCCTGCGGAGAGGAGCGCGTCTCTCACCCGGCGTGTACCGGCATAGACTGCATTCCCGGGCTCGTTCTGTTTGGACAATTCATCGATCGCCTCTGAATAAAGTCGCATAAGCCCATCAAACTGGTCCCGGTAGACACTGGTCGCCTGAATGACGACATCAACGCGTGGCCGCCCCAGTTCGGCCGCCGGAATGATTTCGAGCTTTGTGACACGCCCGCCCCGGCCCCAGACCGGACGAACACCCAAAGCATGCATGATCTGCGCTTCGGTAATCCCCAGGGTCCGGATTGCATCGGACGAGAAAAGCGAGAAAGCCAGCTTGTCGGGCGCCTGGCCATCATGGTCTGATTTGTAGGCGTCTATCAGCCCCGTGAACGCCTCCTCACCCGCCTTGTAGGCCGAGGGCGTCGGGATCTTGTCCGGCTCAAATGCAAACAGGTTACAGCCGCTGGACGCTTGCGGATTGCGCACCGGATCCCCACCCGGGCCGGCTTTCGTGAAGCCGCCATCCAGAGCGTGCAACAGGGCTTCAAGCTCTTGCGGGTCAGCCAGGTGCTGGTCGTAAGCCCGGGCGCGTTCGATCTGCTCACGCATCGCTGCGTCGGCAATACCCGAAACGTCCTCCCCCCCGCGCAGAAAGCGTTCGAGAAACTGGTACGGTTTACTTTCCGGCAGCTTCTCCGTGTCGGTTGCGAACATCTCAGCCTGGTCGATCCCAAGCAACGCATAATATGGCTCGCCCAATTGCTGCATGACCGTCATCAGCCTGTGCTCCGGAGAGGCGGCGAGGCCGAACGTATGCAAGCCCAACGGCGTCGCTGTCTGAGCCAGTTCGTGGAGGTGATCGTGCAGGATCGGCAGGAAGGTCGAAAAGTCGCTTCTTACGTCTTCCTCTGTCCACAGCAGATCTTTTTGCAGGTTTGCCTCTATCACGGCGTCGGCAAGACGTGCATCTGTTTCATCGCGGACAGCGCCTTCATCCAGCTGCTCGCGCTCATGAATCAGGGCGTGAATGTCCCGCAGCTCATCATAGAATCCGGACGGCGCGAAGGGCGGGGTCTGGTGACTGATTGTAACGGCCCGCCCCCGGCGAATTGCCTGAATCGCCTCCGCGACATTGTCCTGAATATAGGGATACACGACCGGAACATTTCCGAGCGTCAGCATCGGATAGTCATAAGCCCACAAGCCCCGGTCCTTTCCGGGGGTCCACTCCTGTGTACCATGTGTTCCCAGATGGATGATCGCACTCGCGTCGAAGGCCTTCTGCACCATCAGGTAAGTTGCCAGAAACAAGTGTCCCGGCGGCACTTTGACATCATGATAGCTCTCGCCGACCTGATCGGCCCGTGGTGGCTGCGGCAGGAACAGCAGCTTCCCAAACGTCACTGACGGGATGACGAAAACCTTCTGCCCATTGATCGTTCGCACCGCCCAGTGGGATTCCGGCTCGCCCCACTTGTCAAAAACCGGCTGGGTCACTTCCTGTGGAAGCGTGTCGAGCCAGGCCTTGTAATCCGACACGGGGAATGCCTGCGCCAACCCGTTCGCCAGCAGGTCGTCCAGACGGTCATGATGATAATACCCGCCCAGCATCGACTGGCCTGCCTGCAGGATGTCATCCTCAGTCAGTTCGGGAACATCATAGCCTGCCTGCCGCAACGCTGCGCCGATCTGCTCAACGCTTGCCGGAACATTCAGATTGGACGCCGACATGTTCCGCTCCCCCTGGGGCGTATTCCAGAAGAACAGGGCAAGCTTCCGGTCCGCCTGATCGGAATGGCGCAGCCGTGCAACACTTGTCGCCTTGCCAATGAGCAAATCGATCTGTTCGGGAATCGGGACCGGTTCTCCATTCTCAACCCCGGAGACTACGATCGGGTCCCCCATCCCCCAGGATTCCGGCGTCGCCATCAGGACCGCCGTCATGGCAGGTTCCACGCCCTGCGCCGCCTTGCGCCATTCCGCCGGCGTCATGGAGCGATTGCCCAGCAGTAAGACGGCCGGCACGTCCAGCTCTGCGAGTTCGGCCTTGCGCTGCTCGCCATTCTGCATGTGCGTATAGCTTGCAAGCAGATCGACATCAGCCGGGCCGAGCATTTCCGGGATACCCGTCTCCCCCATACTGTCGAACCAGAACAGGATTGGCATGACGCCAGCCGACTCTGCCTGATGGACGATCTTGTCCAGTACAGCCGTCTGAACGCCGGAGATGTAGGTCGAGGAAATAATGACCGCCAGACGGGGCGCATCTGCTGGCCACCTGTCCCGCCCCCACGCTTCATAAGAGCTGACATCCGTAAAAAAATCGGGGGCATCCGGATGATAGATGGCACTTTCAGGCATGGGGATGGGCGCCGGGATACGGCTCGTGTCACGGCCCGAATTCCAGGCGGCGATATAGGTCAGGAAATTCCGGAAGTTCCGTTCACCACCCGCCTCATAATAGGCACTCAACGTCTCGAAGACGGCGGGGTCCAGATTACCCGAGCGCGCTGGCCGACCGCCTGATCCCACGGACATCCAGGGAACGCCAGCCGCGTTGAGCTGCCCCATAACACCTTCAATCAGCTGAGCGGCACGTCCACGCAGTGGCGCGTCTATGACGACCAGATCGTAGTCAGCCCAGTTCCCGGGTCCACCCTGCTCAAGATAATTGTGCGTGACCGTAACGTCAGCGTCTTTTCCCCATCCCGCAATCCTTACGAGCTTGGACGGAAGCACAAAATCGCTGGCAACAATATGAATGCGGGCATCCCGCTCTGGCTGTTCATCAGCTGCCGCGCTGCCAAGGGCACACGCGACGACAATGGTCACCACCGCCAGGATCGTTCGGAACATATCCCGCTCCACCCTCAGAATGCGTAGGAAAGCGACAGGCGATAGACACGGCCTGGTTCGGCAAACGTGTAGAGGTCAGACCTGTCAGCCAGACGTTCGTCTGTCAGGTTGTCGATCCCGGCATTCAGGCGCACATGCGATGTCAGAGGCCACACCGCATCAAGATGCAGGAGCGTGTAGTCGGGGATGCTGACGCCCGGCGAATCCAGCTGATCACCGGTATACTCAACACGCAGGCGAACCTCCGCCCCTTCCCTCGGAGACCATGACACGGCGGCATTCGCCTGATGCTCAGGACGTTCCGCAATCTGATCCCCTGTCGCCTTATCTTCAGTATCGAGATAGGTGTAGTTGGCATTCACCCCGAACCCGGCAGGCAGGTCCATCTGCCCGGACAATTCCAGCCCGTTGACCTCCGCCTCTTCCAGATTGGTATAGTAGCGGACCTCCGCCCCCCTGATGCCGCAGTCGGACACACACTGGGTCTGAATCAGATTCTCCAACTCGTTGTGGAACACACCGGCATGCACGGTCCAGGTATCGGCAATATAGTCTACGCTTGCCTCGAAGGTCTTCGTCGTTTCAGGTTTCAGATCCGGATTGCCATAGGCCCAGAAACGGCCGCCAGCTGCGAGCACCTGGAAGTCCTCAGACAAGTTGGTCAGGCTGGGCGACTTGAAGCCTTCGCCGTAGCCTCCTTTTACAACGATCCGGTCCGTCGGCTGGAACACGCCGTAGAGGCGCGGGCTGGCTTCCCAGCCATATGCGTCATGGTGATCACCACGCAGTCCAGCGACCAGTTTGAACGTATCGGTGACTTCGATCTCGTCCTGGATGAAGATGGCGCCCTGTTCTGCTTCCGAAGTTCCATCCGGCGACGCGACATCATCCTCCAGCTCCTCGCGGCGAATTTCACCGCCAAATGTAACGGAGTGGGACTCCGCCAGCTTGAAGGCGGTCAGTCCGCTGAGCACTGTGTCTTCCAACCCCTGGTCCCGGGTCGGGGTTTGACCATTCGTCCGGAAGTTCTCCCGACTCGCGGAACTCTGATACAGGTCCACCTGCGTACGTCCCCAGGACCAGTTGCCTTTGTGCCCCAGAACGAATTGCTCGCGCTCACCTTCATCGCGATACTCATAATCCACCGGAGACCGACCGGACGTGCGCGTGTCGCGCCAGCGCTCGTCATCGCTTCGGGTGTAGATAAAATCGATGCGTTGCTGGTCATCCGGCGTCCAGACAAGGTTGAATCTTCCAGTGGATGTTTTCCGCCCTTCGATGTCTGAAATGGCCGGGTCATCCGGATTGGGCAGATCATTCCGCTCCAGCACATCACCAACGAAGGTCGCCCCAAGCTTGCCTTCGACAATCGGAACCGAAAGGAAGACGCTGCCATTTACGCTTTCACCGCCGTCCCCTGATTCCGGCGCCGTGCCGCCGAGGGACAGCTCGCCCATGAATTCTTCTGCCGGGGATTTGGAGATGATGTTGACGACACCGCCAAGCGCATCCGACCCATAAAGCGACGACATCGGACCCCGAACAACTTCGACCTGTTCAATCGCCGCTGTAGGCAGCCAGCCGAGTTCCAGGTCGGAGTGCGAAATCACGCCATTGGTAGCGCTCACCCTGCGACCATCGAGAAGGTAAAGTGTATACTCTTCCGGCATTCCGCGGAGACTGATCCCCCTTCTGGTCATGCCGATGCCGGTAACCTGCACACCGGGCTCACCGGCCAGGGCGTCAGTCAAATCGGTCGAGCCGCGCAATTCCAGCTCTGCATTATCTACCACCGATACGCTCGCCGGTGCGGTTAGAAGAGCCTGCTCGCTAGCTGTTGCGGTAACAACCACCGTGTCCAGTTCCCGCTCAAGGTCATCGGCAAATGCCGGCGCCGCTACGCTGAGCGCGCCAAGGACCACCGACCCCGACAACCGACGGAACGAGAGAATTTGCTGAGTCATAGTTTTTCCGATTTGATAGGTTATTTCATTACATTGTGAGGTCGTGCGAAACGGTTCTGCACCTGAATTCTTGTTCAATCCGTTTTCCATGGCCGTCTTGGACCGCACTGCCCCCCTGCCGACGGGTCACCGCTGACAAAGAGCTGCTGTTTCCAGCGAAATACGTACTTCAGCATCCCCCCTGCTCCTCCAGGCGACCAACACTCGTGGTGCCTCTTAGGGCGCTGAACGACCGAGTCAATGTTATATTATACCGTTACTGTTTCTGGTGAGATTCTGCGCACTTTTTGTTCAACAAAGGGATACGCACTCAAACACTCGGTTGCGTTTTCAGCCCCGACCGCAGAGCTAGATTCAAGAACAATTGTTCGCAGGAAAGTTTATCATGGTACCGACTATTCACTGGCAACCCAACCACACCAGGTGAACGCCCTGTAGAACTGCTCGACGTTCAAGAAACCCGCCGATTTGAGGATTTGTTCATCCTGTTCCGGGGTCAGGAGCTCGACACTCCGGGATACAGCATCGCGCGCCTGGCTTGCCATTTCAGGATCAACGCCAGACGCGACCGCGAACGCTTCATAACGGGAAAGCCATTTGTCGCGTACGTCAGGTGCCTGAGGAAAACTGGAATGGGCCACAACGAAAGGTGCGCCAGGCTTGAGGCGCTTGTGGATTTCCGTGACAGTTCTCAAACGCTCCTGCGGGTCAAGAAAATGCAAAGTGAGCAGACATACCGCCCCATCGAAGGCCTCCTCTGGCGCTGCATCTATGTACCCTTCGATGAAGTCCACACGCTCAGCGGCGTCGCCTAACGTGCTGCTGGCGAGCTCGAGCATTGGACGTGCCGGGTCGACACCGACAAATGTCCAGTCAGGCTGGCTTTCCGCCATTGCACGAAGCTCCAGGCCTCCGCCCGCTCCAAGCACCAGAATTCGGCCATCAGCCGGGACCCGCTCGGCCAGAAGGATCGTCACCATCCTGTGCAGGTCAGCAAAACCAGGCGTGAAGCGCGGCGGACCGGATTGGTAGTTCGAAACCGCCGCGGGGTCCTTGAAAGATTTCAGGAAGGGGTTTTCATCGGCTTGCATGTGTTGTGTCTCCTTCCGGAACGACTTTTCCGGTCAACATATTCCTGGACGTTCAATATCGAACACCATCACGAAACGGGCGCTTCCGGTACCTTCGATTGGCGGCGAGCGGTGAATGATATGTCCCGCCTTCCCACAACGCTTCCCCAGAAACATACCCACTTCAAACGTGGACATTTCCTGGATCGCCGGCTCACCGCTCCCCTGATGCTCATCGAACCACTGGGTTCCGCGGCCGAAATAAGTCGTGATCAGACGAATATCCGTCTTGTCCTTGTGGAACTTTCGACAGGCGTCATCGGTGACATATTCCAGACGTAAAGTGTACTCCGCCGCATGACCGGAACTGGCAGACAGAATGGCCTTTATGTCCGTCATGATGCGATCCACAACCAAGGGAGACCAATTCCGCCCCGCAAGGAACGCCTCAGCCGCTGATAAAATGGAGGCTTCGTCGCCATCGACCCGGAAATCGACAAATCCGGAATAATCCAGACCGCAAAACGCATCCCTTATCTCAGGATCCACTGTTCGCTCCCAAAGAGCCAGTTCCACCGCTTCACGAAAGCCCAATTCGATGAGCGAACCGAAACTATCGCAGGCGTCGACAGTCCGGGTCTGCAACATGACCGGCGACGCAGCCATTATTGCCTTCTCCATTTGGGAAACGGGTCGCTCAAATCTTCACGCGCAGTGATTGCCCCTCTTTGGTCCATACAGGCGTCGGTCAGGCACGCATCCAACCGGGCGGTAATCGACACAGGATCCATGTCGATACCGATGAACACAATTTCCTGCCGGCGGTCACCATAGACCGGGTCCCAGACGGAAGAGAGATAGTCCTCAAGGCCGGAACGATCCGGCCATTGCTCTTGTGGGACAGCCGACCACCAGGTCCCTACCCCGCTATGCCTGACCAAAGCGCCAGCCTGGCTGACTTCGCCAAGCCATTCCGGCCGGGTGGCCAGCCAGAAGAACCCCTTTGCCCGGACGACATTCGGCCAGGGCTCATTGAAGAACTCAAACAGTTTTGCCGGATCGAAAGGCTGGCGCCCACGATAGACGAAGCTTTCGATGCCATACTCTTCCGTTTCGGGAACGTGGTCCTCAAAACCGTACAGTTCCTTCGCCCACAGCGGATGATCGTGCGCCTTTTCAAAATCAAATCGTCCGGTGCCCATAACCTTGTCGAGTGGAACATTTCCAAATTCAGATTCCACGATATCGGCATCGGGATTGAGGGATCGTACCAGCTTCCGCACCGTTTCGAGGTCATCCAGCGAGATGATATCTGTCTTGTTCAGAATAATGACGTCAGCAAACTCGATCTGGTCAACCAGAAGCTGGACCAGCGGGCGGTCGTCGTCATCGCCGAGGCTCTCGCCACGATCCACAAGGAAGTCCGAACTGCTGTAGTCTTTCAAAAGATGCGCAGCGTCTACAACGGTCACCATTGTGTCGATCTTCGCAACGTCCCCGAGAGAAAAGCCTCGCTCATCCCGGAAATCGAAGGTCGCAGCCACCGGCAATGGTTCGGAAATCCCGGTGGACTCGATCAGCAGATAATCGAAACGCCCTTCCGCAGCGAGGCGCGTGACCTCCTGCAGAAGATCATCTCTCAAAGTGCAGCAGATACAACCATTGCTCATCTCAACGAGCGCTTCATCCGTACGGGAAAGGTTAGCTCCTCCATCGCGCACAAGCGCGGCGTCGATGTTTACCTCGCTCATATCGTTTACGATGACCGCGACCCGCCGCCCCTCGCGATTGGCAAGCACATGATTTAAAAGTGTCGTCTTACCGGCGCCGAGAAAACCGGAAAGAACTGTTACCGGAAGTGTCTGGGACACTTGCACCCTCCTGCTTGAGATATCGTAGTAGAAAACGCTTCGCCCGCCTCTGGGGCTTAGAAGTCGCGGCCGGACCCGCCATGCCTGTGACGCATCCATCGCCATATGTGCGCCAGCGCAAGCATCAGGGCCCCGGTCACAGTGAGCGGTGTTTCCAGTTCGTGCAGCGGTTCAACGAACGCCGCGGCAATCAGCAAGCTCAAACCGGCAACAGCCAACCCGACAAAGACTTTCCAATCTGGTGCCGATAATCGCCTGACAATGGCGAACCCCGACAGGGGCAATGCCAAGGCGACAAATAGCTTGTGGACCCACTCAGCTTCAGACCACGCCCCGGCCAGGGGAAGAAAAGCTGCAAAGAGCGGCAAGGCAAGGCAGTGCACAACGCACAGCCCGGATAGCGTTACCGCAGAGAAATCTATGACCGCTGCCCCGGAAGAACGAGCCGCCATCAGGCGCTCCCCCACTGCTCGACTGCGGGCGAAAATCGTTGCGGAGCATTCATTACATTACCTCAACTTGCGTTATGTTATTACATTCTGATATATGCCCCATAACCGCTTTACAAGAGGCTGTTTCAACCATGATCGAAAATCGGCAGGACGCCCCTTCCCCTTCTTCGACGGAAGCCACGATTCTTGCTGCGGAACGGCATGCGGAACAGGAAGGCGTGACCTTCACCTCCATTCGCCGATACGTGTATGCCATTCTGCTCGAAGCAGACGAACCGCTAGGCGCCTATGACATTGCCGGTCGTCTTGATGGGATCGGGTGCACGAAACCGACCACTGCTTATCGCGCCCTGGAATGGCTTGAGGGTCTGGGGCTGATCCGGAAGATCAGATCCGTCTCGAAATATATCGCGTTAAAATCCGGTCCTCAGGACGCACCTCTTGCATTTGTCATATGTCAGGAATGCGGAACGACGGAGCAGATTCCGCTCGGCCCGGAAAGCCATGAGCTGCTGTCTGTCTTCGAAGCAAACGGATTTCAGGCCGTCAATCCGACAATCGAAGTTTCCGGGCGCTGCATGGCACATCATCGGCTTGCGGATGAATGATCAATTTACCGCCTCCGCCATAACCGGGCGAGCGCCCATCCCCTGAAACCTGCACCTGTTCCCTTCCCCCGACATTCCAGGAGCCGTCAATGAAGTCATTTAATCTTATCGGAGCGTGCATTCTGAGCACTGCGAGCATTCTCCTGCCAGCTTCAGCCAGCGCGCAGTCTCTCGATGCTCACGTCCATGGCGAAGCCAATATGGCAATTGTCATTGATGGACAGCACCTGTCCGCATCCCTGATGAGTGCGATGTACAATATCACAGGCTTCGAACATGCACCCGAAACAGAAGAACAGCGCGAAGTCCTGCAAACGGCTAAATCGCTTCTCGAAGATGGTACCCAGCTCTTCAGGTTTAATTCTGAAGCAGAATGCTTTCTGACCTCCTCCCACCATAACTTGTCATCAACAGAAGACCGTCATGATACGAACGAAGACAAGCCGGAAGCGGACGGCGAACATCATCACAATCATCGGGATCTGGAAGCAGACTACGAATTCACCTGCAAAAAGCCTTCAAAACTCTCATCTGTCAGAGTGGGCCTCTTCGATCACTTCAAGAACCTTCAGAAAGTGAATGTCGTAACGCTTACGGGCGGCCAGCAATCGGCCGCCGAGCTGACGCCGAAGCGGGAGACGCTGTCGCTGTCCGGGTCATGAGGCACAAACTCAGGACAGCCGGGCCTCTGGCACTTCTCTTGATGGCCATGGCCGGCTGCAACCCGCCACAAAGCAGTCAGTCGGCTTCCGATACAACCATAGACCGGCAACCGCCGCCAATGCCGGAAAACGCCGTGACAGTGGACTTTGACACTGCGGCCGACGAAGGAACGAACAGCGTCAGCACGGAACAAGACAAAACGGAACCTCAGCAATCTTCAGCCGCATGGGGCCTGGAGCCTGGCGAGGCAATCCCGCTCAAATGGGAAGACCTGATGCCAGAAGGCGCCGAGGAAGAACTGGCGCGTCAGGAAGCCGAATTTTTCAGGATGCTGGAGCAGCGTTACGCCGCGAGCGCAACCTCCCTCGCCGAGGCCCAGACTTTCGATGAAATCCAGGAAGGATCCACGCTCGACTACATGCCTCAACTCGGGACATTCGATGTTGTTGACGATCTTGACGGCCAGCTGATCCGTATCCCGGGCTATGTCGTACCGTTTGACTTCAATGAAAATCGGCGTCAGGGCGAATTCCTTTTCGTCCCCTATATGGGCGCCTGCATCCACACACCTCCGCCGCCACCAAACCAGATCATCTTCGTTCGTGCAGATCCTGCGATCCCGCTCAGGGACATCTGGTCGCCCTATTGGCTTGAGGGCACACTCACGACCGAAGTGACCCATAGCGAACCCGGAGATGCCGCCTATGCGGTATCCCTGTCCAAACTCGAGGCTTATGAGTATCGCTGATCACCGGGAAGGCAGCTCGAAAGCACAGCGAAAAAGTCACAACCTGCCGAAAAGGATGGTGGGCGGTAACGGGCTCGAACCGCTGACCCTCTCGGTGTAAACGAGATGCTCTACCAACTGAGCTAACCGCCCATCCGGTGGCGTACATGCCGGGACCCGGGACAAAAAGCAAGACGGCCGCTCCAGAAGAAGCGGCCGCCGTTGTTTTCAGGTATCAGGTCTAGTGCGCGCGGGGCTGGTCGCCCTGTCCGCTGCCCTGCCCCGAGAGCGATGCATGCAGCGCCGCCTCGTCGGCTTCCGACCATTCGATCGGGGTCAGCGGGCGGGTCAGCGCGATCTCAAGCACCTCATTGATGTCGGAGACCGGCACGATCTTCAGGCCCGTTTTCACATTCTCCGGAATCTCGTCGAGATCCTTCTCGTTCTCCTCCGGAATGAGGACCGTCTTGATGCCGCCGCGGAGGGCTGCGAGCAGCTTCTCCTTGAGGCCGCCGATCGGCAACACCTTGCCGCGCAGCGAGATCTCACCCGTCATTGCCACTTCGCGGTCGACCGGGTTGCCGGTCAGCAGCGAGACGATGGCGGTGGTCATGGCGACACCGGCGGACGGGCCGTCTTTCGGTGTGGCACCATCGGGCACGTGCACGTGGATATCCGTGGTGTTGAAGACCGTCGGCTTGATGCCGAGCATCACCGACCGGGACCGCACGAGCGAGCTCGCCGCCTGGATCGATTCCTTCATCACGTCGCGCAGATTGCCGGTGACCTTCATGGCCCCGCGGCCGGGCATCTTGACCGCCTCGATGGTGAGGAGGTCGCCGCCCGTCTCGGTCCAGGCAAGGCCGGTGACGGCGCCCACCTGATCGGTCTCGTCGGCCAGGCCATAGCGGAACTTCCGCACGCCTGCGAAGTCGCCGAGGTTCTCCGGCGTCACGGTCAGCGTGGCGTCGTCGCCCTGCTCTGCCAGCTTGCGCACTGCCTTGCGGGCAAGGCGCGCAATCTCGCGCTTCAGGCTACGCACCCCGGCTTCGCGGGAATAGTAGCGGATGAGATCGCGGATAGCCTGGTCGGTAACGACAAACTCATCCTCGCCGAGGCCATGATCCTCACGGACCTGAGGGATCAGGTGGCGCTTGGTGATCTCCAGCTTCTCATCTTCCGTGTAGCCGGCGATCCGGATGATCTCCATACGGTCCAGCAAGGGCTGGGGCATGTTGAGCGAGTTCGCCGTCGTCACGAACATCACGTCCGAAAGGTCGTAATCGACTTCCAGATAGTGGTCGTTGAACGTCGAGTTCTGCTCCGGATCGAGCACTTCCAGCAGCGCCGAGGCCGGATCGCCGCGATGGTCCATGCCCATCTTATCGATCTCGTCCAGAAGGAAGAGCGGATTGCCCGACTTCACCTTCTTCAGCGACTGGATGATGCGTCCCGGCATCGAGCCAATATAGGTCCGGCGGTGGCCGCGGATCTCGCTCTCGTCCCGCACGCCGCCCAGCGACACGCGCACGAAGTCGCGCCCCGTGGCTTCGGCGATGGACCGGCCAAGCGAGGTCTTACCCACACCCGGGGGCCCGACGAGGCAGAGGATCGGCCCCTTCATCTTGCCGGTGCGTTTCTGCACGGCGAGATATTCGAGGATCCGCTCTTTCACCTTTTCGAGACCATAATGATCGTCGTCGAGCTGATGCTCGGCTTTGACCAGATCGGTCTGGATGTCCTTGCGCGTACCCCATGGCAGGGCCAGCAGCCAGTCGAGATAGTTGCGAACAACGGTGGATTCCGCCGACATCGGCGACATCTGCCGCAGCTTCTTCATTTCGGCGTCGGCCTTGGTACGGGCCTCTTCGGACAGCGGCGTTTCCTTGATGCGGGCTTCCAGTTCGGCCAGCTCGTCGCGCTCGCCGCCTTCACCGCCCTGCTCACCCAGCTCGCGCTGGATCGCCTTCATCTGCTCGTTGAGATAATACTCGCGCTGGGTCTTCTCCATCTGCCGCTTGACGCGGTTTTTGATTTTCCGCTCCATCTGCAGCATGCCCATCTCGCTCTCCATGAGCGCGAAGACCTTTTCGAGGCGTTCCTTCACGTCCGTGAGTTCGAGCAGTTCCTGCTTGTCGGAGAGTTTGACCGAGAGGTTCGATGCGACCGAGTCGGCCAGGCGGCCGGGATCGGTCATCGCAGAGATCGTGCCGACGGATTCTGGCGGGATCTTGCGGTTCAGCTTCACATAATTCTCGAACTGCTCCTGCACGGCGCGCATGAGGGCTTCGACGTCGGAAGTCTCCGTGTCGACCTCGTCCAGAACCTCGACTTCAGCTTCGAAATAGTCGCCGCGGTCGATCAGTTCGTTCACGCGCGCACGCGTTTTGCCTTCGACCAGCACTTTGACCGTGCCATCGGGCAGCTTCAGAAGCTGGAGGATAGTGGCGATCGTGCCGGTTCCGTGCACGTCATCGGAGCCGGGATCGTCGATCGCGGCGTCGAGCTGGGCCACCAGCATGATTTCATTATCCGCTTCCTCGATCATTTCGAGGGCGCGCACCGACTTGTCGCGCCCCACGAAGAGCGGGGCGACCATGTCGGGGAACACAACGATGTCCCGAAGCGGCAACACCGGAAGGTTCTTGGTCTTTGGCATGTAACTGCCTCCTTCGTATTATGGTCCCGCCTGGCGGCGACCATGTGACCCTACCTGCACATGATGGCGGGAGTCGGGCGATGTACCAGATGTGGAGAGTGGCCGGGCCTGCTTCAACCCGGCCCCTGCGCAACATAATTGTGATTTCCCCTGCGCCTGCCTGCAATCAGGGCGCTGAGGACCGCCATGCCTTTGCGGCAGCCTTTTCCGACTTCTGATTGGCCAGAAAGGCCGACAGGACACCCAGTTTCTCATCAGGCTCCCCTCCCGCGCCAAGCCGTTTCAACTGCTCATAATACCAGCCCATAGCGCCGAAACCGTTAAGGGCCTTGATAAGCTTGATCGGCGAGTGCGGCCCCAGCAGGCCCGGCCCGATGCGCAGCTTCTGCTCCCACTGGTCGAGCGCGGCCTGCGTACCGTCCAGCAGCCTGGCCGGCGCGCCCGTATCCACGCAGAGCGGCCGGCCGAGCCCGATCAGGTCCGCCTCGCCCGCCGCCAAGGCGTCATTCATCGCGGCCACAGTGCGGAAACCGCCGGTGACCATCAGCGGCATTTTTGCCCGGTCCTGAACGGCGCGGGCGTATTTGAGGAAATAGGCCTCCCGCGCCCGGGTGGACCCGGCGACCGGCTGATCGAAGGCTGGCTGCAGGCCTTCCTGGTCCATCATTTTGGGCTGTTCGTAATTGCCGCCGGAAATCTCCACGAAATCAACGTCCAGCGTGTCCAGAATGTCGATCACGCCGAGGCAGTCCTCGAAACTGAAGCCGCCTTTCTGGAAGTCCGCCGAGTTCAGCTTGACCGACACCGAGAAGCCCGGCCCGGCGGCGATTTTCGCTTCTTTCACGCAGGCGGTCAGCAATCTCGCCCGGTTTTCAAGCGGGCCGCCCCAATCATCCTCGCGCTGGTTGGCCAGCGGGGACAGGAAGGACGACAGAAGATAACCATGGGCGGCATGGACCTGAATGCCGTCAAACCCGGTCTGTTTCGCAACTTTCGCCGCCCGGCCGAAGCCTTCGATCACGGCCTGGATTTCCTCTGCCGTCATGGCGCGGGGCGATCCGAACTGGCCGCCCGGCAGGCCAAGCGCCACAGGGCTTGGCGCGGCGGGGCGCGGGTTTACCAGTTTCGGCGTCTGGCGCCCGGCATGGCTGACCTGCATGACCAGCGCCGCGCCATGGCTTTTCGCCGCCTCGGCCCAGCGGGCGAACCTGTCCAGTTCCTCATTCGAGACCTTCGGCCCGATGACCACATTACCCACTTGTTCCAAGTGGTTGCGGTCGATCTGGACATTGCCGGTGATGATGCCGCCAAGCCCGCCTTCGGCCCAGCGCCGGTAGAGCGTGACATGCGCCTCAGTGACCCGGTTGCGCGAATCAGCCAATCCCTCTGTCATTGCCGCTTTCACAAGACGGTTGGGAAATGTCAGCCCGCTGGCCAGGGTTAATGCAGTGTTAATCGTGGCAGTCATTGATGTTCCCCCATATCGACACGATCCTCCGCCGCCCCTAAGGGAGACCATAAATGGCCGCCGCCAAGCAAGCAAAGCTGTTCGACCAAATGAGCTCCGATAATTCCGGCTACTCCGCCAAGGACATTGAAGTCCTCGAAGGCCTCGAGCCTGTCCGTAAACGCCCCGGCATGTATATCGGCGGCACGGACGAGCGCGCCTATCACCACCTCTTCGCCGAGGTGCTGGACAATGCGATGGACGAAGCTGTCGCAGGCCATGCCAACCGGATCGAGATCCATCTCGACGCCGAAGGCTATCTGAGCGTGTCCGACAATGGCCGCGGCATCCCGGTCGACCCGCACCCGAAATTCCCAAAGAAATCAGCGCTGGAAGTCATCATGACCACGCTGCACTCGGGCGGGAAGTTCTCCGACAAGGCCTATGCAACGGCGGGCGGCCTGCACGGCGTGGGCATCTCGGTCGTCAACGCCCTGTCGGAGCGTGTGGAAGTCGAAGTCGCGCGCGACAAGCGGCTTTACCGGCAGTGCTTCTCCCGCGGCCTGGTGGAAGGCAAGCTGGAGAAAGTCGGCGCTGCCCCGAACCGCCGCGGCACGTCGGTGAAGTTCAAGCCGGACCATCAGATCTTCGGCGACAAGATGCGCTGGCGCCCGGCGCGCCTGTTCCAGATGGCGCGCTCGAAGGCCTATCTCTATCGCGGCGTCGAAGTGCGCTGGGCCTGCGACCCGTCCCTGCTGCCGGAAGACTCCAAGATCCCGGCTGAAGCCACCCTCTCCTATCCCAATGGCCTCGCTGACCAGCTGGCCGAAGTGTTCGGTGGCAAGGCGACGATCACCGAAGCGCCGTTTACCGGCCTTGTGGATCTCGGCGCGGAAGGCAAGGTCGAATGGGCCATCGCCTGGACGCAGGCCGGTTTCGGCGAGAGCGACGGCTTTGCCCGCTCCTACTGTAACACCATCCCGACGCCCGAAGGCGGCACGCACGAGGCGGGCTTCCGCGCGGCGATCACCAAGGGCCTGCGCAATTTCGGCGAGCTGACCGGCAACAAGAAGGCCAGCGACATCACGGCAGACGACATCATGGGCCATTCGGGCCTCTTGCTGTCCGTCTTCATCCGCGGGCCGGAATTCGTCGGCCAGACGAAGGACAAGCTGTCCACCACCGCCGCCTTCCGCCTCGTCGAGAACGCCGTGCGCGACCGGTTCGACCACTGGCTGGCAGGCTCGCCCAAAGAAGCCGACAAGCTGCTGACCTGGGCGATCGACCGTGCCGATGAGCGCGCGCGCCGCAGAAAACAGAAAGAAATCAACCGCAAGTCCGCCACCAAGAAGCTGCGCCTGCCGGGCAAGCTGGCGGACTGTTCGGAAAAAGGCCCGGACGAGACCGAGCTGTTCCTCGTCGAGGGGGACTCCGCCGGCGGCAGCGCCAAACAGGCGCGCGACCGGAAAACGCAGGCCATCCTGCCCCTGCGCGGCAAGATCCTGAACGTCGAGAGCGCCTCGGCCGACAAGATGATGGCCAACCAGGAGATCAACGATCTCGCGCTCGCCCTCGGCACGCAGCTCGGCAAGAAATTCGCCATCGACGATCTGCGTTACGAGCGCATCATCATCATGACCGACGCTGACGTGGACGGCGCCCACATCGCGGCGCTGCTGATCACTTTCTTCTACCGGATGACGCCGGGACTCATTGAATCCGGACGGCTTTTCCTGGCCATGCCGCCGCTCTTCAAGCTCTCCAACAAGGGCACGATCGTCTATGCGATGGACGAGGCGGACCGCGCGGAGAAGATGAAAGCGCACTTCAAGCCGAACCAGAAAGTCGACATGACGCGCTTCAAAGGCCTCGGCGAAATGAACCCGGCGCAGCTGAAAGAGACCACGATGAACCCGGCCAGCCGCGTCCTCGCCCGCGTGACGCTGCCGGATTCCATGGACGAGCTGACCGAGATGAAACCTGCCGAACTTATCAACACGCTGATGGGCAAAAAGGCAGAGCTGCGCTTCCGCTTCATCCAGGAAAACGCCGCCTTTGTGGAAGACCTGGACATTTAGGACGGGGTCCGTATCGGCGCTTCGCGCCTCACATGAACCAGGCTCAGGGCTGCTGGTGCTCAGGCGTCCGGCTTTGGCGACGTGTTGGATAAGTGCCCCGCCAGACCCTCACGAACACCGTCTATAGACCGTCTATGGACCTTCTATAGCCTGCCCGCGGCGACCCGGAGGGGGCGGCGGGCGCGCCCCTATTCCTTGGGCAGCCGTTTCATGTGCACGTCGCGCACGACATGCACGACCGGGCGGACCGCGAAAAAGACCGAGCCGATCAGGAACAGCCACGTCCCCGCCGTCACCGTCGACGTCTTGAAGAACAGGACCGAGCCGATAATGAACATGATCGCCGCCAGCGCATCGACACAGTCATAGACCGTCCCATAGGCCACATAGACTTGCCTGTGGCGCGGCGTGGTAAAACGCATTCCTTCGGTCATAGTCGCCCTTTCCCTGTGTCTGTGGTGAGGTCTCTGGGTGCCGTTTTTGGGTGGGGCTGTAAACTAGGTGGCTGGTTCAGGGGCCAATTGCTTGCCACCCATTTGGATGGATAATTGCCAATAGCATTCATATACATCTAAAGTTGACCGGATTGGATGTTGATAGAGTCACTTAGATACGATTTTTTCGAGAGCTAACGAGTTCGAAAGTAGCCCCTCATTCGAACACACTTGGAGATACTATTGCCTCAGTACAATGACTTTGAAGAGATCGCGCATTGTGGGGGGCAAATCATCTTCACAATATCTTGCGGTCCTGAAGGACAAAAACAGTATCAAACAACGATCAAGATGACCCGCGGTGGTCCAGCAGCATGGATCGGCGTGTACGCCAGAATCTTTGATGGCGTTCCAATACTAAATTTCAATATGGGAGGCTTGGGACAACCTTGGGACCCGCAATGTCCTGAGGGATGTGCACCAGTTTTCCTTGGATCAGATTCCCGCGAGTGCTGGGGTTGCAAGTGTCCTGAGTGTGAAAAGTACTTTCGCCACAGCGAACATCCATCCGTATACCCCTTAACATGCCCTTACTGTGGCGTGCTTGCTCCCGGCGTATATTTCTTATCGGATGCTCAACGCCTATATATTAGGCATTACATCGAACAACTGGTGACTGGTATCGAACAAGATATGGAGCCAAACACTACGAAAGAGATCACCATTGACATGGATGCTATTGTAGACATGGCAGATGGCGAAAGCAGACCCGCTTTTTATCAAGCAGAAGAATCCCAACAGACTCAATTCAAATGCCCAGAATGCGCTGCTTTCAATGATGTTCGAGGCCTATATGCGTACTGCGGATCATGTGGGAAGCGGAACAATGTAGCCCGTTTGGAGGCAACAACCGCATGTCTGAGGGCAGACCTAAATGAAGGCCGAATAACTCCTGAAGATGCTATTAGAAAAGCCGCATCGGAATTTGATGCATGTTGCCGTGATTTCGTGGGGCAACTGTGTGATCGCATCCCATTGAAGCCAGCCAGACAAACGCAGTTCCGCAATGCCGCATTTCATGACCTAGATTCAGACGTAGTCCAACAGATTCAAGCGAAGTTCGACGTGGACCTGTTTCGAGGGATGAAGGATCAACGTCCATTTGTACGCAAGATGATGCATCGACGTCACGTATTTGAGCACAAGGGCGGTGTCATAGATCAGCGGTACGTAGATGAGAGCGGAGACGCTGAAGCGCAAATAGGGGACTTAATTCGCGAAAACCAAGGGAACGCAAACGACTTCATCAGCGCGATAAATCGAATGGTCAAAAATCTCGACTCCGATTTTCACCAGACTTTTCCATTGACTGAATGGCCCGTGACCAATCATCAGGAATACCTCGCTAGGATTCAAAACAGGTAGAGCAAAAGCCAACAGGTCGGAATCATTTGAATCTAATCTCTTATGCCTAGAGTTCCCCACTTGGGCCTACAGCAATCCAATCAATCCACCACACCAATTGCTAATCCCCCCGCAGCGGCCTAAATGCTCTCCATGAGCAAAAATCTGAAAATCCTGGTCGCGCAGCTCAATCCTGTGGTGGGGGACATCAAGGGGAACCTTGAGCTGGCGCGCGGGGCGTATGCCGAGGCCAAGGACAAGGGCGCTGACCTGCTTGTCCTTTCCGAACTCTTCATCCTTGGCTATCCGGCCGAGGATCTGGTGCTGAAACCGGCCGCGGTGGAAGACTCCATGAAGGCGGTGCAGGCCCTCGCCGCGGAGATAGCCGGCGGCCCGGCCGTGATCATCGGCAGCCCCTGGATGGACGGGAAGAAACGGCACAATTCCGCCGTGCTGCTTCAAGGTGGCGCCGTGGCCGGGCGCTATGACAAGCGCGAGCTGCCGAACTATGGCGTGTTCGACGAGAAGCGCATCTTCGATGCCGGCGAAGGGCCCCTGCCCGTGTTCGAGCTTGGCGGCATTCAGGTCGGCATCGCGATCTGTGAGGACATCTGGTATCCGCGCGTGCCCTCTGCGCTGGCCGAGGCGGGCGCCGAAATGCTGATCGTGCCGAATGGCAGCCCGTGGCGCCGCACCGTGCAGGTAGAGCGCCACACCAGCTTCTCCGCCTGGACCAAGACCGGCGTGCCCTACCTGTTCGTGAACCAGGTGGGCGGGCAGGACGAACTGGTCTTCGACGGGGCGAGCTATGCCGTCGATTTCGACGGGACGGAGCACCAGCTGCTGGGCGATTTCGTCACCGGCACGGCGCTTGTCTCGTTCGACGGCGAGACGCATCAGTTTGCGAGCGAGGCGAAGGCGGAGCTGAGCAGCGGCTGGGAAGCCGAATACCGCGCGGCGGTGATGGCGCTCGGCGATTATGTCAACAAGAACCGCTTCCCCGGCGTCGTGCTGGGCATGTCGGGCGGCATCGACAGCGCGCTGACCGCCGCCATCGCCGTGGACGCCCTGGGCGCCGACCGCGTGTGGTGTGTGATGCTGCCGTCGAAATATACGTCCTCTGACAGTCTGGAAGACGCGAAGCTGTGTGCCGAGGCGCTCGGCGCGCGCTATGACACGATCAATATCCGCCCCGGCGTGGACGCGCTGGACGAGATGCTGGCCGAACAATTCGCCGATACGCAGCCGGACGTGACGGAAGAGAACATTCAGTCACGCCTGCGCGCAGTGACGCTGATGGCGCTGTCGAACAAGTTCGGGCACATGGTGGTGACGACCGGCAACAAGAGCGAGATGGCCGTCGGCTATGCGACGCTCTATGGTGACATGTGCGGCGGCTATAATGCGCTGAAGGATTTCTGGAAGACAGAAGTGTTTGAGCTCGCGCGCTGGCGCAACACGGCCTTGCCGAAGGGCGCGCTGGGGCCAGGCGGCGAAGTGATCCCGATGCGGATCATCACCAAGCCGCCAAGCGCGGAGCTGCGCGAAGACCAGAAAGACCAGGACTCCCTGCCCCCGTATGACGTGCTGGACGATATCCTCCGCGGCCTGGTGGAGGGCGAGGAAGACGTGGAAGACATCATCGCCCGCGGACATGACACGGCCACGGTCAAACGGATCGAGCACCTGCTCTATATCGCCGAATACAAACGCCGTCAGGCCCCACCGGGCGTCAAGATCGGCGGCAAGAATTTCGGCCGCGACCGGCGCTATCCCATCACGAACCGGTTCCGGGACGACTGACCTACCACTTCTCTACTGGTCGGATAACAGACCCGCAAAAATGAGACCAAGACCACTCTTCAATGTCGGGTCCGATGAGTTCATCTATAGGAAGCCAAAGAACTTTTAAGCCAAATTTGGTCCGTTCAATTACTTTGAACCTTTGCGAACCAGTGACGAATTCGTACTCTATTCCCGTCGTAAGACTGTCAGGTGAAGTAAGAATTGGAGTAACTTCATCTGTTTGTAGAGTATGAAGCAGACCTCGCATGCGCAACCGCTCTTCACGGTCAGGTTTTTCAGGATCCAGATACTCTCCGCACACAAATTTTTCACCCAAAAATTCGTAAATGCTTTTGGCCCAGAATACATCAGGAATATATTCGGATTCATCATCGTCATAGTCGATGAAAGTTCCCGGCAGATCCAGTAGGCACGGGAACGTCATGTAGCTCTCAGCAATCACTTTGATCTCACTACGAATCAGCACACGAAAAACAAGTTCCTGATTTGTTCCTATCACTAGAGCAACTCTGCGCTACTTACAAAATTGTAATCTTAAAGAATTCAATTATTGGGATCAGTCCTCGGACCCTTCATCCAGCGCCCCGTTTTGGAAGGCTTCCAGTTCAAGGTCTTTGGCGCGGATCCTGTCCGCTTCTTCGAGATAGATGTCAGACGCCTCACCAAAACCGCCGATGGGCGACGACGCGATCTCGTCATGCGCGATCGCGTCGTCATTGAGCAGCCAGGCGCGTTTACCGCGAGGGGGCCACTCTTCCTAGTTTTCAAGTTCCGGTTTGATCGGGACAATGATGCGTCCACGGACTTTACCCTCGAGGAAGAGAGGCGCCGTCGAGACAACATCTTCGAATGCCACCTCCGTGGATATGGCTTCCAGCTTTGTTGGGTCCAGATCCGTTGCGAGGCGTTCCCATGCAGCCAGTCTTTTCTCTTTCGGGCACATGACACTGTCGATGCCCTTCAAGGTGACGCCTCGAAGGATGAAGGGGGCCACACTTGTCGGCAGGTCCATGCTGCCAGCCAGGCCGCAAGCCGCGACGGTTCCGCTGTATTTGATCATCGACAGGAGATTGGCGAGGACAACGCCGCCAACAACATCGACTGCGCCCGCCCAACGCTCCTTGTTCAGGGCGCGCGGCGTCCCGGAAAGATCGGCCCGGTCAACAATTGAGGTCGCGCCCAGGCTTTTGAGATAGTCCGCCTCTTCGGGCCGGCCCGTGGCCGCCGCAACCGTGAAGCCTTTATTTGCAAGCAGACTGGTCGCGACGCTTCCGACACCTCCGGATGCGCCTGTGACAAGGATTTCACCGCTGGCGGGGGTGACGCCTTCGTCTTCCAAAGCGATGACACAGAGCATCGCGGTATAGCCGGCGGTGCCAATCGCCATGGCCTGCCGCATCGTCAGGCCATCAGGAAGGCGGACAAGCCAGTCCCCCTTCACTTTCGCGCGTTGCGCAAGCCCGCCCCAATGCTTTTCACCGACGCCCCAACCGTTCAGAACAACGCGGTCTCCGGGCGCAAAATCAGAATGGCGGCTTTCAGAGACGACGCCGGCAAAATCAATGCCCGGAATCATCGGGAAGCTTCGCACGACCGGGGAGCTGCCCGTGATCGCCAGTGCATCCTTGTAGTTCAGGGTCGACCAGGCAATGTCGACGACGACATCCCCCTCTTCCATTTCGGGAAGTGTCACCTGGCTCCGGGAAACGGTCTGCTCATCTGTATCTTTGTTGATTAGGATTGCATCGAACATGTGTGTCGCCTTTTCAATTTGACGTGAGGGCAAAGAAGCCAGTTGCGAACTGGCGGAGGGGGTCCGGACTCTGTTCGAGCTTGGCGCGCAAAACCGCGCCTTCCCAACCAATCCAGAAAAAGGCGGCAAGCTCTTCCGGCTTATGGTGCCGGCCAATCTCGCCCTGGTTTTGTGCTTCAAGAAGGCAGGCCTCTGTCAGGCGTTGCCAGTCCGACAGGGCAGACGAGAGCAAGCTGCGGAATCCCGGCGGGAGGGCCGCCATCTCCTGTCCCAGGTTTCCAACAAGGCACCCGCGCCTGAACGCGTGCTTTTCCATCCCCTTTTCGGCGTCGGAAATAAAGCCCCGCAGCCGATCCAGCGGCGAGAGGTCAGCGCGCTGGAACCAGGTACGAAGCCTGGAGGAGAAATACTCATTGTAAGCACCAATCAGTGCACGGCCGAAATCCTCTTTCGAGTCGAAGTGGTAGTAAAAACTGCCTTTAGGCACACCCGCCGCCCGCAGGATTTCATCGACCGCGACCGCGCAGTAGCCACGCTCGGTCAGATACTCCAGCCCGGTCCGGATCAGCTCCTGACGCGCCGTCTGATCGCCCGGCGGTTTGCGTGGGCGGCCTCTGCGGCGACCGGGTGTCGGGGCGTCTGTCGAGCTCATTTTTTGTTTATAGACTAAATGGTCTATTAAATGCAACATCTGACAAAGAGGAATTGCAGAATTGCCGGAGTCAGCCGGCTTGAGAGGGCTTGTTCTGGCGTCCGGCCTCTGGAAATGGCTTTGAGACGGCGTATTCAGGCGCACAGGATCCGGGAATGAGCCGGAGCCCATTCGCGGCTTCAAAAACATCTCTCGAAATTATCCGGCACGCACGAAGGATGCACGTGCGGCCTTTCCCGTCACGGCACGAAGTCGAAGCATGCGTGCAGAGGGCGGAAGCCTACTCGTCCGTCCCTTCATCCAGTGCCCCGTTCTGGAAGGCTTCCAGTTCGAGGCCCTCGGCGCGGACCTTGTCCACTTCATCGGGATAGACGTCAGACGCTTCGCCGAAGCCGACGATGGGCGACGGCACGATATCGTCCTGCGCGATGGCGTCGTCATAGAGCAGCCAGGCCCGCTTGCCGCCGAGACAGGCGACCTCGACCCACTGGTCTTCCTCAAGGCTGACCGCCGACATGCTGGAGATGTCGCGCAGCTCGGCCTCGTTGATCGTGTATTCCTGCCCGTTCACGCGGAAGATCGCGAAGCCTTCGCCGAGATAGCGCAGATAGGACAGGACATCCCCCGCCTTCAGCTCCAGCACCTGCATGCCCTCATCGCCCGGCGTTTCGATATTGGCGTCGACCTGCATCACGACCGGCTCGATCTTTGAGGCGACAATGAATTCGAGATGATCGCGCTCGACCCGGTCGCGGTTCCAGATCTGGTAATTGGCATATTGCGGCAGGGTGCAGGCGACATTGGCCGGCTCGTCCGGATTGGGCCGAGCGCGGCCGTTCACCGTCATGCCCTGTTCCAGCACGACGAACCCAGCCGGATACTCCCCCGGCCAGCCATAGGAGACGTACCAGGTATCCGGATAACCGGCGAGCGCGGAGAAATCCCGGTCGTCCGGCGCAGATTCTGTCACCTCGTAGGGTGACGCAATCGGTTCGTCCGCCGGCATGTCCGCCTCGAGCGCCTCGCTTTCAACAGGCGCAGGGGTGGCCCCGCCGTCAGCGGGCGTGTCAGCCGGCTGTCCGCAGGCCGCGAGGCTTCCTGCCAAAGCAAGAATCCAGGCTTTTTTCATGACCCCCTCCTCGGGTTGCGACTCACCTGCCGGTGCCACACTAGCATACAGATTAGCAAGAAACTGGCATGGGTCGCTTGGCTTTTTCTGCAATTTGGTGTCGAAAGCGGCACACATTCCCCAGATCCACGGCCATATAACGTCCATGACCTCCCCCATCGTCCGCTTCGCCCCGTCTCCCACCGGCCGCCTGCATGTCGGCAATGTGCGCACTGCGCTCATCAACTGGCTGTTCGCCAAGGGCCAGGGCGGCAAGTTCATCCTGCGCATCGACGATACCGACGTGGAACGCTCCACGAAGGAAAATGAAGACGCGCTGAAAGTGGACCTTGAATGGCTGGGTCTCGTCTGGGCCGACACGTTCAACCAATCCGATCGCTTCGCCCAGTATGACGCTGCCGCCGAAACGCTGCGCGGCATGGGCCTGCTCTATCCCTGCTACGAGACGGCTGATGAGCTCGACCGCAAGCGCAAGATCGCCCTCTCCCGCGGCCGCCCGCCCGTCTATGACCGGGCGGCGCTGGAGCTGACGGATGAGGACAAGGCAAAACTGGAAGCCGAAGGCCGCCAGCCGCACTGGCGGTTCAAACTGTCGGGGGAGCGCGTCGAATGGGACGATCTGGTGCGCGGGCCGCAAAGCATCGACACATCCAGCCTGTCCGACCCGATCCTGATCCGCGAGGACGGTTCCTACCTCTACACTCTCCCCTCAGTCGTCGACGACATCGAGGCCGGCATCACCCATGTCGTGCGCGGCGAAGACCATGTGACGAATTCCGGCGCGCAGATCGAGATCTTCAAGGCGCTCGGCGGCACCGCGCCGGACATGGCGCACACGCCGCTGCTGATCGGCGCCGACGGCCAGGGCCTGTCGAAACGCCTCGGCTCGCTCTCCATGGGCGAGCTCCGCGCGCAGGGCTATGAGCCGATGTCGATCTGCTCATTGCTGGCGAAGATCGGCACATCCGACAATGTCGAGGCGCGGGGCAGCCTCGATGAGTTGGTCGCGGAGTTCGACTTCGGCAAGATCGGCCGGTCGCCGGCCCGGTTCGACGAGGCGGAGCTGAAAGGCCTCAACGCCGCCATCCTGCACGCCCTGCCCTTCGATACGGTGAAAGACCGCCTCGCCGCAGTGGACCCGCGCGCCGCCGACGAGGCCTTCTGGACCGTGGTGCGGGCGAACTGCGCCCTGCTGCCGGATGTCGCCGGCTGGGTCGACACGGTGTTCGGCGATATCACCCCGCTGGTGGATGACGAGGACAAGGAGTTCGTCGCCACGGCTGCCACGCTGCTGCCGGACGGCGAGCTGACGGGCGAGACCTGGAGCCAGTGGACGAACGCCGTGAAGGCAGAGACCGGCCGCAAGGGCCGCGGCCTGTTCATGACGCTGCGCAAGGCCCTCACCGGCCAGGAACACGGCCCCGACATGGGTGCCATCCTGCCGCTGATCGGCCGCGAACGGGCGCTGAAGCGGCTGGGCGGCTGATCCCGGAACAACCAAGTTACTGATTTTGTTCCGTTTTGGTTCGACGTGAACAAAAATGGAACTTTTTCCTTTCCAAAACGTGAATATTCTGCTTATGTTCTCATATCGCGGGGCCGACGGAATGCCCCCGCAAACTGGGTTCAAATGCATAGGCTGGGAGTTGCGTGATGGTACGTCTGGTAATCAAGGGATGTGAGTTCGATCCGGCGCAGGTGAAGGATGTCGTGTTCGGCGACAGCTTCCGCATGGAGCTCGACAAGGCGATGGAACTGGCAGATGCCGGCGTCGAATTCTGGGCCGCCGGACCTGACGGCGCCATGGCCCGCGTCATCCTCGGCGAGAACGAATATGGCGAGCGCATCCTGAAGACCGAAGCCATCGCCTTTGCTGCCAATCATCTGGGCGAAATCGTTGCCCCGCCTGTGGTGCGCCGCCCCTACCGCGCCGAGACACATATCCCTGCACGGATGGATTTCGCCGTCGCAGCTTAAACGCTGCCCCTGAAATTACGCAGCGGCTCTCGCCTCCCGCCCGCGCCAGAACGGTGCAGCCACCTCCCCCGGATGCGGGAGGTGAGGGCTTTGAGGGATCAGAAATCGCACTGCGATTTCCCCGAAAAGGCCCAAGCGCAAGCGCAGGGCACCGAAGAATGACTGGCGCGCACAGAGGTTTCCGTCGATGCCCGCGAAAGCATTGGCTCCTGCGCCCTACTCCGCCACCAGTTGAACGAGTACGTCCCCTTCGGAGACTTGGTCGCCCACCTTGCCCGTCACGGCTTCCACCACACCGTCGCGCGGCGCCGTAAGGGCATGTTCCATCTTCATGGCTTCCATGACCGCCACCGTATCGCCGCGCGTCACCTCCGCGCCGGCCTCCACCGAAATCGACAGGATCTTGCCCGGCATCGGCGCGCTGACACTGTCACCGCCGAGGACGGCTTCGACATCGGCGTCGAATTCCGGCACTTCCACCAGAACCGTGTCACCGCCCGTCGTGACCGCATAGCGGCGGGGCGAAATGTCCGTCACCAGCGGCAAGGGTGTGTCGGGATCGACCGGATACTCTTCCGGATCCACCCAATCAGCATCGGCGCCAACGGCCACCATGGCCTTGTGCACCGGCGCCCTGTTCATGCGCCAGCCATCCTGAATGCCCCACGGCGTCGCCCCACCCGCCTCATTGAGGCACACATCGCACACCGCCATGACGGAGGCATGCTGGTGTTCCGCAGGCGGAAGGGTCAACGCGTCGCCCGCTTCTGCAATCCAGTTCACATGGTGGGAGTGGTTGAGGAAGGCGTCCGACGACGCGCAGCGGCTGAGGAAGCCGGCATTCGACGGCACGCCGGCCAGCTGCAGGTGCGACAGGGTCGTGATCAGCCGCTCGCAGGCCGCATGCCGGTTGCCGTCATGCACGATCAGCTTGGCAATCATGGAGTCATAGTTCGATGGCACGCGGTCGCCCGTTTCGAACCCCGCATCCCAGCGTACGGTCTCGCCGTCCACCGGCTCCATCAGGCCGAACTCCAGGATCAGGCCCGCGCCGGGGCGGAAGCCTTCGGCCGGGTCTTCGGCGCAGATCCGCGCCTCGATCGCATGGCCATGTAGCGGAATGTCCTGCTGGTGCAGCGGCAGCAAGTCGCCGGACGCGACGCGCAGCTGCCATTCGACAAGGTCCTGCCCGGTGATCATTTCCGTCACCGGATGCTCCACCTGCAGGCGGGTGTTCATCTCAAGGAACCAGAACGTGTCCAGCGCCAGCGGCTTTGATCCGTCCACGATGAATTCCACCGTCCCGGCGCCTTCATATTTCACGGCCTTGGCGAGGGCGACGGCGGCGTCCGTCATCGCCTTGCGCACGTCTTCCGGCATGCCGGGCGCGGGCGCTTCCTCGATCACTTTCTGTCGGCGGCGCTGCAGCGAGCAATCGCGCTCATAGAGGTGAACGGCATTGCCATGGGCATCGCCGAAAACCTGCACTTCAATATGGCGCGGCTGTTCGACCAGCTTTTCCAGCATCACGCGGCCATCGCCGAAACTGCTTTCCGCTTCGCGTACGGCGCTTTCCAGTTCGGCGGCCAGTTCCGACGCCTTGGTAACGAGGCGGATGCCCCGCCCCCCGCCGCCTGCCACGGCCTTGATCAGCAGCGGGAAGCCGATCTCCTTGGCTGCCTCGGTCAACGTTTTCACGTCCTGCGCCTCGCCGCGATAGCCGGGCAGCACGGGCACGCCCGCCTCTTCCGCGATGCGCTTGGCTTCGTCCTTCGGCCCCATGGAGCGGATGGCAGAGGCCGGCGGGCCGACCCAGATCAGCCCCGCCTTCACGACAGCCTCGGCAAAATCGGCATTCTCTGACAGGAAGCCATAGCCCGGATGGATCGCGTCGGCGCCCGTCTCTTTGGCCGCCGCGAGGATCGCCTCAACCTTCAGATAGCTCTCGGGCGCAGGCGCCGGGCCGATATGCACGGCCTCATCGGCTTCGCGCACATGCTTGGCGCGCGCATCGGCGTCGGAATAGACGGCGACGGTGGCGATGCCGAGGTCCCGGCAGGTGGCAAAGATGCGGCAGGCGATCTCGCCCCTATTCGCGACGAGAAGCTTCTCGATTTTCATGTCCGGGCCCTCCGGTGCCCCGATGCCCGCCGCGATGCCCACCACGATGGACGGCGGCGACCAGGACGAAACTGATGATCATCAGCAGATACCACGATCCGAGTTTGGATAAAGAGACCGGGTGCCAGCCATCTTCCTGTCCCGGATAGGCCCAGGCGCGGGCGAAGGTGCCGATGTTTTCCGCAAACCAGATGAACAGGGCGACCAGAAGGAAGCCGATGACCAGCGGCATCGGCCGGTGAAACCGGTCCGGCCGGAACCAGACGACACTTGGCCCGTAAACCAGCAACGTACCCGCAAACAGGGCGATCCGGACATCCGGCAGCCAGTGATGGGCGAAGAAATTCACATAGATTGACGCCGCCAGCAGGCCCTGAATCCAAAGCGGCGGGAAGCGGTCAAACCGGAAATCGAAGATCCGCCACACCCTGGCCAGATACGACCCGACCGAAGCATACATGAAGCCCGTGAACAGCGGCACGGCGCCGATGCGCAACACGCTTTCCTCCGGATATATCCAGCTGCCATGGGCGGTCTTGAACAATTCCATGATCGTGCCGGTGATATGGAAGACGAGGATCACCTTCGCCTCCTCCAGCGTCTCCAGCCCCGTCCACAGCATCAGGACCTGGATCAGCACCGCCCCGATGACGAGGAAATCATAGCGCGAGACCGGCGCGTCGTCCGGATACCAGAGAAAGGTCGCCAGCAAGAGGCCCAGCATGGCCCCGCCGAACAGGCAGGCCCAGCCTTGCTTTATGCCGAAACTGACGAATTCGAAGGCGGCAAGGCTCCACGGCCCTTTCACCCAGCGCGCCCTCAGGGCTTCGCGCCCGGCATGCAGGCGCCGCTGGACGGCATTGGGCGGCTTCGGGCCGAAGGCTGGGGGCGCGGTCATTGTCTGGCTGTTACACGGATTCAAGGCGGGTTTCAGGCCGGTTCATGGCCCTTCGCGCGCCAGGCGCACCCGCTTCATGACCATATCGCGCCCTTGCGCGCCGCCGAACCCATTGTAAGGGTTAACCGCCTGAATCGGAGGGAAGAGACATGGCCTATGCATCTGGTGCGAAGGTAAGCAGCCTCGCCGGGCTCGTGGGGGCCGCGGTCGGCGGCTATATCGGCTACACACAGGCCGGGCATGTCAGCGAGCTTGAGCCTGTGGCGGGTGCGCTGATCCTCGGCGCCATCGGCCTCGTGGTCGGCAGCGCGGGCGCCTATCTGCTGAAATCGCTGATGCAGTTCCTGATCTATCTGATCATGTTCGGCGTGCTGGCCTATGTGTTCCAGAACCAGATCGAGCAGTTAACCGGGATCAACCCGGTCAACGCGACGATCAGCCTGATGGAAGACATCGGCCTGCCCGTGAAGAGCATGCGCAAATCGCTGGAATAAAGCCCTAGCGGACCCAGGTCGGGCGCCGTTTTTCGAGGAAGGCGGCGATGCCTTCCTTGCCCTCGTCGGAGACGCGCCGCGCCGCGATGCGCTTGGCCGTCTCGTGCCCGAGATCGCGGTCGATGATCTGGCCAGTGACGTCTGCCACCAGCTTCTTCGCGTCGGCCACAGCGCCCGGCGCCGCGGAAAAGACGAGATTGGCGAGGTGTTCTTCCATCTTCGTCATGTCTTCCAGCGTCTCCACGACATACTGGACGAGGCCGATCTTCTCAGCGAAGGCGGCATCGAAGCTCTCGGCGGTCGCGAACAGCGCCCGGGCCCAGCGCGGGCCGATCGCGTCGATCACATAAGGGCTGATCGTGGCCGGTGTCAGGCCGAGGCGGACCTCGGAGAAGCGGAACTTGGTGTTTGACATGGCCACTGCCATGTCACAGGCCGCCACCAGCCCTGCCCCGCCGCCCATGGCCGCGCCCTGCACCATGGCGAGCGTCATCTGCGGCATCTCATAGAGCGACTGCAGCATCTCGGCGAGGTTCACCGCGTCGCGGACATTGTCTTCTTTCGTGTGCGTGGCGGCGCGCTTCATCCAGTTGAGGTCAGCCCCGGCGCTGAAAGTGTGGCCATTGCCGCGCAGGATCATCATGCGGATCGTGGGCTGGTCGGCGATCGTCTTGAACGCGTCAGTCAGCTCCGCAATCAGTTCCATGTTGAAGGCATTGTGCACGTCTGGCCGGTTGATGACGACGACGGCGAGGCCTTCCTCTGTGGCTTCGAGTTTGATGAGATCGTAATCGGAATCGCGCATGGGGCCCCCACGTTGAATTTCTGGGCGTTGAATTTCTGGAAGTCTTTTGGACCGCTCGCGCGCCGACGGCAACCGCCCTTCCGCTGAAGGTGGCTGCCCTTGAAATGCTGACGGCCTCCCGCCGCGCGCAGGAGGCCGTCTTCGGACAGTGCTCAAGCTCAGCTCGTTTTACCGTCCGGTTCCTGTCCGGTCTCGTTTTCGGGGATCAGACGTTTGGGGCCGGCGCGCCAGGCGTCGATGGCCGCATTGTATTCGGCTTCCAGCACGTAGCCGTCCTGATCGGTGTCGAATTTCGTGAATTTGGCGACGGCCTCGGCTTCATCCGCCCGGTCGCCGGAAGTTTTCCAGGAGACGAATTCTGCTTCGCTGAGGCGCCCGTCGGAGTCTGTGTCGAGGCCGGAAAAGTCCGGCATTTCGCCGGCATGGCCCATCAGAGCGGTGGCAAAGGCAGCCACCACGAGGAATGGGGTGCGTTGCATAACGTCTCTCCTTTGTGCTGTGCCGCCTTCAGCTGCGACAAGGAAGAGCCTACGCGAGAGACGCGTTCATGTTGCGTGAAAACGGGTTCACGACACGATTTTAATGATCGGCATTCATGACCCAGGGCCGCACCGCCTACATACGGAAAACACCGAAGCCGCGCTCGCCGAAGGGGGCGTTGAGGCTGGCCGACATGGCAAGGCCCAGGACGCGGCGCGTGTCTGCCGGGTCGATGATGCCATCGTCCCAGAGGCGCGCGGTGGAAAAGTACGGGCTGCCTTCAGCCTCGTAGAGATCGCGGATCGGCTGTTTAAATGCCTCTTCCTCGTCTGCAGGCCATTCGCCGCCCTTGCGCTCGATGCCGTCGCGTTTGACCGTGGCGAGCACGCTGGCCGCCTGCTCCCCGCCCATGACGGAGATCCGGGCATTCGGCCACATGAACAGGAAGCGCGGAGAGTAAGCCCGGCCGCACATGCCGTAATTGCCTGCCCCGAAGCTGCCGCCGGTGACGACCGTGAATTTCGGCACACTGGCCGTAGCAACCGCGGTCACCATCTTGGCGCCGTCTTTGGCGATGCCGCCGGCTTCATATTTCGAGCCGACCATGAAACCGGTGATGTTCTGCAGGAAGACGAGCGGGATACGGCGCTGGTCCGCCAGCTCGATGAAGTGCGCCGCCTTCTGGGCGCTCTCGGAGAAGAGAATACCATTATTGGCAAGGATCGCCACCGGCATGCCATAGAGCCGGGCGAAGCCGCAGACGAGGGTTTCGCCATAGAGCTTCTTGAACTCGTGGAACTCCGATCCGTCGACGAGGCGCGCGATGACTTCACGGGCATCATAAGGCTCGCGCACGTCCTGCGGGACAAGACCGTGCAGTTCGGCCGGGTCGTAAAGCGGCTCTGCCGACTCGGTCAGCTCGAAAGGCTGGGGCTTCGACTTTGCCAGTGTGCGGACGATGGAGCGCACAATGGCGAGGGCGTGGGAGTCATGCGCGGCGTAGTGGTCTGCGACGCCCGAGCGGCGGGCATGCACATCGGCGCCGCCAAGATCCTCGGCCGAGATCACCTCCCCTGTTGCGGCCTTCACCAGCGGCGGGCCGCCGAGGAAGATCGTGCCCTGCTTGCGCACGATCACCGTCTCGTCGGACATGGCCGGCACATAGGCGCCGCCGGCGGTGCACGAGCCCATGACGGAAGCGATCTGGGGAATGCCCTTCGCGCTCATCTGGGCCTGATTGTAGAAGATGCGGCCGAAATGCTCCCGGTCCGGAAAGACTTCCGACTGGTGCGGCAGGTTTGCACCGCCGCTGTCGACAAGGTAGATGCACGGCAGATGGTTTTCGAGCGCGACTTCCTGGGCCCGCAAATGCTTCTTCACCGTAATGGGGAAGTAGGCGCCGCCCTTCACGGTCGGGTCGTTGCACACGATCATGCATTCACGGCCTTCAACCCGGCCAACGCCGGTGATGATGCCCGCAGCAGGCGCCTCATCGCCATACATGCCATGCGCGGCCAGGGCGCCAATTTCCAGGAAGGCACTGCCCGGATCCAGCAGGCGCTCGACCCGCTCCCGCGGGAGCAGCTTGCCCCGGTCGACATGACGCTGGCGCGAGGCTTCCGGCCCGCCAAGCGCGGCTTTGGATGTGTGCTCGCGCAATTCGTCGAGCAGGCCTTCCATGGCGGCCTTGTTCGCGGCAAAGCGCGGGCCTGCTACGTCGAGACTGGATTTCAGGACGGGCATTCAGCCTCCCTTCAGAAGTTTTTGGCAGGCTTAGCTGCCTCTGGGTCAGGTGTCACGCGTGTGTCACCGGTTTTTACCAGACTGGGAAACACACCCTCTAGGAAAGGCCGCTGACCATGCGCATGTTCAGGAACATGAAACTGGACATCACCCCCTCTCTGAAGGCGATTGCCTTCCTGAAGGATGTGCCGGCCAAGGTGATGCGGGCGGCCGGACGGGAAGCGGCCTGGTATTGCGTGCCGGCCGGCGGGACGCTGTTCCTGCGCAATGAACCGGCCGACAAGATCTATTTCGTCCTGTCGGGCGCCCTCGGCGCCTTCCGGGTCAATCCCAACGGCCAGAGCGAATTCATCGGCCATATCCGCCCCGGTGAACCGGTGGGCGAGATGTCCATGTTCCTCGGCGGGATCGACCTCGACGGCGACGGCGCCCCGGAAGACGCGCCGCACACAAGCTCGGTCTATGCCCTGCGCGATTCCGAAGTCGTCGGCTTCTCGCGCGAAGGCTGGCGGCAAATGGTCAAGCATGAGCCGGAACTGCTGGAGCAGATGATCCGCATCATCCTGCGCCGTGTCGGCCGGGAGGGACAGCGCAATATCAGCTCGGCGCCGAAAGTCTTCACCCTGGTTGCCACCTCCCCCACCATCGACCTGGAACTGCGCGCCGAAGCCCTGAAGTCGAGCCTGGAAGCACTGGGCAAATCTGCGGTGATCGTCGGCGAAGCGAAGGGCGCAGAGAAGCCGGCTGCCTTCTTCGACCAGCTCGACCAGAACCATGATGTGGTGATCCTCATCTCCACCATCGGCGATACGCGCTGGTACCGCCTGTCCGTGCGCCAGGCTGACCGGATCTGGGTGTTCGGCCGCGCTGACGCCAAACCGTCCAATCCGCTGATGCCGGAAGACGACTCCCCGGCCCGCGAGCTGAAGCTGGTCGACGTCGTGCTGCTGCACCCCGGCGACAACCGGCGCGCCTGCCGGCCGGTCGAATGGCTGGAAGCGGCGGGCGCAAGCCGCCTGTTCCACTGGCAGGGCATGAGCGGGCCGAACTGTGACCGGCTGGCACGGGTGATGGCCGGCACCTCGGTCGGGCTGATCCTGTCCGGCGGCGGGGCGCGGGCCTATTCGCACATCGGTGTCGTGCGGGCGATGCGCGACCGGGGCGTGCCGATCGACTTTGTCGGCGGCGCCTCCATGGGGGCTGTCATTGCCGGCTGTGTCGCCATGGGCTGGGACGATGTCGAAATCGACCGGCGCATCCGCAAGGCCTTCGTGGAGACCAACCCCCTCGGCGATTACACCCTGCCCGTCGTGGGCATGGTCAAGGGATTGCGGGTGAATGCGCGTCTGAAAGAACATTTCGGGGACGCGGAAATCGGCGACCTCGCCCTGCCTTTCTTCGCCACATCGACCAATCTGATGACCGGGACGCAGAGAATCCACCGGACCGGCCTTCTGCGCGACGCGTTGCGGGCGACGATCTCCCTGCCCGGTATCCTGCCGCCGGTGGTGGATGGCAATGATCTTCTGGTCGATGGCGCCGTGCTGAACAATTTCCCGGTCGATGTGATGCGCGACATGCATCGCGGCTTTGTCATCGGATCGGATGTCACGCGCCAGCCGGAAGGCCTGAAGATCGAAGAGTTCGAAAAGCCGGCTGGCTTCTTCCGCTGGGTCCTGCGGCATGGTTTCTCGAACCCGCCGCCGATTGCCGGCGTCCTGATGCGGGCGGCAACCATCCGGGCCGATACCCAGTTCGGCCGCGACATCACCGATGTGCTGATCCTGCCGGAACTGGCGGAAACCGAGCTGCGCGACTGGGAGAATTACGAAGCAACCGTCGAGTCTGGTTATCAGGCGGCCCTTCTGGCCCTGGATGAAGCAGGAATGGGCGCATCCGCCCGTCCATAGCCGGCTAAATGACGGACCTGTAATTTTCAATACAGTATTAAGCATATTCGTGCAGCTTCCCCGAGGCTGAAGGGGGAGGATGGGAGATGTTGCGCATGGATATGACACTTTGGGATATGCTGCCGGTTGTCATCTGCGAGACAGCCGCTGTGCGGGACGCGTCCGGCAAGCTGATCGATCTGGAATGGACGGCATCCAACCGCCTCATGAACGAGTCGATCCGGCCCGACGGCAGCAGTATCGTCGGCATGCGTATCTTCGAATTCGATCCTGCCTACAAGAATTCCGAAATGGTCCGTGCGGTCACCCATGTGATCGAAACCGGTGAGTCCCGTATGTTTCACACCTCTGCCGGCCGCGCAGCCCAGATGCTCGGCAAGGTGATGAAAACCACGATCATCCCGGTTGAACGCGAAGGCGAGCGCCGCGCCCTGTCGGTGTCCCACGAAGTGACCGAACTCGCCCAGGAGCGCGACGAGGCGCTGCGGCTGTACGAACTGGCGAAGGCCGCCTGCGACAATGCCCTGCACGGCATCATCCTGAACGATTCCGCCGGACGCATCATTTATGTGAACCGCGCCCTGTGCGAGATGTCTGAATTCACCGAAGCAGAGCTCATTGGCAAGGATGTCGGCATCCTGACCGGCGATGAAACCTATGAGCCCAGCCCCGAACTGGCGATGAAGCTCGCCAGCGGTGAAATGCTGCGGCACGTCACGCAGGCGGAAACGCCAACCAAATCCGGCGGCACCAATCAGGTCGAGCTTTCCCTCACCAGCGCCCGTTGGGGGGAACGCGGCGACCGGCTGTTCATAACCTATGTCCGTGACATCAGAGAGGAACGCCGCAAGGCGCATGAACTGCGCGACGCGCTGAACCGGGCGGAACAGGCCACACGCCTGAAATCGGAATTCCTGGCGAACATGAGCCATGAGATCCGTACACCGCTGAATGGCGTGCTGGGCATGACGCAGGTCCTCGCCCATACGGACCTGACGCCGGACCAGAAGGAACAGGTCGCCACGATCCTCGACTCTGGCAAAACGCTGATGTCGATCCTGAACGATATTCTGGACCTGTCGAAGATCGAGGCCGGCAAACTGGAAGTGACCCCGGTCACCGGGGATTTGCGCCACAAGCTGAGCCGCATGATCAAGCTACACGCGGCGACGGCAGAGGAGAAGGGCATCAATCTCCAGCTTTTCATCGATCCGAGCGTCCCGTCCCGGATGAAATTCGATCCGGTGCGCGTGCGCCAATGCGTCGGCAATCTGGTTTCAAACGCCATCAAGTTCACCGAAAAAGGCGACGTGATGGTGGTCGTGACCTGCGAACCCACGCAGTCGGGCAGCATGCGCGTCATCGTTCATGTGACTGACTCCGGATGTGGTATTCCGGCTGACAAGATCGACCGCGTGTTCGAGAGTTTCTCGCAGGCCGATGGCTCAACAACCCGCCGGTTCGGTGGCACGGGGCTCGGCCTGCCGATCACCCGCAAGCTGGCCCAGATGATGGGCGGAGACGTCACCGTCGTGAGCGAACCCGGCCGCGGCTCTGTCTTTACACTGAAATTTAAAGCCGAATCCAGTGACATGATCAACATGCACGAAGACGTGCTGCCCAAGCCTGCCGCACCGAAAGCCACGCGCGATGGCCTCGGCGGCCGCCGCGCGCTTGTGGTCGACGATAATGGCATCAACCGCCGTGTTGCCCGCACTTTCCTGGAGCATTACGGCCTGGAAGTGTCCGAAGCCGGGGACGGTAATGAAGCACTCGAAGCGCTCGATCACGAGCCGTTCGATATCGTCCTGATGGACATCCACATGCCGGGACTCGATGGCGCCGAAGCGTTCAAACGCCTGCGCAATTCCGCGAGCCTCAACCGCGTCGTGCCCGTGATTGCCCTGACGGCTGATTCCATGCGCGGCGACCGGGAGAAATATCTCGCGAAGGGCTTCGACGGCTATGTCGCCAAGCCGATCGACGAACGGTCACTCGTCACCGTCATCGGACAAGTGCTCAGCCTCCCGACGGACTTCGGAGAACGCCGCGCCCGAGCCTGACAGGTATTATCCCGTCTCGCCGAACAGTTCGCGGCCGATCAGCCAGCGGCGGATCTCGGACGTCCCCGCCCCGATCTCGTAGAGCTTGGCATCGCGCAGCAAGCGTCCGGTGGAATACTCGTTGATATAGCCGTTCCCGCCAAGGATCTGGATCGCATCGAGCGCAAGCTTCGTAGCCGTTTCAGCCGCGTAGAGGATCGCGCCCGCAGCATCCTTGCGGGTCGTCTCGCCCCGGTCGCAGGATTTGGCGACGGCATAGACATAAGCCTTGGCGGCGTTCATCTGGACGTACATGTCCGCAACCTTGCCCTGGATCAGCTGGAACTCACCGATCGACTGGCCGAATTGTTTGCGGTCATGGATGTAAGGGATCACGACATCCATGCAGGCCTGCATGATGCCGGTCGGCCCGGCCGACAGGACGGCGCGCTCATAGTCGAGCCCGCTCATCAGCACACGGACACCGCCATTCAACGGCCCCATGATATTCTCTTCCGGCACTTCGCAGTCTTCGAAGACAAGTTCACCCGTCTCCGATCCACGCATGCCGAGCTTGTCGAGCTTTTGCGCGACGGAGAAGCCTTTCATGTCCCGCTCGATCAGGAAGGCGGTGATGCCTTTCGATCCGGCCTCAGGTTCAGTCTTGGCATAGACGACGAGGACATCTGCATCCGGGGCATTGGTGATCCACATCTTGGTGCCGTTCAGCACATAGCGGTCACCCTTCTTCTCCGCGCGCAGCTTCATTGAAACCACGTCAGAGCCTGCCCCGCTCTCGCTCATGGCAAGGGAGCCGAGATGTTCCCCGCTCATCAGTTTCGGCAGATAACGCGCCTTCTGCGCATCAGACGCCCAGCGGCGGATCTGGTTCACACACAGGTTCGAATGGGCACCATAGGAGAGGCCGACCGAGGCAGACGCGCGGGAGATTTCCTCCATCGCCACGACATGTTCGAGATAGCCGAGACCGGTGCCGCCCCATTCTTCTTCCACCGTGATGCCGAGCAGGCCGAGCTCGCCCATTTTCGGCAGCAGGTCTCGCGGGAAGGTGTCGGTCCGGTCGATCTCGGCGGCGCGCGGCGCGATTTCGTTCTGGGCAAAACTTGCCACAGTTTCGCGGATCATGTCGGCCGTTTCGCCGAGGTCGAAGTTCAGGGTGGGATATGTGTTCGCAATCATTGCGGTTGATTAGCAGGCCGTTCCCGGCCTGTCAGCAGTCAATCCTGCCGCGTGATCGCCCGGTAGAGATAGTAGATCGCCAGCACGCTCAGCAGGACAGAACCGAACGCGAGCAAAGGGCCGACAAAGGCTTCCCCCTCTCCTGCCGGAAACCGCTGTGGTGCCGGTGCCGCCGTCCGGCGGACGCCTTCGAACACGCCCCAGAGGCCGAGACCGGACAGGAGCGCATAGGGCAGCCAGCGCAGCAGGCTGATGTCGCCGTTCAGTCCGTTGCCGCGGGCCGGCGGCACAGTGGGCGGCCGCAGGATCTCCCGGCGGCCGTCCGGAATCTCAGGGGCCGTCTGGCGCTGGACGGGCTCAGCTGCCGGCGGTGGCGCCATCCGGGGGTGGCGGGCCTCAATGACCGTGTCATCCGACCGGTCATCTTCATGGCCATCCGGCTCTGCCAGGGCTGATACCGCCCGGGTGATCTCGTCGGCCGTCGGGACACCGGTCTCGAACGAATCCGGCGGCGTGCTTGCAGCTTGCTGTTCGCCGAGCAGTTTCGTCATCCGTTCGGCAACGGCCCGGGCTGCGGCCTGCGGGGCCGTGTCGGCGCCTGGCCGCGGCGGCGCAGCGGACGTCTGGCCATCCTCGGTCCGCGCCTCGATCACGACGGCCCGCTCCCGCGACATGGCGAGCGCCGCGCCGGGATCGAATTGCGGACGCATCAGGGCGCCGGGCACAGGAATGCGGCCGGATGGGTGTTCCAGAAATAGGGCCTTCTCGGCCGCGCGCCGGCGGACCAGCGCATCGACCACGCGGACCTCGCCATCGACCCTGCCCTTCCGCCAGGCGGTCATGCCTTCGGCGGCCTGCAGCCGCTCGCCGCTGTTCAACAGCGCCAGCACGTTGGATTCCAGGAAGGCGTCCGTCCCGATGTTGAAAGCGAAGGACACCAGCGCGTCGAATTCATTCTGGGTGAGCGGCGTCAGCACACGCTCGCGGATCATTTCCTCGATCGGCGCCAGGTCATGGTGGCGCAGCACGAGTTCGGCGTCGGCGCGGGTGACACGCAAGCCTTCGCGGGCGCCAGCCGTATGGCCGAAACCGACGATCCAGTGACCGTCCGGCAGGCGGGTTGCGCGCGCACGAAAGCCTTCGAAGCTCTTGATAAGCTCGACCCCGGCTCCGGACGTGCGCATTGGCAGGGCCATGCAGAATGGCTCCCGTATTGAAACAGTTGGTGTTTTTCTATGCCGCACCCTTGCAAATGGCGCGCCTTTTCCCCTGAGAGGTGAGTCCGGCGGCGTTACCGGGCCTCAGAGCAGGACGAGCGTGGCCAGTCCCAGGAAGGAGAAAAATGCCATCACATCGGTCAGCGTCAACACAAAGACCGACGAGGCCACCGCCGGGTCTGCCCCCAGCTTCTTGAGCCCCAGCGGCACGAGAATGCCGGAGAAGGCCGCCCACAGGAATGTCGCCAGCATGGCAACGCCCAGGACAATCGACAATTCCACATCGTGGAACCAGACCAGCGACACCAGTCCGACGCCAACCGCAAACAGCAGCCCGTTCACGATGCCGCTCAGCGCTTCGCGCAGGATCGCCCGGCGCACGGCATCGCCTTCCAGCTGGCGTTCGGCAATGGCACGCACGGCCACAACCAGACCCTGGCTACCGGCATTGCCGCCCAGGGCCGCAACGACCGGCATGAGGATCGCCAGCTGCACCACCTGATTCAGCGTGCCCTCGAAGAGAGAGATGATGCCGGACGCGATGAAGGCCGTCACGAGGTTCACGGCGAGCCAAGGCGCGCGCGCCCGCACCGTATCGACCACAGAGTCCGCCCCGTCGGCCGAGCTGACGTTCAGCAGCGAGAACAGGTCTTCCTCGGCCTCTTCCTGGATGACGTCGACCATGTCGTCGACCGTGATCATCCCGACGAGGCGCCCGGCCGTATCCTTCACCGGCGCGGAGGCCAGCGAGTATTTCTGGAACTGGAAGGCCACTTCTTCCTGGTCCATGTCGGTGCGGACATCCGACAGCGGATCGGTCATGATGTCGGCCAGCTGCACCTCGCGCGGCGTGCGCATCAGCGTTGCCAGCTGGACGATCCCCTGCAGCCGGTAGGCCGGATCAATCACGTAAATTTCGTAGAAGACTTCCGGCAGCTCCTCGCCCAGCTCGCGCGCATGATCGATGGCGTGGCCGACGGTCCAGTATTCCGGCACGGCCACGAATTCCGTCTGCATGAGACGGCCGGCCGATTCCTCTTCATAGGCGAGGCCGCGCTCCAGCTGGGCCCGGTCGAAGGGCTCAAGGTCTTCGAGAATACGCTCGCGGCGCTCGTCCTCGAGGTCTTCCAGAATGACGGTGGCATCATCAGAGTCGAGTTCGTCGAGGGCGCTTGCAACCGCAGTGTCCGGCAGGACGTCGACCGCTTCTTCCCGGTAAGAATCGCGCAGCTCGATGAGGATGTCGGACGGCAGCTCTCCGCCCAGCAACTCCACCGCCTCGGAGAATGTGTCGAAGGGCAGCGCTTCGAGCAGGTCGGCCGCATCGGCCGGGTGCATGCGCTGCAGCGTCCGCGCCAGCCAGCGCGTATCCGTCTCATCGACGGCGTCGATGAGGTCGTCCAGCAGGTCCGGATCGACATTCGGCGGTTCTGGCGCCGGATTGGGAGGTGTGGACACATCGGTCATGGCGCCTGTCTTGCCGCTGTTGCTGCGCCGCGGCAAGAGGGCGTCAGGCAGACCGGTTCAGTTCTGCCTTCTTGATCTTCTTGGCGAGCGACCATTTGTGCACTTCTGTCGGCCCGTCATAGATGCGGAAGGCGCGGACCTCGCGGAACAATTGCTCCACGATCGTGTCACGTGTCACGCCCATACCGCCCATGACCTGCACACAGCGGTCGGCCACGCGGAACAGGGCCTCTGACACCGCGACCTTCGTCATGGAGCTTTCGACATTGCCATTCTCGCCGGCGTCCAGCGCATCGGCGCACCAGTCGATCATCAGCTCAGCCTGTTTCAGGTCGATCTGGTTCTCGGCCAGCATGAAGCCGACGCCCTCATGGTCGATCAGAAGCTTGCCGAACGCCTGACGGCGGCAGGCATAGCTGGTGGCGATCTCGTTCGCGCGGGTCGCAACCCCGTGCCAGCGCATGCAGTGCGACAGGCGCGCCGGAGCAAGACGGATCTGCGCATAGCGGAAGCCCTCGCCGGGATTGCCCAGCATGTCGCTCGCCGGGACGCGCAGATTCTCGATGCGGATTTCAGCGTGCCCGCCCGGCATGGAGGAATCGATCGTGTCCAGCAGGCGCACGATCCGGATCGCCGGATTCGGCAGGTCGACGAGGAACATGCAGGCCCCCTCTTCCGCCTTGGCCATGACGATGCCGACGGAGGCGCCCTCTGCGCCGGTGATGTAGGTCTTGTGGCCGTTGATCACCCACTCGTCGCCATCCTGCACGCAGACCGTCTTCATCATGGACGGGTCCGATCCGGCTCCGTTGTCGGCGGCCGGTTCGGTCATGAAAAAGGCAGACCGCGCTTCGCCGGTCAGCTGCTTGTCGAGGAAACGCGCGCGCTGCGCCTCTGTGGCGACCTTGCCGAGGAGGAACATATTGCCCTCATCCGGCGCGCCGGTGTTGCAGGCGACCGGGCCGAGCGGCGACAGGCCGGACTTCTTCAGCACATGCGCCGTGCCCCGCTGCGACAGGTGCGTGTGGTCCGGCAGGATGTGCGGTGTCATCACGCCGGCCTCGCGGGCCTTCGCGCGCAATTCCCGGACAAGCTCTTCAGAGGGGCCGTGATCCCCCAGGCGCGGATCATGTTCATAACCGGCGACAGTTTCGCGGACGAAGTGCTCGACGCGCTCGCCGATTTCCTCGGCCAGGGCCTGATCGGGATAGGACATGGGTTACCTCTGCTCTGGGTCTGTCGCGGGCTATCTGCCGGTCAGGCCTGCGAAGGACAAGACCTGCCCTAACGTCGATCCGGGTAAAACAGGCTCATCAGATCAGGAAGACAGCACGTCCGGGCGGACTTCCCTCAGGGCTTCGGTCAGATTGCCGAGATGGGGCTCGCCCAGAACAGCTTCCATTTTCGCCTGGGCTTCCTTCCAGTAAGGGCGCGCCTCTTCCAGCTTCTTCAGGCCGAGCGTGGTGAGCAGGACGCGGCGCTTGCGGCCGGTGCCCTCATTGCCGCGATGGACATAGCCCGCCTTTTCGAGCGGCTTGAGATTCCGCGACAGGGAGGTGCGATCCAGATTCATCAACTCGGCGACCCGGGAGATGGAGTCCGGTTCGTACCGGCCGATCACATGCAGCAGTCCGAATTGGGTAATGGTTAGTCCGGTCGGGCGCAGGGCATCGTCATAGTGGCGGGTGATGAGACGGGCGGCGCGCAGCACCCTGCCGGCAACGCAAGTGCCTGTGACTTCAGACAGGAGGTCAGCGGGATCGATCATCTCAGTCATCGTCTCGTGTATATGCAGCCTTTTTACGAGATGTCCAATCACGCCTAGTTTTACTATGCTCAGGCATTAGAGTCCGTATATGGAAACATCATAATAGTGCATATACACTATATATAGGTTCGGCAAACACCTCCGTATGCCGGCCTCTCTCTCCCCCGTCCGGTATTCCTCACCCGGACGGGGGCTTTCCCGGCACGTTCCGGCATCCGCCATAACGTGCATATACACTAAATACTGCAAGAAAGGCTCCTCCCATGTTCGCCTCACGAAGCATCACCGCCGGTCTGCTCGCCCTTGGATTCGCTGCAGATCCGGCCTTTGCCGCGCCCGACATCTACCGCAACGGCCCGACACCTGCCGAAACCTGCGCTGACGGCGTCGCCACGCCCGGCGCCGCCTCGCCCGCCCTCAAGCGCGTCTGCGAAGAGGCGATCGGCGAACAGCCCCTCAGCCGCAAGGACCGCGCTGCCACGCTCGCCAATTCCGGCATCGTCAGCCTGCGCCTCGGCGAATACGCCCCTGCCCTCGACCGCCTGACGCAGGCCGCAGAGCTCGGCCCGATGCGCGGCGACATTTCCATCAGCCTGGCGGCCACGCTGATCCGCCTCGGGCGGGCAGATGAAGCCATTGAGGCATTGTCTGACATCGAGGCTGTGTCGCCGGAGAACCGGCATATCGCCTACTACAATCGCGCCCTCGCTTATTGGGCACTTGAGGATACTGAAGCGGCCTATCGCGACTTCTACGCCAGCGCTGCCCTCAAGCCGGGTTTCGCGCCGGCCGAAGACGCGCTGGGCCAGTTCCAGGTCGCTTCGGTTGAATAAAAAGCCCCTACTGCATCAGGGCTGTTCGTGCGCCCGCACAGCAGCCCTGAGCCTGTTTCATCGCGCAGCGTAGCGAAACAGGAAACACCAAAGATCCATTCATTCGCTAAAATCGATTTATATCACTGTACTGGATACGTCGGCTCGTATCTGCCGGTCAGGTCTGGGAAGGACAAGACCTCCCAGAGGCTATTGCAATGCAACGGCAATGCTGGATTTGTCGTATGGCTTCTGCACCACGCGAACACCTGAGAACTGTTTGGTGAAGGCCGTCGTGTCACCATAGCCACTCGCAAAGATGAACGGGATCCCTTTTTCGACGAGGTAATGCGCCACCGGCAGGCTGGTCTCATCCTTCAGGTTGATGTCGAGGAGGGCAAAGCTGATCTTCTTAGTATTCAGGATGTCAAAAGCCTCGGCGCACCGGACGGCCGTGTGAACGGTCGACGCGCCCAGGGCACCCAGGACATCTTCAGTCTCGAGTGCGATGATCATGTTGTCTTCGAGGAGCAGCACATCGCCCGACAACACGTTATCGGCCCCGGCATCCATTTGCGGATCAAGTTCAACCGCGCCGCCAATTTCAACAAAACCCGCAATGTGGCCACTGGGAATGTAGAAGTCCGCCTCGAGGCCGGTCACCTTGTAGTGCACCTCCGTCTCGCCGTTGAGTTCGAATGGGATCGACCGCTCGATGATCGTGGACCCGAACCCGCGGCGGACAGGTGGGGTGCTGATCGGCGGGCCATCGATTTCCCGCCATTGGATCCTCAGCCCCTGGTCCGGCTGCCGGGTCAGCTCGATCGTCACCTTGCCTGTATGGTCCGACAGGCTGCCATATTTGGCAGAATTGGTCACAAGCTCATGGAGGACCATGGCAAACGTCGTGAATGCCGATGGTTTGATCAAGGCATCGACACCGCTGACAATAACCCGGCTCGACTGCTCACCGAGATAGGACTCCATTTCCACACTGATGAGTTCACAGAGAGAGGCCGGCGCCCATTTTTCTGCCGTAATCTGATCATGCGCCCGGGCCAGCGCCTGAATACGCCCGCCGATGATGTCGGTAAACTCCGAGATCGACCGGCCTTCATGCTTGGTCTGGGAAATGAGGCTCCGGATAAGGCCGAGAACGTTGCGGACGCGGTGATTGAGCTCGGCGATCAGGATTTCCTGACGCTCCTGCGAGCGGGCCTGCTCCTTGTTCGCCGCATCTGTTATGCGCAGCACCACTTCCAGCAAGGTGACCCGCAGGGACTCGGCGGCCGAGACTTCCCCATCGGTCCACGGCGCGGACTGATTGCGAACGGTTTGCTGCCAGACCTTGAAACTTTTGCGAGGCGTCAGCCTGTCGCCGTCTGGCCCAGTTTCAACCGGCTTGTCCGGATTGCCCGCCCAGAGAACCGATTGCGCCAGCTCGCGCCTGAAGAGGACGATATAATCACGCGGTGCCCGGGAGACCGGCAAGACGAGCAGTCCGGCAGCTCTCCCCGCATATTGCTCCGCAGGAGGAAAGACGGCGGAAAGGTTTTCGCGGACGTAGACCCTGCTGGCCGCCGTCGTATTCAGGAACCCGACAAGCGGCTTGAACTCCTCTTCCGTCGGCGTGCTGCCATGGCTCAGGAACTTTCCATCCAGCCAGCCGACGACCCCGTCAAACGGAATAACGTCCTCCATTGCCGAGACGATCGTCTCAAAATTATCCACGATGGCGGATTGCTCTGCTATCTGCACCATCAGCTTGTCGTGCAGGATACGTGCCCGCCGGGCCTCGTCCTGTTGGTCGTCGCCCTTCTTCTGGTCGAGAATCAGGGAGAACATCTGGCCGAAGAGTTCCGCGGCCGTCCGCAACTCGTAAGACAGGACTTTCGGCGTGCGGTGATGGCAGGAGAACAGGCCCCACAGCTTTCCGCGCCGGATGATGGAAATCGACATGGAGGCGCCGACCCCCATGTTTCTCAGGTATTCGAGATGTATCGGAGAGACCGACCGGGTGACGCTCATCGACAGGTCCAGCGGCTCGCCATCCGCATTCGTCGCCGGAAGGATCTCATGCCCGTCATCGCTGACATCGCTTATGATGCGGAGAAGATTGCGCAGATAAAGCGCCCGCGCCTGTTTTGGAATATCCGTAGCCGGATAGCGTAGCCCCTTGTACGGCTCCATACCCGATGCAAGCGCTTCGGCAATCACGGTTCCGCTGTCATCAGGGTTGAACATGTACACCATGACCCGGTCGAACTGGGTCAGCGCCTTCAGGTGACGCGCTGCGGCATTGCACAGGGACTCGACTGTATCCACCTTCCCAATCCAGTCGATCATCGGCCGGACATCGGAAATATGGTCGCGCTTGACTTCCTCGTCATGGTTCTCGATTTCGATAATGATCGAGCGCCCCGAAAGGTGAACCGCCATATCCTTCAGGCCAAATCCTTCGACCAGTTGGATACCGAACAGGCGCTCGACCGCATCTTCGGATCCGAGCCGCTGGAGGCGGGACCGGATATCGTCAACAACGTCAGCGCCGAAACACTCTGCCAGCGGCTTGCCGATCAAATCGCCCACAGCGAGCCCGGTGAACGCTTCGATATTGGTAGAAGCGTGGTTCACGATCCAGTCGGATGAAACGGAAATCAGTGCGCCGAAAGACTGGACACGTCCAAGAATGTGGATCGGTTCACGGTCGCAATTTGTGAGATCGACCTGCCCCGAATTTGCGGTCGTCTGGGTCGGCTTATCTGACACCATGGTTGGCTCCCGTCATGTCCAGAACATGCTCGAACGCTTGTTGAAAAACCCGGAAGCAATTGGCCGCCGAGACGAGGATTTCCTCGGCCCGGCTGTCTTGTCCGGACATGTTCCGGAGTTCGTCCGCCAGACCCCGCCAACACCGATCCATCTCGGGATCAAGCAGGAACTCTGCCAGGGCATGTACTCTCGGATCGCTGGAGGCTTCACTCTGCTGTGCAATAAGCCGCGCGCCAAGACTACTCCCCGCAACAACGTATGAGAGGCCGATGGGCTCAATCCCGCTTGTGTCGATCGCCACAGCCTCATGGTTCAAATGTGTATCGAGCGATTCGAGAACATCACGGGCACGATCAAGACGCTGCGCCAGCATGGGCTCCGCGTCTCCTGCGACTGCAATCAGCGACCGGTAGGCCAGACAGTTCGCCTGGATGAATGACAGCATGTCTTCGAAGCGGGAAAAGGATAGCTCACCGGCGAGGCGGTCCAGCTGCTCATGCTGGGGGCGCGTCTCCGTCCGGAGCCGCATGCGCAGAGACGGATCGGCCTTGTCGCCGGGGGCGGGCGGTCCCGCATTCGTCTGCACGGAGGCTTCGAATTTCGGGTTGGGGCGAACGGCTTCCAAATGTGAGCGCCTTGTGATTATGCGCGGTGCCGTGAGTGCGGCACCTGCAGGATGAATTGCGGAAGCCGGACAATTGATCCGAGCCCCCCTGCATTCAATTCGCCAAAGCCGAGGGGTGATACCAATCACTGCTGCTGCATTTAGACGATACAAATACTACCAGAAACGGCAAGGGTCGTCAGGCAACGAGCTGTCTGACCGGATTGGGGCGCAACAACCTGCCTTCGGGGTCCCCAGATCAGCGCCCGGACTTATGAGCAGCCCTGAACGCGATTCATCGCGCAGCGTAGCGAAGCGGGAAGCATCAAAGGATTCATTCGATTTTTTGGCGCGAAGCGTCGCCGGAATGAGCAGCCCTGAGCCTGTTTCATCGCGCAGCGCAGCGAAGCGGGAAACATCAAAGGATTCATTCATTCGCTAAAATCGATCCTCGATCGATTTTTTGGCGCGTAGCGCCAACCGCGAATGAATGGTGCGGTCGAGAGGACTCGAACCTCCACGGGTTGCCCCACAGCGACCTCAACGCTGCGCGTCTACCAATTCCGCCACGACCGCACATGTCTCATTCGAGGCGAAGGCGCCGTATAAGGCCCGCCTGCCGCTTTGTGAAGCCCCGAATACACCCTATATGCGGGGCGTGATGCACAAATTTTCTCCTGTCCAGTGGGCTGTGTCGGACCGGCCGGTTCCTTACGAAGACGCCCTCGCCTTCATGGAGGCGCGCGCCCGCGCGATTCATGAGGAGGACGCGCCCGAACTTGTCTGGTTTCTTGAGCACCCGCCACTCTATACGGCGGGCACGTCAGCGAAGCTGGACGACCTGCGCGACCCTGCCCGATTCCCCGTTTTCGATGCCGGGCGCGGCGGGCAGTACACCTATCACGGCCCCGGCCAGCGGGTGGCCTATGTGATGCTGGACGTGGGCAAGCGCGGCAAGGATGTGCGCGCCTTCGTGCAGAATCTCGAGCGCTGGATCATCACGGCGCTGGAAAGCTTCAATATCGATGCCGGCCCCCGCGACGGCCGGGTCGGTGTCTGGGTCGACCGGACGCAGGCCGGCGGCCCGCTACGAGAGGACAAAATCGCCGCCATCGGCGTGCGCCTGAAGCGCTGGGTCAGCTTCCACGGCATCAGCCTCAATGTGGAGCCGGACCTAGAACACTTCAGTGGCATCACGCCGTGCGGCATTGCCGATCCGCGCTATGGTGTGACCAGCCTGGCCGATCTCGGCATTCCGGCGACGATGGCAGACGCAGACATCGCCCTCCGGGATGCGTTTGAGACCGTCTTCGACAGCGCGCTGGAACCGGTGCCCTGCCCGCTTCAGCCTGCCGCGTAGGCAGGCGGCAGCTCTTCCTCGCCCTGGGCGATGTCGCTGCCGGTCCTGAACCGTCCAACACCCCCATTCGGCATGCGGGCGACATAGAGCAGTGTCCACAGCATCACGAAAAATGAGGTCGGCGCCCAAGCAAGCATGGCAAGGCCGAGACCGGAACTGGCAGCCATGTCCCGCTCACTTTGCGGCGGACCCGGACGGCGACGCTGCTGAGGCTGAGGTTTCGCGGCAGCCGCCTCTGCGCCGTCTTCCGCAGGCGCCTCGGCCGTCACGGCAGGTTTCGGCGCGTGCATCGCTTCATACTGTTTGATGCCGCCCTGCGCGCCGAGATAGAAGCCGACCAGGCCGAGCATTAGCGGGAGCAGAACGATCATCGCCCAGAGCGGGGATTTGTGCGCCTCATTGAAACGTCGCACATGCGCGACCCATGACGTGAACTCCGTCACGATCACAAACACAAAGAACGGCAGCAGCAATTCCGGAACCGGCAGGACGAACGTCTCGACCGGCTTCCAGAGGCCACTCAGGTCTGCGCCGGCCAGCGACGCGATGGACACAGCGAACACCGGAACGATGTAGAGCAGGACACGGCCCAGGAACATGAACGTCCACGCCCGGGTGAAGTGCAGCTTGGGGCTAGACCCGAGCGGATTGAAGAACACCTGCCCCCAACGCATGTCGTGGGGATTGTCGCGGGCATCCTTGATCCAGGGACGGTGCGGATCAATCGCGGTGGGGTCGTTGGGTTTCATGAGCGGCGTTTATCCTTGCGCGGGGGTCAGGGGGCATCGGGACGGCCGGTCGCCGGACCGTGGGCATTGGCATCCGGATCGGAAGGCAGTCGCCCCGCGACCAGGGCGAGGCCGGCACTGGTGATGAGGAAGCTGACCAGCCGGGTCAGGGCAGTGCCGCGGGCGATCTCGATGGCGTGTTTCTGCTGCGCTTCCATCATGCCGCCGAAACCGTCTTTCAGACCAACCTCCTGAATCTGGGACATCAGCGACATCATGTCCGGCGACAGAACCGGAAGGAGCACGGCGTTGAGGATCGATGAGACCACCACAAAGCCGAACAGGAACAGCACATTGAACCAGGCAGTCTGGCCGGCATCGTGCAGGCGCTTGGCGAGCACGCAGAAATAGCCCCACAACAAGGGATATTGCAGGAGCGCTGCGCCCACGGACGCGCCGACGATGAGAACCTGAATGATCAGACCGGCACCCGTGAGCAGGATCAGGCCGCGCAGAAAGTCGCGCGGGCCGATGCGGCCCTTTGGATTCAGCAGGACATAGGAAATGTCCATTCGTTGAGAGTCTCCTGTGGTCAGGTCGGGTCTACTGCCGGGTTCTTATCAATAAACGATAAATCCGCGCAAGCAAAACCCGCACAATAAAGAGCCGGACCCCTGAAGGGGCCCGGCTCCCAATTCTACACCCGGCCGGGGCCGGGATCGAGGGACAAACCGCGATCAGACGAACGTATCGGCTGCACCAGCGGTCGGGTTGAACGGATCCGGACCATACTTGTTCGGGCCTTTGGTGCCCGGGATACAGGCAATCACGATCATCGCAATCGAAGCAATAAAACCAATGAACGGGATGACGCTGGCAACCACCAGGCCGAGATAAATCCAGCCCGTCTGGTTGATGTCATGCAGGCGGCGCACGAACAGAGCGATCCCCGGTATAATGATCGCCAGGCCGTAAATGGACACCAATGCGATGAGGATAAAGCCAAGCGGCGAAACTTCCTCGGTCCGCATGTTGATACCGCCGAGGGCAAAGAACAGGACGGCCCAGACAGCAATCAGGATCATGTTGAACAGGTAGACCCACCAGTATTCAGCGCGCGTGGAACGCCCCTGGAAGTCGACATAACGCGAGAAGAACATTTTTACTGCGTCGGGAAAGCTGACCATTTCAGGTCTCCTTGTGTTGCCGGGCCTCCTCTGAAGCGCCCGAACTGTTGATCATTCTGATAAAACGCCGCCCGCGAAGGCCGGCGGGACTCTACCGCTCAGCTGAAGGCAGATGCTGAACCGCCAGGCCCAGGGCCATACTGGTTGTCGTTCGGATCGGTCTTGAACAGGCTCATCACAAAGCCCACAACGCCGGTCACAAGACCGGTGGACAGGATCGACGGCAGCAGTTGCGCCTGCGCCATCCGCTTGGATTCCTGCATGGCATAAGCCATCGCCGCCCCCGGATCATTGGAGGACATATAGTCCGCCATGTTCTCTTCCATTTCGCGCTGCATGTCGGCGACATTCACCCCGAACAGGGGCGGCAGGATGGCCTGCGCGACAAGGGAAACGATGATCGCCAGCACGACCATGGCAAGCGTCAGCCAGCCGGTCTTGCCGGCATCGTGAAACCGCTTGGCATGTACGGCGATCCACGGCCAGATGAAGATGATGCTGATGAAGCCCAGGAAGGGCGAAACATAAGCCGACAGCACCGTCAGGGCCGCACTGATCCCGAAGAGAATCAGAACCCCCCGCCAATAGGTTGGCTGGTCGATGCGCCCGTTCGGGCTGAAGAGCAATTCCATTTTCGTCCCCCAGATCAAATCCGTTGATGAGGGGAACACTGCCCTCCCCTCAGATCCGGCGGATCAGACACCTGATCTGATCCACTCATCTGAGGCAGGATAGCGCGGTAATTTTATTATTGGGAGGTTAATTCGCCCTTGGATCAGGAAAACTCGACCATAATTTCGTCGGCCGCGACGCTGTCACCCGCCGAAACGTTGATCGCTTTTACCGTTCCGGTTGCTTCAGCCCTGATAATGTTCTGCATTTTCATGGCTTCAACGACACAGACGGCCTCGCCTTCCTGCACTTCCTGGTCAAGTTCCACATCAATGGACACAACCAGACCCGGCATCGGAGAGATAATCAGCTTCGACGTATCGGGCTTCGGCTTCTCCGGCAGGCGGGCATGCAGCTCGGCGATCTGCGGGGTGCAGACCAGTGCGCGCAGGGCAACGCCCCGGTGGCGGAAAACATAGCCTTCGGTCCGGTCAGCGAACTTCACGGCAAAGGTCTTTCCGTCCAGGGAGCCTTCGACAAGGTGCTGTCCGGGCACCCAGTCGGTGACCAGCGTATGCGTCTTGCCGCCATCGATGGTGATTTCCGCATCACCGTCGCCGCCAAGATCCAGCGTGACCGGATATTGCTTGTCGCCGAGGATCACGACCCATTCGCGGCGCGCTTCCGGCACCGGCGCCATACGGCCCGAGGTAAGCGCAGCCCGGCGCGACAGGAAGCCGTGCACATAGGCAGCCGCGCAGATCAGCTGGGCCTCCTGAGTCTCCGTCGGCGGAACACCGTCGAAGCCGTCCGGGAACTCGTCCTTGATATAGGCCGTGGTGATATTGCCGGAGCGGAATCGTTTCTCGTCCATCACGGCGGCAATGAACGGAATATTGTCCTGGATGCCTTCGATGTGGAACCGGTCGAGCGCCTCGCCATGCACGTCGAGGGCCGTATCGCGATCCTTGCCCCAGGTGATCAGCTTGGCGATCATCGGGTCGTAGAACATGGAGATTTCGTCGCCCTCGCGGACGCCGCTGTCCATGCGGACTTCCCCCTCGCCCAGCTTGCCTTCACCCGGCGGGTGGAAGCGCTTCAGGCGGCCGATGGACGGCAGGAAGTTCCGGTACGGGTCTTCCGCATACACACGGCTTTCAACTGCCCAGCCATTGATGCCGATGTCAGACTGTTTGATCGCCAGCTTTTCGCCGGCCGCCACGCGCAGCATCTGCTCGACAAGGTCGACGCCGGTGATCATCTCGGTCACCGGGTGCTCCACCTGCAGGCGGGTGTTCATTTCAAGGAAGTAGAAGCCCTTGTCCTTGCCGGACACGACAAACTCCACCGTGCCCGCGCTGTCATAGTTCACAGCCTTGGCAAGCGCGACGGCCTGTTCGCCCATCTTCTTGCGGGTTTCCGGATCGAGCAGCGGTGATGGCGCTTCCTCGATGACCTTCTGGTTGCGGCGCTGGATCGAGCATTCGCGCTCGTTCAGGTAAATGCAGTTGCCATGCTTGTCGCCCAGCACCTGGATTTCGATGTGGCGCGGCTCAAGGATGAATTTCTCGATGAAGACACGGTCGTCGCCGAAGGAGGATTTGGCTTCGGCCTTCACGGCCGGGAAGCCTTCTTCCACGTCCTTGTCATTATAGGCGACGCGGATGCCCTTGCCGCCGCCGCCGGCCGACGCCTTGATCATCACCGGATAGCCGATGTCCTTGGAGATCTTCACGGCTTCCTTGGTGTCTTCGATCAGGCCCATATGGCCCGGCACCGTGGACACGCCCGCTTCAGCGGCGAGTTTCTTGGAGCTGATCTTGTCACCCATGGCATCGATGGCGAAGGCATTCGGGCCGATCCAGCCGATGCCCTCTTCTTCCAGTCGCTTGGCGAAGCCCGGGTTCTCGGACAGGAAGCCGAAGCCCGGATGAATGGCTTCGGCGCCGGTGGCCTTCACGGCCTCGATGATCTTATCGGCGACCAGGTAGGATTCTGCAGCCGGAGGCGGGCCGATGTGAACCGCTTCATCGGCCATCTCCACGGCCATCGAGCCGGCATCGGCATCTGAATAGACAACCACCGTCTGCACGCCCATGCGGCGGCAGGTCTTGATGACGCGGACGGCAATCTCGCCCCGGTTTGCAATCAGGATCTTCTTGAACATCTCTACCCCGGCAGGCCTATTAAAACTTACAGCTTGCCGCAGTTACGCCGCACACCCGAACTTGTCCACACATGACGGAGCGACAAAAGGCCTTGCGAGTTGCAGATAAAAATGTTAGTGATTGATCACTTATATGAAGGAGGCCGTCATGCCGACGATCCGGATTGATCTGCAACAGCTACAGGCCGAAGGGCTGATCGACGCCGATCTGGCCCGCCGGATCGAGGCCCATGCAGTCCCCGATTCCCGCTCCGGCCTGTTCGTGAATCTCGCCCTGATCATGGGCGCGCTGGCGGTCGCCGCAGGGACAATCGCACTGGTGCCTGACGCTACGACAGGTCTGATCCTGGCCGTTCTGGCGATTGCTGCGGCCGAATTGACCCGCCGGTTCGCGCCGGGCGCCTCCCTGAAGGTCCTGTCGGCAGGGCTTGCCCTGATGGGCGTTCTTGGCCTCGCGGGCTGGATCGGCTGGCAATATGAGGACGCAGCCGACACCACCCTGCCTGCCCTGCTGATCACGATGTTGCTCGGCGCGGGCGCCGTCTGGTTCCGCTCGGCCTTCCTGATGGTGCTGTCGGTTCTGGCGTTCGGCGCCGTGTTCGGCACCGGCACGGGATACTGGCACGCCTGCTACGGCCTGTTCGTTGAGCAGCCTGTCATGACCATCCTCGTCTTCGGCGCGCTGACCGCAGGCCTTTATGCCCTGCGCAGCCGGATCGGGGCAGTCTGGCAGAACCTGGCCGGAATTGCCGCGCGCACGGCTTTCTTCCTTGTCAATTTCGCCTTCTGGGTCGGCTCTCTCTGGGGCGACGATTTCGGGCCGGACTATCGCTATTCAGAAGAGACCGACTGGGAAACCTGGCGCGCCACCACCACGCACGTGCCGGAAGCTGTCTTCTCCATAGGCTGGCCGCTACTGCTCATTGCCGTCATGGCGCGCGGCCGGAATGGCGGATTCCTGTCGGTGACCGCGACCGTCTTCCTCGCGATCCACGCCTATACGCAGTATTTCGAGACTTTCGGCGCTCATCCCTGGACGCTGGTCCTCGGCGGGATCGGCCTCGTCGGACTGGCGGTCGGCGCGGCGAAACTGATGAAGCTGCAGGCAGCCGCCTAGTCGTCCCGGCCCTCGATCTTGGCCTCGAAGGCGCGGACGCGGGCCGTCAGCGAGACAAGGAAGGCCGTCGACCAGCTGATCAGCAGGAAGCCGTTCATGGATTCGGCCACACCCAGCATCCGCCATTTGTGAGACAGGATCACATCCCCGAAACCAACCGTGGTGAAGGTCGAAGTGGAGAAGTAGACCGCGGTTTCGATCTGGTGAAGCTCACCCACAATCAAATAGGCAAAGGCGTAGAGCCAGATCTGCAGCGAATGCAGGGCAAACAGGCTGAACACGACAATCAGAATGCCGAGGCCCTGCCCCAGCGTGTCTCCCATTCTCGACGTCCGGCGCTGGAATTCCCGTCCCCGCTGGCGCAACAGCGCGGTCAGGCCGACAAGCCCGGCAAAATGGATCGAGAAGGTGATCGCAACCATAAGGGTCGCCACGGCCAGATTCAGGAACAGAATCATATCCTGAGCCTCCAATTGTACAGGCCTGTTTACCCCGCAGCCATTTAGCTTTCGTTGACGGCGCGGAAATCTGAGACCACAAGCGCAGGCACGACAGAACACAGAAAACAGACAGGGAGGCCGGGCATGGCAGACACGAAAGATCTCGCAGGGCGCAAGGCAATCGTCACAGGCTCGGCCACCGGACTTGGACGCTCCATCGCCCTGAAGCTGGCCGAACGCGGCGCCGATGTGATCATCAACTGCACGAAATCGGTTGCTGATGCCGAGCAGACAGTTGCCGACTGTCAGGCCCTTGGCGCCCAGGCCCGCCTGGTGCAGGCCGATGTCTCGACCGAAGAAGGCTGCAAGGCTCTGGCCGATGCCGCCGCCGTCTGGGGCCGGCTGGATATTCTGGTCAACAATGCGGGAATCACCCGCCATGCCCGTGACCATGCCGACCTGGGCGCCCTCTCCCGGCAGGATTTTCTCGACATCTACGCGGTGAACGTCGCCGGCCCGTTCCTGATGATGCAGGCCTGCAAGACGCTGCTGGAGAAATGCCTCGAAGAAACCGGCCGGCCAGCAGCGGTGCTGAACGTGTCGTCCATCGCCGGCGTGACAGGTGTCGGGTCTTCGGTCGCCTATGCCGCCTCGAAGGGCGCTTTCAACACAATGACGCTGTCTTTGGCTCGTGCGCTGGCGCCGGCGATCAGAGTTAATGCAATTTGCCCCGGATTTATCGGCACCCGCTGGTTCAAGGACCAGATGGGCGAGGAACAATACAAAAAAATGGAGGCGGGTGTCGCTGCGTCAGTCCCCCTGAATGTGGCCAGCGGCCCTGATGATATTGCAGATTCCGCCGTTTTCTTCTGCACCGATGCGAGTCGCCATGTGACCGGCGAAACCCTGCTTGTGGATGCCGGCATGCACCTTGGATATGCCCCTCTGGTAGCTCGCTGACGCATTCGTGACGCCCAAAGAGCAGGCAGGAGTGCCTTAAGTCTGCTCAATTCGGCGGCGATCCTTAACTCGGTACCCGGATAAACTCTTTTTCAGTCCGCCGTCCCCGGATGGCGCGTCAATCTGTCCCCGGCGCTCAACGGAGCGCGCTCATAAAGAACGGGGAAGTTCAAATGGTATCCAAACTCACACGGGCGGGGGTCGCCCTCGCAGCACTCGCTGCCGCCGCTGGCGGCGCCTATGCCGAAGGCGAATGGTCGGGCAACGTCGCACTGACGACAGACTATGTCTGGCGCGGGGTATCCCAGTCCAACGAAGACTTCGCCATCCAGGGCGGCTTCGATTATTCCAATGGCATGTTCTACGCTGGCACCTGGGCGTCGAACGTCGATTTCGGCGACGAGCCGGAAGATGCCAACCTGGAACTGGACCTGTATGGCGGTCTCGCGGGGGAGACTGAAAGCGGGATCAGCTGGGACGTCGGCTTCATCTATTACGGCTATCCTGACACGGAAGAAGCAGACTACGACTTCGTCGAACTGCAGGGCGCGCTCGGCTACACTTTCACCAGCGGCGTTTCTGTCGGCGGTGCCGTGTACTGGGATCCGGACAATGAGAACGTCTATGTGGAGGGATCTGCGGGGTATTCCTTCACCGACGCCTTCTCGATGGACGCTTCCGTCGGCAATTACAGCTTCGATGCTGGTGGCGACTACACCAACTGGTCGCTCGGCGGCACCTACTCCCTTCCGATCGGTATCGATGTTGACCTGCGCTACTGGGATACCGACGGCGACGACATCTACGGCTCGATTGCCGAAGAGCGCGTTGTCCTGACGCTCGCGAAGTCTCTCTAAGGCTTCCGGTTCCTCCAACTGCGCGGGGATCATGCCCTCCTCCACGCGCAGCAAGGTGAAGGCCGCTGGTTCCCGCCGGAACTGGCGGCCTTTGTTTTACCCCAATCCCTTCCTATCTATGGCATATAAGGGGGCACCCCATAACCAGCCTGGCCTGAAGGAGACGATTGCGTGGCAGCCGAGTTTACACCTGTGCAAGCTGTCGATGCGCTCGTTCCGGCGATCACGCTGCTTGGTTTTGGTGCGGCCTCTGCGCTGGTGACGAAAGCGGCCCGGCTCAGCCCGATTGTCGGCTACCTGATCGTCGGCATACTGATCGGACAGTACGGTCTGGGCCTGATCCATGAGAGCCCAGCGACGCACCTGCTTGCAGAGCTGGGAGTCGTGTTCCTGTTGTTCGACATCGGCATGCATGTCTCCATGCGGGAACTGAAGGAAAGCCGCCGCGACCTGCTGGGCCTTGCGCCCGCTCACCTGATGCTGACCGGCCTGATGAGTGCCGGCGCCCTCTGGATGATCGGCATCTCCTGGCCCATTGCCCTTGCCGTAGGGCTCAGCCTCGGCCTGTCTTCGACCGCCGTGGTCGCCCGCATACTGACCGAACGTGAGCAGAACTCCTGCCCCATCGGCCGCGCCGCCACGCATGTCCTGATCTTCCAGGACATGGTGGCAATCTTCCTGATGATCTACGCCACGTCTCTCGGCGGGGCAGAAACCGGCGCCTCCGGGCTGGCCGGTGTCATCTCCACGCAATTGCTGGCCGGGGCAGACCTGCCGCTGATCGCCTCTCTGGCACTCTCCCTGGTGCAGGCAGGCCTCGCCTTCTGTGCGGCGGTGCTGGCGGGCAAATATCTGATCAACCCGATTTTCCGGACGCTTGCGATCATTCGCAACGAAGAGGCCTTCACGGCCTTCACTCTGCTCTTCGTCCTGGCGGCTGCCTGCGCCACAGCGGTGGCCGGACTGTCCCTCACCCTCGGCGCCTTCCTGGCGGGCCTGGCCGTTTCCGGGACGCCCTACCGGCATGAGGTGCAGACGGAGATGGCCCCCTTCCGCAGCCTCCTTCTCTCTTTCTTCTTTATTAGCGTCGGCCTCTCGATCGATGTCCCGGCCCTGATGCGTAACCTGCCGCTGGTCCTACTGGCCGCTGGGGGCCTCATCGGCTTCAAGACAGCGCTTGGGTTTGCCGCCGCCCGGCTGAACGGGTGGAGCGTCCCGGGCGCAACGCAGCTGGCCTTCCTGCTGGCACAGGGATCGGAATTCACACTGGTTGTGCTGTCGCTCGGCGCCATCGTCACCGGCATGCCCGGCCCGCTGATGAGCAGCGTTGTGGCCGCCGTCGCACTGTCGCTGGCCATCGCTCCGGTCTGGGCCGACCTTGGCGCACGCCTCTCCCGCGAGATCGTCCGCCGGACCCAGTCCCGGACCGAGGCTGCGCCCAGATCCACGCCGCTGCTCGACCGCCCGGTCATCATCGTCGGCATGACGCAGACCGGACGGCTCGCCGTCGATGCGCTGGAAGATCACGGCATCCCCTATATTGCGACCGAGTTCGACCCGGACCGACTCCTCTCCGCCGTGGCGGATGGCTACCGGGTCTCGTTCGGCGATGCCTCCAATCTGAAACTGATCGAAGCCATCGGCGGCAACCAGGCCCGCGCCATGGTGCTCGGTTTCCCGCGCTATGAAGTCTCCGAGGAGGTGACGCCGGTCGTGATGCGGCGCTTCCCGGATCTCAAGCGTTTTGTCACGGTCGACTCGGCGGAGGACATGGAACGCTTCTCCAATCTCGGCGTCCGTACGCACTTCGCCATGGGCGAGCCGCGCGGCATCGAAATGGTCATCGACATGCTGAATGCGCTCGGTGTCCCTGAAGACGAGGTCAGTGGCTGGCTCAGTCACGAAACCGAGCGTTTCGCCATCGGGGAAGCCAAGGCGGACGATGATGAGGATGCCCTCGACCCCGTGGAACCGGACCTCGACCAGGCCGCCTGATCTGCCCCGCTTTCCCTGAGGCGAAGTGGAGGCTGGAAATTGCGCATGATGGGGTCTATAGGCACTTCCATTCCCTTCAGGAGGCTTGAATGCGCATTGGTGTTCCAACAGAAATCAAGAAACAGGAATCCCGTGTCGGACTGACGCCGGAAAGCGTCGGAGAACTGGCACGCGCCGGCCATGAGGTCGCGATTCAGGATGGCGCCGGGCTCGGCTCCGGTTTCTCGAATGAGGATTACACGGCAGTTGGGGCAAAGATCCTGCCGGACGCCGATGCCGTCTTCAAAGAATCCGAACTGATCGTGAAGGTCAAAGAGCCCCAGCCGGAAGAGACCGCGCGCCTGACGCCGGACCACACACTCTTCACCTATCTTCACCTGGCGCCCGATCCTGCGCAGGCCGCAGGCCTGATGAAGTCCGGCTGTCTTGCCATTGCCTATGAGACCGTCACCGATGCGCAGGGCGGCCTGCCGCTGCTGCGCCCGATGAGCCAGGTCGCCGGACGCATGTCGATGCAGGTCGCCGCCTGGGCCCTGATGCGCACCAAGCGCGGCCGCGGCATCCTGCTGGGCGGCGTGCCGGGCGTGATGCCGTCGAAAGTGGTGATCATTGGCGGCGGCGTCTCTGGCACCCACGCGGCCGAAATCGCGGTTGGCATGCGCGCCGACGTCACTGTCTTCGACCGCAACAACAACCGCCTTGCCGAACTCGACGAACAGTTCCGCGGCAGCCTGAAAACCATGTACTCCACCGCCCATTCGCTGGCTGAAGCGATCAAGGATGCCGACCTTGTCATCGGCGCCGTCCTGATCCCCGGCGCAGCCGCCCCGAAGCTGGTGACCAAAGCCCAGCTGAAAACGATGAAACCCGGCGCGGTTCTGGTCGACATCGCCATCGACCAGGGCGGCTGTTTCGAAACCAGCCACGCCACAACGCATGAAGACCCGATCTACGAGGTCGACGGCGTGCTGCACTATTGCGTCGCCAACATGCCGGGCGCCGTGCCGCGCACCTCCACCTATGCGCTGAACAATGCCACCCTGCCCTTCGTGATGCAGATCGCAAACAAGGGCGCACGCGAAGCGATCAATGCCAACCCGCATCTCGCCAATGGCCTGACAGTGGACGGCGGCAAGATTGCCCACGAAGCCGTGGCCCATGATCTGGGTGAAGAATACGTTCGCCCTGCCTGGCTGAAGGGCTGATCCCGGACAACACCGGACACATGAAAAAAGCCGCCCGGAACAACCCCGGGCGGCTTTTTTATCGCAGGCTAAAAATCAGGACAGCGCGGCGATGGCGTCGTCAATGGTCGCGCGGGGCCGGTCGAGGATGGCGCTGATCTGGGCGCGCTGTTCGATGGCGAGCCACAGGCCCAGCACTTCAACATCCACAACGCGCCATTCGCCGTTCCGTTCAATGACGCGCCAGCGCACCTTCATCGGGTCGTCGCCTTTCGGCGTGATCCGGGTTTCGACGATCGAGTCCCTTTCGCTCCGGTCTTTGGACCCCAGCACGACGATGTCGGCTTCACGGAAGGTGCCGGCATTCTCACGGAACGTGTCGGCCAGGAATACGCTGAGCGCGTCGGTGAACCGCGCCTGTTCCGCGGCGCTGACCCGGCGGGCATGTTTGCCCAGCGCAAAACGCGCCACGGCGGCGATATCGATCGACCGGGTGAAGGCTTCCTCGCCTTTCACCGGATCGGAAATGTCGGCGGCTGCCCCGGCGATGAGGGCCTCAGCCTCAGGGCCTGCCAGAGCTGGCAACGGCGCCAGGGCGATGGCAACGGATGCGATGAGCGTGCGGAGCATGGAACTCAATCCTTCAGGTTTAACGACACACTACATATGGCGTGCCACCCCGCTGAGTTCCCCGCTTAACTATATAGTAATCATGCCGAAAGCGCATGAGCCCGGCCTCCTGAAACCGGCGAATCCGAATCAGACGCGGTTTTTGTGCCACATTGGAACAATTCTGTTTCAGGCTGATCCAGATCCGGATGAATTGTGGCCGCTTGGACACAATCACCTGTATCGAAAGGGATTTTTGGTGAATCGGCCGGTAACCATAAAAAGAATGCGTCCGGCGGCGGTCATGCCGGACAGGCAGGCAGCGAAGGTGTGCCGGAGAAAAACGAACGGGGAGGCAGGCGTGGTGCGCGCTGTGGGACTCGAACCCACACTCCCGAAGGATGGGGATTTTAAGTCCCCTGTGTCTACCATTCCACCAAGCGCGCAAACCGTCTGGTTGCCTTATTGGCATACACGCACAATCCGCCACAACACCATGTGTCATCGCAAGCAAACTGTGTATTTCCAGCAGACGGACGCGGGGGTTGAGCCGCGCCGGGGTGGACTTGGCAGACCCTACCGGGCGATGCTGCCCCGGCAAGTGTGCGCGCCCCGCGCCGGCCGGAGAAGATTATGCTGAAAGCCCTGCCCTTCCTGTGGTTCCTGCTCGCGGCATTGGGCGCAGCCGCACAGCTGTTCGTGGCGCGCATGTCGGGCGGGGATGCCATGGGCACGATGCTGATCAGCGCGGCATCCACCGTCCTGATCACAACCGTCAGCACGATCGGCATGGCGCTGGTCTACCTGCTGATCCTGCGCACGCGTCCGTCCTTGTCCGTCGCGATTGTCGGCTACAGCCATTTCTTCCTGGCCTGCGCCGCCTATACCGGCCAGACCATCGGCACGCTGGAGCGCAACCGCTACCTGGCCGGGACGGGCGACATGACCGCCGCCAGCTATGCCTACACCGCCGGCGGCCTTGCCAGCCTGCTGGCCGGGATCGTCTTTATCCTGGCGCTGATCGTGGCGCTGAATACACGCCACGAACGCCTTGAGGATATTTTCTAGACGACGCGCTCGAACACGGCGGCCAGGCCCTGCCCGCCGCCGATGCACATGGTCTCGACGCCATAGCGGGCTTCGCGGCGGTCCATCTCACGCAACAGCGTGGTCAGGATGCGCACGCCCGTACAGCCAACCGGGTGGCCGAGCGAAATGCCGGAGCCGTTGACGTTCAGGCGGGTCATGTCGTCATCGCTGAAGTTCAGCGCCTTGGTGCAGGCCAGCACCTGAGAAGCGAAAGCTTCGTTCAGCTCGAACAGGTCGATGTCCTTCAGCTCCAGCCCGGCACGCGCCATGGCTTTCTCCGAAGACGGCACCGGGCCGATACCCATGACTTCCGGGCCGACGCCGGCTACCTGCCAGGACAGCATCCGGCCAAGCGGCTTCAGGCCGTATTTTTCGGCCGCCTCGCGCGTACAGACGATACAGGCGGCGGCGCCATCATTCTGGCCGGAAGCGTTGCCTGCGGTGACGGTGGCATCCGGATCCACCTTGCCGCGGATGGCGCGAAGGGTGGACAGTTTCTCCAGCGTCGAGTCGGCGCGGATATGCTCATCCTTGTCGACCACCGTATCGGCCTTACGGCCCTTCACCGTGAACGGGATGATTTCCTCGTCGAACTTGCCGGCGGCCTGGGCGGCAGCGGCTTTCTTGTGCGAATTATAGGCGAACTCGTCCTGGGCTTCGCGGGTGATCTGGTAATCGCGGCGGAGGTTCTCGGCCGTTTCGATCATACCGCCCGGCACCGGGTGATGCTTGCCGCCTGCCGTGTAGCGGCCGCGCGACAGGCCGTCATGCAGGGTCAGGCCATCGCCCTTCAGGCCCCAGCGCATTTCAATCGAGAAGAACGGCGCATTGGACATGCTCTCCGCCCCGCCCGCGATGACGAGGTCGTTGGCGCCGGACCCCACCTGCATGATCGCATTGATCACGGCCTGCAGGCCTGAGCCGCAGCGGCGGTCGATCTGGTAGCCGCCGGTCGTGGTGGTGAGGCCAGCGTCCAGCGCCACCATACGCCCGAAGGCCGGGGCTTCCATGGTCGGGTAGCACTGGGCGAAAATGCAGTCTTCCACTGCCTCAGCCGGCAGGCCGGTTTTCTTCATCAGCTCACTGATGACATGGCTCGCCATTTCATGCGCGTGCACGGTCTTGAAGCTGCCGCCAAAGCCGCCGACGGCGGTGCGTACGGGTTCACAGATAACAACGTCTCTCATCACACTTATCCTTGCTGGTCGCGGCCACGGGCGGTGACCTGTTTGCGGGCTTCTTCGACGGAATCTGCGGTGACGGAATTTGCGTGCTCGATCGAGCGGCGCACTTCTTCCTTCATCGCGTCGGCGAACGGCATGCCGTAACCGTCATCAATCAGCGCCTTGTACTTCTTCAGCAGCACCGGCTGCGTGCCGCACATTTCGTGAGCGAGCTTCATGGCGGCCGGAACCAGTTCGTCCGCCTTGTAGACGCGGTTTACGAGGCCCCAGCGTTCCGACATTTCCGCATCAATGAAGTTGCCGGTGAAGGAGAGTTCCTTGGCGCGGCTGATGCCGATCAGGCGCGAGAGTTTCTGCGACAGGCCCCAGCCCGGCACGATGCCGACGCGGGCGTGGGTGTCAGCGAATTTCGCATTCTCAGAGGCCAGCAACACATCGCACATCAGGGCCAGCTCAAACCCGCCGGTGATGGCAAAGCCGTTGATCGCGCCGATGACCGGCCACGGATAGGCTTCGATCGCGGCGAGGATATTGATCGCCTTGGAGTCTTCGTCGGCGCCGAGCGCAAAGCCGGTCTGGCCAGCCTCTTTCAGGTCCACCCCGGCCGTGAAGGCCCGGCCGGAACCGGTGAGCACCACGGCGCGGATATCCGGATCGTCTTTCAGCTCGGTGAACACACGTACGATCTCGGCACGCAGCGCGCGGCTCAGCGCATTCAGCGCGTCCGGCCGGTTGAGGGTCACCAGCGCGACCGGTCCGTCGCGCTCTACAAGAATGATTTCGTCAGCCAAGGCGGCCTCCTTTGATTTTCGTCAGTATGGGAATTTTCAGGCCTGTTTCCGGCGGAACAGGTTCACGATGGCAATGATCAGGGCAACGAGCGCAATCGCCGCAGCCAGGAAGAAAAGACCGAATTTCAGCGGTGTCAGCCATTCCTTGGCGTCCAGCACGTCGGCGGAGCCTTTCAGCGCCAGCGCCTGCACCATGTTCTCGGTCAGGTCCACGATAATGGTCGCGAAGGCCGGCACGGCGGCGGCCTTGCCGAAGCTGCCGAAGAAGCGCAGCGCCATGCCGGCCAGGAAGCCACCATAGGCCAGCGGATACGCTGTATCCAGCAAGACAGTGACCCAGAAATGCACGTCCCGCTGCTGTGCGGTCATGCCCGCCAGGATCTCGCGCGCCTGCCCGGCAGAGGCCGTCACGTCGAGGAACGTGCCGCCGACGGCCTTGTTGAACACGCCAAATCCGGCGCCGATGACGATCATCAGGACAAACAGCGTCCAGATGACCGGGGTTCGTTTCAGAAAGTCTGTCACGTATTGGCGTCCTCCAGCCGCTCGGGTCTTACGCCCGTTTGTTCGATGATCGCCGACAGTTTTGCGGCGACCTCTTCAATCAGCTCTTCATGGAGGGTGGAGGCGACGAGGTGGACCCCATTGTCGCCCACGGTCCGGAACCAGGGATAGGAGCCGAAGGAAACCTGCGGCATATCCTTGGCGAGTTGGCCAAGCGGCTCGGCGATGTCCCCTTCCCGCAGACCTGTCCCGCGGATCGTGACCTTGTGAACTACGGCGCCCGTTTCGAGACGGGGGCCAATATCTTCCAGCATGGCGCGGGCGACCTGCGGTACACCTGCCAGCGTGAACACATTTCCGGTCTGGAAACCGGGGGCGCCGGACACCGGGTTGGCGACAATGTCCGCCCCATGCGGAATACGCGCCATGCGCCGGCGGGCCGGCGTGTATTCGGTATTCATCGCGGCATAGCGCTCAGCCAGCATGGCGCTCACTTCGGGATGTTCGGAGATGCCGACGCCGAACGCCTTGGCGATAGCGTCTGCGGTGATGTCGTCATGTGTCGGGCCAATGCCGCCCGTGGTGAAGACATAGGTGTATTTGCCCCGCAGCGCGTTCACCGCCTCGATGATCTCGTCCTCGATGTCCGGCACCGTCCGGCTCTCGCGCACCGGAATGCCGAGCGGCGCCAGATAAGTCGCGATCTGCTGGAGATTGATGTCGCGGGTCCGGCCGGACAGGAGTTCGTCTCCGATGAGGAGGACGGCGGCGGTCGGCGAGCTTTTGTCGGTCATGCCAATTCCATCCCCCAAGCAGCGTCACTCTGCAAGCGCGCGATAAACGAGATTGGCGGATTCCGAGCGCAAGCTCCGGTCGAGGTTACCCGGGAAGCGCTGGATCATGCCGACGAAGAACAGCTCGTTCACCGGATCGATCCAGAACCAGGTGCCTGCCGCGCCGCCCCAGTAATAGGTGCCTTCCGGCTGGCTGGCGCCGGTCGCCGACGGGTCGACATAGACCGCAAAATCCAGCCCGAAGCCCTGCCCCGCCATTTGCGGATTGGGGCTGACACCGTCGGAAAACAGGCCAATGCCTTCGGGCAGAACATCGGTGCGCATCAGCCTGACCGTTTCAGGCTCAAGAATGCGGACGCCATTCAGCTCGCCGCCATTCACCATCATCTGGCAGAACCGGGCATAGTCCCCGATGGTGGAGACAAGGCCCTGCCCGCCCTTTTCCATCCCGATCTCGCCTTTGCGAAAGTCCAGGTTCGGCGCCTCAAGCGGCTGCAGAACGCCGGTCTCCCGGTTCGGCGTGAAGACCTCGGAGAAGCGATCGCGCTTGTCCTCCGGCACATAGAAGGCGGTATCGACCATGCCGAGCGGGCCGAAAATCTCGTCCTGCAGATATTGGCCAAAGCGTTTCCCGCTGAGCTTCTCGACAATATAGCCCTGCAGATCGACCGCCGTGCTGTAGGCCCAGTTGGTGCCCGGCTGGTAGAGCAGCGGCACGGTGGCGAGCCGCGAAACATAAGTGTCCATGTCCGGGGCAGCCAGAACTTCCGCTTCGGCGAACATCTTGTTGACCGGGTCATCGCTGAACAGGCCATAGGCGAAGCCTGCCGTGTGGCTCATCAGTTCTCGCATCGTGGCCGGCCGGTCCGGATTCACGAGGATCAGTTCGCCGGCTTCATCCAGCCCTTCGAACACTTTCAGGCCAGCCAGTTCCGGCACAAACTTGGTGATCGGGTCGTCCAGGCTGAACGCCCCGTCTTCATACAGGGTCATCAGGGCGACACCCGTAATCGGCTTGGACATGGAATAGATCCGGAAGATCGTGTCTTCGGTGACTGGCGCCTGGTCGGCCGCGCGGCGAATGCCGTACTGATCGTAATTGATGACCTGCCCGTCTTTCACCAGAAGCGTGGAGATACCCCGCACCAGCCCGTCATCGACCGATTTGCGCATGGCGGCATTCAATGCCGCTAGTCCGTTTGCGGAAACCCCCGCCGGAATTTCGGCGGCATCCAGATGGTCAAAAGTGATGGCTTGCGGGCCCGTTGCAGGCGCAGTGGTGCAGGCCGCAAGGCCCAGAATGGCCAGGGACGACAGAAATATGCTCGGGCGCCAATTCACGGATTGTCCTCCCAGCCCCGCACAGGAGCTTTGGTCTTCGCTTCCAGGCACACTACAGAGATCGGCGGCCTGGCGCCAAGCCGGAACGTTGCGGCATCCTACGCATTGATCCTTCAGGTTCTGCCAAAAGAGGAGATTTCCCATGAAACGCACCGCCACCGCCATCTGGAAAGGCAATCTGCGCGAAGGCACCGGTACGCTGGATACGCAGAGCGGCGCCCTCGACGCGCATCCCTATTCTTTCAAGGCCCGGTTCGAGGATGAAGACGGCAAGTCCGGCACCAATCCGGAGGAATTGCTGGGCGCGGCCCATGCCGGCTGTTTCACCATGCAGCTCTCCCACCTGCTGGCCGAAGCGGGCCATCCGGCCGAGCAGCTGAAGACCACCGCAGCCGTTTCGGTCGAACCGAAAGATGGCGGCGGCTTCGAGATCACGCGCAGCGCGCTCAGCCTTGAGGCAAAGGTCCCGGGCATTGAACCGGACATATTCGAGGCGATTGCCGGCAAGGCCAAGGCCGGATGCCCCGTCTCCGTTGCGCTTGGCGGCGTTGAAATCACACTGGAAACCCGCCTCGACCGCTGACCAAGGGTGGAAATTTTCCGCTTTTGCTGCCACATTCAGCGCAGACAGCAGAAAGTTACCCGATGACCGACACCGACCTCCTCCTGCCCATGCGCACGGGCGAAATCCGCATTCACGATGCCGAAGGCTTCGAAGGCATGCGCAAGGCCGGGCGGCTGGTGGCGGAATGTCTCGACATGCTGGTGCCGGAAGTGAAGCCGGGCGTAACGACTGAACACCTCGATAATCTGATCCGGGAGTTTGTGCTGGACCATGGCGCAACCTCCGCCACGATCGGCTATCGCGGCTATCGCCACGCGTCCTGCATCTCGATCAACCACGTGATCTGCCACGGCATTCCGGGGCCGAAACCGCTGAAGGAAGGCGACATCGCCAATATCGACGTGACGCTCATCATCGATGGCTGGCACGGCGACCATTCGCGCATGTTCGGCGTGGGCGACGTGAAACGGAAGGCCGAGCGCCTGATGGACGTCACCTATGAGGCCATGATGGCCGGCATCGCGCAGGTGAAGCCGGGCAACCGTTTCGGCGACATCGGCGGCGCGATCAGCGAGATCGCCCGCAAGAACCGCATGTCCGTGGTCGAGGATTTCTGCGGCCACGGCCTCGGCCGCCTGTTCCATGACGAGCCGAACGTGATCCACTCCGCCGACTACAATACCGGCCCGGAACTGAAGCCCGGCATGTTCTTCACCATCGAACCGATGCTGAACCTCGGCCGCAAGGATGCGAACATCCTGCCAGACGGCTGGACGGCCGTGACACGCGACCGCCAGCTCTCGGCCCAGTATGAGCATTCCGTCGGCGTCACCGAGGACGGCGTGGAAATCTTCACGACCAGCCCGAAAGGCTGGCACCAGCCGCACAAGGTCGACCTCTAGGCCCCTATTCCTGTTCAGTTACAGGTGGACCGCGGCAAGCACGCCAAACCCACTTTGTCGAAACGGATTTTCGTGGTTTCTCCGCAGGGATGAAAACCGGAACGGACAAACCCCACTGGCAGGGCCATCGTGAGCGCCTGCGCGGCAAGCTGCTGTCGCGCGGCGCGGCGGCGCTGGACGATTACGAGATCCTCGAAGTTCTGCTGATGGCGTTCATCCCCCGGCGGGATGTGAAGCCGATCGCCAAGGCGCTGGAGGCAAAGTTCGGCGGCCTGTCGGGCGTGCTGGCCGCCCCGGCTGGCGATCTCGTCAAGGTGGACGGCGTCGGCGAAACCGTTGCCGCCTATCTGAAAGCCGTTGCCGAGCTGCAAAGCCGGGCGAGCCTGCAGGAAATCCGCAAGCGCGAGGTCATCTCCTCATGGTCGTCCCTGCTGGAATATGTCCGCCGCGAGATGCAGCATGAGACGCGCGAGCAGTTCCGTGTGCTTTTTCTGGACCGGAAAAACCAGCTGATCGCCGATGAGGTCATGAGCCAGGGCACGGTGGACCAGGCCCCCGTCTATCCGCGTGAGATTGCCCGCCGGGCGCTGGAGCTCGCCGCCTCCAGCCTGATCCTGGTGCACAACCACCCTTCGGGTGACACCACCCCCTCGCGCGCCGACATCGACATGACACGGGAAATCATCGACGCCCTCATTCCCTTTGAAATCGAGGTCCATGACCACCTGATCGCCGGAACAGGCGGCGTCACCAGCTTCCGATCTGCAGGCCTGATCTGATGATTACCTTACGATAAGGCTTGCAGCGGGCGCGCGGGGCACTACCGTGGTGCCATCGCCAGCAAATGCTCCGGTAAGAAGGGCAACGCTGCATCGGAGGAGACTACATGAGCGACACGACAGCCGGCCCGGCAGCTCAGCCTGGCCACATCACCGGTTTTGGCTCTCGTGGCTACAGGACGTACGTCCTGATGTCCCTCATGCTGGTTTACACGCTGAACTTCATCGACCGGTCCCTGATCGGCGTGGTTGGCCAGCCGATCATGGATTCCTTCGGTCTCAGCGATGCCCAATGGGGCCTGCTGAACGGCCCGCCCTTTGCCCTCTTCTACGCCCTTATGGGCATTCCGATCGCCATGTGGGCCGACCGCGGCAACCGCGTCTTCATCATCGGTCTCTGTATCATCATCTGGTCCATCATGACGGCGCTTTGCGGCCTGGCGGCGGGCTTCATCTGGCTGCTTCTGTTCCGTGTCGGCGTGGCCATTGGTGAAGCCGGCTGTACGCCTCCCGCCAACTCGCTGATCACCGACTACTACCCGCCGAAGAGCCGCGCCAATGCACTCGGCATCTATTCCATGGGCGTCACCATCGGCGGCGTCCTGGCCCAGCTGTTCGGCGGCACGATCGCCTCCATCAAGGGCCCGGACATGGGCAACTGGCTCCATTCCCTCGGCCTCGGCTTCATGTTCGACCACCTGAACTGGGAAACGGTTGAAGGCTGGCGCATTGCCTTTGTCGTGATCGGCACGCCGGGCGTACTGATCGCCGCGATGATCTGGTTCACGATGAAGGAACCGCCGCGCGGACACTCAGACGCGCCTTCGCTGCATATTGAGAAAGCCGGCATTCTGGAAGCCTTCAAGGAATTCGGCCGCAAACCCACTTTCTGGACGCTGTCGCTCGGCGCCGCCTTCGTCGCCTTTGTCGGCTATGGCCTGTTCGCCTTCCAGACGCCGTTCCTGATGCGGGTCCATGGCGTCAGCCTGCATGATGCCGCCGTGAAATTCGGCGCGCCGCTGTCCGCCGTTGCTGCGGGGGGAACGTTCCTCGGCGGTTACCTCGCGGAGAAACTGTCGCATCGCTTCCCGGCCGTTTCGGCCTGGCTGCCCGGTGTTGGCCTGCTGATTGCCGTGCCGGCCTATTCCATCGCCTTCCTGACCACTTCACTGACTGTGGCAATCTTCTTCTGGGTCATCGCGGCCGTCACGCACTATGCCTATCTCGGCGCCCAGTACACTGTCGGCACCGGCATCGTCAGCCCGCGCGCCCGCGCCACGACGATCTCGGTGCTGCTGTTCATCGTCGCCCTGATCGGCAACGGCATCGGCCCGATGTTCACCGGCTGGATGAGCACCCATTTCATGTCTTCGAGCCTGGCGGCCCAGGGCCTTTCGGACCAGTTCGCAACCTTCGAACCGAAATTCTGCGGCGTGAATGTCGAGCAGCTCGGCGCTGACGGCCCGGCCCTCTGCTCGGCCTATGCCGAAGGCCTGCGCCACTCCATGGTCGCCACGGTGATGATCTTCATCATCGCTGCCGCGTTCTACTTCCTCGCCGCGCGCACCTTCATGCGCGACCGCTACGACCCCGCTGCACCTTCCGGACAAGGATGATTTCGACCCCGGCCATTGACAGGAGACGCCCATGACTGACGCCGCCGCAGCCCGACCGGGACACGAAACGGGATATGGATCCTCCGGATACCGCGCCTATGTGCTGAGCGCGCTGCTCATTGTCTACATCTTCAACTTTATCGACCGGTCGATCTTCGCGATCCTGACCGAGCCGATGAAGACGTCGCTGCAGCTGGAAGACTGGCACATGGGCGTGCTGGGCGGCCTCGCCTTTGCGATCTTCTACACGACACTCGGCATTCCGATTGCGCGCCTCGCCGAAAGGCGCAGCCGAATCGGCATCATCGTGGTTGCGCTGTCCCTGTGGAGCCTGATGACCGTCCTGTGCGGCTTTGCCATGGGCTTCATGTCGCTGTTCATGTTCCGCCTCATGGTGGGCGTCGGCGAAGCGGGCTGCACCCCGCCAGCTCAGTCCGTCATCGCCGATTATTTCAAACCGTCCAGCCGCGCGACGGCCGCCTCGATCTACGCGCTTGGCGTGCCGCTCGGCGGCATGATTGCCGGCCTCGCGGGCGGCCCGATCAATGACTATGTGACCGGCGACAATGTCCACGCCCTGCTGGACAACTGGGGCTGGACCTGGGCGGTCGAGATGATCGACTGGAAGAGTTTCGAGGGCTGGCGCATCGCCTTTATCGCCGTCGGCTTGCCGGGCGTTGTGCTCGCCGCGATTATTGGCATGACCATCAAGGAGCCGCCGCGCGGCTATACAGATCCGCCCAACGCATCCGGCATGCCGACCGAACGCTCGAGCTTCGTGGATGCGTTCAAGACGCTGATGAAGAAGCCGACCTATGTGCATGTCGTCACAGGGGCGGCCATTGCCTCCTTTGCCGGCTATGGCATCGCGCAATTCTCCACCTCCTTCCTGCGCCGGACCCATGGCCTCAGCCTGACCGAAGCGGCCCTGATCTTCAGCCTCGTCATCGGCCTGATGGCGGCTATCGGCGTGTTCCTGTCCGGCTTCCTGGCCGACAAGATGTCGGTGCGCCACCCGAAAGCCCTGTCCTGGATGCCCGCGCTGGGCATGGGCCTGTCGGTGCCGCTTTACTGGCTCGGCTATCTCGCGCCGACGGTGCCGCTGATGCTGCCGCCGCTGATGGCGGCCGCCTTGCTGCACTATTTCTATCTCGGCCCGATGTATGCCGTTTCGACAGGTGTGGCCGACGCCCGCACAAGGGCCACGGCCGTCGCGCTCACCCTGTTTGCGGTGAACCTGATCGGCATCGGCCTTGGCCCCACCCTGATCGGCATCCTGTCGACATTCCTGAAAACCATGATGCTGGGCGGATACGACCTCGGCCTGACGCTGGAGATCTGCAAGGATGTGACCGGCCTGCCGGACGCCCAGGCGGCGGCCTGTAACAGCGCCAATGCCCGCGGCCTGCAATGGTCGATCATCATCTTCGCCTCGCTGTATGGCTGGGCGGCGCTTCATTATCTGTGGGCAGGAAAGACACTGCAGCGTGACATGATCACCCGGTCGGCTTAATCGGGTGGCATGGCTGTCTACACTCAGGTTTCCGACGAGGCGCTCGCCGCCTTCCTGACCGAATACGATCTCGGCGCTGCGCTCTCCTTCAAGGGGATCGCTGAGGGCGTCGAGAATTCGAACTATTACCTGGAGACAGACAAAGGCCGCTACATCCTCACCCTCTTCGAGAAGCGGGTGAATGCGGAGGAGCTGCCCTATTTCGTCGGCCTGAAGCAGCATCTCGCGGCTAAGGGCTATCCCTGCCCCTCGCCCATCGCTGCGCGGGACGGCAAGGCCCTGCGCACGCTGGAAGGCCGCCCGGCGCTGATCGTCACCTTCATCGACGGTCTCTCCCCCCGCAGACCGAATGTTGCCCAGTGCCGGGAGCTTGGCGCGGGCATGGCACGCATGCATATGGCGCTCGCCGACTTCGGCATGGAGCGCGCAAACAGTCTGGGCCCGGCCTCATGGCCGCGCCTATGGGCTGGCCGGGAAGCCGATGCCGACGCGCTACAGCCCGGCCTCGCCGAATGCATCTCAGATGACCTCGCCGCCATCGCCGCCGCCAAACCGCAAGCGCTGGACCTGCCGCGCGGGACGATCCATGCGGACCTCTTCCCCGACAATGCCTTCTTCCTGGGCGACACATTCTCCGGCGCCATCGATTTCTATTTCGCCTGCACCGATGCCCTCGCCTATGACCTGGCCATCTGCCTCAATGCCTGGGCCTTTGAGGATAATAGCGGCGCGTCGCTCGACTATAATTTCTCCAAGGGCGCGGCCCTGATCGCAGGCTATGAAAGCGTGCGTCCGCTGGAGGCGGCAGAGCGGATGGCGCTGCCCATCCTCTCGCGCGGCGCGGCCCTGCGTTTCTTCCTGACACGGCTCGTTGACTGGTCGTCGACACCGGAAGGTGCCCTCGTAAAGCCCAAAAACCCCCTCGAATATGCCGGACGCCTCGCCTTCCATCGCAAAGTGGAAACGGCGGAAGGCTATGGTGCATGACACAGGACTGGAAACAGTGGCTGAGGCTCGCCCTCGCTGTCCTGTTTACGCCGATCCTCGCTGCGGGTCTCATCGCGGCGGGCCTCGCCATGGTGATCGTGCCTGATCTGGTCTTCCGCGTCATGATCGACTCGACGACGACCCGCCCGGCCACACTACCGGAAATCATGGCCAGCCTGTTCGGCTTCGGCGCCATTGGCGGGGGGCTTGGTGTTGTCCTCGGCTGGCCCGCCATGATCCTTGGCGGCCTGCCCGCGCATCTCTGGCTGGTGCACAAGGGCCGGACAGGCTGGCGGACCTATGCCCTTGCCGGCCTCGTCATCGGCACACTCGTCATGCTGGTCTGGCTCCTCGCCACGGGCGACCTGCGATACCCCTTGCGCGCGCTGAATGTCGGCCCCCTTCTGCTGTCCGGACCGGTGACCGGCGTCCTTACCGCCAGCCTGTTCTGGTTTATCGCACGTCCGGCACGCAGCCGTCTCACACCGTGACCCCGGTTCCGGACCCGCCGCTTCCCAGCTATGCCGGCCCGGCCGCGCGGCGGAGTTTCAAACGGGTAAAGCTCGCCCTGTTCCTGTCTTCCCTGGCCGCCTGCCTGTTCGTGACAATCATCGGCGCCATCTGCACACGCCTCCTGATTCTGGCGGTGGGCATCGCCGGGAACGCGACCAATTACCATATGATGAGCGATGGCGGTTTTACTGGCGGGCTGAGCGGCGCGTTCCAGCTGGCGAGCTACAATTTCCTGCTCTTCTTCATCAATGTGCCGGCTGCCTGGCTGGCGCTTGGCCTGTCCATCGGGCGCCTGCCCTATCGCGGCATCGTGAGGCGCGCGCCCTTCATCCGCTGGGGCAGCATCTGGGGGACGATCCTCGTCGGCGGCACGACCGGGTTTTTCGGTGCGCTGTCCGGCCTTGCGAGCGGCCTCGGCGCGCTCCTTGGCGGCGGGCTGATCGGCGCCCTTGCCGGCGCGCTTTGCGGCCTCCTGTTCTACGCCATCGTGAAACCTGCCAACCAGCTCGCCGAAGTGGACGTAGGCGTCTTCTGACGCTTGACGCCTTCCGCGAAGCCAACCACCTGAAAGCCCATGACTGACACGATTGAAATCTGGACCGATGGCGCCTGCAGCGGCAATCCCGGCCCCGGCGGCTGGGGCGCGCTGATGCGCTGGAACGGCCATGAAAAAGAACTCTGGGGCGGCGACAAGGCCACCACCAATAACCGGATGGAAATGCTGGCCGTCATCGAGGCGCTGAACGCGCTGAAGGGCCCGTCAAAGATCACCCTGCACGTCGATTCCACCTATGTGAAAGACGGGCTGACCAAGTGGATCCATGGCTGGAAGAAGAATGGCTGGAAGACCGCCGCCAAGAAGCCAGTGAAAAACCAGGATCTCTGGATGGCAATGGACGAAGCCTGCCAGCGTCACGACATCACCTGGAAATGGGTGAAGGGTCATGCCGGCGATCCCGGCAACGAAAAAGCCGACGAACTCGCCCGCCGTGGCACCGAAGAAGCGCGCGGGCGCTAGGTCAGCAGCTGCGCGGCGGCGGCCTTGAAATCTGCTTCGCCGGTGCCGGTCATCTCGATCACTGTTTCCGGCGTGTCTTCGCGGCGCTTGCGGCTGCGGGCGTAGAGCGGATCATAGTGCTGCTGCATCAGTTGGCGGGCCAGCTCCATGAAATCCTTCTGATCGGCCAGCGCCAGCCATGCCTCGATCGTTTCCTTTGACTGAAGGCCTTTCAGCTTGCCGATCGCGGCGGCGAGACGCGGCGTATCTGCGATAATGTCCGCATACGTCCGGACAAGATAGTCTGCCCGCACGTCGAGGCTCATATGCATTTCGATCCGGGATGCGGCCAGCATGCTCCGCCACAACCGGCGGGGCACGCGGCGCTGCCCCACCAGCGCGGACTCTGCCTCCACAAAGACCGGCTTTGACAAATCCATGCGGCGCAGCTGATCCCAGATTTCGGTTTCGAACAGGCGCTGGGCCGGCTGTGTGCCATCGCCCATGTCCCCAAAGGCAGAGCCGCGATGATTGGCCAGCCCCTCAAGATCGATCACCTGCCCGCCCTGTTCTGCCAGCGCATGCAGCAGCGCCGTCTTGCCCGTGCCGGTCTGCCCGTCGATCAGATACACCGGCAACAGCGGCTCATCGCAGTCGAGCCCCGCCACAACCTCACGCCGCCAGGTACGGTAGCCGCCCTTCACGATGCCGGTCGGCCAGCCAACAGACGACAGGATCGTCGCCATCGCATTGGAGCGCATCCCGCCCCGCCAGCAATAGACCAGCGGGCGCCAGCTTTTCGGCTTGTCGGCCAGCGCCGTTTCCAGATGGTGGGCGATGTTGCGCGCCACGATGGCCCCGCCGATGCGGTTGGCCCTGAACGGGCTTTCCTGCTTGTAGATCGTGCCGACCTTTGCCCGCTCGTCATTCGACAGCACCGGCAGGCTGATCGCGCCCGGCATATGGTCGTCCGCAAACTCAGCGGGCGAACGCACATCGATGATGGCGTCATAGCGGGCCAGGTTTTCCGGGCTGAGATCGGTGACGGTTTCGAGATAAGGCATCGGGCACAGACCTATCAGGTTTTCCCCGGCGCGCCAGAGCGCTAGGATGCTGGCCAGATCGCAGGCGAGACAGGAGAAAACAGAATGGCTGATACAGTTGTGGAGCCCCGGCTTACCTCCCTCGCCCATGGCGGCGGATGCGGCTGCAAGCTCGCGCCCAATGTGCTGGCCGATATTCTTTCGGAAATGCCGCTCACCATCGGCTCGAAAGATCTGCTGGTCGATGCGGGCACCAGCGACGATGCGGCGGTCTACAAGATCAACGAGACGACGGCCCTCGTCGCCACGACCGATTTCTTCACACCCATTGTCGATGACCCGAACACATTCGGGCGCATTGCGGCCACGAATGCGCTCTCGGATGTGTTCGCCATGGGCGCCCGGCCGATCTTCTCGCTTGCCATTGTCGGCATGCCGATCGGCCAGATCTCCCCCGAAACGATCCGCGCCATCCTCGCCGGAGGGCAGTCTGTGGCCGAGGCCGCCGGAGCGCCGGTCGCAGGCGGGCACTCGATTGACGCGGCAGAGCCGATCTATGGTCTCGTCGCCATGGGGCTGGTGGACCCTGCCCGTATCCTGATGAACTCGAACGCGAAGGCTGGCGACGTGCTGATCCTCGGCAAGCCGCTCGGCATCGGCATCTATTCGGCGGCATTGAAGCAGGAGATCCTGACCCCTGCGCACTATGAAGAGATGATCGCGTCAACCACACGGCTGAACACACCGGGGACGGACCTTTCCACCGTGGACGGCGTACACGCCGCCACCGATGTTACAGGCTTCGGCCTGATCGGACACGGCAGCGAAATGGCGCGCGGCGCTAGCGTGTCTCTGGTCATCGAAAAGGCAAAAGTGCCGGTGTTCGACGGCGCCCGGGCGCTGGCCGAAGACGGCGTGAAGACCGGCGCGTCGGGCCGCAACTGGGACTCAGTCAAACACCTCGTCACCGGTGAGATGAACGATGTGGAGCGTGACCTGCTGTGCGATCCGCAAACCAGCGGCGGCCTGCTCGTCTCCTGCACGCCGGACGTGGCAGACGAGGTGCTCGCCCTCTTCGCCCGGCACGGTCATGACGGCGCCACCATTGTCGGCCGCGTCGAAGCCGGGTCGCCTTCCGTTCAAATCATCTGATCCGTGCAGGATCAGGGGGCGCACAGCCCCTTTTCATCGATCAGGTCATGCCGGATGAGCTCGACATATTTGCCGGCAACCTCGAACTCCATTGGCTGCACACCAAACTCTGCCCGGCCATCGCTCTCAGAGAGAAGACCTGCAGCCTCTTCGAGGCCGAGACCGCGTTCTTCACGCAGGTCTGCGAGGATCTGCGTCACTTTGAGAATGGCGGCTTTATCGTCAGCACTCTGCGCACTCAGCCCCTTCGCATAGCAGGCGCAATAGTCGGCGACGCTCTTGCCATTGCTCGCCAGATCGGGCTCCACTTCGGCATCGCCGCTCAACATGCTCGTGCAGGTGGCCACGGGATTTCCGCCCGTTGATGTGGACACGCCGCACGCCGCGAGGATCGCGCAGGCGCCTGCCAGAATTGAAAGCCGTTTCATGTAAACTCCTTGTCTTGCCTTCCGGCAGGCTCCTGCCCGCCGGCACCGGATCAGGACGCGCGGCAGCTCGCCAGGTCGTGGCGTGCCCGTGACAGCGAATCCTCAATCGGCTGGGCGCCCTGCTTCAGGGCCTCTTCCGGAAAACCGTAAAGGCTGCCGTCGCGGTCATCTTCCAGCAATTCAGCCACATCTTCGGTCGAGCGGCCGGTGCCCTCCCGCATCTCGATCACCTTGCGCATCAGCGCGAAAGTCTGAAGGCGCGTTTCCTCGTCGAGGCCGGCTTCGACGGTGACGAAACAGGCGCAGAAATCACCGAGGTCTGCACCGTCCCAGGCCAGCCGCTCTGCCATGCTCGTATCGCCCGCGGACATCTGCTGGCACAGTTCAAGCGGCTGCACAGCCGGTTCCGCCGGCGTGCTGGCACAGGCTGCAAGTGCGAGCCCGGCCAGCAGGCTGGCGGATGTCTTCCGTTTTCCCCACCCCATGCGCATCAGGCCGGAACTTTACCGGCCAGCATGCCCATCATCTGGTTGGAGATGATGTCTTCGGCTTCGGCCATGATCCGGTCGATCAGTTCCTTACAGGTCGGGACGTCATGGATCAGGCCCGCAACCATGCCGCAGCTCCACGCGCCGGCATCCATTTCGCCTTCAACCATGATCTTCGGATAGACACCGGCCACTTCATCAATGATGTCTTCGAACTTGATGTCGGACCCCAGGCGTTTCTCTTTCTCAAGCAGGCTCTCGACGCCGGCATTGTTCAGCACACGTTCTGTATTGCGCAGCGGGCGCATGACGAGGCGGGTGTCGAGTTCGGACGCAGCGAGGATCGCCTGTTTCACATTCTCGTGCACCGGGGCTTCTTTCGTCGCGATGAAGCGCGTGCCCATGTTCATGCCCTGCGCGCCGAAGGCCAGCGAGGCGACCAGCGAACGGCCATCGGCCTGACCGCCGGAGGACACGAACGGGATCTCCAGCTCATCGGCGGCGCGCGGCAGAAGGATGAAGTTCGGCACATCGTCCTCACCCGGGTGGCCGCCGCATTCGAAGCCATCGACGGACACGGCATCGCAGCCGATCGACTGGGCCTTCAGCGCGTGGCGGACGGCGGTACATTTGTGGATCACCTTGATGCCGGCGCCCTGCAGCGCGGGCAGTACGGCGGACGGGTTGTTGCCAGCGGTCTCCACCACTTTCACGCCGCCCTTGATCACGGCTTCCACAATGGCCGGATAGTCCGGCGGCGTGGTCGATGGCAGGAAGGTGATGTTCACGCCGAACGGTTTGTCGGTCATGTCCTTGCAGCGGGCGATCTCATTGGCGAGGTCAGCCGGTGTCTTCTGGGTCAGCGCCGTGATGATGCCCAGCCCGCCCGCATTCGAAACAGCCGCGGCCATTTCCGCAAAGCCGACATAGTGCATGCCGCCCTGGATAATGGGGTGCTCAATGCCGAACAGTTCGGTGATCTTGGTCTTCATGGAATGTCTCCTCCGGTCACGGTTTGCCCGTATCCTTGGAGGAATCAGCCTGTTCCGGCAAGAGTGACGAAAGGGAACCTTTCCGGCCGGTTGTCGCGATCCTGAGATAGACTTCTCTGCGGGATTGAAGGAAACAGGTGGGATGAAACATCACATTCTGCTCAGCACTGTCGCCCTCCTTGCCGCCTGCCAGACCGCACCGGTGGCCCCTGCCCCAACGGAAACCACCACGGTTGAAGTGATCGAAACCGTGGCCCCGCCCGCGCCGACACAGAGCCAGCAATGGCTTTACGGCTCGGCCGAGGCCCGCATCGCCCTGAAGCAGGACTGGAACGCCATCGCCGCCTATGTCGAGGCCAAAGCTGCGAGCCGCCCGAACACCAGCGTCGTGCTCGCCCCCATGACGGGCGATATTGCCACCGCCAAAACCGCCGACTTCCTCGCCTGCGATGCCGACCAGCCGCTCGCCGCCGTCTTCGATGCCGACGAGACGCTGATCTGGAACCTCGGCTCGATGGGCTATTTCACCCGGACCGGTGTCGGCTTCGATCCCGCCATCTGGGACCAGTGGGAAAAGACCGGCGCCGGCAAAGCCGTCGCCATTCCGGGCGTGAAGGACGCGTTCAAGCGCATGCGCGCTGCGGGAGTTGAGATCATCGTCAACACGAACCGCTCCAACACAAATGCCTCAGGCTCTGCCGACACGCTGAAAGCCGCAGGCCTCGGCGAATTCGCGCATGAGCAGACGCTGTTCCTGCGCGGCGATGCGCCCGGCGGCAGCGGCAAGGACGGGCGCCGCTACATGATCTCCGACAATTACTGCGTCATCGCGCTGGCGGGCGACCAGCTGGGCGACATTGCCGACATCTTCAATGACAAGGCCCTCACCCCGCCGGAGCGCAAGGCGCTGACCGCCGCCCCGGCCTTCGATCAGATGTGGGGCAATGGCTGGTTCATCCTGCCGAACCCGGTCTATGGCCCGTCGATTGCGGGCACGATGGAAGAGGTCTTCCCGGCAAGCACGGACTGGGCGCCTCCCGCCGCAGAGGAATAAGCGATGAAGGTCTTCATCCATGGTGTGCCGGACACGCCGCATCTCTGGAAGCCGCTGATCGCCGCGCTCGGCCTTCAGCAGGAAGACTATTTCGCCCCCGCCCTGCCGGGCTTTGGCACGCCGGTGCCGAAAGGCTTTGCCTGCACCAAGGATGCCTATGTTGACCATCTGATCGGCGAGATCGAAAAGCTCGGCGGGAAGATCGATCTCGTCGGCCATGACTGGGGCGCGCTCCTGTCCCAGCGTATTGCCAGCCTGCGTCCGGACCTGATCCGCACATGGTGCGTCACCAATGCCGTGATCGATCCGGACTATCGCGGGCACAAGACAGCGCGGATGTGGGCCACACCTCTGCTTGGCGAATTCGTCATGCTGAACATGCGCAACAAGCCGCGCCTGGAAGCGACCCTCATCCAGGGCGGCATGCCGGCGGATCTCGCGAAAGAAGAAGTGCCGCTGATCGACAAGACGATGCGCCAGTCAATCCTCAAGCTCTACCGCTCCGCCGTGGGCCTGCGCTTCTCTGGCGACTGGGTCAGCGACCTTGCGAACCTGCCCAGCCCCGGACAGCTCTTCTGGGGCGAGACCGATCCCTTCGTAGACCTCTCCGTCGCCGAACGTTTCTCGAGGGCCCACAACGTGCCCCTGCATGTCGAAAAAGGCACCGGCCACTGGGCCTGCGCCGACCGGGCGGAAGAGTTTGCCGCCGTGCTGAAAGCCCTCTGGGCGAAGGGCTGATCCGGTATAGTCATGACTGGTCATGCATGATCATGGCGTAGACAGATTTGGTTCTGTGGCAGTCATGTTCCACATGCCTCTGTCATCCCGGAATTTGCGCAAGCAAATATCCGGGACCTTGTCTCTTCTCTGTTCATCCTTTGATGCCCTGCGCTTGCGCTTGGGCCTTCTCGGGGAAATCGCAGTGCGATTTCTGATCCCCGAAGCGCTCAGGATGAGTCCGCACTTCCGAAGCGCTCATGCTGAGCGAAGTCGAAGCACGGGCGCGGGCTCGCCTTACTCCCCACACGCGTCACGCCCGATGGCCAACGGCCATCTGGGCGCCCATCTCGGAACGTCGCAGCAAGCGCGTCATGACATGACGCACCCGAGGCATCGTTCCGAGATGGATCCCCAGACCGCTGCGCGGCCGGGGATGACGCGTTCTGGAAAGTTATCCCACACCTGAAGCGTCCCATCCTGCTGCAAACACTAAGGCAAAAACAAACTTATCCGACACCTCCGTATCCGGATGTATATTGCACGCCATGTCACTCTTTCACCCTCCTGCCTGGTTCCCCCCGCAGCTCGCTTTCCTCTGGCCCCTCATCTGGGTCCAGGTGCTGGTGCTGCGCGCGCAGATCCGGGCCGCTTATGGACGCGGGGTGAGATATCGCTGGAGCCTCACGCCGAACCTCCGCGTTTATCTTGTCAGGATCGACTGGATCCCCGGACAGAAGAAAGAGCGGGTGCATCTGCAGCCCGCCGCGTACTATAACGACCGCCTCGCCGCCGCGTGCGACGGGCGGGCGGCCATGCCTGACTATACCAGATTGCCGGTAACCGCTGGAGTTCCTGTGCCTGAGGCCGCCATGCGCTGGCCAATGCCAGTCCGCCCGGCGATGCAGAACCTGCCCCTGCCCGAAACCTGAACCTGAAGAAAACCCAAAAACTCAGCTCCCCCACAAAGCGCCTTTACGGGCGCCGCAGGTGCTGGCGGAAACGCTACCAGTAGCCCGCCATGATGTCCTTCGCCCAGTCCGGCTCATGGAAATCGCCGCGCGGGGCAAAGCCGGACATGACAGGCTTGATGTCCAGCACTGGCGTGCCGTCGATCGCATCAAGGCCGGTCAGCGTCAGGCGCAGGCCCTCAACCGAGACGATGCGGCAGGTGGTGAGGCCAATCCGGTTCGGCCGGTTCTTGCCGCGCTGGGCAAAGATGCCGATGCGGGGCCAGTCTTCCCGGCCGCGCGGATGGCGCGCGCCGGTCTCGATCTTCTCGTCGGGCACCCGGTCGAACAGGAAGACGATTTCGCAGTGCGAAAACGCATCGAGGCCCATCAGGGCCTCGGCAGTGAATTGATCCGGGTCGAGATCGATATGGGCCGGGATGGAATCCCAGTCATCATCGATGGGCGTGTCGCGTGTGGAAGAAACCGTACCGATCGGGCGGAGGGTGATCATCTGGCTCATGTCACCCTCTCCTCCTCGGCAGACTTTCAGGCGGCTTCCTTGCTGGGGCTGCCGAGTTCCTGTTTCACCCGCTCGGCCAGCTGGCGGACGGTGAATGGTTTCGGCAGGAAGGAAACCGCGCGGTCGTCGTCCAGTTGCTGGGCGATGTCACGTTCGGCATAGCCGGAGATGAAGATCACGCGGGCGTGGCCCAGCAGGTCTTTCGCCTCGCGGATCAGGGTCGGCCCATCCTTGCCCGGCATGACCACGTCGGAAATGACGAGGTCAAAACTGTTCGGATTGTCTTCGAGGATTTCCATGGCTTCCTCGCCATCGCAAGCCTCTTCGACCTCATACCCGCGCGAGCGCAGCAGCGAGGCGGCAATGCCCCGCACGCCGTCTTCGTCCTCGATGAGGAGGATCCGTCCGCGTCCGGAAATATCCATCGGGCGGACAGTCGCCTTGTCGGCGGCCGTCGGCTCTTCCGGAACCGGCACTTCCTCTGCCTTCAGGGCCGGCAGATAGATGTGGAACGTGGTGCCCTTGCCGACAGCGGACGTCGTGCAGACATAGCCGCCGGACTGTTTGATGATGCCGTAAACCGTGGCCAGGCCGAGGCCCGTGCCGACACCGGCTTCCTTGGTGGTGAAGAAGGGCTGGAAGATCTTTTCCATGACATCCTTCGACATGCCGTGGCCGGTGTCTTCCACCTCGATCAGCATGTACTCGCCATCCTCAACGAATTTGAAGCCCTTGGCATGGGCGTCGGCGCCGGTCGCGCGGGCGGTGCGGATCGTCAGCTTGCCGCCATTGTCGTGGCTCAGCATCGCATCGCGCGCATTGGTGGCGAGGTTGAGGATCGCGTTTTCCAGCTGGTTCTTGTCGGCCTTGATGTGCGGCACATCGCGGCCATGCTTGACCTCCAGCTCGATCCGCTCGTCCAGCAGCTGGCGCAGCAGGATGGAGAACTCGCTGAGGAAGTCCGGCACCGCGAAGATCTCGCGCTTGAAGGTCTGCTGGCGGGCATAGGCCAGGAGCATCTTCACCAGTTCCTTCGCCCGCATCGCGAACTCGTTGATGGACTGAAGGTTCGAATAGGACGGATCGCCCAGCGGGTGACGCACCATCAGTTCCTCATTGTTGAGGATGATGCCCTGCAGCACATTGTTGAAGTCGTGCGCAACACCGCCGGCGAGCTGGCCGATGGCCTGCATCTTCTCACCATGCGCGAGGCGGATCTCCAGCTGGCGCTGGTCGGTGATGTCCATGATATAGGCCACCGACGGGCGGCCATTGCCATCGAGGGCAACGAACACATTGACGTGGCGCGGATCCTTGCCCGCGAGCTTCAGGCCGACCGGCTTGTCGATGGCGTCCACCAGAATGCTGGAGAGTGCGTCCTCCCCCTCTTCCGCCTGGAACATCGCCGCAAACTGGCCGCCGGGGGCTGCCTGGCCGCCGGTCATTTCCATCAGGGCGCGGTTGGCGTCGAGAATAATGGCGCTCTGCACGCTTTCGCCCTGCAGGCGGACCGCGCCAAAGGGCGCATCGTCGAACATCGGGTCGCCATCCGGGCGCGGCGGGCGGGATCCGGTCAGGGCGAAGCGCTCTTCGCCGCCATTCAGCATCTGCGCGCTCGGCAGCAGGATCGTCCGGCCGGCCGCTTCCGCGCCGCGGCCCGACCAGGTGGTGATGGCATGGACCGGGATCTCGATCCCGTCGCGGCCGCGGATCTGGACATCGACCCGGCCCGGCAGGCCGGTCTTGCGATCGCGCGACAGCATCTTCACAAATTCCGGACGCATGATGTCGTCGATCCGGACATTGCGCGCCGATTCCGGCAGGCCGAGCGTGTCGCGCAGCCAGGAGTTGGCATAAGTGATCGACCCATCCGGGCGGGCGGCGAAGAAGCCCATCGGCGCATCTTCGACATAAAGCGACTTCAGGTCTGCTGCGCCGGTCGCCTCGCGCTCGCCGGCAATCGGGCGGATACGCCAGAGCACCTTGCCGCGCGGCAGTGGGGAAACGGAAATCTCGTACTGGGCCGGCACCTGCTCCGGGCCGATCGTGATCGGCGGCAGCACTTCGCGCCGCGCCATGCCGGCCTTGGCATCCTTGGACAGGCGGTAGACCGGCGCAGCGAGGCCGGGGCTCGCGCCGAACAGGCGGTCGACCGTCACCGGGGCATTGTCACCCTGGCTGACCATCAGCGCCATGCTGGTAAGATCCTTGTAGGCGGTGTTCGCTGCAACCGGTGCCCCGCCCTGGTCGGCGATCAGAACGCTTTCGTCCAGCGCCTCGATCCAGCCAAAGCGCGGCTGGCTGGCCTGCGCAGCGCGGATGGCAGAGCCCTTCTCCGGGAAGAGGCCCAGCATGCGGCCGGCGCCGCGGACGGTCCATAGCAGGAAGACAAGACCGCCCGAGCCCATGGCGATCAGCAGGATCGGCCCTGGCGCACCGGAGGCTTTCGGCCAGGCCAGCGCCACACTGGCCGCGGCAATGGAAATCAGCAGGCAGCCCCAGAACAGGAGCTGCATCACGTCGATCCGGGCGCGCGAAAGATCCAGTCCGGAGCCCTCGGCCGATTCGACTTCGTCAGGCGGGCTCTCATGCATCCGGGTATTGGTGTCCATGCTGCTTTTCACTCCCGCCACCGGCCGACAAATGAGCCGGGCAATACAGTCTGGCCGGGCCGGCGAGCCGACTCAGCCTATATGAATCCTAGTCTACAGAGAGATAGGCGGCAAAGGTTAACGAAAGCGAAAAAAGCGTTAAGACTACCCGTCAAGATTACAGATTCCCGCTTAACTGGAGTACCCCATGAAACCTGTCCTGATTGCCCGTTCCTCGGTGCTTGCGCTGCTGATTGCCACAGCGGGCTGCATCACGAATGAGGAAGCTGCAGTGCCTGCTGCAGGCACCGAAGCGGCGGAGATGGAGGCAATCGCGCCGCCCGAAACGCCGAGCCCCGAAGAGGTCGCGGCGGAATCATCCCGGCTGAACGAATGGTTCGACCAGAAATTCGCGGAAACCGTCGCCCGCAGCCCGATCTCGCAGACCTATCTCGGCATCAAGGACAATTACGGCGAATGGGACGATGTCTCTGATGCCAACGCCCTGAAAGAACTGGAGATCCAGCGCGCCGACGTCGCCGAAATGGAGTCGAGCTTCGATCCCGACCTGCTGGACCATCAGGCGAAAATCTCCTGGCGCATCGCCAAGATGAACCTGGAGCATGCCGAAGAAGACTACAAATACCGCCACCATCGGTATGTGTTTGACCAGATGAACGGCGTTCAGGCGGAAATCCCGGCCTTCCTGATCAACCAGCACCAGATCACCTCAAAGTCGGATGCCGAGGCCTATATTTCCCGCCTCAACGGCATCCCGGCCTATATGGAGCAAAACCTCGAAAACGCGCGGATTGCGCTGGCCGACGGCATCCAGCCGCCTGCCTTCGTCTATAATTATGTCCTCTCAGATGCGCAGGGCGTGATCACAGGTGCCCCCTTCGATGACAGCGGCGAGGACAGCCCGCTGATGGGCGACTTCCGCAAGAAGATTGCCGGCCTGGTCGACGCCGGGACGATCTCGCAGGAAGAGGCAGACGAATTGCTGGATCAGGCGACGGACGCACTGACCAATTCGGTTGGCCCGGCCTATGAAGCGGCGATCGCAGAACTCGGTGAGCAGGCCCAAACGGCCTCGACCGATGACGGCGCGTGGAAGTTGCCCGACGGTGATGCTTATTACGCCTCAAGGCTCGCAAACTACACCACCACCGACATGACGGCCGAACAGATCCACAATCTGGGCCTTGCCGAAGTGGCGCGTATCCACGACGAGATGCGCGGGATCATGAAACAGGTTGGCTTTGAAGGCACCCTGAAGGAGTTCTTCGACTACACACGGACCGATCCGCAATTCTTCAAGCCGAACACGCCGGAAGGCAAAGCCGAATATCTGGACGAAGCCACGACATGGATCGACCAGATGCGCGAAGACCTGCCGAACGTGTTCAAAACCTTCCCCAAAGCGGATCTGACCGTCAAAGCGGTTGAGCCGTTCCGCGAAAAGTCTGCCGGTAAGGCGTTTTACTCACAGCCCGCTCCTGATGGCAGCCGTCCGGGCACCTATTACGCCAACCTCTACCGCATGCAGGATATGCCGACCTATCAGATGCAGGCACTGGCCTTCCATGAGGGCATCCCCGGCCACCACATGCAGATCGCCATCGCGCAGGAACTGACCGGCGTGCCGAAGTTCCGCAAGTATGGCGGCTTCACTGCTTTCGTCGAAGGCTGGGGTCTCTATTCGGAATACCTGCCCAAGGAGATGGGCTATTACAGCGACCCGTATGACGATTTCGGCCGCCTCGCCATGGAACTCTGGCGCGCCGCCCGCCTGGTGGTCGATACCGGCATCCACGACCAGCACTGGACCCGCGAACAGGCGATCCAGTACCTGATCGACAATACGCCCAATCCGGAAGGCGACTGCCGCAAAGCCATTGAGCGCTACATCGTGATGCCGGGCCAGGCTACGGCCTACAAGATCGGCATGAACAAGATCATCGAACTGCGCGAGGAGGCGAAAGGCGAACTCGGTGACAAGTTCGATATTCGCGAATTCCACGATATTGTGCTGAAAGACGGCGCCCTGCCGCTGGATATTCTTGAAGAGAATGTCGACCAATGGGTCGCAGACACCAAAGCCGGAAACTGAGCCTTCGCTGGATGGCCCTGCCCCTCGCCGCTCTGGCGTTGGGCGGGTGCTCATCCCTGGTCGCGCCACTGCTGAAGCCGAAACTGTCGGCTGAGATCACGGCACTCCCGGCTGGCGACTGGAAACTGGACCCGGCGCATGCCGCGCTGATCTTCCGGATCAACCATCTCGGTTATTCCGACCTGATCGGCCGGTTCAACACGTTCGACGTGTCCCTGACCGGCGATCCGGATGACCCGGCCTCTGCGCGGGCTGAGGCCGTCATCGACATGACCTCGCTGGATATTGCCAACGATGCGTTCGCCAGCCAGCTGATGGGGCCGAAATTCTTCGATACGGCGCAGTACCCTCAGGCTGTCTTCCGGACCCTCGCCGTGCGGCCCGGCGAAAACGGCGCTGCGGAAGTGGACGGTGAGCTGACCCTGCATGGCCAGACCCGGCCGGTGATGCTCGACCTTCAGTTCAATGGCACTGCTTTCGACCCGATAAGGGGCGCGCAGGTGGCCGGCTTCAGCGCAAAAGCCGTGATTGACCGAAAAGATTTCGGAATTTCCGCTTATTCCGGCCTGGTGACGGACGAGGTCCGCATCGAGATCGAGGCAGAATTCCTGAAGCAGTAAATCTTAACGGAAGCCCGGCAGGCGGCGCGAGATTCTGAGCGCCATCTTGTTACCTTTACGCCCGATCTGGGCTTCCGCCACGACCTGTCCGTCGCGCCCGCCGGAGAGCAATTCGACCGGCTGGTCTGCCGGCACGCCGAGCAGCAGCGTGGAGCCGGCCGTCAGGTCGGACAGGCGGGAAAGCGGTACGCTGAGCGATGCGACGCGCGCCGTCAGCAGCACCGTCACCGGCGTCGGCGGCGCACCGCCCACCGGCGCGGTCTCAGCTGCCGGTAGCGCTTCCGGCACACAGGTCTCTGCAAGCTCGCTGGAGAGGATCAGCCGGGCGGTGTGACGGCCGCCATCGACGCGGATTTCGAAATCGATGATTTCCGCCGCACCCGGACGGGCAAGCGCGGCGGCGAAGTCCACTTCGGTCTCCATGCCGGCGAAGCTGAGCCCCGGCGCGATGGCGTGGCCAAGTGGGCGGACGAGGCCTTCCAGCAGGGCGCTGTCGAGCGGGGTGAGGTCACGCGGCGACCAGTCGCCCGGCATGCCGTTTCCGCCGCAAGCTGTTTCAATCAGGGCGTTTGCGAGCTCTGGTGACAGGACAAGCATGGCATCCACTTCGCCCTCGCCAACGGCGAAACAGGCGATGGCGGCGCCCTGCCCCGTAAGGCTGCCTGTCAGGCCGCTGTCAAAATCGCCTTCGCGAACGGCGCGGGCGGCTGCGGCTGCGCGCAGGCCGCAGCCCTTGCGCAATCCCAGCGACAGGCGCGAGGCCATCTGCCGGGCCGTCATCGGAATATCCGTGGCCTGTGCGTTCCCGGCGACCGGGACCGGCGCGGGCGTCTCCACGTCCGGCAGGGGCTTATCAGCGATCGTCTCCGGGGCAGGCTCAGGCGGATCATCCGGCAGGTCCGACAGATCCGGGCGCAGGAGCGCCTCGATCTCAGCCGCGCTCAGTACGCCGCGTGCGGACGGCAGCGGCCGGTCCGGCGACAGCGGCTCGAACGAGGTCGGCATGTCGACCCTGACCGACGATTCCCGGCGAGGTGACATGTCCCAGCCGTCATCGGCGGCAAGAGGGAGGTCTGACTTCATGCGGCGCGCTTCCGTAATGGTTACTTTTGCAGCAGAGAGGGTTAACGGACCGTTAGGGATTGGAATTCCCGCGCCTGGTCAATGTCTGTCGAACAGCCGTGCGGTCTGGCCAGAGGCTAACAAAACGGGACTTGTTGTTAAACATTAAGCCTCAGCCTTAAGACCTTGATTACCAAGATGTAAGAGATCGTTTGGACCTTGCTGGCATTGTCCATTCACCGCGGAACAGGCGGCCGCGGAGACGATAAAGCGCCGTGGCGTTGGGATGAGCTAGCCGTGGCGTTGGGATGATAAAAAAAGCGGCGGCGCCTCCATTGGAGACGCCGCCGCAAATAATTCCGGGGTCGTGTTTTTGAGCGCCCTAGTCGTCGCGCAGGGTGCGTTCCTTACGCTCGTGCCGTTCCTGGGCCTCCAGGCTCAGCGTCGCGGTTGGCCGGGCTTCCAGACGGCGCAGGCCGATTGGCTCGCCGGTCACTTCGCAGAAGCCGTAGGACCCATCTTCGATCCGGCGCAGCGCCGCATCAATCTTGGAGATCAGCTTGCGCTGGCGGTCGCGCGTGCGCAGTTCCAGCGCCTTGTCGCTCTCCGCCGACGCGCGGTCGACGATATCGGGGAGCGATCCGGAGTCATCCTGCAGATTCGTAATGGTCTGCTTGGCGCCGTCCAGAATATCGGCTTTCCAGTTCTCAAGCAGCCGGCGGAAGTAAGCCAGCTGCTTCTCATTCATGAATTCCTCGTCATCCGAGGGACGATAGTCGTCTGCAATTTCCACACTCATCGCAGGACACCTCATTCAAACTTGGCCGGGATATAAAGCCGCAGGCGATTCACCGCAATCGGCAATGCTGAGTTAATTTTGTCCACCTTTTCAGGCGCCTGAGCCAATACCCCCGAATTGTCGTTAAATTGTGACAGGCCTGTTCCTGCCCGATTGGCCAATTCCACTGCAATATGCAGGCCGGGGCTTGATCTTTCCTCCCCCTGCGCGCTCTATGAAAACTCGCCCAACGTACAGCTTTTACAACGGTTTCAGCGTTCATGGCCCGACGCCGGAAAAGCACTGGAAAAACCTCGGGCTGGATGCAGGCTGTCGTTTTCAACTCCATGCTCATCCTGCTTCCGGTCATCGGCGCAGAAGTGCTGGGCGCCGCCTTTTCGGGGTCTGCCTTCTCCGATTCGCCGGGAATCGAGGCGATCGACCAGACCCGCAAGAACATGGACGAGGCCTTCGCCTCCTTTGCACCGCGTAATCCGGCAGACCGTTATGAATTCTGGTACGACGTCGTCGACCGTGAACTGAGCGAGCGGGATGTCGCCGCCGCGCACGGTTTCCTGCTGGCCGCGCCCCAGATGCTGGACCGCAAGGACGTAAAAGAACTGATGGTTGCGGCCGATACCGAGCGACTGGACCGTGCCGACGACCGCCTTAGCGCCGCGGCCCTGCGCAAGCTGCCAACGGCAATCAGCCTCAAATACGAGGAAGCCCAGGTGTCCCAGCGGGTTGTCGACGTCCAGTCCGGTCTGGTCGATACCGCCGAGACGCCGGTCGAAGTCGTCGAAGTCGCCACTGAGAGTCAGGGCGGTCCGGAGATTGAGGTTTCGTCCGAACGCCTGGCGACGGAAACGCGCTTCCGTCTGCTCGGCACGTTCCAGGACCTGGCGGAGAATTCCGAGCGTTGGCTTTATGGCGACCGGGTGGATGAAATCGCACTCAAGATCACGGCCATCGGCCTGCTGGAAGCGGAAACTGCCGACGGCCTGTCGGATACCAATATCCGCGCCGCATCGATCCTGAAATCGGCCCTCCGGTCGCGGCGCCTGACGGACGATTTCCAGGACTACCTTACCCAGCGGGTCAATGACGCCCTGCCCGACAGCAAGCTGCGACCTGCCCTCGAAGAAGCGCTAGGGGAACTCACCACGGTCGATGTCCGCACAGAACGGGCGAAAGCCGCTTTCGTTGAGTCCATCGACGCGCGCGGTCTGCAGCGGCTCGAAGCAGACCTCGAACAGATTGACCGGATCGGCACCCTCACCAGCCCTGCGGCTGCGGTGACTCTGCTGGAACAGGTGGAAGATGCCTCAGATCTGCGCCGCGTCCGCCTGATTGCGGAAGCTGGCGGAGACCGGGCCGTTGCGCTCGTCAAGCAATCCGGTGCCGGAGCGCTTCATATCGCCGATACGGGTATCCGCTGGACCCTTAAGATGGTGCTGCAGGTAATGGGCATGACGGCCGCCGGCCTCGCCCTGATCTTTGTGACCTGGTCGACCTTCCGCCGGAATATCCGGAAAAAGAAGAAACTGGAGCCGATGGGCGCCTAACCCCGGTTCACAGGATCAGCCGAGATTGAACGCGCCCTTGATCCCGTCGATCAGGAGCTGGATCGACAAGGCCGCCAGCACAACGCCCAGGATCCGCGTCAGCGCACCGGCAACGCTTGCCCCCAGGAACCGCACAATCGGACCGGCGATCAGGAAGATGATCAGTGTCAGCAGCAGGTTCAGACCGATGGCCGACAGGATAACGCCCTTCTCCATCCAGGTGTCCGTATCAGACATATAGAACATCGCGGTTGCGATGGAGCCTGGGCCGGCAATCATCGGAATACCGAGCGGAAAGACCGAGACATCATCCGGTTCCGGATCCGTCTCGTGCTGGTCGAGGTGTTCCTCGGTGCGGTGTTCGCGGCGCTCGGTGCGCTTTTCGAACACCATGTCGAGCGCGATCAGGAACAGCAGCACACCGCCCGCCGCCCGGAAGGCGTCGATGGAAATGTGCATCGCCTCCATCAACCAGGCGCCGCCGAAGGCAAAGGCAAAGATGATCACGGCGGCAACGAAGGTCGACTTGAACGCCATCCGCCGGCGATAGGCGGCATCCCCGCGCGCTGTCAGAGTCGCGAACATCGGGGCCACGCCCAGCGAGTCGATCAGGACGAAGAAAGTGACAAACGTTGCCGTAAACAGGGAGAGGAGTTCTGCGCTCATGCGCGGCGCTCTAGTCTCTCTGGGTCGCGGCGTCGAGGATTTCCTGCACGCCCGGTGCAATCGTCAGCGAACGCGGCGCAGCCGAGAAGCGCGAAAGGTCTGCCGCGCCGGATGCGAGCGCGAGCATCATCTTGTGACCCCGCAGGCGTTGCAGCAGGCCTTCGCGGCCACGCGGCCCGTCGGCGCGCGCCAGACGCCCGTCCCCGAGATCGACGCAGATGTCTGCCCCTTCCCCGGCCTCCAGAAGGCGGATGGCCTCATCGAGCCCCAGCGGCTGTGTGTCGGGAGCAGGATGCGCACGCATTACGGAACCGCCCGGCATCAGGCCGCCGCCCCTTCACCGTGGGCCAGCAGGCGCCGGCACCGGCTGAGGGCACGGTAGAGGTTGGAACAGGCCACATCGGCGGAAATATCGAGCACGGCCGCGCGGGCGTCCTCGTCTTCGCTGGCCGCCAGCAGCGCGGCGAGCGATTCTGCGGCCTGCGAATAGGTCGGGCCGTCCGCCTCGCCGAGCAGGTACATCTGCATGACACTAAAATAAGCCCGGGCTGCAGGGGTCGTGGCATCGCGCGGATGCAGAATATCCTTTTCGCGCAGGACCCGGGCCTGGTTCTCCAGCAGCAGCACGCCCCGGCGGTCGCCATTGCGCACGACGGCACCGTTCACAACGAACGTTTCACCCGGCTTGAGCGACAGTTTGAGAGGCATGGTTCCAGATCCAATGCGGCGAATTTCGCAAAGAATCGCAGGAAGGCGTTAACGCTTGATTGCCGGTTCACGAACTTTCCGGTCCAGCCCGAACAGGCGGGAGATGCCCGAAAGTCCTGAAAAAAGGTGCCATGCGCGCGGTCCCCGGCAGGGTCCTGGATCACAAGTCCTGCATCGGCCCGGGCCTGTCCCCACCCTCTGAGTCAGACCTGCCCGGACCGGTGCGGCACTCCGCTGAAGCTTGAGACGCTGCGGTCGTGCGCATGGCCTGTTCATTTTATCACAGGTCAAAGGTCCCGGAAAATGAAACCCGTGCTGCGGTGCGGGATGCACCTCCCGCCACGTCAGAGCTTGCCCCTGTCGGGGCACTCCTTATTGTGGAGGCAAGACAGATAAGGACGGGACACCCATGCGTTTCGAAGGCACTGAAAACTATGTGGCAACTGACGACCTGCGCGTGGCCGTGAATGCCGCCATTGCACTGGAGCGCCCGTTGCTCGTCAAAGGCGAACCCGGCACCGGCAAGACCGTGCTGGCAATTGAAGTGGCCAAGGCCCTCGGCTGCGAGCTGATCGAGTGGCACATCAAGTCCACCACCAAGGCAAACCAGGGCCTCTATGAATATGACGCCGTGTCCCGCCTGCGCGACGGCCAGATGGGCGAAGAACGCGCCAAGGACGTCAAAAACTACATCAAGAAGGGCAAGCTGTGGGAGGCATTCACCGCCGACAAGCGCCCGGTTCTGCTGATCGATGAAATCGACAAGGCCGACATCGAATTCCCGAACGACCTCCTGCAGGAGCTCGACCGGATGGAATTCTATGTCTACGAGACCGACGAAACCGTGAAAGCGAAACAGCGCCCGATCGTGATCATCACATCGAACAATGAGAAAGAACTGCCGGACGCCTTCCTGCGCCGCTGCTTCTTCCACTTCATCAAATTCCCGGACGAAGACACGATGCAGGAAATCATCGATGTCCACTATCCGGGCATCAAGCAGAAGCTGGTGAAGGACGCCCTGACGACCTTCTACGCCATGCGCGAACTGCCCGGCGTGAAGAAGAAGCCGTCGACCAGCGAGCTGCTGGACTGGCTGAAGCTACTGATGAACGAGGACATCGACCTCGAAACCCTGCGCGAGAAGAACCCGGAACGGCTGACCCCGCCGCTGCACGGCGCCCTTCTGAAAAACGAGCAGGACATCGCCCTCTTCGAACGCCTCGCCTTCCTCGCCCGCCGCCAGGACGGCCCGGGCGGCGGCCGCCGCGGCCCTTCAGGGGGTTGATTACTTCTCCGATCCCCGGATAACTATCAGAGATAGAAGTCTGCGGGGTGGGGAGCGGGAATGTCTTCATGGAAGGATCTGTCGGACCGGCGGCCGACATATCTGATGGATACACCATGCCTGACGCGTAATTATGTCATCAGGTTCGGCCAGCCATTTGATATCACGGCCTCTCCGAGCCAAGCGGTCGGAGAAAACCGTCAGGTAGACCTCCTGACCCGTCTGAACGATTATATCGGTCTTCTGAACCGGGAAACGGCCCCCTTTGCGGGACAGCGGGAAATCGAGCAATTCCTGATTGGGGATCCACCGCCGGACCCGCCTGAGGATCAACCGGAAAGCAGCGCACGGACCATCCGGCGCAATCGTCACGAAACAGCTTTCGGCGTGCGGCTGTTTGCCGGTGTTCCGGTTGAGGTCTTCATCGACCTGCATTCGGAATATTTCACGGTTCAGTTCCGGGCCTATCCCTGTTCGGCCAGGCCCCGCTCCGGCGATGGGGCTGCCCTGTCTCCCTTTGTGCAGTCGACCGCCGAGGTCCTGAAATTGCTCAGCACCGCACACCCCGACCAGTCACCCTGGGCTGCTTTCGAGACGCCGGAGGGCTGGAATCAGAAGAGCGGGATCGAGACGCATCCGCTGTTTGAGGCACTCTGTGAGGTGTCGAAGGGCAAGGACAATGACTTCCTGAAACCGGAGAAGGGTCAGGAACAGCTCAACGCCCTTCAGAACGACAAGGTCTCAGAGGCTGTTACGCGGCTGATTTACGACGATTTCTGGTACTATGTTCTCGATTGCCCGAAAGAAAATCTGGACATACCGGGCCTCAGCCCGAAACGCCGGTTTGAAAAACAGAAAAAAAACCAGCCGCCCAGACCGCAAGGGACCTTCGCCAGTATACTGAGCTATCTGAGAAGGGAAGATAACTCGCCCAATAGGCCGTCTCCACCTGCAAAAGACATCGACCTGTTCAATCTGGCCACCCTGTTCAAAGGCCTCGTGATACGGCCGGTGCCACCATCTCTTGAAGCCCTGTTGTCCCAAAGCCCCAACAGCAGCGGCAACGGCACGCCGCAGCTTGAAAAAGAGATCTGCGATGCGTTCGGAAAACAACTCAACGATCTGGAATTCACCTGCGGAGACGGTGGAATCCTGGATGAGCGTCAGGACAAGGACCTCGTTCTCAACCGGTCTGCAGACCCGGCTGCCCTGGAGGGAGAAACCAATACGCCCTTGGGGGTTGGCGATGAATTCCGTCGCGGCGTTCTTTACATGAACCTGTTCTCGCCGCTCCTTTCCCGCATTCTCGGCTATCGCCGCGGCCGGTCGAAATTCGACGATCACATGGCTGGCAATACCGTCCTGTGCGGCGTACTCGATGGGCTCGCCATCTATGGTTCCAGCTTCGGGCGCAAAACGACATGGGACGCCAATAAGGACGAAGTCCGGTATTTCATCTTCTTTACCGGCCCCTCCCGCAACCAGCTTGCCCGGCTCAATCGCCGCATCAACAATGCCGGGGAAGCGCGCGTCTTTTCGATTTTGGAGCTGAACAGAGTCCGCCAGGCCGGCGACGACCTGCGCAGGCTGGATGCAATGCTGGATCGCCTGCGCCGAGAAGATTCAGTAACGTTCAAGGCGCTCTCCCGTTTGTGGTCAATCCACGCGAGAATCGAAAGAAAAGTCCGTGGCGGCCTGCGCCACCGGATCGGCCGGACCGCCTATTACCGGCGGCGCCTGAAGCAACGGATTACAGACCTTCGCATCCGCCGGCTCGCCGGCTGGCAGACCTATGACGAGTACATCCAGCGGATCTTCGATCCGATTCACGACACTTATGAGCGCATCGGCATCCGTATGGCCGATGTCGAGGGCAAGCTGGCCAATGCCGATGAAGCCCAGGAAACGCGGTCTGCGAACAATCTGGGCCGTGTGGGCGCCATCTTTGCCGGACTGACCGCATTCTCGCTTATCGCCGAAGCGCTGACCATCGATATCAAGACCAAGACCGTGTCGCAGATCGACTGGTTTGAAACTGCGAGGGTCTGGATCCTGCTTCTTCCGGCAACCCTCGCACTCTCCTTGCTCAGCTGGTACTTAATACAGTGGTTGCGCTACAAATTCCGTGATCATGAATTCGAGCTTCTGTCCGAAACGGAAGACGAAGACCTCTCCGATTCCTTCTAAGCCCTAATCGTCCGCCTTCATGGGCGTGATGCCCTTCGTCGGGGGGCGGAAGTTAACGTCTTCCCGGCTTTTCAGGAAGTCGGCCATCTTGGTCTTGTCGGTGCGTTCGTCCCACCAGGTTTTCCAGGCAAGCGTGATCCAGCCTATATGGAAAGCGACACCGCAGATCAGTGCCAGCCAGCCCGGAATTGGCCCGATATGCGCGCGGCGCACGAAGTGGGCGAAATTGTCCACATCGGTCGGATGAATGGCGATCTTGGCGAAATAGGCCGCCCCGAGGATCGCGAAAATCCAGCCATAATTGCGGCGCAGGCGCCGGCCGACCGACCGGATCATCGAGATCCGGTATTGCGGTTTGACATAGTCATCTGACAAGGCTGTGCCCCGGTCGAGCGGAATCCGCGCCCCCTCCCCGCGCAGCATGGGCACGTAGAAGGCAATTTCCAGCACGCGCGCGCGGAACCGCCAGACATAGAAGAAGCGGTAGCGCCGCGCCTCCAGCATCAGGAACATGATGCAAAGCGCGCCCACCAGCACGATCGGGAATGGCGAGGCACGCTCTGACGCAAACGCAGCAGACAGGCCGATACCGGTGGAGATGACCGCCCAATTGGTGGTCTGGTCGAGGCGCTGGCGCCATACGGTCGAACGATAGACTTCCGCCCGGTAGAGGTGCGCAATCGCCCCGACTTCCTTGTTGCCGGAAATACCTGATGGTGGATCGCCGTCAGGGTCACCATCGGTTGATGTGGCCAAAGCCAGATCGTCTTTGTCGTCGAATTCGGTCATGCGGGCGTTTCCTTGCCCCCGCCTACCCTTAAAAAGGCCGCCGGATCAAGCCGGACAGTAGCCCCGCTGAAGAATTGCGCCGTAGCCTTCCAGCGCTTCGCGGACGTGCCGGGTGTCCTGCGGCTGGCCGGCACCGGCGCGCACCCGCGCCGCGAGCGCCGCCGCGCCTCCCGTTATCCGGGCCCGCCAGAAGGCGTAGCGCAGCCCGTCCGGTTCCACCGTCAGCTGAACCGCCCGGTCGAACATGGCGAGATCGCAGGTCTCCATCGCCAGCTCGCTCAGGACATGGCCGAAATCGCCGCGCTCGAAATTCTCGAGCGGCCGGGCGCCCGGCTGGGCCGGACCGGCAAGCGCGAACATGGCGTCTGTGACACGCCGGCGGGTGGCTGCATCCGGCGCGAGACGCGCACCGGCGGCCATCAGCTCCGGTCGGCCGATATTGAAAGGCGGAAGCCCGGCCTGGGCCCGCTGCAGGAAGCGATTCCAATCCGCTTCCCGCAGCTCGGCCTCCGCCCGCTCGCGGACATAGTCGGGATAGTGCGGCTGCGGCGCTGCCTCGCCGTCCAGCCTGCCCTCCCATTCCGCGAGCAGCGCTGTGTCCCCACTCAGCGCTAAGGTATTCAGGAATAGTGTTTTCAGACGATCCCGCTTGTCAGCCGGGAACCCGGCGGCCGTCTCCCAGATCGTCTGCATCATGCAACTTTTCTCCTCCTGCCCTGCCGCGCAGCCGGGCATGGCCGCCGCAACCGGAGTGGTGAACACCACAAATACGGAGAGGAAAAAGACACGCATCATGCCGATACATACCTACCCGGCCAAAGCTGAACGCAGGATGAGCAGACAGTTCGCGTGACGTCAGCTTGGACAGAGGCCGGCAGGCGGGCTATGTTTATGACAGGCTAAAGTGAGACATCCCCATGTTCCTCAATTTCTTCAACCAGTTACGCGAAGCAAAAGTGCCCGTCACGCTGAAGGAATACCTGATGCTGATGGAAGCGATGGACGAGAAAGTCATCGATATGGATGTCGAGGACTTCTACTATCTCTCCCGCGCCGCGCTGGTGAAGGACGAGCGGAACATCGACAAGTTCGACAAGGTTTTCTCCCACGTCTTCAAGGGGCTCGATTCCCTGGCAGATGCGGTGGATGTGCAGGACATCCCCGAGGAATGGCTGCGCAAGATGACCGAGAAATTCCTGACCAAGGAAGAGATGGACGAGATCGAGGCCATGGGCGGCTTCGAGAAACTGATGGAGACGCTGAAACAGCGCCTCGAGGAACAGAAGAAGCGCCACGAAGGCGGCAACAAGTGGATCGGCACGGGCGGCACCTCCCCTTTCGGGGCCAATGGCTACAATCCGGAAGGGGTGCGGATCGGCCAGGAGAAATCCCGCCACCGCCGCGCCGTGAAGGTCTGGGACAAGCGCGAATTCAAAAATTATGACGACAGCGTCGAGCTTGGCACGCGCAATATCAAAGTGGCCATGAAGCGCCTGCGCAAATGGGCCCGCAAGGGTGCGCCGGACGAGCTCGACCTGGACGGCACCATCAACAACACCGCCCGCAAGGGCTATCTCGACATCGAGATGCGCCCGGAAAAGCGCAATACGGTTTCGGTCCTTCTGCTGCTGGATGTCGGCGGCTCAATGGACCCCTATGTGCGCGTGATGGAGGAGCTGTTCTCCGCGGCGCGGTCCGAGATCAAGAACCTCGAATACTACTACTTCCACAACTGCCCCTATGAAGGCCTGTGGAAGGACAATCGCCGGCGCATGAACAACCGCATCCCGACCTGGGACGTGCTGAACAAGTATCCGTCGGACTACAAGGTCATCATCGTCGGCGACGCGACGATGAGCCCGTATGAAATCACCTATGCCGGCGGCTCGGTCGAGCACTGGAACGACGAAGCCGGCGGTCTCTGGATCCAGCGCTTTGTTGAGCGCTATCCGAACCTTGTCTGGCTGAACCCGGTCAAGGAAGGCGCCTGGGAATATACCGGATCGATCAAACTGATCCGTGAACTGATCGGTCCTCAGCGTATGTTCGAACTGACGCTGGGCGGTCTTGATGAGGCGATGAAAGAACTCAGCCGTTAAGTCCCGCTTCCTCCCATGGACCTTGCGAATGGCCTGACGCACCTCCGGTGCCAGGGTCAGGCGTGTTCCGGAAGGGGGAAGCAATGATCCGCTATCTAAAGATTGTCCTGATTGTCTTTGTGGGCCTTCAGGGCCTGTTCTATTTCATCTCAAACGCCGTGAACTGGGACTATGCCCAGATGGCGGTCAGCACCGTGCTGAGCCAGGCGGACAGTCCGGCGTATCCGAATCTGGTCGTACCCGCGATCACGTCTCCACTCCTCGTCAAACTCGCTCTGATTGGCATCATGACCGGCGAATTGCTCGTCGGCCTGCTTTGCCTCAAAGGCGCGTTCGATATGTGGAAAATGGCTGATGGCCCGGTCGATGGCTTCAATGCCGCAAAGACCTGGGCCATTGTCGGCTGCTGCACAGCACTGATCGTGTGGTTCGGCATATTCCAGGTCTTCGGCGCCGCCTTGCTGCAGATGTGGCAGGGCCAGGTCGGCGTCGGCTCCTTTGAAGGCGCCTTCATTTATCACGCCGCCAGCGGCATCATTCTGATTTTCGTCAACCAGAAGGACGACTGACAAACATTCATAGCAATCTCCAACGGCACGCTTGAGGTTTGAGCCGGGTCTCCTAGTGTGAACCGGAATCAGCTTCCGGAAGGAGACGTCCATGCCGCGTGTCAGAGCGAACGGTCTTGAAATCGAATATGAGGAGACCGGCTCACCCGACCATCCGATGATCCTTCTGGTGTCTGGCTATATGGGCCAGATGACGGAATGGCCGGACCGTTTCAAGCAAGCCCTCGCGGATGCAGGCCGCCGGGTGGTTGTGTTTGATAATCGTGATATCGGACTCACAACGGCAATCGATGATCCGGCCCTCGAAGATTGTGTACCGCCTCCCATGGACGAGCTCATGCAGGGTGCTGCCGAGGGTGAGCCGGTGCATGAACGTGTGCCCTATGTCCTCGATGACATGGCCGCCGATGCTGCGGCGCTGATTGAAGCGCTGGGCGCCGAACAGGCGGATATTCTCGGCCTGTCGATGGGCGGCATGATCGTCCAGTTGATGGCGCTCAACCATCCGGAGCGGGTGCGGACACTTATTCCGGTCATGACCACATCCGGAGACCCTGCTCTGCCGCCTGCCCAACCCGAAGCGCTCGAAGCCCTGACAGCCGAGCCGGAAAGCGAGACCCTGGAGGCGATCGGTGATCTGGCGGTGAAAACCTATCACGCCATCGGGTCCCATCCCGATCTGCGTGCATCGGATGATGAGCTTCGCGCGGCTGCGATCGCCGATGTGCAGCGCGCGAACCGGCCCCTCGGGCTTGCCCGGCAATTTGCCGCCCTGTTGGCCCAGCCGCGATGGCACGACCGGCTTGAGACCGTCGGCAAGCCCACACTCGTACTGCACGGACAAATGGACCGGCTGATTCCGCCAGACTGTGGGCGCGACATCGCCCGGCGGATACCGGAAGCGGATTTCAGGCTGATCGAGAAATGGGGCCACGACCTGCCGGAAGCGGTCGTACCGGACCTGCTCGACCAGGTCCTTCCATTTCTGGCACGCGCATAAAACGCGGGCACGCAAGCCCCGTCACGAGAAACAAGAAGCAGTAGGAAGAGACACATGGCAAAGGTTCAGGCCAACGGCATCGACATCGAGTATGAAGAGTTCGGGTCGAAGGATGATCCGATGATGTTGCTCGTCATGGGGTTTTCGAGCCAACTGACCAATTGGCCGGAAAGTCTCATCCGGGGGCTGACGGATGCCGGGCGCCGGGTCGTGATCTTCGACAATCGAGATATTGGCCTGACAACGGAACTCCAAGGCCATACGCCTCCTTCGCCGCGCGACATCGTGAAAGGGATCGCTGCCGGAGAACCGATGCATGAGAAAGTTCCCTACCTGCTGGACGACATGGCCGCCGATGCAGCGGCGCTGATCGAAGCCCTCGGCGCGGACCAGGCAGATGTGATGGGCGTCTCCATGGGCGGCATGATTGTGCAGCTGATGGCGCTGAACCATCCCGAACGCGTCCGCACGCTTATCCCGGTCATGACCACGTCCGGAGACCCGTCCCTGCCGCCTGCCACACCGGAAGCCACCGCCGCGCTGACCGCCGTGCCGGAGGAACGTACGCCAGACGCGATCGCCGAGCTCGCCGTCAAAGGGCGCGCAGCCTATGGCTCTCATCCGGACATCCGCACGCCGGACGATGAAATCCGTGCCAATGCGATTGCCGCCATGCAGCGCTCTGACCGGCCGATGGGAACAGCCCGGCAATACGCAGCCATCCTGGCCCAGCCGCGCTGGCATGAGCGCCTTGCCACACTCGACGTTCCGACACTGGTCCTGCACGGCGAAATGGACACGCTGATCCTGCCCGCCGCAGGACAGGATATTGCCCGGCGTGTGCCCGGCGCAAAAATCGAGATCATTGAAAAATGGGGGCACGATCTCTCTGAAGCCGTCATGCCGGTCCTTCTGAATAGGATCGTCCCCTTTCTGGGCCAGACCACGCCTGCAGGAGAGAATTGATGCTGGAAAAAATCGACACGGATGTCTGGCTCACCGAAGGCCCGATTGTAGACTTCCACGGATTTCCCTATCCGACCCGGTCGATCATCATCCGCCTGCCGGATGGCGCACTCTGGGTCTGGTCGCCCGTGGCCCTGACGCCGGAGCTCAAGGCAGAAGTGGACGCGCTGGGCCCGGTCGCCCACCTTGTCAGCCCCAACAAGATCCACCACCTTTACCTCACCGAATGGCACGAGGCGTATCCGGACGCCAAGCTATGGGGTCCGGCCAGCACCATCCGCAAGCGGAAGGACCTGCCCTTTCAGCCGGCCCTGGAAGACACCCCGCCCGACGCCTGGCAGGACGTGTTTGAGCAGGGCTGGTTCCGGGGCTCTTTTTTCATGGACGAGATCGCCTTTGTCCACCGGCCGAGCGGAACAGCTATATTCGCCGACCTGTCCGAGCATTTCAGCGAAAGTTTCCTTGAGCAAAACTGGAAAGGCTGGAAAGGGCTGTTCGCAAAGCCCTGGGGCATTGTCGTTGGCAAGGGCTACGCCCCACTCGAATGGCGGCTCAGCTTCATCAACCGAAAACCCGCGCGTGACGCCTTCAACAAGGTCGCGGCGACCCATCCCGACAGGATCATCATGGCCCATGGCGAGTGGATCCCGACCGGCGGAGAGGCCTTCCTGCGCCAGGCCTTTGTCTGGCTGGTCCGCTGACAAAGGAGACTGACATGACCGCCCCCGCCCCTTCCGGCATCCGGACCGAAATCGATGGCGACATCATGATCGTCACCATCGACCGCCCGGCTGCTCGCAACTCTGTCGACCGGCCGACAGCCGATGCGCTCTACGAAGCCTTCAAGGCATTCGATGCAGACGAGGCGCTGTCTGTCGCAATTCTGACCGGTACGGGCGGCAATTTCTGCGCGGGCGCTGACCTGAAGGCCGTCGCCGCCGGCAGGGGCAACAAATCGGTGCCCGATGGCGACTATGGCCCAATGGGCCCGTCGCGGCTTGACCTGTCCAAGCCGGTGATCGCCGCCGTTGACGGTTACGCCGTCGCGGGCGGGCTGGAACTCGCCTGTTGGTGTGACCTGCGGGTAGCCTCACCCGGCGCGAAGTTCGGCGTGTTCTGCCGCCGGTTCGGCGTGCCGCTGATCGATGGCGGCACCATCCGCCTGCCGCGCCTGATCGGGGCCTCCCGCGCGATGGACATGATCCTCACCGGACGCGAGGTCGGTGCGGAGGAAGCCCTGTCGTTCGGATTGGCGAACTATCTGTCGGGCGAAGACTCCGCCCTGCCAATGGCCAAGGAGCTTGCCCGGCGCATTGCCAGCTTCCCGCAAATCTGCATGCGGACAGATCGCGCCTCCGCCCTAGCGCAGTGGTCGCTGCCGATGGAGGAAGCGCTACGCCGGGAGATCGCAGGCGGCCTGGCCGTCATCGAGATGGGCGAAACCCGGGATGGCGCCAAACGTTTCACCGCCGGCGTCGGCCGTGGCGGCCTCTTCTGACAGATAGGGCGCGCCCGGACGCTCGGTCAGGCGGCGGCCCTGCCAAAGGGTAAAGAAGCCGATACCAACCCAGATCACGTTGATCGTTGTCGATGGGATCGCGCCATTATAGCCGCTGTTGACGATGAAGCCGGTTGCTCCGATCACGTTCATCACCTGGTAGGCACGCGAGCGGCCATCCATCTTTCCGGCGGAAAGCATGAGGTAGGCGATCAGGATGAGAACAGCCCCGGCCCAGCCGGACATCTCAATGAGGAAGTGCGTAACAGACATGGGGCGCCTCGCGAGTCCGGTATATTTTCGCCCCGTAATCTTACTTTTCTTCTCGCGCAATCATAAAATTGCACTGCCCTGAAAATTTCATTTTTCGGACATCACGTCAGGCAGGAAACTCTACCAGCCGCCACCCCCGCCGCCGCCTCCGCCACCACCTGATGAGCCCCCTCCGCCACCACCGGATGAACTGGAACTTTGCGGCAGGGAGCTGGAAACCCCGGTGCTCATACTGGACATGATGGCATCGTTCATCCCGCCGACATTGCGGAAGGACCGGCTGCCAAAATGCCCCCAGGCCGGGCTGTAGTTTTCAGCCTCTGTGGGTAGTTGGTCCTCAAAGTATTTGGTCCACGGTTTCTCGACATTCAGCGCAACCGCATAGGGCAGGAAACGTTCATACCGCTCAAGGCTCATCGGCGGCGGCGCATCGCTGCCCACTTTCACCGCATTCATCTGGAGCTTCTCGGCCGTTTCGAGGTAAAGCCTGAAACCCTCGATTTCTGTACGGATTTTCTGGCCCTTTGGTGTGGGCGCAGGCATCAGATACATGAAGAGACCGTTCAAAGCCGCAAATGCCAGAACCACGAGCGTATGAAGGCCCGACCAATTGGTCGCCTGCACAATCGCGAAGGCGACGGCGGCGATCGTCATCACGGCGGCGGCCAGCGTGTAGCCGATGTTCCAGCGGAAATAGGCGCTGCCATACTTGTGCGAAAGGGACTTGCGGAAGCGCTGATAGGCCGAGGTAAAGCTCGCATCATACTTTCCGCCCAGAGTCCGCACGGTACGCCCGCCAAACAGGCCAGCGTCGAGGATGGCTTCGTCCGGCGTGACCGCCGCCGCGTTGCCCGGCTTGCGGGTCAGCGTCGTTTCCTTCTTGTTCGAAGCATCTATGTCCACCAATCCCTTCACGCCCATCCCGATCAGGGTCGAGATCAGGGCGCCATGCCCGCGCATGCCGCGATAATAGATGTGATGGACCGCTGCGGGCGAATAGCCTTCCGGCGGTTCGTAGCGCGGGAAGACCGGCCCCTTGGGCGGGTCCTGTCCCACCTTCCGGAAACCGGACATGAGGAACCAGAAGACGCCGCAGAACGATGCGACCAGTATGGCCAGCGCGCCATTGCGCAACCACCACAGCATACCCTTGTCCCCGACGGACGGCGGCGCAATCGTTCCCTTCGATACTGAAATGGCAATGGTCAGGCCTTCCCGGCGATCCAGCGGCCGGGTCGTCTCGAATACCTGAACGCCGTTTTCCTGCCTGTAAGCATAATCGCGGCCGGTTTCGCCACGTTTGCCGGTGTAAGCGACCGCCTCAAGGATGTTGGCCCCGTCCGGAAGCGTCACCCGTGCCGATGCCGCTTCGATCGGGAACAGCCAATAGCTGCCCGTGACGTTCCAGTAGAGCTCATCATGGTCGTCGAAGTAGCGGATCTGGTTCTTCACTTCGTATTCGATGACATAGGTATGGTCGCCATAGTCCAGCAGCACATCAGCATCGCCGATCCGGATACGATAGGCATTCCCCTCCTGCTCGATCGTGTAGGGTTCCTTGCGACCGTCGCGGCGCACCTGGCGCACATCATATTGATAGGGCAGCTTGTCGCCGGGCTTCAGATCATCTGCATAGTAGCGCGGCAGGTCACGAAAGATGCCGCGGCGGATGTCCCTGCCTTCGACGGTCACATTGATCGTCTCGGTCACGAGGATGTCGCCATCCTGCTGCACCTCGATACCGACATCGAAGCGGTTGATCTTCTCTTCCGCCCCTGCCGCCAGAACGAACAGACAGGCAGCAAGCGTGGCCAGCAGGTATCGCAGCATCAGCCTGCGCCTCCGAGGTCGACTGTCGGAACTGCCCGCTCCGGCATGGACACTTCGAAGAATTCCCGCGTGCGGAATCCGAACATGCCCGCCAGCAGGTTCGCCGGGAAACTCTGCACCCGCGTGTTCAGTTCGCGCACCGCACCATTATAGAAACGCCGGGCCATTTCGATCTTGTCTTCCGTGTCGGCCAGTTCCTGCTGCAAATCGAGAAAGTTCTGACTGGCCCTCATGTCGGGGTAGTCTTCTGCCACAGCCATCAGCCTTGCGACGGGACGGGACAGCTCGCTTTCCGCTTCCCCCCGGCTGGAGAGGTCATCGCCGGCGGCCAGCGCTCTGGCGCGTTTCTCCGCAATGTCGGCGAACAGTTCCCTTTCATGCGTGGCATAGCCCTGCACCGTGTTGACGAGCTGCGGGATCAGATTTGCCCGGCGTTTCAGCTGCACATCGATGTCGGACCACCCATTGTCCGCCATCTGAGATTTCTGCACGAGCCCGTTATAGATCAGGATCACGCCGATAATCAGCAGGATCAGGATGGCACCGGTTATGTAAAGTCCCACGTGTCGCGTCCTCCAGTTCTGGAAGCTTCATGCATATCCAGCATTGGGCGCGCTGTTAAGGTGTCTCCCTAAGGGGGTCAGTGGGACGCCGTCCATTCCTGGCGCGTCATTTCCCAGACGAGCGATTCCCGCGTCGTGCCGTCGGGCCGCCTGGAAGTCACCTGCCCCATTCGGTGAAAGCCCATGCCATCCAGCATGCGCTGGGTGATCACATTCTCCAGACTGGCCGTTTCGCAGATCAGCTCCAAGTGCAGCGCCTCAAACATCCAGGTGAAGGTCTGCGCCGCGCCTTGCGTGCCCGCACCTTTCGAATGAAGCGACGGATGCAGGCCGCCGCCGATTTCGCCCGCTGCCCATTCCGGCCAGACCTGAATGTCGGAATAGCCCATGATCTGCCCGCCGCCGGTATCGCGGACGAACAACAGGCCCTCCCCGCGCGCCTGCTGGGCCACATGATCCTCAATGAACAGGCGGACGGTCTCCACGGTCAGCGGCCGCGGCAGCGAATAGATCGGCGCGTTCACCTTGGGCTCGGAAAACAGGGCATAAAGCCCTTCAGCATCCTCCGGCCGGGCAAGGCGCGACTCGTTCAGCTGCTCAGCCTCGCGAACCGCCGCGCGGATGCGTTCAACCTGTTCCGGCGGCGCCGGATGGCGAGTGATCGGAATGCCCTCCGTCATGGACACAATCCTGCGCCCGCCTCGCCGCTCCGGCAATCCATCACCCAACGTCAAAACCGATTGACCCTTCCGGCGGGCGGGGCCAAACCTGCCCGCCATGACCGACAGCGCACCGACCAGAAAACACGGCAAGAATGCCTTCTTCTTCGTGATCGTGACGGTTGCGCTGGATATGCTGGCCTTCGGGCTCATCATTCCCGTGATCCCAGCGCTAATCCGCGAACTGGCACATGTCACATCAGAGCAAGCCACGCTCTGGCTCGGCCCATTGGCGGCGACCTATGCGATCATGAATTTCCTGTTCGGCCCGGTCATGGGCGCCCTGTCGGACAAGTTTGGCCGGCGGCCCGTCCTTCTGGCATCCATTTCGACCCTGGCGCTCGATTTCCTGATCATGGGCTTTGCCCATAATATCTGGCTCCTGTTCCTGGGCCGGGCCCTGTCCGGTATTTCCGGAGCCACCTATTCCACCGCCAATGCCTATATCGCCGACGTAACGACGTCGCAGGACCGGGGCCGCGCCTTCGGAATGATCGGGGCGGCTTTCGGATTCGGTTTCGTATTCGGCCCGGTGATCGGCGGCTTTCTGGGAGAGATCGACCCGCGTGCGCCCTTCTTTGCAGGCGCAGGACTTGCCTTTCTGAACTTCCTCTATGGACTAATCGTACTGCCGGAATCGCTGGCCCCGGAAAACCGCCGGGCCTTCGACATCCGGCGCGCCAATCCGTTGGGCGCCGTGAAGCATTTCTCGAAACTCCCGCATGTCGGCTGGTTCCTGATCGCCGCCGGCATCTTCATGCTGGCGCATACGGTCTTCCCCTCGACCTGGAACGTTTATTCGGAGATCCGGTACGACTGGACGCCGAAGGAAATCGGCTTTTCGCTCGGCCTTGTCGGGGTCGGCGCGGCCGTGGTGCAGGCTGGCCTGATGGGCCTGATCCTGGACAGACTCGGGACGGTCCGGACCGCTCTGCTTGGCTTCGGGGTAAATGTCATATCGCTCTTCGCCTTTGCCTTCGCCAGCCATGGCTGGATGGTCTATGCGATCATCCCGTTCGGCGCGCTCGGCGGCGTCGCGTCTCCCTCTTTGAACTCCCTGATGTCGACCGTCACGCCCCCCAATGCGCAAGGCGAGCTGCAGGGCGCTTCTTCCAGCCTGAACGCGATGGCCATGATTGTCGGGCCGCTTACCATGAATGGGGTGCTGTTTGCCTTCACACATGAAGGCGCGGCGGTTCACTTCGCAGGAGCAGCTTTCCTGCTCGCCGGCATTCTGACGCTGATCTCGCTCGCACCATTCATGCGCGGGGTTGCCGTGAACCGCGACGCCATTCCCGCCGAAGCGGACTAGGCGGCCTCAGGTTTTCTTCCGCATCATCAACCCGCCCGCCAGGCCCAGCACGGCCCCGCCAGCCGCGCCCAACAGGACAGCCTGCACCATGCCCGGCATGGCGCTTTCCGATGCGGGATAAAGATAAAAGCGCAGCGCCATCGCGCCGGTCATGCCGCCCAGCAATCCGCCTGTCATGTTCCCATGGACCAGCCGGGCGACAGCCAGACCAGCGCAGATCCCGCCCAGCGCACTCAGCAGGACAGACACAAGAAACGTCACAACAACCGACATCGGCACAAACTCCCGGCAGACCTGCAACAAACGCTGTCTTGCCCCCGGCGTCCAGCCCCGCAGCATCGGGACACAGTTGCCAGCATGACAGGATGCAGGCAAAGACCCACCCGATGGCTGACATGCGCCCTGCCCTGTTCCTGGACCGCGATGGCGTGATCAACGTCGACAAAGGCTATGTCAGCCGCATCGAAGATTTCGAATGGGTGGACGGGGCCGCCGAGACCATCGCCGCCTTCAACAAGCGCGGCTGGTTCGTCTTCGTCGTCACCAACCAGTCCGGCATTGCGCGCAACTATTACACCGAGGCCGACATGCAGACCCTGCATGACTGGATGCAGGCAGAGCTGACAAAGGCCGGCGCGCATATCGACCGCATCTACTATTGCCCCTACCACGAGGCCGGAGAAAACCCGGCCTACCGGAAGGACAGTTACGACCGCAAGCCAAAGCCGGGCATGCTGTTGCACGCCATGTCCGACTTTCCGGTGAAACGGGAATTGAGCTTCATGATCGGCGACAAGGAAGCCGACATGCAGGCCGCCCGCGCCGCCGGTGTCGCCGGCTTCCTGTTCAGTGGCGGAAACCTTTCGCAATTTGCAGAATGGACCCTTGCCAGCTTCGAAGAAGGCAATCGGGGCTGATCCAAAAACAACCTCGCGCCGAAATCCGTTCCGTGATACAGATCACGGATGATCTATCTGCTCTCTGATATTATCAGGCCATGAGAAATTATGGCCCGGAAACGTTCGGTGAACTGAACGCGGACGAATACGATCTGCTGCATAATCCGGGAACGACCGAAGCCGCCATCGAGCTTCTGTCGGAATTTGCCCTGCCCAGGCGCACGCTGGAATTTGCCATCGGCACCGGCCGCGTCGCCCTGCCTCTGGCCGAACGCGGCTGCCGGATCGAAGGCATCGAGGCCTCCCCGCTCATGGTGGAGAAGCTGCGGCAAAAGCCCGGCGGACATGGCATCCCGGTCACCATCGGGGACATGTCCGAGGTGAAGGCGGACGGCATGTTCGACTTCATTTTCCTGATCTTCAACACGCTCTACAATCTCACCAGCCAGGCCACGCAGGTAAAGTGTTTCCGGAATGCGGCCAGCATGCTTGCGCCCGGCGGGGCGTTCCTGATCGAAGCCTTCGTGCCGGACCTCTCACAGTTCCACGATCACCGCAGTGTGAAACCCAGGCATGTCGGGTTCAGCTCGCTGGCGCTCGAAGCGGCGGTGCATGATCCCACAACGCAGCGGATCGACTATCAGGTCCTGCGCGTCACGCCCGAAGGGACGAAACTAACGCCGTTGCCCATGCGATACGCCTGGCCACAGGAAACGGATTTGATGGCGCAGCTTGCCGGGATGGATCTTGAAACCCGCTGGGGCGGCTGGGACAAATCAGACTTCACCGCCAACAGCCGGATGCATATCTCCGTCTACCGCAAACCGGCCTAGACCGGCTTCAGCGTCTTCGGATCGATCCCGCCCATCTTGCAGACTTCCTTCCACTCCGCCGCCTTCACCGGCTGGACGGACAGGCGGAAGGAGGTGACGAGGCTCATCTCGCTCAGCTTCGGATTGGCTTTCACGGCCTTCAGGGTCACGGGCTTCGGCATCGGTGCCAGCGCCTTGACCCAGACACAATCCCAGCGCGGATCATCCGTCGTCGAATCCGGCGTGCTTTCCTTGCACACTTCCGCAATGCCGACGACCTCCAGCCCCTTGTTGGAATGATAGAAGAAGAGCCGGTCGCCGATCTTCATTTCGCGCATGAAGTTCCGGGCCTGATAGTTGCGGATACCGCTCCACTCTTCGCCTTCTTCCCCCTTGGCAACCTGTTCGTCCCAGCTCCAGGCATCGGGTTCGGATTTGATCAGCCAGTATTTCATTGCGTCTTCCGTCTCTCATTCAGGGGTGTGCGATTCCGTCTGAGGCATAACGCGGTTGCCTCCCTCAGAAAAGGCATGTCAGGAAAGGTGCCCCAGCGCAGCGCGCACCAGTCGCTCATAATGCGGCCAGCCTTTATAGGCTGCCAGCGCCGGATCTGTGCCATCCCACGCCGCCCGGAAAGCCGCGATCCGTTCCGGCGAGGACAGCGCCGCTTCCAGAGGATCGACCGCGATCCGGATTGTGAACAGGAGCAGGCCGCTGCCGGGCAGTTTCGAAATCGTCTGCCGTTCGACGCGCAGATAAAGGACGCTCAGCGTGGAGTCGTCCGGCGTGGCCGCCGCCAGCGCCTTCAGCGGCGCCGCATCTGGCGTGAACCGGGCATCACCTGCCTGAACCGTCCAGTTGAACCGCTCCAGCACCTGCCCCGGCCGCAGTGCATCGAACATGCGTGCAATCCGCGAGACGAGGCCGGGATTGGCATCCGGCACCGGATCGTGCAGCCCGCCCAGCGGCTGACCGGCCTTTTCCGCAAGTCGCCAGAAAGTCGGCGCGACGAGGCTCGCCGCCTCCAGACGCCAAAGCCCATCGACGCCCCGCTGAAGCAGGCAGAGATCATCCGAAACGCGGGCGGCAGCCGCCTCAAGCGGGGTTGGCCAGTCTTCCTCCGATGGCGGAAGGTGGCTCGTGACAAGGTACGCGGCTTCGGTCAACACCGCATCCGGCAGATTTGAGAAAAACACCTCGGCGCGGTGATCCCGCATAATCCGCCGCTTTTCCGGCAACCAGACCTCTGCCTCCGTATCCGGCGCGATAAGGTTGTCCGGCGCAATGGGTTTCAGTCCGGGCGCGAGACTGGCCGGGCCGGACAGGAATGGCAAATAGGGCGGCTCCCGCATGTCAGACCGGAACGGCGGATCCCCAGGAACAGAAACCTGCAATCTTCGGCGTGCCCGGCAGGTACATGGTTTCGGCGTCCTGCAATTCGAAACCCGCCTCTTCCAGCATCTTCTTCGTATCACGCGTGAGGTGGCAGCCCCCTGAGAGCGGTTTCCAGACAGGTTCGACCCGGCGCTGCCACTTTGCGACACCTTCATCGGGCGCAAGGCCGTGCTCGGAAAAGATAATCTTTCCGCCCGGCTTCAGCAGGCGCCGGGTTTCCTGCAGGGCACTTTTCCAGTCCGGGATCGTGCACAACACGAACGTGTAGACGACCGTATCGATGGAGTGATCTTCCAGCGGCACCGATTCCGCACCCGTCTCCAGAAATTCGATGCTGCTGCCGATCCCAAGCGCACCTGCCGTGCGGTGCGCCTTTTTCAACATGCCTTCAGACGGTTCCAGCGCATAAAGCCGTTCGACCTTTTCCGGGTCGTAATAGCTGAAATTCGTCCCGCTGCCGCACCCGATTTCCAGCACCTTGCCTTCCGCGTGCGGAATGACCTTTTCCCGCTGCTTCATCATCGGCTTCGATGCGCAGGCGCACGAAATGAGATTCGGAACGACGTATTTTTCCCAGGGGTTCACGGCTTGATCTCCGCGCCTGGCTGATAGCCGGGATAAGCGGCACGCTGCATCAACAGGCGCGTCGCCTCGGTCGGCCGGGCGACCAGGGCGTCTTGCGTGATATTCACATCGAACTCGTATCCATCACCCATTGGCATATAGGTGGCAGAGCCATACTGCGCATCTTCCAGACCAAAGCGCGCGCCCTGCTCTGCTGCGAATTTGCGGACATCCAGCCCCGGATTGGCATAGAGACGGATGCCATTGGACTCCGCCTTCGTGACAGCTTCCGTAGAGTAGCGATTCGAGTTTCGGCCTTCGAGATATTCCAGCCGGTAGACGGAATCATAGCCCAGCATATTGGCCAGCGGCTTGAACTTGATGACCTGGGCGCCCATTGAGAACTCATCGCCTGTCAGCGTGTAAACGCGCGGCTCGACTTCCTGCGGCACGGTCAGGGTTGCCTGATAGGTATCTGGCTGATCGACGACGGCGTCGAAGCGGATATGCGCCGCATCCCGCTCCAGCGTCAGGCGTTTATAAGTCTGCAGGTTCAGGCCCGACAGCGCCACAATTCCGGCAAGGCCGAGGAAGCCGACGCCGAAAATCAGCCGGCCTCCGCCGCTCACGGGCTTCAGGCTGGCCAGTTTGCCGAACCCGGCAAACAACAGCATCAGCCCGATAACACCTGAAATTGCTGGCAGAATCCACCAAATCAGAGACATCCACCTACTCCCAAAAGGCCGCCATGTGCCGGCAGCTCAACCGCTCACCCTTATACAGGTTAACTTAAACCCAGCCTGAATGCGGCCACAAGTGTACGCATGAAACTGGCTCCCGGTTCCCCCACAGGAAGGGGCTTACAAAGTCTGCCCAAATCGGGAAAAGCCTGATACGGGGCAAACATGAATTTCCGCGATTTTCTTCTCCTGTTCGGTGTCTGCCTCGTCTGGGGCCTCAATATCGTGCTGACCCGGTGGGTTGTGGCGGATATGCAGGTCCCGCCCCTGTTCTTTGCCGCCGTCCGCTTTGCCGGTGTCGCCCTTTTCCTGATCCCGTTCCTGCGGCCGGTACCGGACAAGCTGTTCACCCTGCTCCTGATCTCCATCATGATCGGATCGCTGAACTTCGCCCTGCTGTTCCTTGGCCTGCAATCGGCCGAAGCCTCGGCGGTTGCAGTTACGGGACAGCTCGGTGTGCCAATCTCCACGCTGATGAGCATGGCCTTCCTCGGCGAGACGATCGGCTGGCGCCGGGGGCTGGGCATCATGATGTCCTTTGCGGGCGTGGTCCTGATTGCGTTCGACCCGTCGAGCTTCCAGATTTCTGTCGGCCTGATGTTCGTTGTCGGGTCTGCCTTCATCGGATCTTTCGGGGGCATCCTGATGAAGAAGATGCCGCCGCTGACCGGTCTTCAGGTTCAGGCCTGGGTCGGCCTGTTCAGCTTTGCCCCGCTGTTTGCCGTGTCCTTCCTCTGGGAACGCGGCCAGGTGGACGCCTATATTCAAGGCGGCTGGCAGGTCTGGCTGGCCAGCCTGTTTGCCATCGCGGGCGTGTCGATCTTCGGGCATGCTGCTTTCTACACGCTGATCAAGAAGTATGATGTCTCCATGCTGTCTCCGCTGACCCTGATGACACCGATCTGGGGCGTCGTATTTGGTGTGGCCCTGCTGAACGAGCCGGTCTCGCCAAGGCTGCTGATGGGCGCCATCATCGCACTCGCCGGTGTGTTCATGATCGCCGTGCGCCAGAACACCCGCCTGCCCGAGGCCGCCCTTGGCCGCAAAGCCGGCGCCGGAGACAGCTGATGGACATCACCATATCCCCCAGCCCGAACCATGATGAGCGCAAGCATCCGGTGGACATGATTGTCCTGCACTATACCGGCATGCAAACCGGACAGGCGGCCTTCGAGCAGCTACGCAACCCGGACGCCAAGGTCTCCTCCCATTACCTCCTCTGGGAGGACGGGCGGGTGGACCAGCTGGTCGCCGAGGACCGCCGGGCCTGGCATGCCGGGGTCTCCAGCTGGCAGGGCGACGACGATCTGAACTCCCGCTCCATCGGGATCGAGATCGTCAATGGCGGTCACGATTTCCCGGCAGCGGACGGCACGCTGCCGCCGTACCCGGACGTTCAGATCCAGACCCTGATCGAGCTTTGCCACAGGATCCTTGCTGGCCGGGACATTCCCCAGACGCGGATCGTCGGCCATTCCGACATCGCCCCGCTGCGCAAGCAGGACCCCGGTGAGCACTTCCCGTGGGCACGCCTTGCCCAGACCGGGATCGGCATCTGGGCGGATATCGAAGACCTGGCCACGCCGGACGGACAAGGCAATACCCTCTCCCCCGGTGAAGAGAATTCCAGCGTCCGCCAGATGCAGGAAAACCTGCAACGCATCGGCTATGGCCTCTCCCCTTCCGGCACTTATGACGAACTGACCGAAGCGGTCGTCCGGGCCTTCCAGCGCCGCTGGCTGCCAGACCGGATCAGCGGAACGGCGGACATCGCGACGCTTCGCCAGATCGGCGTGATCCACGCGCTGTATACGGCGGACTAGCCTTCCCCGCGCACGACGATATCGTCGTCCTCGTCTTCATCGTCGATAAGTTCCGGCTCTGCCTGACGGGCGGCCCATTCGGCCGTCAGGGCCGCGCCGAAGAGGAGCGATGACACAGACGTTGCCAGCCAGATGAAACCGAGGATGACCGAGGCCAGCGCGCCGTAGAAATTGTCGAGCGCGGTGAATTTCAGATAGAGGTGAAAGCCCCAGGTCGCGATCACCCAGCTGAGCGCCCCGGCCGCCGCCCCGGCGGCCTTGGCCCGATGCCCTTTCAGCCGGCCATGCAGGGCAACGGCGAGGATCATGTAGAAGATGGCGAAACAGGCGATCCATTTGCCGAGCCAGAGCCGCGAAGCGAGATTGCTGATGTGCACGGCAAGGTCATAGGCGATAAAGCCCTGTTTCTCGGTGATGAAGGACAGGATCAGCTGCAGCGCGCCGAGCAGCCAGACCGCCAGGATCAATAGCGCCGTCATCAGGATCGACACGCCCTGAAAACGGATGATACGGGTACGCCGCTCAGAGCCGGTCACCATGCGGATGCCGGTGATCGCCGCTTTCGCGCCGGAGCTTGCCGTATACAGAACGATGATGACTGCCACGAGCGCGCGCAGGGTGACGCCTTGCGGCGTGACCTGCCGGATGGTTTCAAGATCCGCCTGTGAGAGCGGCGCGACCGCAGAGACCAGCACATCGTCCACCGTTGCAGCGAGGCGCTGCGACAGCTCCAGCGGCATGAAGGCGAACAACAGGCTGAGCGTCAGATAGATGATCGGGAAAATCGAGAAGAGCGCATAGAAGCTGATCCCGCCCGTGACGATGCGGACCTCCGGCTTCGACAGGCGCATGATGGCGCCCCAGACCGGCTCAACGGCCCAGACCTTCAGCCAGACCGGCAGGGGCAGTTTTTCAATCCATGGCCGCATGAGGTTCCTGTCGCACCGGGAGGTTGGGCCTTATTTAAAGCGGTTCGGCGCGCTTGGCCATTCGCTGCGCCGTCATTCCGGTGTCATCCCGGAATTTGCGCAGTAAATATCCGGGAGCCATTGTGTCGTTTCAAGCGGGAGACTGGGCCCCGGATAAGCCCTGCGGGCTTTCCGGGGTGACATGAGGCGAACGACTGTTCCTTACTGTTCATCCTTCGACTTCGCTCAGGATGAGTCCCTCTCTTACCGCACTCTCGTAGCGCTCATGCTGAGCGAAGTCGAAGCACGGGCGCGGGCTGAAACAAGCCCCCTCCGTCAGCCGGCTTTGCCGTCTGCCACCTCCCCCGCAAGCGAGGGAGGATGTCCTAGCCGCCCGCACCGGACTCAATCCTCCACCGCTTGCGGGGGAGGTGGCGCCGAAGGCGACGGAGGGGGAAAGCAGCACGTGCGACCGGAAACGCCCCCGCGCTCCGGCAAGTTTCCTGATTGTGCGTGAGTTCAACTCGAATCCGGCCAGCGTTTCAGCGCATCGATCAGCTGCACGGTGAGCCCGCCGGAAACAATGCCGAGCGCCGCCGGCATGCGGTGGCTGCGGGGAATGGGTGGCACATGCGGCCGGGCTTCACCTGCTGCCTGCCAGCGCTGGATCGTGCGGGCGAGGCATTTTGCCCGGCGCTTGTGATGCTTCAGCGTGTCCAGCATGGCCTGCCACCGCGCGATCAGCGGTGCGGCGGGCACAGGGCCGCGACCCGGCACCGTCACCGGCCCCTTCAGGAAAGGCGAGCATGGCCGCGATGGCGCAGGCACCATGGTGAAGACGTAGCGGTACTCGGCATCCGGCTTCTTCGGCTCGTAATAATTGCTGCCGATGCGGGGCGTCAGCGGCGCGAGTTCCAACCACAATGCTTCCAGAAAGATCAGACGGCGGAGCAGCACGGCCAGCCGCTTCAGCTCCGCCCGCACGCGCCGGTTCACCGATTGCGCAATCGTCTGAGGATTCTTGAACAGGTCCACATTCACGCCCGCCTCGGCAATGGCGCGGGCGATCGTATAGTAAGCCTGAGAGAAGAAATCGGTGCGCTCTGTCATGGCGCGGAGCGTGCCATGGAGGTCTATCCGGGAGGATAGAGGCACCGGTTTTCCGCGTGCTGTGTAATAAGTCTGGGCACCCAGTGGTGGGTATCGCTCTCCTCAACCCACCCTACTTACTCTTTCGATCAATTCGGTCGGAGGTGCACGGCAGAGGCATCAACGCTCTCAAGAAACAGGTCGAAGAACCGCACATATGCAACGACGCCCAGCTTAATGATGTCCGACCAGAATTCAGGAGGAACAGTGTCGATCGGCCGCTGGCCGGTTCTGGAATCCCGCGGACCCATCCTCGGATTTATTGCTCCCCTCATGAGACTATAAACATGCATCGCTGTAATAATGTCCCACGGCTTGAGCCACATAGAATCCAGATATTGCGCATCTGTACATAGGTGGAAATTCACCAAGGGGGGAAGGGGAAGCCCAAACTTTACAATGGCTCCTTTTCCGCCCGAATCCACTCCGAAAAACCCGGTGATACCTGTATTCGGCATTTCCTTCACAAGGATCGAAGGCATGGGCGGCACTCTTTTGGAAAGATGTCGGAACCCATTACGCTCGCCGACCTTTCGGAGATAAGCCCGCACGTCGGAATTCCTGACAAGCAATTCGGAATCACTCGCCGGGATAAGAGCAAGTTCCTGTATCTTTTGCGCTTCCAGTACTCCGTAATATTGTCTGCCTTCTTCCTCAGGCGGCATACTGTGCAGACGTTTTGTCAATATCTCATTGAGTCGATTTGGATAGTTTGCGAGCAAAGCTGTATCCGGCGTGACGGCATATCTGAGTCTAAAATAAGCCCTAGCATCAGATTCATCGAGATATTCGCGAGCTGTAAACGCCCCGTCGCACAGGACACTCGCCAGTTCCGCATGAACGTCGATCAATTCGAAGCCCTCGGTGCGAAGGCTCTTGCGAAGCTCCGCCGCCGCCTCCCAGTAACGAAGATCTACTCCGTGAGTAAGCATTATCCATTCAACCTTGAGCGGCAAGCGTAGGGTGGGTTGAGGCGGAGCCGATACCCACCGGCTGTGCCGCCATCCTAAACACGACTTTCATGCACGCACATACCCCCGCATGACCTGCCATGACTATACCGGACTATAACGGATCATGAGCGGTTTACGGCGGGGCTGGAACGGGACTTCCGGACTTTCTCCACGATTCCACTCTCACGCGTATCGCTTTGGCGGCGGGGCGGCGTTGCGGTACACAGATGCCCTCGCCGCCTTTGGGAAACCGCCTTGTCCTATTCCTTCCGCTTGTCCGATCATAGCCTGACTGACGGGGTGCGCCGTATTGCGCGCAGCCAGATCGAGACGGCGATTGCCGAGATCGACGATGAGACGCTTGGCCCGGTGACGACCGTTCACCAGCTGCGCAAGCGCTGCAAGAAGGTCCGGGGCCTCGTGCGTCTCGTGCGGCCGGGCTTCAAGGCTTATCGGCAAGAGAATGCCGCCTTCCGGGACCTGTCACGCAGCCTTGCGGATTTGCGCGATGCCGGCGCCCTGCTGGAAACCGTCGCGGCGCTGGAGGCGCGGTTCGGCGAGGTGATTGGCGGCCCCTTCTTTGCCGATGTGCGCGAGACACTCGCCGCCGCCAGCCCGCCCGCAGGCGATGAAGACGTGACAGACCGCCTCGCCGGGGCGCGCACCGCGTTCGAGGATGCCCTCACCCGCACGGAGAGCTGGAAAGTCAAAGGCAAGGCGCCGGAAATTCTGGGTCGCGGCGTGGCGCAGACCTATAAGCGCGCCGTGAAAACGCTGAAACAGGCCGAAGACGATGGCACACCGGTGGAGTTCCACGAGTTCCGCAAGCGCGTGAAGTACCATTGGTATCACATGCGCCTCATGAAACATGTCTGGCCGAAAATGATCCATGCACGGATCGTCGAGGCACGGCATCTGGCAACGTCTCTGGGCGACCTGCACGATCTTGCCGTCTTCCGGCTGACCGTGTTGCCGTTGATCGAGACCGCAGACACCAAAGTGGGTGAAGTGCTGGGCGGCCTGATCGAGGCGGAAGAGAAACGCCTCGCGCCGGATTGCCTGCACCATGGCCACCGCCTGTTCGCCGAAAAACCCCGCCCGTTCGGCGAGAGTATCAGTGCCTACTGGACGACCTGGCAGGAGACGGCGCGCAACTGATTTCCACTTGAACCCGGCCGCATCCGGTTCTATCTCCCCCTTCCCTCGTATTGCCGCGGCTGCTGACCCCGACAATATGAGGAAAAGACCATGTCACACCCCGCAAGCCGGGCCGCACGACGCGTGGAGGCCCGCAAACATGATGGCGACCGCAAGGTCGAGCCGACCCATCGCGGCTTCGAACAGAAAAGCTGGAAACTGATCTACCGGCGAGCGAACAAGCTTGGCCGCGCGCGCCAGATCGGCAAGATATGGCCGCACCGGGAATGGGAGAAACTGATGGCCGATGCAGAACCGGTAAAGGTCCTGTTCGTCTGCAGCCACAACAAATGGCGCAGTCCGACGGGCGAAGCCATGTTCTCCCGCGCCCCCGGCGTGGCCACCCGCTCGGCCGGCACCGCGCACAATGCCCGCCACAGGATCACCGTGGCGGACATCCGCTGGGCCGACATGATCCTCGTCATGGAGGACAAGCACGAACAGCGCCTGCGCGCCGATTTCCGCCAGGAAGTCGCCTACAAGCCCGTGCACATGCTGGATATTCCGGACGACTACCAGTTCATGGAAGACGAACTGATCGAGCTGCTGCGCGTGAAGTGCGAACCGCTGATCTTCGGGGATGCGTAAACACGGCTGGCCACGGGCGGCCCTTGGCCCTATATACCGCGCCAGACCAGACGGCCGGGCAGCCGCTGGCATGCTGGTAACGGCATGCTGGAGGAAAGTCCGGGCTCCAGGGATACAGGGCGACGGCTAACGGCCGCCCGGCGCAAGCCGAGGGAAAGTGCCACAGAAAGCAAACCGCCTCCCCCCGGGGAGGTAAGGGTGAAAGGGTGGGGTAAGAGCCCACCGCGGGCCTGGCGACAGGACCGGCACGGTAAACCCCGCCCGGAGCAAGACCGAATAGGGGGCGCGCATGGGCTGTATCCCGCCTGCGCCCCGGGTGTGTCGCGTGAGGTGCCTGGCAACAGGCATCCCAGAGGAATGGCTGCCAGACCTGAGCAATCAGGCGAACAGAACCCGGCTTACAGGCCGTCTGGTCTTTTCTTCCGGTCGCGCAAGGCGCGGCAATTCGATCAAGGATCGAATGGAGGAAGAAAAGGCCTGCCACGCAAGCAAAGGCAAATCAGTCTCCGGCGCCCTTGGTCAGGCTGGGCGGATAGTAGCGGTCCCTGCCATAGGTGCTCATCTCGTCCGACAGGGGAAACTGGTTCGGAGCAGTGATAACCAGTTCATAGTTATAATCGTAGGCTTTCTCCAAAGCCTGGCGCGCGACAATGGCTTCAGTGGCCTCCTGGGGAAACACGAAGCAGAAATCTGCCGGGCATTCTGCATCTTCCAGCAGGGTTGCATCAAAGCGCAGCGTGCCGGCCCGCCAGTCATTCCGGTCCCAGTCCCACTCCCGCTCATCCTGAACCAGCAATTGCGCCCCCAGCGTCTTCGGGCCCCAATCGGAGGCATCCTTGCTGATCAGGATCACAAGCCGCCCATCATCCATGACGCCTTCGGCTTCGTTGATTTCGATGGCCAACCAGTCAGCATCCCTGATTTTCGGATTGAAGCGATGGCCCAGCCGGGCAGGAAACGCCGTGCCGCTGCCATCGGTCCTGACCGCCCGGTAATAGCCGTGCGCCTCGGGATCGCTCTGATAGGCGAAGCCCTTCTCGCCAAGCCGCATCTGCCACAGGCCGTCATTGATGGGATTTTTCATGGCTTCCCAGGCAACATTTGCGTCATATCCCTCGGCCTGAAGCTCGGCGATCAGTTGCTGGCCGACGGCTTCATAGTTCTGGCCGTAGAGGGACTGCACGAAGGTCAGCAACTGGTCGCCCGCCCGTTTCCGCCCAGACCTGTCCATCTGCCGCTGCTGCGACTGTTGCGCAGCGATCAGCGCCTTCAGGTAGTTGCGGATATACCCCCCGCGCACAGCCCTGATATCTGCATCCCCGGCATCGCAGGGCCTGTCTGCCACAGCCAGCCTTGCTGTTTCCCGCCGCTGCTCCACCATGTTCACCATCTTTTCGAGTTCGATCTCGAAATAGGACTGGCCAGCTGCCGCTGAGACCGCCTTTCCCTCCTTGGTCAGATCCTTGGCATTGTTGATACCGCGGTCGATTTCCCTGATCTCGAAATAGTTCAGCATGTGGCATCGCTGCTCCAACTGCTCAGCCCGCAGCCAGGTATCCAGCACGCCATAGCTGTCGAGCGGTTCCTCCCGCGCGGCGGCCGGTGATGGCGCCAAAAGGCAAAGGACGAGAACACTCAGACAAGATACGATCAAACGCATGTAGCGGCTCCATATTCCGCGGCAGGCGAGCCTAACCACATTCCCGGGGGACACAATATCCGTTTATCCCGCACCTGATTCCGCGTCGCGGCCGTATTTGATCGAGGATTCAATACAGGAAAAGAAGGGGTTTTCAGACTGCTGCTGCAAGCCACGCCGATTAGTTCAGATCCATCGGATGGAACCTTCTCCGCGTACTCGACTCTTTTGTCTCCGGCAGCGGAAACTGTTCCGGCTCGGCAATCACCAATTCGAATTTGTAATCAGCCGCATTGCCCGTGCCCTGACGTTCACGGACGGCATCGGAGGCTTCCTGCGGGAAGGTAAAACAGAAATCAGCCGGACAGTCCGGCCCCGTCTCGACGTCGGCCATGAAGCTCAGCGACCTGCTGCGCCAATCCGGCCTGGACCATGCTTGGACGTCCGCATCCTTCTGCACGAACAATTGCGCCTGCAGCGCTTGTTTTCCGGCCTCAGCCGTATCCATGCTGACAAGTGTCACCAGCCGTCCGTCATCCGCAATGCCGTCGACTCGGTTGACGCTGACGGGCCAGCCTTCCGAATTCATGAAGCTTGGATCATCGCGTTCGGACAGTTTTGCCGGGAAGCGCGCGCCACTGCTATCCAGTTTCACGGCCTCATACGTCGCGTTCCCATTCGGCAGGGGATGAAAGCCATACCCCTTTTCACCCAGTCTGAGCTGCCACTGCAGATCATTGACGGTGTCATCCAGTCCGTCCCACGCCTTATCGGCATCAAATCCTTCGGCCTGGAGTTCTGCGTTCACTTCCTGAACCAGGGGGTCAAACTTTGCGCCATACATCCCCTTGGAAAAACTAAAAAGGCTTTGTGCGGCGTATTTGCGCCCCGCTGTATCCTTCTGCAAATCCGGAGAGCTCTGAGATGCGAGCAGCGATTTTACGTACTCGCGGATGTAAAATATCCGTAGCACTTTTACGTCGTCACCCTGGCTGCACGCCTGGTTTGCCACGGCCTCCCTGGCTGTCGCCCGATGGGCTTTGACCATGTCGTCCCTCTTCGCGACAACCTCGTCGCGAAACGCTGTCCCGGCCATGACCTTCACGTCATTGCCTTCCGGGGTTACTGACGCAGAAGCACTAATCCCGCGCTTGACCCGCTGCACTTCGAAATAGTTCAGCACACGGCAGCGTTCATTGAACTGTTCGGCGCGCAGCCAGGTATCCAGTACGGCATAGGATTCCAACGGTTCCTCACGCGCCAGGGAGGGCTGGGCCAGCGCCGTCCAGAAGAACAGACCGCCGAGAAGCGAAAGCGCAAGACGCATGAGGATGACTCCGATTGTTGTGCCCGGCACCTTATTCCTATTCGTACGGGACTCAATGCGCTACTTATCCTTGCATTGTCAGGCCGCAACCTGTCGCCACCATTGAACCGGCCGCAAACCCGTTCGCGGGAAAGGTGGGGCCCGCGTCCAAAGGGCGTGGGCGGTGAGGGCCAGGAAAAGGTGCTGGCCTATGTCTTCCGACGCCGCATGAATTTCAGGCCGGACCAGTCTGAATCCACGGCGCAGACTTTCACATCGACCCAGCCGGTGGGCAGGATGACCTCCCGCAGCATGTCTTCGGTCAGGTCCCGGAACAGGGCAGAGCTTTTCTTCGGCCACGACACCCACAGCATGCCGCCGGGCGAGACCTGCGCCAGCGCCGGGGCAATTCCCGCCTCCAGATCTGCACGGACCGGACAGAACAGGTGGACGAGGTCCACCGGCCCTTTTTCAACAAAATCAATCCCTTGCGCCCCATCGACCAGTGCCTGATACGGCCCCGGCGGATTAAGGGGCAGGCAGGACATGCCGGGCTTCAGGCCCAGTTTCTGCCAGAGCGGCTTGCCGGAATAGCCCGCAGGTTTTGCCATCTCCCGTCCCCTTTCGATACAGCTCCGACGTCATTCTGGCACATGCTGTGCACAAGATCCGGCAGAAATTGCGTTGGACCCGGTCAAAGGAGACGGAATCCATCATGCTGAAACGTATATTGCTGAGCGCCCTGCTGCTGGCCATGCCGTCCTGTGCCAATCGCGAAATCCCCAAGGGTCCGCTGCCGGATCTGCCGGGCAAAGTCCTGATCGTGGGCGATTCCATCTCGCTCGGCCTCGGTGCCATGGGGCCGGACAAAGCCTGCCCGCTGACACCGGAATATACGTCCGAGCGCCACTCCTATGGGGTCCAGGTCGCCGATGCGCTGGGCGTCGACTATGAGATGTTCGCCTGGGCGGGCATTGGCCTGGTGCACAATTACGGGGACAACCAGACCAATACGATGTCGATGCGCCTGACGCGGGCCAGAGAACTGGAACGCCTCGATGCAACCGGCCCGGTGCAACTCGTGCTGGTCAACATCGGCACCCACGACTTCTTCCACAACGATCCGACGGACCGGTTCGTCCCGGCCATGGAAGACCTGCTGGCCCTGATGACCATGCGCTATCCGGATGCCACCATCTATGCCCTGACCGGCCCCATGCTGGGGGGCACGGACAAAGCCCTCCATGGCCAGGCCGTGGAAACGGCGGTGAATTCCGTGAACAAGGACTATGACGCACACATCCGCTATCTCGCCCTGAATGGCGGCGACCCATCCATTGCCTATGGCTGCCAGTGGCATCCGTCCGTACCGGCACATGACCATATGGCGGAAATGATCCTGGACGATCTGCGCAGCCAGAACCGATAGTCCGGCAGCTGGCAAACTTACGTACCGCTCGTGCTCTCCACACCTGGAGATTCAAACACACGGTGTGTGCCGCTCATCGGAAACTGTGCTAGAATCACTCTAAAGAAGGCGGCTGGACGGCGCTTCCACCGGGGGTGATCCCGATCCGGTAGACGATTTTTATGCACGCAAAAATGGTAATTCTGAGCAGACTTTTCGGAGAACGAAGGCGTACGAAATCAAGGCAAATCAGCACAATGTTTCAGTCTTCACGTGTCTTCACGCTGCGCGGCTGAGCGAACCGCGTTGACACTTGCAACCGCAATACACTAGTCGCAGCTACTGAATTCGGATATTCACTCTGATAGAAGCCGTTTTAACGGTAAAGAGAGGCAGGCCCCTTCATGGCCCGAACACCTGGCGCCCGGAACTACAACTTTGACGCGAAGCGCGGCGCATTGCTCGAAAGCGTCATCGACTTTGCCCTGTCCGGAGACATCGAACGCCCCTCCCTGCGCCAACTCGCAATGGCTGCCGACACGTCAGAGCCGACGCTGCGCCACTATTTTACCGACCGCAAAGGCCTGGTCATCGCCATGATGGCGGAACTGGGTGAGCGCGCCCAGCCCATCTGGACGCAATTGTCCGAGCCCGCCGCAAGCGTGGATGAAGCAGTCAGCGCCTGTTTCCGGCATGCCCAGACCCGGATGAATGATGACCTGTTCGTCCGCATGCACGCCTTCGGCATGGTCGAAGGCATGGCTGACCGGGATGTCGGGCAAGCCTATCTGGAACATGTGCTGGAGCCGTCGCTCGATTGCGTCTGCATCAAACTCTCCGGCACGCCGGGTTCGCCCGAAGAGCCGAACGAGCTGCGTACAGCTGCCATCGCCATGTTTTCCCCGGTGATCATGATGAGCCTGCACCAGCATTTGCTGGGCGGGCGCGCCGTGGCACCACTGGATGATCAGTCATCCGTCCAGCATCTCAGCAACTGGCTGAGCGGGGCCTTCGCCGAAAGCGCCTAGGGCTTCAGCGCCTCGGCGAGCGCCGCGATGTCTGCCTCGGCCGTATTCCACGAACAGACGAACCGGTAGGCTCCGCCCGGCCAGGGATAGAATTTTGCGCCAGCCGCCATCAGCCGCTGCGCCACCTCGTCCGGCAGGATCGGGAAGACTTCATTCCCGTCGACCGGATAGGCCAGTTCATAGCCAGCGCCGATGAACACATCTGTCAGAGCCGAGGCGCGCGCGTTCGCCTGACCTGCCAGCGTCAGCCACAGCCCATCCTCCAGCATGGCGTGTGCCTGCGCCGCCACGAACCGCATCTTTGGCGGCATATGGCCGGACCGTTTGGCCCGGGCCCGCAGCTCGGGAAATTTCTTCCGGGCACCGCCGAACAGGAGAATGATCTCGCACCCGATGGCGCCGGTCTTGGTCAGGCCGAAAGTCAGCACGTCGACACCGGCTCGCCAGGTCATGTCCGCCGCCGAAGCCTTGCCGGACACCAGCACATTGCCAAGCCGCGCGCCGTCGAGATGGACGCTGAGCCCCTTCTCTTTCGCTAGCCCTGCATAGAGCGCGATCTCTGCGGCGCGATAGGCCGTGCCGCATTCCGTCAGATTGGTGAGGGACAGCACTTCTGCCGGGGTACCATGAACGAAGCCGGGATTGATCTGGCCAAGCGCCGTCTCCAGCGCCGCCCGGTCGATCCGTGCGCCGAACCCCGTCAGCAGCTGCAGCTTGCCGCCGCCGGAAAAGAATTCCGGCGCGCCGCGTTCGTCCATGGCGATGTGGGCCTCTTCATGGCAGAGGACCGCGCCGATTGGCGAGCAGAAGCAGGACAGCGCCAGCGCGTTGGAGGCCGTGCCCGACGCGGTCAGCCAGTAATCGAAATCTTCCGTTTCGAACACGGCGGCGAGCTTCGCCCGCAGGCCGGCCGTGACGCTGTCGCCGCCATAACTGGGTTCCATGCCGGAATTGGCCCCGGTCAGCGCCTCGATCACGGCGGGGTGCGCCGGCGCCGACGTGTCGGAGGAGAAGTTCATATATTCATGTCCGGAGTTTGCCACATCAGGTGCTGGCCGCCATCGCTGGCGATCATCTGGCCGGTCACGCTGCCCGCCGCGATCAGGTAGCGCATGGCCCGCACGATCTCTTCCGGGGATGAGCCCTCCCCTGTCAGGGTCGCAGCCTTTTCCGCAGCGAACTCCTCCGGCGTCTGATGAACGCTGGCCAGCGTCGGCCCGGGGCCGATCCCGTTGACGCGGACATTCGGCGCCAGTGCCTGAGCGAGGGTCTGCGTCGCCTGCCACAGCGCCGCCTTTGACAAAGTATAGGTGAAGAAGACCGGGTTCAGCTTCCAGACGCGCTGGTCGATCATGTTGATCACCAGCCCGCGCTCACCATCTGGCAGATCTGAGGCCATCAGCTGCGCCAGATGGACCGGCGCGCGCAGGTTCGGTTCCATATGCGCGTCCCAGTCCTCCCGGGAATGGGTCAGCGCGGTGTCGTCATGGAAAGTGGAGGCTGAATTGACCAGCAGGCTGACGGGGCTGCGGAACAGGTCCGCCACGCCGGGAATAAGGCCGCTGCGGGCGGTCTCGTCTGCCAGATCGGCCTCGATGGACTCTGCGGTGCCGCCAGCCTTCCGGATCAGGTCGCACGTCTCGTCTGCGCCCTCCGGCGAGCTGTGATAGTGGACGGCAACCTTCCAGCCGTCCTCTCCCAGTGCGACCGCCATCGCGCGGCCGAGACGGGCCCCGGCGCCGGTGACGAGTGCGATACCGGGCGTCATGTCCCCGCCGGCTGGAACAAGCCGGTAATATTGAGCCCGGTGATCAGGCCATAGATGTAGGCCACATAGATCAACAGCAGCAGCAGGCCGAAGAGCCGGCCGATCCGCGCCTTGGCCAAGATGACATAAGCAAGGACCAGCGTGGCAAGGCCAAGGGCCCAATGGTCATATTGCTGGAAGGTCGGCGCCATGTGGACCGGTCCGAACAGGGAAATGATTCCGCCCGCGCCGAGAATGTTGAACACATTTGACCCGAGCACATTGCCGATCAGCACTTCGCCCTGCTTCTTGACCACGGCAACCAGCCCCGCGCCGATCTCCGGCAGGGACGTACCGATCGCCAGCAGGGTGAGGCCGATATATTCTTCCGGCACGTTCAGGAACATGGCGATGCCGACGCCGCCCTCGATCACGAGGTCTGCGCCCAGCACCAGGCCCAGAATGCCGAGCGGGACATAAACCAGCGCCAGCCAGAGCGGCAGGTGGGGGTCTTCCTCCTCGGTGACGCCCGGATCCTTGCCGACTGCCACAGCGCGGCGGGCCGCAATGAAGGTGAGGCCCGAATAGGCAATCAGGAGCGCAATGAAACAGAGGCCGACCATCGGCGTCAGCGGCATGAGCGCGGTGATGCCGATCCAGGCGACGGCGGCGACAATCACAGCCGTCAGGCCGCGCTTCTCCCCCACCCCGCCCGCCGCAATGGGCGCGATCAGGGCTGGCAGGCCGAGCACCAGGAAGACGTTCGCGATATTGGAGCCGACAATATTGCCGAGGGCGAGACCGGCACGGTCCGACAGAGCCGCATCGAGCGACACGATCATTTCAGGCGCGGAGGTGCCGAAGCCGACAATAAAAATGCCCGCGACGAGAGGAGATACTCCCATCCGGGCTGCCAGGGACACAGCGCCACCGACCAGCGCGTTTCCCGCCAGTGCCATGATCACGAGGCCCCCGACGAGGGCAGCGATCAGAGAGAGCTCCGGCATTAACAAGCCTAGCGGTTAGTCCAGCCGCTTGAATTCAATCAGGTTGAGGACGCCGAAAACGACGACGATGGCGGCAATGGCAAGCAGGGACGGATGGATCATGTCGCTTTCTCGCTTGTGAAATCTTTGTCACATGATTGTGTTTGTTGGCGTGTGCATAGCGCGGTGCGCCGCGCATGGCGAGCCCAATTCGACAGGGTTTTCACCCGATTTTTCACCGGAAACGCGGATTTTTCGCCTGAACGCGGGAAAATTTTTGCATTCACCTCATCTTGAGACGACACCATTAGGCACATTGCATGGCCCGTATCCGCACCCGTATCTTCCAGTCCTGGTTCCGCCTGTCCCGGCCGATGACACTCGGCGTGCGGGCCGTCGTGGAAAACGAGGCCGGGAAAGTCTTCATGATCCGCCACACCTATACGCCGGGCTGGTACCTGCCGGGCGGCGGGGTTGAGAAGGCCGAAACCTGCCTGAAATCGCTGGAACGCGAACTCCTCGAAGAAGGCGGTTTCTCGCTGACGTCTACGCCGGACCTGGTCGGCATCTATTCCAACCATTTCGTGTTTCCGAATGACCATGTCGTGCTTTACCGGGCCCGGCCGGGCACCTGGACGCAGGGGGACGCGACCTCATACGGGGAAATCGCCGAAGCCGTCTGGGCCGATCCACTGTCCCCGCCGGAGGGCACAACAGGCGGCACGCGCACGAAGCTTCAGGAAGTGTTTGGCGGCGCCCCGCCCTCGCCCTATTGGGCCCCGCCCCGCTAGGCCGGATCAGCTGGCCGGGACGATCTGGTAATCCCCGTCGGACACCCGCACGACCGGCACATGACCTGTCTCTTCAAACGCCTCCCAGGCCGGGGCCAGCGACCGCCAGAAAGCAGCGTTCGGGTCTCCCGCATGCCGCTGCAGATTCGCAGCCGTCATCGGGAAGGGAAAAATGTGCACCGGCACCGAGCGCTGGCCTTCTTCCATCGATGCCTGAATCAGCGTCCAGATTTCCTCGATGGCTTCATCGGTCATGGCGTAGCAACCGATGGACACGCAGTCGCCATGCACCATGAGGTAAGAACCCGTGCGGCCCTGCGCCCGGTCATAGGCGTTCGGAAAACCGAGATTGAAGGCGAGATGATAGTCCGAGGCGGCATTCATCTGGCCCGGCGCGACCGTGTAGAAGCCTTCGGGGGCCTGCATGTCCCCTTCCGCCAGTTTCGGGCCCAGTTTGCCTGAATAGGCACAGACCGGCCAGGAACGGAACGGCTCGTACACCCCTTCCGCATCGGCGACATAGGCCGTCAGCACAGCAGGTTCCTTGGTAAGCCGGAGGTAAACGGGCGCCCCGAGGCGCAGGCCCTCTTCTGCCAGCGCGTCGCTGAGGTCTGCTGTGTGCGCCTCAACCACCGCCCGCGAGCGCGGTGTTTCGCGGACATCGTCCACCCCTGCCACGGCCAGAACCGCCGGCAGGCAGAGGAAGGCCATCGCCGCGCCGAACACGGCAACAAGCTTCCAGGCAGCGATGGGACGTTTACGTTTCATAAACCCAGTGGTCTGCCCCGAATGCGGCAGCACAGGGGCCAGTCCTGTGGCGGTTCCGTGGAAATGGCGCCCCAATCCTGCCTTGAGTGTTAAACCTCTTTTAAGTGGCCGGTGAGACGTTTTTCAGGTGACGGGGGAGTGAACCAGTTCTCGTCATTCGAAAGACCATCAGCGCTGCAGGTTCCCCTTGTTCTGCGCGCCGGTGATGGAAATGGAACGCCGGCTCTTTATTCCCCTTGGAGCCGGCGTTTTAGCATTCAGCTTTTGGCGCTGCGGCCTGCTGCCACCATGTAGCGCCACCCCGTCAGCAGCGACAGGCTCGCCGCAATCCAGAGCAGGCCAACCAGCGCAACCGCCGTCAGCTCAGCCAGAGCGCCCGTCGTGGCCCCCTGCGTCACCGCACTCTGCGGGATGGCCGCCAGCGGCAGCATCAGGCCGATAATGGCGGCCATTTCAAACGCGGTTTTCCATTTGGCGAGGTTGGACGGGTCCACAACGGCCTTGCCGGCCGGCGTCGTGCGCAGCCAGGTCATGAAGGCATCGCGTGCGATGATCGCCGCGGCCGGAATGTAGATCAGCCAGGTGTGGAAAATCAGGGCGAGGCCCAGCAAGGCAAAGCCGACCAGAAACTTGTCCGCAATCGGGTCCAGCCACACGCCAAATCGCGACTGCGCGTTCAGCTTGCGGGCGAGCCAGCCATCCAGGAAATCCGTCAGCGCGCCGGAAAGGAAGGCCAGCAAGGCGAACTGATACCAGAGCTGCTGGACCGCGATCCGCGTCTCCTGCTCCGCCGCGGAGATATTCTGCGTTGCACCGAGATCGATCAGGTCCTGCACTTTCAGGGCCTGCACGATGCCGCCGAGGCAGAGCAGAGCGAACACGCAGCGCGCGATCGTCAGTGCATTGGGGAGCCATTTGAATGTCATGCGGCCCCATGTGCCAGCGGGCGGGCGCCGAAGCAATGCGGAATGCAGGAGACGCCCGGCCTCCGCTCCCTCTCAGGGTGGAAGGCCGGGCGTCTTTCTAGTTGGCGGCGCCGGTGACCTTGTCGATCGGCACGGTGTAGTGGCGGCCGCAGAACTGGCAGTCGATCGACAGCGTGCCATCGTCTTCCACGAGGTCGTGCAGGCCATCGTCCGACATGTTCTGCAGCGTTGCGATGAGGCGTTCCTCATTGCAGGTGCAGCGGTCGTCCAGCGTGACCGGCATTTCCATCCGCACACCCTGTTCGTGGAACAGGCGGTAAAGCAGCTGATCCATCGGCAGGTCCGGATCAGCGAGTTCCTGGTCGGTGATCGTCGCGAACAGGGCCTGCGCCTCGTTCCACGCTTCCTCGGTATCGCCGCGTGTCTCGTCATCCGCGATGCGCTGGACCATCATGCCCCCGGAGACCCAGAGACCAGGCTCGCCCTTGCGCTCGAACTCGGCAAGCGACAAGCGGATGCGCGTCGGCACCTGTTCGGACTGAGCGAAATAGTCCTCCGCGCATTCCGCCAGCGTGCCTTTCTCCAGCGGGACGATGCCCTGGTAAGGCTGGATCGCCGGATTGTCCTGGATGATGATCAGGCCGAGCCGTCCGGCAGCGCCGAACAGCTGCGGCATGTGTGGAGCCGCGCCCTTGTTCAGCTTGTCCAGATGCGCCCACGCCTCGGCATCGAAGCGGGCATAGCCGCGCACGCCGCCATCGGAGCGGTATTCGCCGACCAGCATCTTCACCGGGCCATCGCCTTCGGCCTGCACCAGCAGGCGGCCTTCGAACTTCAATGACGAGCCGACCAGCGCCGCCAGCGTGACGGCTTCGCCCAGAATGCGGGCGAGGTTCACGGGATAATCGTGGCGCTGCAGGATCGGCGAGATGCTGCCCGCGCCCATGCGGACAGCGCGGCCGCGCACGGGCCGCTGCTCGATCTGAAAATTGGCAACGAAATCGCTGAGGGGGGTGGATGTGTCAGCCATGACGGGCTCCTTGTGACGCCCCCATGTGGCAGCGCCCCGCCCGCGTATCAAGGTCCTGCTATGTGATCGCCAGGCCTCAGCTTTCTATTGACTTGCACGCGCTGTCTTCGTCTATTTCCTCCAATGAGGGCTGGGCTGAAATCCTCTGAGTTGAAGATCGCGCACCTGGACCTGGACGTGCCGGAGGAATTGCGGCCGTCCACCCTGCGCCGGCTGGGCCTGCGCCCGGAACTCGATGAACGGATCGATGCCTTGCCCGCCCTGAAAGGCTGGGGACTGCGTCAGGCCGCAATTAGCCTGCTGCGCCTCTATCGACGGCTACGACCGGAAGCGATCGGAAACCGATGCGGTTTTGAGCCGAGTTGTTCGCGCTACAGCGAACTGGCCTTCAGGACCAAACCGCCTATCACGGCATTACGCCTCACCCTGGCACGCCTGCACCGGTGCAAGCCCGGACATGGGGGAACTGACATGAAAAACTTGGAGCTACCAGAATGAAATACCGGATCCAGCCCATTGGGAAAGTGTTCTCCGACAAGGCTGTGAAGACGCTGGAAGACCGGCTGAATACAGCGCACGAAAAGGGCTACCGCTTTCACAGCGTCATGGAAGTTCAGCAGCCGGGCTGCCTCGGTCTCGGTGCGCCGACGATCACCTATCTCGCCGTATTCGAGCAAGTCGAACCGGGCTTCGGAGAGTAGGTCTCAGGCGCGATCAGGCCGAGCAGCTGCCTCCGCCCAGCACGCAGAAACTGGCGCACCAGGGATGGTTGAGCTTCACCGGCTCCGCCGTCGCCTGCTTCAGCGTGTGGCCCAGTTCAAAAGCCGGGTCGTCCACCAGCAGGGTGCAGGCCGTGACGCTGGCGCGGGCAGCGCCCTTTCGCCGGATGACCATGCGCTGGTCTGAGCACATGATGCTCTCAGGTGACTTGTTCAGGATCCCCCAGCAATCGGTGGTGATCTCGGGTGGATCGTCCTGGGCGATCATTTCCGGGAACAGGACCAGCTGTTTCGGGTCCGCCGGGTCCAGCTTCAGGCCGAGCGAACTGGCGAGTGCGCCATAGGCGGCGCGGGCGGCGGCCTCGTCCTCATGCAGGGACTGACGTCCGGCGATCGCCACGGGAAAACCTTCCTCCGCCAGCCAGCGAAGGCCCTTGCAGGCTTCCTCGAATGCCCCTGCCCCGCGTTCGGCGTCGTGCAGGCCCGGGTCGTGACTATCGAGCGAGACGCGCAGGGTGAGCTTCTCCGCAAGGCCATTCCGGCGAAGGCGCAGGAGGCCTTCCTGGATGCGCGGCCGCATCATCGGACGCATGGCATTGGTGAGGAAGAGCAGGCTATGCCCGCGGAACAGGATCGCTTCCATGATGGGCAGGATGTCCGGGCACATGAAAGGCTCGCCGCCGGTAATGCCGATCTCCACCTCGCCGGCGCTCAGACGCTCGATCTCATCCAGATAGGGCATGACATCGGCGAGGCTGAGATAGACCAGCCGGTCATTTTTCGGCGAGGAGAGAATGTAGCAATTACGGCACTCGATATTGCAGAGCGTGCCAGTGTTGAACCAGAGCGTTTTCAGCCCGGTCCAGGCGACGCTGGCGCGCGTCTCGCCCTTGGCCGTGATGTCGGGGTGAGAGAATGTCTCGGTCGGATAGTCTGTGTCTGCCATACGCGCACCCTATCCATGCAGGGCGCGCATGCCAGCCGGAAAATACCGTTCTGACAAAGGTTTGATTATTGCGTGTGTATCGCTCAATGAGCGGGTGGCTGCGCCTTCGCGATTGTCTTTTATGCAGGAAATATGATCCTTCCATAATCTGAATGGCTGAGGGCAATCCGGGCAATGGTGCAGGACAAGAAGAAAGCCGTCTTTCGCTTGCTCACATCGACGAGCGAAGCGCCCGGCAATCTCGATATTTCCGACACCGCCCGCGAACACGAGCCGGACAATTTCTTCCGGCACGTCACCAGCCTGTCGGCCAGCAAGGTTGCCGACGGCCTGATTGATCCGAAACTCGTGCTGAGCTGGCTGCTGACCACGCTGGGCGCCCCGGCCGGCCTGCTGGGCCTGCTCGTCCCGATCCGGGAAGCCGGCGCCCTCTTCCCGCAAATGTTTACCGCCGGCGCGCTCGGTCAGCTGAAACACCGCAAATGGGCCTGGGCCGGCGGCGCGCTGGTGGAAGGCCTGGCCGCCATCGCGATGGGACTGGCCGCGCTGATGCTGACCGGCGCCGCGGCGGGCTGGGCGATTCTGGCCGCTTTGGCCGCCCTGGCGCTCGCCCGGTCGGTCTGTTCGGTCACCTACAAGGACGTGCTCGGCAAGACGATTGCGAAATCCCGGCGCGGTACGGCGACGGGTGCGGCCGGCACGGTCGGCGCAGGTGCCGTGCTGACCTATGGCGTGCTGCTGGCCTTTGCGGGCGAAAGCCGGCTCACACTGGTGACCGGCGGGCTTGTGCTGGCAGGCCTGCTCTGGATCGCCGCCGCTGTGGTGTTTGCCAGCCTTGCCGAAGAGGCGAGCAAACCAGAAACCGGTTCCAACCCCGTCCAGCGCCTGAAGGAGGATTTCAGCCTGCTGGCACGCGATCCTCAGCTGCGCCGGTTCATCCTTGTCCGCGCCCTGCTGACCTCCACCGCCCTCGCCCCGCCTTTCATGGTGGCGCTCGGCACGGAGGCGGACGCTGCGCGAAACATGTTTGGCGGGCTCGGCCTTCTGGTCGTCGCCTCGGCGGGCGCCGGCCTGCTCAGTTCCTATGTCTGGGGACGGCTTGCCGACCGGTCGAGCCGCAAGGTGCTGATCCTGACAGGCCTCGCCGGGGCGGTCGCCCTGTTCGGGACGCTGGGTCTGAACGCGGCGGGCCTCCTCACGGCGACCATAGGCCTGCCCGCCATGATCTTTATCCTGATGATTGCCTATCAGGGCGTCCGGCTTGGACGCTCCACCCATCTGGTCGACATGGCGACGGCGGAGACGCGCGCGGCCTACACCGCGCTATCGAACACAATCATCGGCACCGTGCTCATCCTCGGCGGCGGCTTCAGCCTTGTGGCAAGCTTCGCCGGGCTGACTGCCGTCATTGCCATCCTCGGCGTCATGAGCGCAGTGGCCGCCCTGTTCGCATTGGGCCTGAAGGAAGTTCAGTCCGGCTGAGACTTATTTTTCGAGGCACCAGCGCAGCACGGCCTTCTGGGCATGCAGGCGGTTTTCGGCTTCGTCGAAGACAAGGCTTTGCGGACCGTCGATGACTTCGGCGTCTACTTCCTCGCCCCGGTGGGCCGGCAGGCAATGCAGGAAATGGGCGCCCTTGTTTGCCAGCTGCATCAGGTCTTCGGTGACGGCATAGGGTTCCAGGATTTCAAGGCGGCGCTCGGCATCCTTGTCGCCCATGGACACGAACGTGTCGGCGATGACGACGTCTGCGCCTGCAACGGCTTCTTCCGCTGTCTCGAAGAGATCGATCTTGCCCTGAAGTTCGCGTGCGATGTCGAGGTCCTCATCATCCGGTGCAAACCGCGCAGGCGTGCCGACCGCCAGCGAGAAGCCGAACTTGGCCGCCGCATGGATGAAACTCGCGCAGACATTGTTGCCGTCGCCGACCCAGGCGATGCGGGCCCCGCGCAGCTCCAGCCCGGTCTCTTCCAGCGTCTGCAGGTCCGCCATGATCTGGCAAGGGTGAGAGCGGTCGGTCAGACCGTTGATGACAGGCACGGAGGAGAACTCGGCGAACGCCTCAACATCGGAATGGTCATTGGCGCGGATCATCACCGCATCGATATAGCGCGACAGGACACGGGCCGTGTCCTCGATCGTCTCGCCCCGGCCGAGCTGCATGTCGCTGGACGTCGCCGTGATCGACGAGCCGCCCAGCTGGCGCATGGCCATGTCGAAGGAGAAGCGCGTGCGGGTCGAGGATTTCTCGAAGATCATCGCCAGCGTGTGGCCTTCCAGCGGGGCGCCGTCATCGACACGGCCCTTCGGCCAGCCGGCGCGCGCTTTCTTCATGGCGTGGGCCATGTCGAGAATTTCGCGCAGCTCGACATGATCGAGATGCCAGAGATCGATGAAGTGACGGCCTGCCATGGCGTCCCCCTGTTTAAAATGAAGGGCGCGCCTTAGCCTAAATCTGCCCATACGGCTAGATGCGATCCGGATTGGCCTGGCCGCCGTATAGACAACAGGATACCGGAGGGCACGCGATGATCCGTTCCATATTGGCTTGTGCCACCCTGCTTCTATGCGCCGCTTGTGCCTCTGCGCCCAAACCTGCCGGCAGCTGGGTCAGTTTTGCCACGCTTGAGCCGGGCCTGCCGACCAATCGTTACCTGGCTTGCAACCCGTCCATCTGCGAGGCGGCCGGAAATACCGGAAATGCGCTGGATTTTGCCTATCCGGCCACGGACGTGGCAGCGGCGCTTCTCCGGCTTCAGCCGGGTGCCGAACAACGGGAATTGCCGAATGGCGACATCCAGCTGCGTTATGTCGCTGTAACCCCCATTGCCCGGTTCCGGGACGATGTGGACGTTCTCATCCGGCCGACCGGTGCGAACGCATCTCAGGTGGCGGTCTATTCCCGCTCCCGCATCGGCTTGTCAGACCTCGGCAAGAACAAGTCGCGCGTCGAGGCGCTTGCGAAACAGCTGGATACCGAACTGGCGGGCTGATGCCCGCCGCGTCAGGCGCGCTTCAGCACACGCACTATCAGGAGCAGGACCACTGCGCCAATCGTGGCGTGCACGATCGCCCCAACGATGCCTGCGCCGAGACTGATGCCGAACGCCGGAAACAGGAAGCCGGCCACGAAGGCACCGATGATGCCGACAGCGATATTGCCAATGATGCCAAAGCCGCCGCCGCGCACGATCAGCCCGGCCAGCCAGCCGGCAACGCCGCCAACCAGCAGAAAAATAATAATCCCTTCAAGGGTCATCTGGTGTCTCCTCATGTATCGCCGGCACCGGGAACGGGCCGGACTGTTAAGCATATAACCCGCAGAAGCGTCATTCGTTCCCATCCGCAAGCCAGAACGTGGCCAGAGCGAAACGGGTACGACCTGCGACATTTTTGAGAATGACTTGCAATTAGCGCCGGCACGTGTACTTTATCCTTGTGAATGCCTCTCAATTGCAAGGAAACGTGTGATGTGTGTTCCGGTCGATGACCCTGCCCTGCTGTGCTGGCTGCAAACGCAACTGCGCGTGATCAAAGCCTGGCAGGATGAGCTGGCCAGCCGCCCCGATGCCGACCTCCGTCAGGTCGAACGGCTCGCCCGGCACCATGACTGGCTGACCGAGGAACTCGCCCGGCTGCCCGCCTACCGGCAGGCCGCCTGAACTTCCCCCCGGCGCAGCGCGGGCGGAACGTCGTTTCCTCCCACCCTCGCGACCCGTTCGCGCTGCGCCACCCTCTCATGTCTCCACTGGCGAAGCCCTCCGGTTTGCCCTATGTGACGGGTCAATTCAGGAACCCCGCAGAGTATTGGAGGCCCAGCTATCATGGACCGCGTTCTCATCATCGGTGCCGGCGCTGCCGGTTCGGTCGTCGCCCAGAAATGCGCGATGGACCGCGACACGTTCAAGCACATCACGCTCGCCTCCCGCCGCATCGAAAGTTGCGAGAAAGTGGCGAAGCTCTGCAAGACACCGATCGAGATCGCCCAGGTCGATGCCGACAATGTGCCGGAAGTCGTCGCCCTCATCGAAAAGGTGAAGCCGGACCTGCTGATCAACATGGCCCTGCCCTATCAGGACCTGCCGATCATGGATGCCTGCCTCGAAACGGGCTGCAATTATATGGACACCGCGAACTATGAGCCGCGCGACGTGGCGAAGTTCGAATATCACTGGCAGTGGGCCTATCATGACCGCTTCAGGGAGAAGGGCATCACCGCCATTCTCGGCTGCGGCTTCGACCCCGGCGTAACGAACGTCTATTGCGCCTATGCGCAGGAGCATCTGTTCGACGAAATCGAATATATCGACATTGTCGACTGCAATGCCGGCGACCATGGCAAGACGTTCGCGACGAACTTCAATCCGGAGATCAACCTCCGCGAAGTCACGCAGGACGGCAAATACTGGAAGAATGGCGAATGGATCGAGATCCCCGCCCTCTCCATCAATTGCGATATCGACTATCCGGAAGTCGGCCCGAAGGATTCCTACCTCATCTATCACGAGGAAGAAGAAAGCCTTGTGAAGAACATCAAGGGCCTGAAACAGATCCGTTTCTGGATGACGTTCGGGTCCGAATACATCAAGCATTTGCAGGTGTTCAAATCCATCGGACTTATCGGTTTGGAACCAATCAAGCACAAGGGCATGGACATCATCCCGATGGAGTTCCTGAAAGACCTGCTGCCGCCGCCCTCCTCCCTGGCCGAGAACTATACCGGCAAGACCAGTATTGGTGTGATTGTCCGTGGCAAGAAGGATGGCCAGCCACTGACCAAGATGATCTACAACGTCTCCGACCATGCCGAGACGAACAAGGAAGTCTCCGCGCAGGCCGTCTCCTATACGACGGGCGTGCCGCCGGTCTCCGGCGCGGCCATGTTCTTCCGCGGCGAATGGGCCGGCAAGGGCGTGTTCAATGTCGAGCAGTTCCCGGCCAAGCCCTTCCTCGAAGACGTCGCCCAGCGCGGCCTGCCCTGGCATGTCATTGACGTGAAGCCCGGCGACCAGGACGAACTCTTCGCGGTGGAAACCTGACAATATGCGCCGCGCGACCGTCTCGCTTCTCGCTGCATTGACCTTCGCTGCGTGCAGCCAGGAAGCCGCTGCGCCGCAAGGGCCGCTCGTCTTCGAGAAAGCCGTCGACTATACCGCCTTCCAGCCGATTGAGGGCTGCACGGGTGAGCGGGCAAAGCCGACCTACTTCAAATGCCTCGATGCGCGCGAGCTCTACGATGCGGCCGTCACGCAGGCTGCGGAACAAGATCGCCCCCTGATGATCGTCTGGGGCTTTGACGAATGCCCCTCCTGCATGAAGCTGGAAAAGACCGAACTCTCCGGCCGGAAGGCTTGGACTGTTGACCGTTTCCTGAAGGATGCGCTGACGCCGGCCCAGCGTGACGCCGCCCTCGCCAGTCAGGACGATTACCGCATCCTGACCCTGAAGATCGACGTCCGCCGCCCGAGTGGCGCGGCGCTCGCCGAAGAGATTGGCGTGACCGACATCGCTCAATCACGTGGGTATGATCGCATAAGGACGCCCTTCATCACCCTCACCAATGCGGACACCGGCGCTCTGGTCTCACAAGCAGAACTGGGCGAAGGCTTGCGCCCCTGCACCCGTGAAGATGAATTCGTTCTCAACCTCGTCGAGGCCGGTTTCCTGCCGGACGATCCCTCACGCGACCGCCGAATGTGCTAGATGGGACACGCCATGACATTGCCCGCCGATATCCCCACCCCCGTCTTCGTGCTCGACGTCGCGCGCCTCCGGAAAAATCTGGAAACAGCAAAGCGTGTGCGGGAGGAGGCTGGCTGCAAGGTGCTGCTCGCCACGAAGGCCTTTGCCATGCCAGCGGCCTTCCCGGTGATGAAGGATTATCTCGACGGCACAACGGCCAGCGGCGAGCATGAAGCCATTATGGGCAAGGAGTCCTTCGGCAAGGAAGTGCATGTCTACTCCCCGGCCTATACGGAAGATGAAGTCCGCCGCCTGACGAAGATTGCGGAGCATATCTATTTCAATTCCGCCGAACAGCTCGCCCGGTTTGGCGATATTGCCCGCGATGCTGGCGCACATGTCGGCCTGCGGGTGAACCCCGGCTATTCCAACGCGACCCTCGGCGGCGATCTCTACGACCCCTGCGCGCCGGGCAGCCGGTTTGGCGAAGTCCCGGCGAAGCTGGACGATGTGGACTGGTCGGGTGTCGACATTTTCCACGTTCATGCCCTGTGTGAGAGCCTCGCTGACGGCTCAGCTGGCCTCATCCAGCATGTCGCCGACAAGTTCGGGCAGTACATCGAACAGGTCTCTGCTGTGAATTTCGGCGGCGGGCATTTCCTGAACAAGCCGGGTTATGATGTCGACGTGCTGATCGAAGCGATCAAAGACTTCAAGGCGCGCTTCGGCGTCGATGTGATCCTGGAGCCGGGCGCTGGCCTCGTCGTGAACACGGGCGAACTTTACGCCACGGTGCTCGCCCTGCACTGGAACGAGCTGGCCCTCGCCATCCTCGACGCCTCCGCCTCCACCCATATGCCGGACGTTCTGGAAGTCCCCTACCGGCCGGACATTGTCGGTGCAGGCCAACCGGCTGAGAAGCCCTACACCTACCGCCTTGGCGGGAAGACCTGCATGACCGGCGATGTGATCGGGGATTACTCCTTCCACAAACCATTGCAGCCGGGCGACCAACTCGTCTTCACAGACCAGATGCACTACAGCTTTGTGAAGACGAACACGTTCAACGGCACGCCGCTGGCAAACCTCGCCATCCGCTGGGAAGACGGCCGCGTCGAACAGGTCTCGCATTTCGGTTACGAGGAATTCCGCAGGCGGCTCGGGCGCTAGACCCTGCCGGATTGCTTAGCGCATCTGTAAAAATCCACCGGATTTCTTTCACGCAATCTTCCAGTCCTTCTGCCAGACTGCAGGGCTCGGAGGAATGCGCATGGCTGGGCGTATCGCACTCGGATGTCTTGTTCTCTGCCTGCTGGCAATCTGCCTGCTCGCACCGGCAGCCGCGACCGGCTAACTGCCCAATCTGCTAGCTTCCGAGGCGCGCCATGCGGACGTCCCGGTCGTTCCCAAGTGACGGAATGCGTCCACGGGCCTTGGCCACCTCATCGAGATCCAGTTCCGCCAGAACGATTCCCGGCTCCGCCCCGCCGGCTTCCGCGATCACCTTGCCCCAGGGCGAGACGATGAGAGAGTGGCCGAAGGTTTCGCGTCCATCCTCATGCTTGCCGCCCTGCGCCGGGGCGACGACGAAACAGCCCGTCTCGATCGCCCGCGCGCGGACCAGCACATGCCAGTGCGCTTCCCCCGTCACGCGGGTGAACGCCGCCGGAATGGTGAGGATGTCCGCGCCCGCTTGCGCCAGCTTGCGATAAAGATGCGGGAAGCGGAGATCGTAACAGATCGTCATGCCGATCTGGCCAAACGGCGCCCTGGCCAGCACAGCCGCCTCACCCGGCCGGTAGGCCCGGCTCTCGCGATAGTTCTGCCCGTCGCCGACCTCCACATCGAACATGTGGATCTTGTCGTATCGCGCGATCACGCCGCCGTCCGGCCCGATCAGGAAAGACCGGTTGGCGAAGCGCTCCTCGCTCTCCAGCGTCACAGCCAGTGAGCCGATCAGCAGCGTCACCCCGAGTTCCACCGCCAGCGCCTGGAAGGCATGCAGGGGGATATGATCCTGTTCCACGATCTTCGGCCGCGCCATGCCGGGGCGGATGTCCAGCAGGTTCGTCATTTCAGGCGTCGCGATAAATTTCGCGCCCTTCCCGGCCGCTTCCCGGATAAGGGCGGAGGCCGCCGCAATATTCGGGGCGACTTCCACGCCGGAACGCATCTGGACACAGGCAGCAGTGATCTTGGTCATGCCCTGATCTTAACGCCGCAAATTTCCGGCGCCAGCACGCATCTTCAACCACCCGCGCCGGGCAGCAGATCTTCCAGAAAATAGGCAGACAAGGCATTGCGCCCTGCAAGGCTGCTCTTGCGGTAAACCGCGCGGGCCTGCTCGCGCACGGTGCGCTCGCTGGTCTCGCGCATATCCGCGATCTCCTGCAGGGAGAGCCCTTTCAACAGCAGCAGGCCAACATCGGATTCGGCGTCCGTCAGACCCCAGGCCGAAAACTGCCGCGCAATGGCAACGCCCAAGCCCTGCACCAGCTCCCGGTTTTCCTCCTGCCAGCGTCCGGCATCCTGACGCGCATCGGCCAGGGCCCGGCGAAGGCGGCCCAGACGCCACAACATGGCGCCGAGCCCAAAAGATGCGGCGACCAGCACGACCAGTTCGGCCGCGAGGTGCCCCGCCCCGGCGCCTTCGCCGCTGTCGGTGATCAGGTCTGCCCCGATGAACAGGGCAATCGTGCCAAACAGCACGGCAACGCCCAAAAGGCCTCTGCGTCCGGATACGTCATCTGACATACGTCCTTCTCGCGCATCCCGCCGCCAAAGGGAATGCGTCATGTGACGGATGGACCGCGCAGCGTCCAGGGCGCCATCTTCCAGCCAAGCCAGCAGGTAGCGCCGGAGACAATGACATGAGCCAGATCAAGACCCCCACCCGCCCGGTATGGGACCCCCTAATCCGTATCGGGCACTGGACTCTCGTGATTGCCTTTTTCACGGCCTACCTGTCTGGCGACGACCTTTTCAGCATCCACAAATGGGCCGGCTATGTCGTGGCGGCCTATGTGCTGGTCCGAATCGTCTGGGGCATCATCGGCAGCCGCCATGCCCGGTTTACAGATTTCGTGCGCGGACCGGGGGCTGTCTTCGGATATCTGCGCGGTCTGATGACCGGCAAAGTGAAAGACTATGCCGGCCACAATCCCGCAGGCGGCGCCATGGTCGTCGCCCTCCTGTTCAGCCTTCTGGTCACAACCGGATCCGGCATGGCGCTCTATGCCGTGGAGGACGATGCCGGCCCGCTCGCCGGGATCGTGACAGAAGAGACCTTTGCCCCGCTCGCCGCAACATTCGGCGAGAATGAAGAGGGTGAAGAAGAGGAACATGAGCGCCGCGGCGGACATGAAGAATCGGCCTCCGAGGAATTGCTCGAAGGCGTGCACAAGGCGTTCGTCTACATCACGCTCGCGCTCGTCGGCCTGCACCTCGCCGGCGTGGTCGCCTCAAGCCTCGTCCACAAGGAAAACCTCGCCCGTGCCATGGTCACCGGCCGCAAGAAAGCGCCCGAGGAGTCCTGACCCTCACGCCCCCGGCCGGGGCAGGCACATCAGCTGGGACGAACCGCTGACCAGCAAGTGCCCCTCCGTATCCCGGATCTCCCCATCGGTGGCCATCAACCCGTTCTCCGCCACTGGCGCGCGCACCCGCATATGAAGCCAGTCGGCATGACTGGTCGGGCGGTGGAAACGGTAGTGATAGTCAATGTTCGGGGCGATCCAGGGCGAAGGCCCGTCCGTCGGATGAGCCGGATACTGGGCCAGCCAGCCGAAGGCATCCATCAGGATGATGGCCCGCCCGGCATCGGCGAACGCGTCCCCGCTGACGGCCAGCGGCGTGAAACGGTAGAACCCTGTCAGCTCCGGGTCGCGGGCGGCGTCTCCCTTATGCGGCGTGCCGCGGATCGGGCGCTGTTCGAAATGGTGGAAGAACGGGTGCGACGGCTCATCCGGATACTGTTCTTCAAAACTCGGCACACTCTCCGGTGCCGGCAGCTCCTCCTGCGTGTCGTCATGTTCCAGACCGGGCAGCGTGTCCGGCACAGTCCACACATGGCACAGCAGCAGCGTTTTACCGTCCTGCACCAGTTCTGCCCTCAGCAGCTCGCTGCGCTTGCCGGCCTTCACAGTCTCCACGCGAACCTCCGCCGGGGCATATTTGCCCATGCGAAGAAAATGGCAGGTCATGCTGGCTGGCCTCGGAAGATCGCTCGCCTCCCCCGCCGCCCGCAAAGCCAGCGCCGTAATGAATCCGCCCGCCGGGCTCCACAGGCCCCAGCTTTCCGGCAAGTCGACAGACCAGCGTCCCGCCTCCAACGGCTTGAGCCGCGTGGCCAGCTCGAAATTGTCGGCGCCTTGCATGAAAATCCCCCTCCTGACGGGTCTGTCTTTCCGGCAGACTTTACCCGCCCGCAGGAAACACAGAACCCCGAAAGGGGAAATTCAGATCAACTTGTTGGATAGGACGGGACCGGTCAGGCCGGCGTCCACTCCGAGATCGCTTCGTCCATCACGCGCGTCGCTTCGCGGACGTTCTCGTCCGTGATGACCAGCGGCGGGGCGAGGCGGAGGACATTGTTGCCCGCGACACCGACCAGCAGGTTCTTGTCACGGCAGACACCCTGCAGGCTTTTCGGATCGGCCTTCATCTTCAGGCCGGTCAGCAGGCCCTTGCCGGTGACGGCTTCGACCTTGTCCGGGTGGCTGTCGGCGATGCTCTTCAGGCTTTGCGCGACCGTGCTGGAAACGCGGCGCACCTCGGCCAGGAAGTCCTCATCGGAGATGATGTCCCAGACGACATTGCCGACGGCCATGGCCAGCGGGTTGCCGCCATAGGTGGAGCCATGGCTGCCCGGCTGCATGTGTTCGCCGCAGGCTTCGGTCGTCAGGCAGGCGCCGAACGGGAAACCGCCGCCGATACCCTTGGCGGAGCACAGAATGTCCGGCGCAGCACCTTCGGCCCATTCATGGGCGAACAGCTTGCCGGTCCGGCCCATGCCGCACTGGACTTCGTCATAGATCAGCAGCACGCCATGCTCGTCGCACAGTTCGCGGAAGCGTTTCAGGTCTTCCTCCGGCAGGGCGCGCACGCCGCCCTCGCCCTGCACCGGCTCGATCAGGACAGCGGCGGCCGTCGGGCGGGCGATGGCTTCTTCAAGGGCGGCCATGTCACCCCATTCAAGATGCACGAAGCCAGGCAGGGCCGGGCCGAAGCCTTCGAGGTATTTCGGATTGCCGCCGGCATTGATCGCCCCGATGGAGCGGCCATGGAAGGCGCCCGTGAAGGTGATGATGTCGATCCGCTCTTCATGGCCATTGGCCCACTGATACTTGCGCGCAGACTTGATGGCGCATTCGATCGCCTCAGTGCCGGAGTTGGTGAAGAACACCCGGTCAGCAAACGTGTCGCGGCAGATCTTGTCGGCCAGCTCTTCCGCTCCGCGCACGCGGAACATGTTCGATGTGTGCCACAGCTTGCCGGCCTGCTCGCGCAGGGCGTCCACCATGGCCGGATGCGAATGGCCAAGCGCGTTGACCGCGATGCCGGCGATGAAGTCCAGATATCGCGTACCGTCTTCGGTGAAGAGGTAGACGCCCTCCCCTTTTTCGAAGACCTGTTCCGGCGGCCGGTAGACCGGCATGATATGCTGGCGGGGATCGCTCATCTTTTGCCCTTCCGATGTCGCGAGGATTTCTCTCAGGGCGCCACGCATGACGGGGGGCTGACCGGAAGTCAACACACCGCAGGCGGGGACATGTGACAGCAGACACGATTCGCGCTTTAGTGCGGGCGAAGTGAATGGGAGTGAGAGGATGAAACCGCTTGCTGGCCTGGCCGCCGGGCTTGGTCTGGTCGTGCTGCCCGCAGCCGCCCAGGACAGCCCCCAGCGCCTGTCTCCCCCACTCAATGTGGTCCAGTCCCGCACCGCTTCGCCAGCCGCAGGCGGCTCTGAAATGACCCAGCGTCAATCCATGGTGATCGAGGAAGACGGCACGGTCCGTTTCCTGACGCCGGTCGAAGCCGCAGAGGTTTTCGTGTCTCCTGACCAGGCCAGCGAATTCAATGTCGAGCTGGATCAGCCGGATGACGCACCGGATTCGCTGAAGATCGAAGTCTCGGGCGCTGAGATCAGCGAGACGCTCACGCCCGATGGCCAGTCCCGTATCCTGCGGGTCGTCCCGGAGGATGGCAGCCCCAGCTGGCTGATCACGATTACAAAAGATTAATCGAAAAACGATAATAGTACTTGACGATAAACGATAAGTGCTTATTGTTATTCATGAAGCCGGGCGGGACGGATGTGATGTCCAAACGCCCCCTACCTCACCTGAGCCGTTGCTTCGGACTGCCCGGTTTCCACACCCCTGATTTACTGATTACCCCCTGAACGGAAAGAGGCGCAGACCCTTGGTCTGCGCCTCCCACCGTTTGCAGCGTTTCCTCCCAGAAACTTGCTGGGACATAAGGCCGCGCTTTTGCGGATGTGTCAAGAATGTGTCCTAGATTTTTTCTATTAATTCCTTGGGTTTAATTGCTGCACCTGCGAACAAAACCTCAAGACTGGCCTTGGCTTCAGGTGACCATACGGCACCCGGCGACACGGCGAAGGCCGCCTCACTTTTCAGGATCAGCCCGTCCGACAGGATTTTCAGCCCGTTGGCTTTCAACGTCGCCCCGGTGGAGGTGATGTCGACAATCACATCGGCCGAACCTGTCGTTGGGGCAGCTTCCGTCGCCCCGGCGCTCTCGACCAGACGGTATTCCCCGACAGACCGGGCCGCGAAGAAGCGGCGCGTGAGGCGCATATATTTCGTCGCGACCCGCAGGCGCCGGTGATGCGCCTTGCGGAACGCCGCCCCGGCCGCTTCCAGGTCCGACATCGTGTCGACATCGACCCAGGCCTGCGGCACGGCGACGATCACATCCGCCCCGCCAAAGCCCAGCCGTTTCACCACTTCGAAATCGCTCTCCCCGACGGGGGCGAGGTCATGCAGCAGGTCTTCGCCGGTGACCCCGGCATGCAGGCTGCCATCGACGAGGCCCTGTGCAATCTCCCGCGCGGAGAGAAGCCGCATCTCGACATCGCCAAGGCCTTCGATCTCGGCCTGATAGCCGCGCTCGCCGCCGATCTGGGTAACCGGGAAGCCGGCCGATGCCAGCCATTCTTCGGATTTTTCCTTCAGCCGTCCCTTGGACGGGATCGCCAGTGACAGACGGGTCATGCGCCCCTCCCTTTTGCACGCAGCACACGGTCGGGCCGGACCACGCCGCCGATTGCGGTTGCATCCGCCTTGCCGTTCGAGAGCCCGGAAACAAGGCCATCATAGCGGCCGCCTGATGCAATCGGCTGGCTCTCTGCGAGGTTCGCGCCCAGCGTCTCGAACAGGAAGCCATCATAATAGGTGAACCGGCGCCCGAAGCCGGAACGGAACCGGCAAATGGCTTTCACTTCCGGCAACAGCTCGCGGATCAGTTCCATCCGCCGCGCCACGCGGTCAATCGCGCCGGAGGTTCGCGGCAGGCTGTAGCGCGAGGCGATGGCATCCAGCTGGTCGGCGGCTTCGGCTGCGGTGCAATTCACCGCCGCCAATGCGCCGATCACTTCGCGCACCTTGTCCGGTACGCCGCCTGCAGCCATTGCAGCCGCCCGGGCGCGCAGGCCCGCGATGATTTCCGGAACGCTCCGTGTCCCAATCAGCGGAATGCCGCGTTCTGCAAGCGCCGCGCGGAAGGCCGTTTCGGCCTCCTCCGGGGTGGCAGCTTCCAGTGTCGGCACGAGGTCCGCTTCGATCGGTGCAGGCGATGCCTCGACCAGCGCCCGGACGCCGCCTTCCTGACGGAAGGCTCGTTTCAACAGGTCCGCCGTCACACGTGGCAGGCCAAGCGCGTCGATGAAGGCTGGAAAGATGGCAAGGTCGCCCGTTGCAATCGCGACCGGCCGGACATCACACTCCCGGACGGCTTCATGCACCAGAGCGAAGGCTTCGGCATCCTCCACCGGATCGGAATCCCGGCCGAAACGTTCGAAGCCCACCTGGGTGAACTCCATCGGGTCTCCATTGGCGGCCGGCAGGCGGAAGGCTTCCGCCGCGTAGCAATAGGCTTTCGGGCCATTGGTGCCGCTGGCAAGACGTTCGGCTTCCAGCCCAGCCACCGGCAGGGTCAGGTCCGGCCGCATGACCATTTCATTGCCGCGATGATCCGTGAACACGCAAAGCCGTGCGCGGACCGCTTCGCCGGACAGTTCCAGCGGAATATCGGACGGCAGGATATAGGCCGGATTGACCGGTTCGGCACCAGAGCCCTCGAACCGGGACCGGGCCGCCTTCACCACAGCTGCATGTGTCATGCCTGGGCCTCGACGATACGGCGGATGGCGCCCACCATTTCGGCGCGCGGCACTTCGATCTGGCCAGGGCGCGCCTCACGGTACTCCTCGTTGGACTTGATGGCCTTCGCCTTGAGGGCGCCCATTTCGAGATCCTTGATGGTGACCGTGCCCTTGGCGAGCTCATCCTCACCCACCATGACCGCAACCGGGGAATTGCGCCGGTCGGCATATTTCATCTGTTTGCCCATATTGTTGGCCCCGCCCATATAGGCTTCGGCACGCAGGCCCGCCTTGCGCAACTCCGCGGCAATGGAAAGCGCGATGGCCGGGTTGTCCCGGTCGAGATTGAGCACGACGACCGGGCCGTCGAGCTTCGCCGTTTCGCCCATGATCTGCATTGCGGCAGCAAGGCGTGAGATACCGATGGAAAAGCCCGTGGCCGGAACGCTTTGCCCGGTGAAGCGCGCGACGAGATCGTCATAGCGTCCGCCGCCACCGATGGAGCCGATGCGGTAGGTCTTGCCGTCTTCCCCGGTCACTTCGCGCAGCAGCTCTGCCTCATAGACCGGGCCAGTATAGTATTCGAGCCCGCGCACGACCGACGGATCGATCAACACGTCGCTTTCAGGCGCGCCCAGTCCTTCGAGAGCGCTGGCAATGGCTTCGAGTTCGGCGAGACCGGCCTTGCCCTGCTCGCTGTCTCCTGCGGCTTTGGCGAGGTTGGCGAGCGTGGCTTCGCGCGTCCCCGCGCCAGCTTCCGCGAAGGCCAGAACCCGTTTGACCTCTTCAGTCCCGAGCCCTGCGCCTTTTGTATAGTCGCCGCTCTCATCAAGCCGCCCTTCCCCGAGCAGGTCGGCAACGCCGCTTGCTCCAAGCCGGTCGAGCTTGTCGAGCGCACGCAGGATGGCGAGGCGCGTCTCCTGGCTCTCGGCGCCTACGGCATCCAACACCCCGTTCAGAAGCCGGCGCGTGTTCACCCGGATCGCAAACTCACCCGACTGCATGCCGACCGCCCGCAGCGCTTCGGCGCCCATGGCGATCATCTCCGCATCGGCATGGAAGCCCGGCGCCCCCACTGTATCGGCATCGCACTGCCAGAATTCCCGGAAACGGCCCGGGCCCGGCTTCTCGTTGCGCCAGACCGGCCCGGCCGCGTAGCGCCGGAACGGGCGGCCAAGGTCCTGGCCGGCTTCGGCGACAAAGCGGGCGAGCGGCGCTGTCAGGTCGTAACGCAGGGCGATCCATTGCTCGTCATCATCCTGCAGGGCGAACACGCCTTCATTCGGTCGGTCGGTATCGGGCAGGAACTTGCCAAGCGCATCGACATATTCAAAGGCGCCGGTTTCGAGGTGTTCAAAGCCCCATTGGCGATAGACGCCGGTAATGGTTTCCACGAGCCTTGCCTGTGCATGCAGGAGGCCCTCGCGCTTGTCGGGAAAGCCGCGCGGCTTGCGGGCAAGCTGCTTGCCGGAGAGGGGCTTGCTGTCTTTGTCACTCATGGGTCGCTCTTGGTCCTGTTTGCGCACCGCATAGTCGGTGCTGGTCCGGATTGGAAGGCGACACGTCAACATCAGGCACGCCCCGGCTGTGGCCTGCCTCGTCTGGTCTGGTTCTTGGGGGAACACTTTAGCAGAGGCGCAGCCGGACCGGTTCGCGCCTCATCGGCGCGTCACGAATGGTGATGATGGTGGTGCAGTGCTGTGTTCATTACGAAAAGGCCGATACGGGGGCGACCCGGCAAAGTCAACCGAAAGGTCAGGCTTTCTGCGACTGGCGCGTGAACGGCTTCTCCTGCCCGTCCCGACGCTCGATCACCTTGAAAATGCCCGTGCCCCGCATCAGCAGCTTGTCGCCCGCCCAGATCCTGCCCTCGACCGTGAAGACATCGTCCTGCCGGCCGATCACATGGCCCTTGCCTTCGACGAAGCTGCCCATGCTGGCGCCGGAGAGGAAGTCGCACATCAGGCGGACGGTCACCCACCAGGTGTCGTCGTCCTTCTCCACCGCCGCGCCCCAGGCCATATCGGCGAAGGTCATGAGCATGCCACCATGGGCGTTCATCATGCCGTTGGTGTGGTGCTCCTCGACGCGGAAGGCGCGGGTCAGGCCCGTCTCGTCCCGCTTCTCGAACAGCGGGCCGACCTGGCGGCCGAAGCCCCGGTGCCAGGGCAGCATCTGATAGCCTTCCGGCAGGTCGAATGTCTGGTTGCGTGAAAGATCGTCAGTCATGGCGCCCGCTTAGCGCTGTCCGGCGCGATTTGCCAGCCCTCTCCCGACGCAGGGCCGGTTACACTGCCAGCGAGATGAGGTTGATGAACATGTGCGCCATGATCGGCAGGAACAGTCCGCCGCTGGCCACGCGCAACAGGCCCAGCACGAGGCCATATACCAGCACCATCAGGATACCGATCCAGCCATACTGGAAATGCTGGAGCGCAAAGATGACCGCGGCCAGGCCCGAGGCGCTCAGCGGCGTCCAGCCACGCTCAAGCAACACGCCCATGAACAGGCCGCGATAGATGAATTCTTCCGCAAAAGGCGCGACCAGCACAATCGTGAACAGCAGTTCGGCGCGAGACCCGGCCTGCAACTGGCTGACGAAGCTCTCGCTGACACTCAGCCCCTGTGATCCGAACACCGCCGCCAGCAGGCCTGAGAGGAACGTCGTCAGGGCCACGGCCACCATGGCGGCTGCCGCTGCGATGCCGACGACGACGAGGTTCATGTCGCCCGGCTCTGCCACTTCCCAGGCCACGCCGCGCAGGTTCAGATAGGCATAGATTGCCATCACGGTCAGCACATTGGCGAGGCCTGCGAGGGTGATGAGCGAAATGCCCGGCATCAGGCTGTTGACCAGAATGGCCGGCAGGATGACCAGGAACTGATAAGCGACGGCCACAAACACCGCCGTCCAGATCATCGAGCGAAGCCTGGTCAATTGTGTCGCCCGTCCCTGCTGAAGGCCAAGAAGTCCCGAACCCGTAGAACTCCCGGCCGGACGGATCAAGCATTCCCGGAACACAATTGCGCCAGACAAGCGGAAACCGCCAGCGCGAACCGGCGGCTTCTGAAGAGAATAAAGTGCCCTATTCGCGGAAGTTCATTTCCTGCAGCAGGCTGGTGCCGGTGATTTCCCGGAATTCCGCCCGGTCGGCATTTTCCGAGGCAAGCTGTTCGGTCGTGGCCTCGGCCCATTCCCGGAAGGCATCATATTGCGCTTCGGATTCCGGGCCGCTCGGGATCTTCTCCATGATGGTCACGAGATAAAGATCCGGCTCGCCAGCCCGGTTATAGTAATTGCCGAAGACCATATAGTCCTTGATCCAACCCTGCGACTTGGCGAACTCCTGCGAGGCGCGCCAGCGGTCTGCCAGATGGTTGGCATAGTAAAGGCCGCCGCCGGGCTTGATGTCGACGCCCGTGATTTCCCAGAAGTCGCCGCTGACCAGCGGATATCCGTCATCGGCCGGAGCGGCTTCAGCTGCCGGCTCCTGCGCGGTCGCGCTGGTGATACAGCCGGCCAGCACGACGGTGAGCGCCACGCCGGAGATTCTCAGTGATTGGATCAAACGCATTATTTCCTCCCTTATTTCTTATTCGATATAGTTAACACAAATTAACTATTTCTCCTATCGCTTGTTTTTTGGGATGATTTTCGCGTCTTTCCTTTCAACCTGAAAAATAATTCGAACCTCAGGCCAAGGTCCGCTCAAGGCGGCCTAAAGCTCGATCATGTCGAAGTCGGATTTCGGCGTGCCGCACAGCGGGCAGACCCAGTCGTCCGGAATGTCAGCCCAGCGCGTTCCGGCCGCCAGCCCCTCACCCGGATCCCCGTGCTCTTCTTCATAGATGTAGCCGCAGGTACGGCACTGCCAGACCTTGTAGGGCGCGTCGCTCATTGCTTCTTCCTCCTCAGACCGGTGCCAGGCGCGCACGCAGCGACTGGACCAGCGCATCCCGGACAGGCGTGATCTCCGTATCCGGATCAATCATGTTCTGCATGCGAATGCCGATCAGCGCGCAGCCGGCCATCAGCGCGGTCGCGTCGGCATTGGCATCCTTGCGGATACTGCCCTCGGCCTGTCCGCGCTCGATGATCTTCCGGATCAGCACGCGTTCCAGCTCGTGCGACTCGGCAAAGGCCGCGCGGGTTTCCAGCCGGTCGGCGACCGCCGCAGCCAGCAGCATGTAATAGGCCTTGTCCTCTTCCCGCCCGTCCAGCGCCCGGCAGTGCAGCTCGACAAAGGCGCAGAGGGCCGAGAGGCCGTCCATCCGTTCTACATGGGCCGCCGCCAGCGCCTCGCGCTGCCAGTCGTGAAGCGCGGCGATGAGGCTACGGATCAGCCCGTCCTTGGACCCGAAACGCTGAGTGACGAGACCGCGGGAATAGCCCGCCTCCTTGCCGATGGCATCGAACGTGGCCGCGGCCACCCCCTTCTCGGAGACGACGCGCATGGTGGCTTCAAGCAATTCCTGCTCGGACCGCTCGCGCCGCTCGGCCTGGGTCATCCGCCCCGCATTGGCGGATGCGTCTGAATCTGTGGTGGGGGCTGTCTTCGTATCCGACATGAGTCTGCCTAACATATTTGTTGGCCGTATAGCAAGTATATGCTAAACGGCTTCTTGACTGGGGGCCGCCAATCGCTCCCGCACCGGAGGAACGCATGACCATACCCGCCAATATCGCCGAAGCCGTTGTAGATCCCAAGGCCTATGCCGACTGGGACCGTTCGCACGAAGCCTTTGCCTGGCTGCGCAAGAACGCGCCGCTGGATGTCGCCGAGATCGAAGGGTTCGATCCGTTCTGGGTGGTCAGCAAACATGCCGACATCCAGAACATCGAGAAGCAGAACGACCTCTTCCATAATGAAGACCGCTCCGCGACGCTGACCAATATCGAGACCGACAAGAAAGTCCGCGAGATGATGGGCGGCTCGCCCAACCTGCTGCGCTCGCTCGTCCAGATGGATAATCCGGACCACATGCAGTACCGCCGCCTGACGCAGGCCTGGTTCATGCCGCAGAACCTCCGCAAGCTGGAAGACCGCATCCGCGAGATTGCCCGCGGCTTCATCGACAAGATGGCCGACAAGGGCACCGAGTGCGACTTCGCCCGCGACGTGGCCTTCCTCTATCCGCTGCATGTCATCATGGAAGTGCTGGGCGTGCCGGAAATTGACGAGCCGCGCATGCTGAAGCTGACGCAGGAATTGTTCGGCGCGCAGGATCCGGAAGTGAACCGCTCCGGCGCAGAAGTCACCGACTCCGATACCGGCCTCGCCAACATCCAGGCCACGGTCGCGGACTTCTTCACCTATTTCGTCGAGATGACCGAAGACCGCCGCAAGAACCCGCGCGAAGACCTCGCCAGCGTGATCGCCAATGGCGAAGTCTATGGCAAGCCGCTCGGCCACCTCGAAGCCATGTCTTATTATATCATCGCTGCGACGGCCGGGCATGACACGACCTCCAACACAACCGGCGGCGCGCTCTGGGCCCTTGCCGAGAACCAGGACCAGTTCCGTAAGCTGAAGGATGATCTCTCGCTGATCCCGTCCATGGTGGAAGAATCCATCCGCTGGGAAACGCCGGTGAAGCACTTCATGCGCACGGCCACCGCCGACACGGAAGTCCACGGCAAACAGATCAAGAAGAATGACTGGCTGTTCCTGGCTTACCCCTCCGGCAACCGCGACGAGGACGTGTTCGACGATCCTTACAGCTTCAAAATCGACCGTTCGCCCAACAAGCATGTCGCCTTCGGCTATGGCGCGCATGTCTGCCTCGGCCAGCACCTCGGCCGGATGGAAATGCGTATCCTTTGGGAAGAGCTGCTGCCGCGCCTGCAATCGGTGGAGCTCAACGGCAAACCGACACGCGTTCAGGCGAACTTTGTGAGTGGGCCGAAGTCGATCCCGATCAAGTTCAAGATGAACTAGGGCCCTCGCCCCACACGCTTCAGTTCAGGCCGACCGCTGCCAGCGCGTCGGCCTGTCTTTTTGAGACTGCCTCCACCGAGAAGCCCTCAAGGCTTTCTTCAAACAGGCGGCAATAGTTCAGCTCGGCACCGAGCCTCAGATAGGCAGCGCCGAGGCCGATGGCGGCGCGGTCCATGAAGACGAATTCGCGCGGGATCTTCACCGGCCCCTTCTCTTTCAGGAGCTTCCGGACGGCGAAGGCTTCCTTGCGACCATACTCTCCGGAGGTCACGCCATCGGCGACGGAGCGCACACGGTCGTCCAGCAGCGGGCCATAGATAAAGCCCGCCCAGATGTTCAGCACTTCGACCAGGTCTTTCGACAGGCCCTCAAAGCCCCATTTCTCGTAAGCCGCATAGGTCGCATCGAAATCGTCCTTCTGGAGGGCGCGGTAGAGATCGACGACGCCTTCCACGAAGCCCGGCGGGAAAATGCGGATACAGCCGAAGTCGAGCAGATTGAGGCCCGTCCCCTCTCCGGTGACCTGATAATTGCCGAGATGCGGGTCGCCATGGATCACGGCATAGGTGTTCATCGGGCCCCACCAGGTCCAGAACAGCATTTCGGCGATATGGTTGCGTGTCTCCTGCGGCGCATCCTCGAAGGCTGTGAGGCGCTGGCCGGTCAGCCAGGTCATGGTGAGGAGGCGCGGCGTGGAGAGGTCCTCGATCGGCTCCGGCACCTGCACGAAGTCCTTCTCCGCCAGCATGCGCGCATAGAGCGCCATGTGTTTTGCCTCGCGGGCATAATCGAGCTCCTCGCGCAGGCGGTCGGTAATCTCTTCCACCATTGCGGTCGGGTCGATCGAGCCGTCCATCCGCTTGAAGAGGCCCAGCACCGTTTTCAGCTGGCCGACATCGCTCTCCACGGCGCTGGCCATGTCCGGATATTGCAGCTTGCAGGCGACCTTGCGGCCATCATGCAGCGTCGCGGCATGGACCTGGCCGAGGGAGGCGGCGTGGGAGGCCTCATGGCCGAAGTCTGCAAACCGGCCCTGCCAGTCCGCGCCAAGCTCCGCCCGCATGCGGCGGCGCACGAAGGGCCAGCCCATGGCCGGGGCCTCGGCCTGCAGCTGGGCAAACTCGGCGGCGTATTTCTCGGGCAACAGGTCCGGCACGGTGGACAGCATCTGCGCCACCTTCATCAGCGGGCCTTTTGACTTGCCGAGGGCCGCCGCCAGCGCCTTGGCGATCTTCTCATCGCCCTGATCGCCGCCAAACAGGCTCTGCGCCGCAAAGGTCAGCCCCGCCCCGGAGAGGTTCGCGCCGACCCTTGCGGTCCGGCTGAGGCGCCCGGCAAGGCGGTTGCGTTCGGGATCTGCTGAAGTGTCAGTCATCGCTATTTATATAGTGCGATGCAGGCCTAACGCCGACATTATCCAGCTTTTTCTTCATGATCGACGTATGAACGCAGAACCTGATTGATCCGGGTTTGGTAACCCTTTCCCTTACTCTTGAAGAATTCCACAATATCACTGTCCAGCCGGATTGAGACATGAGTCTTCGAGATAGGTTCAACCAACTCTACATCTACAGATTTCCAATCAATTCTCGGAAAGTTGGGATCGCCCGCGCGGCGCGCGCGGATTTGCTCATCGCTCAATGAACGAAGTTTGTTCCAATCCGTACCTGAGACCTTTTTCGTGTTCTCAGCCCGACGAAGGAAAGCTCTTGTCGTAGATTTCTTGGGCATCTTTTGTTGCAATATCGGCAGCAAGGATAGTCAGGTGCAGATCAAAACGACAACGGATTTCAAAGATCATTCCGTTCACCTTGATCAACGCAGTGAAGTCATCCGGCCCACTCGGAACCACACGCACGTGTGGTTGAGCAAAGCCAGACTCGATGTCTTCAAAGGCTACGCCATACTTATCTTTGTTCCGATCATTGTCCTTTTCATCCCAGACAACGCTTGAATAAATCCCCTCGGCGGGAAATCCCGTAGGCATCTCCATAGATCCTCTTGTTCTTTAGTCTGTGCGCGTTCCACATCATACAAGTCTCCATGGGGTCCGTTTGGGGTCCTGGGTTCAATTAAAAATACGCTTGAAAACCAAGCGCCTGCCATCGCGCAGTCAATGGCCACACAAATGTATATACAACTTCCGCATTTTCAATAGGCCGTCCGCTTTTTTATCGCGACTCGGCACAGGGTTTGCGCCGCCGCAGGCCAGAATACAGGCGGAATCACTTTCTGACTCCACGGGGTGACAAGCCCATCCGGCGGCGTTATAGCGCGCCCCTCGAATTCATGACCGGCCCGTAATGCCAGGTTAACCACAAGAGGTACCCGCCGGGACGCCCGGCCATGCCAATCCCTTCTTAACCAAGACATCATCATACTGGGCCCCTGTGCTGTCCCATGGACAGTTTTGCGGCCAAAGAAAGGATACCCTTTCCATGCCCTACGATACGCTTCTTACTGAGTTTGACGAGGATACCGGCGTTGCCGTGATCCAGATGAACCGCCCGGAGGCGCTGAACGCGCTGTCCGAAGCCATGATGAACGACCTGACCAGCGCGCTCGACCGCTGCGACAAGGAAGACAAGGTCGGCTGTGTGATCCTGACCGGCTCCAAAAAAGCCTTTTCCGGCGGCGCCGACATCAAGGAAATCAAGGACAAGACCTATCCGGAATCCTATTATGAGGACTTCATCTCCCGGAACTGGGAGCGGACGGCCCGCCTGCGCAAACCGATCATCGCTGCTGTGGCGGGCTATGCCGTTGGCGGGGGCTGTGAGCTTGCCCTGATGTGCGACATCATCCTGGCGGCCGACAATGCGAAATTCGGCCAGCCGGAAGTGCGCCTCGGCGTGATGCCCGGTGCCGGCGGTACGCAACGCCTCACCCGCGCCATCGGCAAGTCGAAGACGATGGAACTCTGCCTCACCGGCCGCCTGATGGACGCCGCTGAAGCCGAGCGCTTCGGCCTGGTCAGCCGCGTTGTGAAAGCCGAAGACCTGATGGACGATGCCCGCAGCCTCGCCCGCACTATCGCCTCCATGCCGATGGCCGGGGCGATGATGACCAAGGAAGCCGTCAACTATGCCTATGAGACCCCGCTCTCGCAGGGCATCCAGTTCGAGCGGCGCCTGTTCCAGTCCCTCTTTTCGACCGCCGACCAGAAAGAGGGCATGGAGGCCTATATCGAGAAACGCTCGGCGCACTTCCGCGATAAATAGGACAAGCAGGCAGGCAGGTGCATTTTTCCCGCTTCAGACGGGACTCTCCGGTTGACGCCCAACCGGCCTTTATGTATCTCCGCGCCTTCAGCCTGAGGGTCGCCCCTCGGGCAACAGGAGTTTGATATGGCTAATACCCGTTCCGCCAAGAAAATGGTCCGCAAGATCGAGCGGCGCACCGAGGTCAACAAGGCCCGGCGTTCGCGCGTGCGCACATTCGTCCGTCAGGTCGAAGAAGCCATTGCCTCGGGCGACAAGACCGCTGCCGCAGATGCGCTCAAGGCTGCCCAGCCTGAGCTGATGCGTGCCGTCACCAAAGGCGTCATGCACAAGAACACATCTTCGCGTAAAGTCTCGCGCCTGGCTGCCCGTGTGAAGTCGATGGCCTGAGGCCAGACGCTTTAGAATTCGGGCCGGACCACCGGCAAGACACAAGACCCGCCCGGCGCCTCGCCCGGCGGGTTTTTTCTTGCCCGGAATTTGCGTTTCGCGTTTAGTTTCCCCACGCTCAATTCATGGCCAGCACCTGCCCGATTGTGTGTCACAGTTATGATCGTACAACCTACAGAAATGCAATTTTGCAAATCTCCTCCTCCCCTCCCTGCACGAATGCGCAATCTGCGCGCCCGATCAAAATCGTTCCAAAATATTTCCTGTTTTTGATACGAATTTCACAGCCTATTTCCACGAGTACGTGTTGACAGAACAAACGTGAACTTTAGTGCGCAAAAGCTCACTTCAAAAAAAATACATGCTTTGCAGAAAGCAAAAAACCATTGAGCCATATAGGTTTTTTTCGCCTCACAAGGGTGCTGTGGAAAGAGTCAACACGCCAATCACGGCTACAGGCCAAAAGATGCACTTGTGTTTGAAAGCGCCGGTCGGTACTTTGAATTCACCAACGATAAACATCCCTGTACGGAGTATTTTCGGGGCCAGTTTCGGGTGACTGGACAGGGGTGTTGCGTGCCGGTTTGGTGGCTGTAACAAATAACAAAAAAATGGGGCTCGGCATGGACCGAAACAGACTCTTTGACACTCCAGCCAGCGTAGATTCCAATACCAACAAGAAGATCTCCAGTCTTCCGGGCCAGGCAATCTGGCAGGCCGTCCGGGAACACCTGAAGGAGGTCCTCTCCGCTGCTGATTATCAACGGTGGATCGCCGATCTGAAGCTTATCGCGGAAGTTGACGGGAAGATCGTGCTTGCAGCGCGTGACCGCCTCTCCTTTGACCGGGTTTCCGCCGATCACCGTCATATCCTCCTTCGTATCTGGAAGGAGCATGACGATGCCCGGCGCGACATCCGGCTGGTCTGCTGGAAGGACGCCGGGGCGGACCTGCGCGCCATCGTCGAGGACCCGTGGGCCGAAGCGGAGCCGGAAGCGGCTGCGGGCGGCGCCGGTGACGGGACCGGCGGCAATGATGGCGGCGCGACCCGCCCGCCGCGTCCCTCCTCCGGCGCACCGGAAATGACGTTCGCCACGCTGGTCACCGGAAAATCGAACGCGATTTCCGTGGAACTGGCCAAACGTGTGGCCGATGGCCAGCCGGTCGGGACACAGGTTCACCTGATCTCCGGCCCGCAGGGGACCGGCAAGACGCACACGCTGCTCGCCCTGCGGACAAGGGCGATGGAAACCAATGCCGATGCAACAGTGGTTTACCTGACCGCAGAAGAATTCCTCTCGGCCTATACCGACGGGGTGAAGGCCAAGGACACCAGTGCCCTGAAAAAGCGCCTGCGCTCCGCCACCATCCTGCTGATCGACGATCTGCACCGCATCTCGGGCAAGCCGGGCACGGAAACCGAGCTGTTCCAGAACATCCGGGAAGTCACCGGTCAGGGCGGCAATGTCGTGCTGGCGGGCGACAAGACGCCGGGCGAACTGGCCGGCTTCTCCCCGCGCATGATGAGCGAGCTGAAAGGCGCCACCGTGGTCGAGGTGGCACTGCCGGACGAGGACATGCGGCGCGAGATCATCCGCCGTCTCGCCCGTCACATCGAACAGGCACATCCGGACTTCCTGCTGGACGAGGCCCTGATCGAGCGCATCCATACCGGCATTCGCGGCCCCGGCCGGGAGCTAACCGGCGCGGTCTGGAACCTCTTCACCGAGGCCGGGTTCGGCACGATGGCACCGACCTCCGACATGCTGGAACGGGTCATCCGCCGCATGGAAGGCGAAGTGCGCGCGCCGACGATCGAACTGGTGAAAAAGGCGACGATGAAGGTCTTCAACGTTTCGAAGGCCGATCTCGAAAGCCCGTCCAAGGCTCGTGCGGTCGTCTATCCGCGCCAGATCGCCATGTATCTGTGCCGGGAGCAGACGCATAAGTCCTTCCCGCAGATCGGTCGCGCCTTCGGACGCCGCGATCACACGACCGTCCTCTATGCGCACCGCAAGCTTTCAAAGGAGCTGGCGACGGATCAGGAACTGGCCGCGGACATCGCCCGTGTGGCCGCAGCGATCCTCGAAATGCAGGCGGCCGGCAACCATTAACGAACTGATTGGGCCGCGACCGCGATCAACGCTTGGCTTTTTCGTTTGGATGTTTAAGTGTTCTCAGCCCGTTCCCTACCTGGGGACGGGCTGATTCCGTCGGCACGTACCGGCGGGACAGACCAGCAGGCAGACGCAACAGGGTTTAACGGGCGGCAGCAGCGCTGGCCCGGGATGGACGGAAACACGATGAAACTGACGATCGAACGCGGCGACCTCCTCAACGCACTCTCCCACGTGCAGAACGTGGTCGAGCGGCGCAACACGATCCCGATCCTGTCCAATGTGCTCTTGCAGGCTTCCGGCAGCGAACTTCGCCTGACCGCGACGGACCTCGACATCGAGGCCGTCGACAGCGCCCCGGCCAAAGTGGCCAGCGAAGGCGCCGTGACGGCCCCGGCCGGCACATTGTTCGACGTGGTGCGCAAACTGCCAGCCGGCGCCGAGGTGGAGCTGGAGCTGCAGCCGGAGAACCAGCGCCTGTCGATCCAGGCCGGCCGCTCGCACTTCGAACTGCCGACCCTGCCGGCCTCCGATTTCCAGACCATGACGACCGATGACAGCGCGATCAAATTCGCGCTCGACGCCAAGGATCTCGTCCGCCTGATCGACAAGACCCGTTTCGCGATCTCGACCGAGGAAACGCGCTACTATCTGAACGGCGTCTTCCTGCACACGACCGACGATGCCGACGGCAAGCCGGTGCTGCGCGCCGTGGCGACCGATGGCCACCGCCTGGCGCTGGCCGAAGCGAAAGCGCCGGACGGCTCTGCCGGCCTCGAAGGCGTGATCGTGCCGCGCAAGGCCGTGGGGGAGGCCCGCCGCCTGATCGACGGGCTGGACGGCCCGGTCGACATCGAAATCTCCGATACGAAAATCATCGTCCGCGCCGGCCGCGCGACACTGACATCCAAACTGATTGACGGATCGTTCCCGGACTATGGCCGCGTGATCCCGAAGGGGAACACGCGCAAGCTGTCGATCGACAACAAGGCCTTCGAAGCCGCCGTCGACCGCGTGTCCACCGTCTCGGCAGAGCGCTCGCGCTCGGTGAAGCTGTCCCTGTCGGAAGGCAAGCTTGTGCTGGCCGTGAACCACGCCGAAACGGGCGTCGGCAATGAGGAACTCGAAGCCGAGTATGGCGACGAGCCGATGGAGATCGGCTTCAACGCCAAATACCTGCTCGACATTGCCGGGCAGATCGAGGCGCCGGAAGCCGAATTCATGTTCAATGATCCGGCCTCCCCTGCCCTCGTGCTGGACCCGTCCGACGACTCCGCGCGCTATGTGCTGATGCCGCTGCGCGTGTAATTCCTGACACGGAGCGGCCGCAACGCCGGAAGGCAGGCCGCGTGACGACATGACCGCCTTAACGAGACTGTCGCTCACGGACTTTCGCAATTACGCGTCGCTGACCCTGCCGCTGGATGGCCGGCATGTCTGCCTCTATGGCGCAAACGGCGCGGGCAAGACGAACCTTCTGGAAGCCGTCAGCCAGCTGGGTCCGGGCCGGGGCCTGCGCTCCTCCACATTGCCGGACATGGCCCGCACCGGGTCTGCCGGCAGCTGGACCGTGGCCGCTGCCCTCGCCGACGGGCACAAGGTGGGCGTGACGCTGGACACGTCCGGCGGCAGTTCCAAACGTGTCGTCCGCCTTGATGGTGCACCGTCCACCGCGACCGAGCTGGCCGAGATCGTCCGCATCGTCTGGCTGACGCCGAACATGGACGGCGTCTTCCGCGGCAGCGCCAGCGACCGGCGTCGCTTCTATGACCGCCTCGTGCTCGCCCACACGCCCTCGCACGCCAGCGCCTCCAGCCGCTATGAGCGTGCGATGCGCGAGCGTAATGCCCTGCTGGAACGTGGCCATGTCGACCCGGCCTGGGCCGATGCGATCGAGACGCGGCTTGCAGAGAGCGGCGCCGAGATCGCCATCAACCGCGCCCATGTGCTGGAGTCGCTGCAGGCCGCCATCGAAGCCCGGCCGGAAGGGCATTTTCCGAAGGCGGACATTTCACTCGAAGGCAAGGCCGAACAGGCCGCCATGCGCGGCGACGATTTCAAATCCATTTTCGAGATGCTGGCAGAGACCTGGCGCACGTCCCGCCGCCGCGACATGGCCGCCGGGCGCACGCTGGAAGGCCCGCACCGCGCAGACCTCGCCGTCATTCACCGGCCGACGGGGGCACCCGCGAAAGATGCCTCGACCGGGCAGCAGAAGGCCCTGCTGATCGGGCTGATCCTCGCCTCGGCTACGGCGCTGAAGGCGGAGCGCGATGGGCCGCCGCCCCTGCTCCTGCTGGACGAGGCCGCCGCCCATCTCGACCCGGACCGGCGCGCCGCCCTGTTCGACGAGATCTGCGCCCTTGGCGGCCAGGCCTGGCTGACGGGCACGGAGAAGTTCCTGTTCGACAGTTTCGGCGACCGCGCCCAGGCCCTGCACGTGCAGGACGGTAGCGTGGTGGCAGAGGGGTAAACCCTCACCTCCCATCGCTGACGCGATGGGCCCCTCCTCTCCCAGAGGGAGAGGGATTGTTCTTGCGCCATCTCACCAGATTTCCGAAGGCAGCGGGAGGTGAGGGAGCGACGCTACTGCTTGATGCGCAGGTCGGCGATCGACTGGGCGATTTCCTTATAGACCTGCAGCAGCTCGTCGCCATCGGCGGCCGAATAGGCGAAGGCCGGGCTGGTGGCGCAGTATTCGAGGATGGTGCGCCCGTCACCGGTCTTCTGAACCGAGTCCGGCACCTGGAAGCCGACCGTATAGATCGTCACCTTGGACGGCGCCGCCTTCATCTGATCGCAGAGATCCATGGATTGCTGGAACGAGCCCTTGGACGCGGAGAAGTGCTGCGAGTTGAAGTCACCATCTGTCATCAGGATGAGCGCCTTGGTGGCGTTCACCTCGTCATAGGCCCAGGGCTCGGACGCCGCCGGCCAGATAGATTTCCATTTCGGCGAGATCAGGTACCAGCCCCAGGCGATACCGAGATGGCCCGCCGTGCCGCCGCCAGCCGTCAGGCTGTTCACATGCGCCTTCAGGGCTGCCTTGTTGTCCGTCAGCGGAACAGGGCCGGAATCGCGGCAGGTGGCATAGTTGTTACGGAACGCGCCGGTATTGGAATTGGCACCGCCATAAGCGACCTCCTGCCAGCCCCGGTATTTGTTCCTGTCATTGTAGCTGAAATACCATTCCGGATTGGCCGAGCCGATCCAGGCGAGCGAGCCGGGGGCGGCGTCTGTGTCTGCCTGGCTGCCGGTGCGCTCATAAACGCAGCTGTCTTTCACCGAGACGTCTGAATAGAAGCGCCTGGCCGGATCCCAGTCCCAGTTCGACCACTGATCACAATAGCCGTAATCAAGGCAGGTGCCGGTCTGATAGTAGAAGAAGCGCTTTCCGGTCGCGGAGTCGTACATCCGCTTGCCATTATACGAATTGAAATTCGCAGAGGCGGCGAGGTTGGAGGCTTCAGGCGCCAGCGACACGCTGTCGGTGACATCATTGATATAGGATCCGGCATTGACCGAATTGTTGTAGGTCGTCACCGCGATGCGGATCGTCTTGTCATCCGGCTTGTCGTCCGGCAGCAGCGTGTCGAAGGCGGCATTTGCGGCCGTCTTCAACAGCGACAGCCGGTTATAGCTGTTCATCGAACCGGAGACGTCAAAGACAAAGGCCACATCCACCTTGCCGACCGAATAGGTCGATGTCGTGGAGACCATGAAATCGAGATGATCGCGGCCAAGGATCTGTGAAATGAAGGTCGGCTGCGTGCAGGTGATGGTGGCGTTGATGTCCTCGCTGACATCGTCCATCACGACGCCGATGTCCTGGCAGGTCATGCCGCCGCCCTGCATGCCGATCAGGGCGCCGGCATAGTTGCGCACTTCGGCCTTCACCTCTTCCTCGGTCTTGCCCTTCTGGCGTTCCAGAGCCCCCGCAAGCACGGCAGAGTCCAGCGCGTACTGGACCTTCTCCTTCTGCGAGATCGTGAAACGCAGGTCGATGGCAAGGCCGGCCAGCCCCATCACCGCAACGACCACAAGCGCCATCAGCACCATGATATTGCCGCGCGTATCGCGGCGATACAGGCTTAAGGCTTCCTGAATCTTCTTCATCTGAAACATTGTTCCACAGCTCCACCACCCGGAATCGGACGGATAATGCCCCGGATGGGTTGCTTCGCTGTTCTGTTTCGGCTTCCAATTTCCGGCGGCCCGGCAAAGCCTGTTTAACCATGCCAACCGAACCTCACGGGCAAGGAAGACGGCGCCAAAGGAATCGCGCTAAAAGCTGTTCGTTTGCGGTCGGCCAGAAAAGCTGAGGAGCCCGGATCCATGCAACAGTATCTCGATCTTCTGCGCGATGCCCTGGAGAATGGTTTCGAGCGGGGCGACCGCACGGGCACCGGCACGCGCGCCGTGTTCGGCCGCCAGCTGCGCTTCAATCTGGAAGACGGCTTCCCGATGGTGACGACCAAGAAGCTGCACCTGCGCTCGATCATCATCGAGCTCTTATGGTTCCTGAAGGGCGACACCAACATCAAATACCTGAAGGACAACAAGGTCTCGATCTGGGATGAGTGGGCCGACGAGCATGGCGACCTTGGCCCCGTCTATGGCAAACAGTGGCGCAGCTGGGCGGCGCCGGACGGGCGCACGATCGACCAGATCCAGTGGGTGCTGGACGAGATCCGCACCAATCCGAATTCGCGCCGCCTGATCGTATCTGCCTGGAACCCGGCCGATGTGAACGAAATGGCCCTGCCGCCCTGCCACTGCCTGTTCCAGTTCAATGTCATGGACGGCAAGCTGAACTGCCAGCTCTACCAGCGCTCAGCCGACATCTTCCTCGGCGTGCCGTTCAACATCGCATCATACGCGCTGCTGACCATGATGATGGCGCGCGCCACAGGCCTGAAGCCGGGCGAGTTCATCCACACATTCGGCGACGCGCATCTCTACCTGAACCATGTCGAGCAGGCAGAGCTGCAGCTCTCGCGGGAGCCTCTGCCCCTGCCGACCATGCGCATGAACCCGGACAAGACGGATCTGTTCGGCTGGGAGTTTGAAGACTTCAAGGTCGAGAACTATCAGGCTCACGCCCACATCAAGGCACCGGTCGCCGTTTAGTGGGACTGTCCGGAAGAGATTAGTCCTTCAGCGCCTGCCAGGCGTTCCAGGCATCGGCGGCGTACATCAGGCTCGGGCCGCCGCCCATATAGACCGTCACGCCAAGCGCTTCGGACACTTCCTCGTCCGTCGCGCCAAGCCGTTTCAGCGCCTTGGTATGAAACCCGATACAGCCGTCGCAATGCGTCGCGACCCCGATGGAGAGCGCGATCAGTTCCTTCATCTTCTTGTCCAGCGCGCCATCGGCCATCGCGGCCTTGGACATGGCGGAAAACTGGGTCAGCGTCTCGACGGCGCCTGTGCCGCGCAGGCCCTTGATGCCTTCATTGATCGAGCCTGTGATGGCGGCGAAATCCTTGGTATCCATGCTCATGCGTCGCTCCTGTCGTCTGTGCTCTGGTCTAGCTGGCGGCTGAAAGTGTCATCTTCAATAAGGGTTTAACCGGATGGGCACGGGCGGCAAGCGTGTTGGCGATTGGCAGCGGCGCCGGCGGCCTCTAGGCTGGCTTCATGTGCGGACGTTTCTTCAGACATGGCGTGACCTGGGCGGAATATCACGCGGCCCTGTCGATCATCCAGCCGCTCGGTGTGGAGCCGCCGGAGGCGGCGTACAATATCGCGCCGACCCAATATGTCCCGATCATCCGCCTGACGCCCGAGGGAGAGCCGGAACCGGCCGGATCCCGCCAGATGGCGCCGGCCATGTGGGGCCTCGTGCCGAGCTGGTGGCACCAGCCGCTGAAGGAGAAGAAATTCGCCACCTTCAATGCCCGCGCCGAGGGCCTTCAGGAATCGAACACGTTCCGCGGGTCTTTCCGCCACCGGCGTTGCCTGATCCCGGCCAGCGGCTTCTATGAATGGACCGGGCCGAAGGGCAGCAAGACGCCCTATGCCATCGGCCTGCGTAACCGGCGCTGGTTCTGTTTCGGCGGCCTCTGGGACCGGGCCATGATCGACGGCTCGGAAATCGACAGTTTCACTATTATCACGACCAAGCCGAACGATCTGATGGCGGGCCTGCACACGCGGATGCCGGTGATCATAGACCCGCAGAATTATTCGCGCTGGCTGACCGCTTCCACGAGGGAGGTGGAAAGACTGTTCGAGCCCTTCCCCACCGACGCGATGCATGCCTGGCCGGTCGGTGCCGCGGTCGGCAATGTCCGCAATCAGGGCTCGCAGCTGATCGAGGAAGCCTGAGCGCGGGGTCAGAGCTCCGCCGGATTGGTCAGGCCAAGGTCTTCGCGCCGCCGGATGACGGCGGAGACGATCACCGCGCCGACCATCTTGCCGATGACGAAGACGATCCAGTTCCAGAAATGCAGGGAGTTGCCGGGCTCTGCGCCGAGCTCGATCTGTTTGGCGAGGTCTGCGCCATAGAGGAACACGGTCGTGTCCACCGGCGCGGCGAACAGGCTGGAGAGCAGGATCCGCGTCGACAGGCGGTATTTGGTGAAGGTGAACATCAGCCAGTCCACGCCCTCGGAAATGGCGAAGGCCACGCCGCTGGCCAGCGCGATCACGGGCCAGGCATAATAGAACGACCAGCCCACCGCGAGCGCCATGGCGATGAGCACCCGGTGGTGCATCTCGCGCTGAACGAAATCGCGCACCACAAACACCATGCCCGTCACCATCGTCATCGGATGCAGCGAGACCCCGTGCGGGAACATCTCATTGGTGTGCGGGGTGACGACCTGGAACTCCGGAATGACCCCGAACGACCAGTTCAGGAAGGGAATCAGGGCGACGTAAATGATCGCCCAGAAGCGGCCCTTGAGATACCAGATCGCAGCGAATGTCAGCGCCAGCGCCAGAAGCGCAGGCAGCAGCTGCTCTGCGTGCCCATTGGTAAGCACTGAAATCAAAGTATTAATCGCGAGGCTCCCCGGCTGACTTGCATTATTGGCAGACATGACTGACTTGCAAGTCTTGTCATTACCCCGGTGTAACGGCCACTACATTACCTGCACGGGGGCTGCCTCCCCGTCACCCCGACAGGAAATCAGCAACGAAGGTGTTGCCCCCATGCCGGACAGTCTGAACGTCTGCCTGATTGCCGCCCGCGGCAAGAACAATGTGATCGGAAAAGAGGGCGACCTGCCGTGGCGCCTGAAAGATGATCTTTCCTTCTTCAAGAAGGTCACGATGGGCTGCCCCATCCTGATGGGCCGCAAGACCTGGGAAAGCCTGCCGGTGCGCCCGCTGAAGGGTCGCGAGAACATCGTGATGACCCGGGACTGGACCTATAACGCCCCGGGCGCGCGGGTCTATTCCAGCTTCCCGGCGGCCATCAATGCCGGCCGCGCCGTTGCCACCCGGCAGAACGCCAGTTGCGTCTTCGTCATCGGCGGGGCCACGATCTATGATCTCGCCCTGCCCTATGTCGACCGGATCTTCATGACCGAAGTCGATGCCGCCCCCGAAGGCGACGCCCATTTCCCGGAGTTGCAGACAGGCAACTGGTCCCGCGAGACGCTGGCCACCTATCCGGCCGGGGATGGGAATGATCACGCCTTCTCCATCGTCCGGATGGACCGTGAGGCAGCTATCGCGCCGCGCACCTGACACACCCCGCACGAAAACAATTGACACGATAACTGCCAGATTGCAGTTTCGCTGACACGCGCATAGGGTGGCCTCCATCTATGGGAGGAAAAACATGGAATACGAAACAGTCGCCAGCGGTCTCCGCTTTCCGGAAGGCCCGGTCGTCATGGCAGACGGCTCCATCATCGTGGTGGAGATCGAGAAGAAGTGCATCACGCGCTGCTGGGATGGCGGCAAGACCGAAGTGATCGCGACACCCGGCGGCGGCCCGAACGGCCTCGCCATCGGCCCGGATGGCGCGCTCTGGGTCTGCAATAATGGCGGCTTCGAATATGCCGAAATGGACGGCATGCTGATCCCCGGCAACTGCCCGGAGGATTATGATGGCGGCCGGATCGAGCGGGTGGACCTCGCCACCGGCAAGGTCGAGCGTGTCATCGAAGCGGTCGACGGCAACCCGCTGCGAGGGCCGAACGATCTGGTCTTCGACAAGGCCGGCAATCTCTATTTCACCGACCATGGCAAGGTCCATCCGCGCCACCGCGAATTCGGCGGGCTCTATTTCCTCGCCAACGGGGCCAGCGCGGCAAAGGAACTGGACTATCACTATTCCAGCCCCAATGGCGTCGGCCTCTCGCCTGACGAGCAGACCGTCTACATGGCCGACACGATGACCGGCCGGATGTGGGCGTTCGACCTGGAAAGCCCCGGCGTCATCAAGCCAGCCAGCCCGCTGAATGGTGGACGCGTCGTCGCCACCATGCCGGGCCTGCAATATTTCGACAGCCTGGGCATGACCGCAGCAGGGAATGTCTGTGTGGCAACCATCCTCAATGGCGGCATCACCACAATCACACCGGATGGCCAGCACAGCCATATCGCCTTCCCGGACCTGCTGGTCACCAATATCGCCTTTGGCGGAGACGACATGCGCGATGCCTACATCACGCTGTCGGGTACGGGAAACCTGATCAAGTGCCGATGGCCGGAACCGGGCCTGAAGCTCAACTTCAACGCCTGACCTGTCAGGCCGGGGGACGACAATGCGCTTTCTGAAACCTGCACTCGTCATTCTGGCGCTGTTACTGGTGGCCGGGGCGGTTGCCCGCACCGTGTTCAGTGTACAGATCGGGGAGGCGGTTTTCAGGAGCGCGATCAAGAAGAATGTCGGACGGAACGCACTGGCAGACATCCCGGACGGGCTGATGGTCGTGCTGGTCGGCACCGGCTCCCCCCTGCCGGATCCGAAGCGGGCAGGCCCGATGACAGTGGTCGCCGCCGGCGACCGGGTCTTCATCATCGATGCGGGGGCAGGCTCAGGACGCAAGTTCGGGGAATTCGCCCTGCCCTGGGGCCGGGTGGAAGCGGCGTTCCTGACCCACTTCCATTCCGACCATATCGACGGCCTCGGCGAGGTCATGCTGCAGCACTGGGCCGCAGGCGGGGCCGACACACCGCTGGCCCTTTACGGGCCGCACGGGGTCCAGCGCATCGCCGACGGCTTCAACGAGGCTTATGCGCTGGATGCGACCTACCGGATCGCCCATCACGGGGCAGACGTCGTGCCGCCCTCCGGCGCCGGGATGGAAGCCTTTCCCTTCCTCACCAACGGGGCCGCAACACGTGTCTATGCGCGCGACGGCCTGACCGTGACCGCTGTGCCGGTGGACCATTCCCCGGTCGAGCCTGCCGTCGCCTACCGGTTCGATTACAAGGGCCGCTCGGTCACCATTTCCGGCGACACGGTGAAAAACCAGGCCCTGATCGGTCTTGCCCGTGACACCGACGTGCTGGTGCATGAGGCGCTGAATGACGAAATGGTCGGCGAGGTCGCCAGCCGGCTCAACACGCTCGGCGCCAGACGGCTGGAAAAGATCATGCACGACATTCCGGATTACCACACCAGCCCCGTCCAGGCCGCCGAAGTGGCCAGCGAGGCAGGCGCCGGCCTGCTCGTCTTCACCCATATCGTGCCGGCCCAACCGAGTCGTATCCTCTACCCCGCCTTCATGAAGGGCACGAAGAAAGCCTTCGACGGTCCGATCCTGATGGGCGAGGATGGCATGGCCTTTGTCCTGCCTGCAGGCTCTGACAAAATTGAGCGCAGGCGGCTGGACTAGGCTGCCAACGCCCTTTACCTGCGCCACCATGAAACACAGACTGATCGCGGCCCTTGCCGCAACCCTGCTGGCGTGCGGCTGCACCGCTGAACAACCAGCCCCCGACACGGCCACCGCAACGCAAAGTGCCGGAGAGGCAAAATCGGACGAGCTCTCCGCCCTGCTGGACGAACTGGATTTCTCCGGCACGCTCCTCGTCAGCAAAGGGGACGACCTGCTGCTGCGCGAAGCGGTGAACGACTCCCCGATGACAGATGCCAAGGTCGTTACCGTCGACACCCGTTTTCCCATCGCGTCCATGACGAAAAGCTTCACGTCCGCGCTCGTGCTGAAACTGGTGGACGACGGAAAGCTCGGACTGGACCAGACCCTGGAAGACCTGTTGCCGGACTTCGACGTGCCTTATGCCAGCGAGGTCACGCTCCGCCACCTGCTGCAGAACCGGTCCGGCATTCCGCACTATATCGACATCCCCGGCTGGTTCGACAATGACGTGAAGCGTGCCTTCACAGATGAGTCCTTCATGGACACGCTGGAACAACTGGAGCTGAAGTTCCCGCCTGGCAGCGATTATCTGTACTCGAACGTAAACTACTATCTTCTGGCTCTGATGATCGACCGGTATTCGGGTATGGATTACGAGACCTATCTGCAGACGCAGATCCTGGGTCCGCTCGGTATGACCGCGACCGGCCAGCTCTACCGGGACGCAGACGGCATTGCCGCAGACTACCTGAAAAATGATGACGGCACCTATGAGGTCATCCCCGTCGTGAACCCGGCCTTGTTCCGCGGCACGGCCTCCATGGTCTCGGCCGCGGATGATCTGAATGCCTGGGGACACGCCGTCATCGACGGCGAAATTTATTCAGACGCTGCCGCGGCAGAAGCCTTCAATGCCGACACGCCCATGGCCTGGAGCGTGTCGGAGCTTCCTGTGACAGACGACCGGACCGTCGGCGTCACCTATTATAATGGCCGCCTGATCGGTTATCTCAGCCTGATCATGCTGGTGCCGGAAGAGGATGGCGTCATCGTCATCCTGAACAACAACACGGTCGGCTATGAAAACATGATCGGCCTCGCCGCGACGCTGGCCGCGCAGCATTTCGGCAGCGAAGACTAGTCAGCTGGTCTTCGGTCCTTCAGCGTGTATCCGTAAGCGGAGAAGTCCGCCGCACAGACTTTGCGGATGACCTCCCCTGCCGGAGACCGGGCGATAACCTCTGCTGGCGGGTCGGCGACGCTGGACCTGAAAGGCCGGTCCGGCGGCAAGGGCGTATCCAGCGCCGCGACCGCTTCCTCGCCGGACACGGGCTCTTTCGCATGGTGGTGGCCGGACCTGTAGAGCTGTTTTTCATCCCGCGTTGACGGCAGGCCAAGCTGCGCTTCTGCATACAGGAAGGCATTCTCATGGTCTTCCAGCCGAATGTTCTGAACATCAAAACGGGCTTCCACATCCAGGTATTGCGGCGCCAGATGATAATCGAGCGTCCGGACAGGCTGCGCCCGCATCCAGTCTGCAAACTGGTTGAAGGAATAGGGCGTCGCCACATCGGCATCTGCCCCGAAGACATGCCGCACCACCGCTGCCCGTGTCACAGCGGACCAGTGCTCCGGCTCCGTCAGCGTGCGCGGGTGGCAGGTTTCGAGGAAGCCGCTGAAGGCGCGCGTATAGGGATTGCGCACAAACTTGATCACCGGCCGGCCATCGCGGATCGCGCCAGCGCAGGCTTCAATATAGCCGGGCGCGGCCTTGAACACCTCGTTCTCCCAGACATGCACCCAGATATGGCGCGCCATCGCCTCATCCAGCCGGCCGATATGATGGAAGAACCATTTCACCGCGACAGTGCAGGCGGATTTCTCGGACCACATCACCACAGCCGGAAAGGCCGGATCGTACAGCGGCGTGCGCGACCGTAAGGCAAAGCGCAACGAGCTGCGGGCCATGGCCCGTTCGAGCGTGTTCCGTAAATTCATGCCGCTTCCAATCCGTCCCTGCGCGGTTTCAGTTGCCGGAAACAATACCGGGCAAAACGCTCGTCCCCGCCCTCAATCCTCGAACACGATCTCCGGCGGCGCTTTCGTCTCCAGCGTGTCGAGGCCGAGGGCGACCTTGCGGGCCAGTTCGTGGAAAGCTGTCGCCGTTTCCGCGTCGCCAATGGCTGCCGGCACGCCCTTGTCTCCGCCCTCGCGGATCGCCTGAAGCATCGGAACTTCCGCCAGCAGCGGCAGGCCAAGCGCGTCGGCCATGCGTTTTCCGCCGCCATGGCCCATCAGGTAATGCTTGTTGCCGGCCGGATCCTGGAAATAACTCATCGTCTCGACGAGGCCGATCACCGGCACGGCGGTCTTGGTGAACATGGCCGCGCCCCGGCGCACGTCAGCGAGGGCGACTTCCTGCGGCGTCGTCACGATCAGCGCGGCGGTGACCGGGACTTTTTGCGCGATGGTCAGCTGCGCATCGCCTGTGCCGGGCGGCGTGTCGATGACCAGCACGTCCAGCGGGTCTTCCGGCGTACCCCATTCGGCATCGTTCAGCATCTGCGTGATCGCCGACATGACGATCGGCCCGCGCCAGATCATCGGCGCGTCCGGGTCTGACAGATAGCCGATCGACAGCGTCTTCAGCCCGTGCGCCTCCACCGGCACCAGTTTCTTGTTCTTAGACCCCTTCGGTTCGGCCCCCTGCGTCCCCAGCATGGTGGGAATGGAGGGGCCATAGATATCGGCGTCCAGCAGGCCGACCTTCATGCCCGTCTTGGCGAGGGCGGCGGCGAGGTTCACCGAGACGGTAGACTTGCCCACCCCGCCCTTGGCGCTGGCGATGACCAGAATGCGGGAAATACCGGGGATTTTCGCGACGCTCCCCTGCTGGCGCTGCGGGGCCCCCTGCTGCATCGCCTCGTCCGACAGGCGGGCGCCTTTCGACACGCGGCGCGGCGACGGGGTGAGATTCAGCAGTTCGCTGCGCCCTTTCGGGGCGGCCGGCGCATGGCTGTGACTGTGCGGGGTTGAAGCGCCCTGTTTGCGTTCGGCAGTCAGCACAGTGGTGACGGTTTTGATCCCCGAAACGAGGCCCGCCTTGCCTTCTGCGTCCATTCGCCGGGCCTCAGCGGCGGCGGTATCGGCCGGATCGGCCTCGATTACCAGCACGGCGCGGCCGGTCTCGTCGACGCTGACAGACTCCAGCCATGGCGGGCTGCCGAGCGCCTTCATGATGGCATCTGCCTGTTTTTGCCGGGTTTTCCCCTTGGAACCGAACATGACCGCGACCCTCTATCCCTTGATGCCCCTCAAAAGGGCATGCATCTATTAGCAAAGCACCTATATGGAAGCGAACACGCGCAACAGGAGGGGCCATGCCCTGGGATGATAAAACTAAAGGTAGCGGCCCTTGGGGCGGCGGAGGCGGCGACAATGGCGGCGGGGACGGCAACTCCCCGTGGAAGCGCCCGTCCGGCGGCGGCAGCGGTGGCGGGGGTGACCTCGAAGACCAGATGCGCCGCATGCAGGAACGTTTCCGCGGACGCGGCAATGGCGGCGGCGGTGGCCGGCGCAAAGGCGGTGGCTCGGGCCCGAATTTCGGCCCGCTCGGCATCCTTGTTATCGCCGGCATCGCACTTATTGCCTGGCTGATGACGGGTGTCGTCGTGGTTGACGAAGGCTCGCGCGCCGCTGTGTTCCGCTTCGGCCAGTGGCAGACGAACTTCACGCCCGGCCTGCACTTCCACCTGCCTGCCCCGATCGAGACGCATGTCGTCATGCCGTCCGAGAAGCAGCAGGAGACCCAGATCGGCAACAATTCCAATGAGGCCCTGATGCTGACCGGCGACGAAAACATCGTCGATGTCCGCTTCCGGGTGTTCTGGTTCTACGACCCGGCCAATCCGGAGAATTTCATCCTCAACGTGGATGGCGGCGGCGAGCTGCTGAAAGCCTCCGCCGAGAGCGTGATGCGCGAAGTGGTCGGCAAGTCGAAGCTCGACGATGTCATCACCACGGGCCGGACCACGATCTCCGAACAGGTGAAGACCCAGCTGCAGGCGCTGATGAATGATTATCGCGCCGGTATCCAGGTGCAGAACGTCGAGATTCAGGAAGCGGCCGCCCCTGCGCAGGTGCGCCAGGCCTTTATCGACGTGGTCAATGCCGGCCAGGATGCCGAAAAGGCGATCCAGGAAGCCAACAAGTACGCAAACGACATCATCCCGCGTGCAGAAGGCCAGGCCCAGCAGGTGCTGCAGAACGCCGAAGCCTATCGCGAGCAGGTGATCGCCAACTCGACCGGTGAAGCGGCCCGCTTCACCTCCATCCTCGACGAATACCGCAAGGCACCGCAGGTGACCCGCGAGCGGATGTATCTCGAGACGATGGAACGCGTCCTCGGCAACACCGACAAGGTGATCCTCGATTCCGACTCCGGCGCGGTGCCATACCTGCCGGTCAACCCCAACCGCAGCAGCCAGTAGGAGCGATCATCATGCGTGGACTTAGTATCGCCGCCCTCGTCATCGCCGCCGCGGCGCTGATCGTCGGCATGAACAGCTTTTTCATCGTCAACCAGACCGAACAGGCGCTTGTCCTGCAGGTTGGTAAGGCGCAGGCCGCCTACAATGCCCCCGGGCAGAACCAGGCCGGCCTGAAGGTGAAAATGCCCTTCATCCAGAACGTCATCAAATACGACCGCCGCAATATCGGCCTCGACATTCCGAACATCGAAGTGCTGGCCTCCAACCAGGAACAGCTGATCGTGGACGCCTTCGTGCGCTACCAGATCTCTGATCCCCTGGCCTTCTACCAGCGCCTGCAGACGCAGCGCGTGGCGGAGAACCAGCTGTCGCAGTTCACCAACACGGCCATCCGGAACGCCCTGGCCAACAAGCTGCCGGAGGAGATCATCTCCGGTCAGCGGGCCACGCTGATGGACGAGATCCGGGAGAATTTGTCGGACTCCATCGCCGGACGCGGCATCGACATCATCGATGTTCGTATCCGCCGGGCGGACCTGCCCGCCGACGTGTCCGAGCGTGTCTTCCGCCGCATGGAAGCGGCCCGGAACCAGGAAGCCGAGCTGATCCGCGCCAATGGTGACAAGCAGGCCCAGGCCGTTCGCGCCAAAGCAGATCGCGACAAGACGGTGATCCTCGCCGAAGCGAACCAGAGGTCTGAAGAGATCCGCGGTGAAGGCGATGCCAAGCGGAACGAGATCTATGCCAGCGCTTATGGCCGTGATCCGGAATTCTTCCGCTTCCAGCGCGCCCTGATCGCCTGCGAACAGTCGCTGAAGAAGGGCACGACGCAGATCGTGGTCGCCCCGGACAATCTTGGCCTGTGCGACGAGTTCATCGCTGCCGCGCGCAAGAACTCGAAATAAGCTGAAGGAGTCTTTCAGCGATGACACTGCCACTGATCCTGCTGGCGGGTGTCGGCATGTGGTTCCTGTTGGAAGGGGCGGCCTATGCGGTCGCCCCGGACTTCATGCGGCGCCTCGCTGTTCTGGTAACCCAGTTGAGCACAAGGGAGCTGACCATGGCCGGCCTTGGCGGCGGGGCTGTCGGCATCGTGCTGATCTGGCTTGCAGTTCACTTGGGCTGAACCTGTTGCACCTTGCCCGCAAAGCGCCATAGTCTGCGGTGAAAATAAATCCATATTCCGCCCGCAGAGGAAGCCGAAGTCCCATGCGTTTCCCGGCTCTTGCCGCCCTTGCCGTTCTCGTCTCCGTTCCGCTGGCCGCCCCCGCTGCGGCCCAGCAGAGCCTGTCGCAAACCCTCGACCAGATCGATCCCAAGGAGCGCCCGGCCAGCTTCCGGGACCTGTCGAAACGGCTGATGCCGGCGGTGGTGAACATTTCCACCTCCAAGACCGTCGCGCCGGATGGCATGCCCACCTTCCCGGAGGGCTCGCCGATGGAACGGTTCAACGATTTCTTCGGCCGCGACGAAGACGGGTTCCGCCGCGAGGGCTCGCTCGGCTCCGGTTTCGTCATCAGTGCCGACGGCTATGTCGTGACGAACAATCACGTCATCGAAGGCGCCGACGAAATCGAAGTGAACTTCGCCAATGGCCGCGTGCTGGAGGCCGAACTGATCGGCCGCGACCAGGACACCGACCTTGCCGTGCTGAAGGTCAAATCCAGCACGCCCCTGCCCTTTGTCAGCTTCGCCGACAGCGACAGCGCCGAAGTCGGCGACTGGGTGATCGCCATCGGCAACCCGTTCGGCTTCGGCGGTTCGGTCTCTGCCGGCATCATCTCGGCCCGCAACCGCGACCTGAATGCCGGGCGGTCGGACGACTTCATCCAGACAGACGCCGCCATCAACCGCGGCAATTCCGGCGGCCCGCTGTTCAATCTGGGCGGCGAAGTCGTGGGCGTGAACACGGCGATCATCTCGCCGACCGGCGGCAGCGTCGGCATCGGTTTCTCGGTGCCCTCGAACCTCGTCAACAAGATTACCGGCGAACTCATCAAGTCCGGCCGCATCCGCCGCTCCTGGATGGGCGTCAATGTTCAGGATGCAGATGAAAATCTCGTGCGCGCCTACAAGGCCAGCGCCAAGGGCGGCGTGATCGTCACCCGCATCACCGATGACGGGCCGGCCGACAAGGCGATGCTGGAAGTCGGTGACCTGATCCTCAGCTTCGACAACCAGCCGGTTGCCAGCGTGCGGGAACTGACCCGCGTGATCGCCGACACACCGATCGGCAAGGACGTGCCCGTGCGCCTGGTGCGCGATGGCCGCGCCCGCACCTTCACCGTCACCATGGGCGAACTGGAAGAGCAGACCGATGACGAGGCGGCCCAGCTGCCGGACCTGCCGGCCAGCGCCAATGATCTCGGGGCTGACCTGACCGGCATCGACGACGACATCCGCCGCCGCTACGGCATTCCCAAGGATGTCGACGGCGTGGTCGTCACCTCCGTCTCAGCGCGCGGCCCGGCCTATGGCAAGCTGGTGCGCGGCGATGTGATCGTCGAGGTGAATTTCGAACGCGTCACCACGGTCAGCGAAACGCTGGACAAGGTCAAAGCCGCCCGCGCCAACCCGGCTGAGCCGCTGCTGATCCGCGTCAAACGCCGCGGCGAAGCCGGCTGGTTCGACCAGTTCCTCAGCGTGGACCTCGGGAAGTAAACCCTGCGTACCGCAGGAAAGACGCAAAACGGGCGCTATATAGTGTCCATAGATGGTCCATAGAGGGTGTTTGTGATTGTCCGGAAGCCGGACTTATCCAACACTTCAGCCGACGAATTCCTTCGCCTCATAGCCCTGGAAGAAGAGCGCGGCGCGAAGGTCTGTGTGTTCGATCGCGGCATGCGCTTCGGCGGCCACGACGGGCTTTGCGTGATAGGCGATGCCGAGGCCCGAGGCCTTGATCATGGCGAGGTCGTTCGCTCCGTCGCCCATCGCGATCACGTCGCCCCGGCTGATCCCTTTGCCAGCGGCAAACTCGTCCAGCGCCGAGAGTTTCGCCTCGCGGCCAAGGATCGGCCGGCCGACCTCCCCTGTCAGGGCCTTGCCGTCATCGATCAGCGTGTTGCCCCGGTGGGTATGGAAGCCTGCTGCAGCGGCCACGCGTGAGGTGAAATAGGTGAAACCGCCTGAAACCAGTACAGTTTCCGCCCCGTCCGCCTTCATCGTTTCGACCAGGGTTTTCGCGCCGGGATTCAGCGTGATGCGTTCCGAATAGGCCTGCTCCAGCGCGTCGAGGCCGAGGCCTTTCAGCATGGCGACCCGGGTTGTGAGGGCGCCTTCAAAGTCCAGCTCGCCGCGCATGGCGCGTTCGGTAATCGCGGAGACTTCGGCTTTCAGCCCGGCAAAATCCGCCAGTTCGTCCAGGCATTCCTGGCCGATAATGGTGGAATCCATGTCCGAGATCAGCAGGCGTTTGCGGCCGCTGTCTGCAGGGAGCACAGCGGTATCGACGGGGTGCCCCATGTCCGCCAGCCGGGCCCGCAGACGGGCGGCCTCGTCCCGGTCGCCCGGCAGGTGCCACTCCAGAGCGACCAGCCCGTCGACGCTGCCCAGCGCCCGGGATGGCGCCACACGGCCAAGCTCGGACGAGACCTCCGCTTCCAGCTTCGCCGCATCCATGGCGGCGACGGCAACAATCCTTAAGCTCATGGCAGTTTTCCCGGGTTTTCCCGCGTCATCATGGGTTTCCTCTTCGATGACAACCCCTTACCTCTATTGGCATGCACCCGGCCATCCTGATCCACGGCCCCACGGCCAGCGGCAAGACCGCCCTCGCCATCGAAGTCGCCCGGCGGCTCGACGGAGAGGTGATCAATGCCGATTCCATGCAGGTCTACAGGGATCTGAAAGTCATCTCAGCCCGCCCGGACGAGGAAGAGATGGCCGGCGTACCGCATCATCTGTTCGGCCATGTGAACGCCGCTGAGCGCTATTCCACCGGCCAGTGGCTGGAAGAGGCGCGGGCCAAGATCCGCGTCCTCCAGAAGAAGAACAAGCGCGCCGTCATTGTCGGCGGCACAGGGCTCTACCTGCTGGCGCTGACGCAGGGCCTTTCCTCCATTCCGCCCGTGCCGGAGGATATCCGCGCTGAAGTCCGCGACATTGCCGAAGCCGAGGGTGCCGAAGGCCTGCGCGCCCGCCTTGCCCCGCATGATGCGGAGACGGCGGAGCGTCTCGGCACCGGCGACAGGCAACGCCTCGCCCGGGCTTATGAGGTCTGGCTGGCGACAGGCCGGCCGATCACCGACTTCCATCATGAGCGCCAGCCCCCTGTCCTGCTGGACCGGGAATGGATGGGCTTCGCCCTCACCCCGCCGCGCGCCAAGCTCTATGCCAAGATCGACCGCCGCTTCGAAGGCATGCTGATGCAGGGCGCCATGGCCGAGGCCCGCGCGCTGATCGAGCGCGGCCTCGACCCCGAACTTCCCTGCATGAAGGCCCATGGCATGCCCTGGCTGGCTGCCTTTGCCCGCGGCGAGATCAGCGCGGAATTTGCCGCCGAGAACGCAAAACGCGACACGCGGCGCTATGCAAAGAGGCAATTCACGTGGATTGGCAGGCAATTCCCGTTCTGGCCGAGAATTCCCGGCACCGAAATGAGCGACCGCATGAGGGTTATTCTTGCCCTCTATAGGGAGATTGACAGGGAGATGGAGGCAGATTATTCCTAGCCCCCGTCGTTGGAGGAAACGCACGTGCGCATGTCAGAGGTACTCGTAATTAGGCACCCGTAGCCGCCGTTCATCAGAACCGGTTGCGGGTGTGCGCACAAAAGGGTCTCCGAAGGGGGCCCTTTTTCTTTTCAGATAACAATCCGGACAAACCCCCTCTTTTCTAACCCCAGACGCCAGAGCAAAGTCATGACCGTCAAGACCAAACAGAAGACCGAAACACGCCTGATGACCGGCGCCGAGATCGTAATCACGGCCCTCCGGGAACAGGGTGTAGAAGTCATGTTTGGCTATCCGGGTGGCGCGGTCCTACCAATTTATGACGCGCTTTTCTCAGCGGATGACATCCGTCACGTTCTGGTGCGCCACGAACAGGGCGCAGGCCATGCGGCCGAAGGCTATGCCCGCTCCACCGGCAAATGCGGCGTGGCGCTGGTCACTTCCGGCCCCGGCGCGACCAATATGGTTACGCCGATCACCGACGCGATGATGGATTCGATTCCCATCGTCGTCATCTCCGGCCAGGTGCCGACGCACCTGATCGGCACGGACGCTTTCCAGGAAGCCGATACGACGGGCATCACGCGCAGCTGCGCCAAGCACAATTACCTGGTCACCGATGTCGACCAGCTGGCCCGTACGATCCATGAGGCCTTCCATATCGCCACCTCCGGCCGCCCCGGCCCGGTGGTCATCGATATTCCGAAGGACGTCCAGTTCGCCACCGGCACCTATTCCGGCAAGGACGGCGTCCACAAGCCGACCTATAAGCCGAAGACCGAGCCGCAACCGGAAGCCATCGAGGCGGTCGCGGAGCTGATCGCCATGGCCCGCCGGCCTGTCTTCTACACCGGCGGCGGCGTCATCAATTCCGGACCCAGAGGCTCCGAAGCGCTGCGCAAGCTGCAGGCCGAGACGGGCATTCCGGTCACGTCCACGCTGATGGGCCTTGGCGCCTTCCCCGCCTCCCACCCCGACTGGCTGGGCATGGTGGGCATGCATGGCAGCTACGAAGCCAACAATGCGATGCATGATTGCGACCTGATGATCTGCGTCGGCGCCCGGTTCGACGATCGCGTCACCGGCCGGATCGACGCTTTCTCGCCGAACTCGAAGAAGGTCCACATCGACATCGACCCCTCCTCGATCAACAAGATTGTCCGGGTCGACGTGCCGATCGTTGCAGACTGCGCCGCGGCCCTCGAAGCTTTGATTACGGCGGTGAAACACCGCAAGGGCAAGCGCCCGGACCTTAAGCCGTGGAAGGCCGAGATCGACGCCTGGCGCGCCCGCGACTGTTTCGCCTATGCGCCGTCGGACGAGGTCATCAAGCCGCAATACGCGATCGAGCGCCTCTACGCCCTCACCCGACAGCGCGAGACCTACATCACGACCGAAGTGGGCCAGCACCAGATGTGGGCAGCGCAATTCTTCCATTTCGACGAGCCGAACCACTGGATGACCTCCGGCGGCCTCGGCACGATGGGCTATGGCCTGCCCGCCGCGGTCGGCGTCCAGTGCGCCCATCCGGACGCGCTGGTCATCGATATCGCCGGCGAAGCGTCGATCCAGATGATGATGCAGGAACTGTCGACCGCTGTGCAGTTCTGCCTGCCGGTGAAGGTCTTCATCCTCAACAATGAGTGGATGGGCATGGTGCGCCAGTGGCAGGAATTGCTGCACGGAGAGCGCTATTCGCACTCCTATTCGGAAAGCCTGCCGGACTTCGTCAAACTGGCCGAAGCCATGGGCGCTCGCGGCATCCGCTGCGAAGACCCGGCCCTGCTGGACGACAAGATCATGGAAATGATCGAGCACCCGGGCCCGGTCCTGTTCGACTGCCGGATCGAGAAGGACGGCAACTGCCTGCCCATGATCCCGTCGGGCTCTGCACATAACGAGATGATCCTCGGGCAGATAACTGGTAACGAGATTGGTGAGACCGGGCGCAAGCTCGTCTGACTTCTGACAGACCGGGAAACGGCGCCGCTTCAGGGGATGGTAATGGCCTTTGACAACATCTGGCAGATACTGGCTGACAATGTCGGCACGGTCGTCACGGTGGTGTCGGCCATTGCCGCCGTGATCGGCGCGCTCGCCAGCCGGGCCGAAACCCGCAAGCAGCGCCAGCTGCGTACCGAGCAATTGCGCCAGACCATCGACAGTTCCAGCCTCGACTGGGGCAATGCCGCCATCGATACGCTGGCGCGGGCGGCAATGCTGGCCCGCACCCGGCACATGCACGGGAATGAAGGGGCCTTCCAGACTGCCCGGGTGGCCACGCTGATCCACCTGACCTCCCTGATCGACAGGGGCCGCATGTTTTTCCCCAATCTCGACGAGCACAAGAAAGGCGCAGAGAAAGATGGCGCCTATCGTGGCTTCCGCCCGCCGATCCTTGATGCGATGGTCTGGGTTCACTGTGAAATCAAGGCGCTGACCCGTGAGGGTGGCCCCACCGGCGACAACAGCGCGGACTTCATCGATGAATGCCGCCGCCTGATTGTGTCCGAACTTCAGAGCCATCTCGATCCGCGGCGTCTGAACCAGGTGGTCGGGCGCTATGACGGGCAGACCCGTACCCATCAGACGCAAGCCATCGAGCGCGCTGAGTCCCTCAGGCAGCAACTCTTGACTCGGCGTCCCGGGGTCTCCATCGACAACCCAACCCGCCACCCTGAACAGCCGGAGACAGTACAATGAGCGACGGATCCGGAACTCCAACCTCGACCGGACCGAAGTCCGCCTATTTCCTCAATCATGAGGATGAAGCCGTTGAGCGCCGCACGCTGGCCGTGCTGGTCGACAACGAACCGGGCGTGCTCGCCCGGGTCGTCGGCCTGTTCTCCGGACGCGGCTATAACATCGACAGCCTGACCGTGGCCGAAGTGGATTCCTCCAGCCACCAGTCGCGCATCACCATCGTCACCCAGGGCACGCCGCACATCCTGGAACAGATCGAAGCGCAGCTGATGCGCCTCGTCCCGGTCGGCGAAGTCGTGGACATCACCAAGTCGAAGCGCGGCATCGAGCGTGAGCTCGCCCTCGTCAAAGTGGCCGGCACCGGCGAAAAGCGCGTCGAAGCGCTACGCATCGCCCAGATCTTCCGCGCCAGTGTGATCGACACGACGAATGAGAGCTTCATCTTCGAGATCACCGGCGCCTCCGACAAGATCAGCCAGTTCGTGGACCTGATGACCCCGCTCGGCCTCGTCGAGGTCAGCCGCACGGGCGTTCTCTCCATAAAGCGCGGGAAGGAAAAAGGATGATGCGCCGCCTCTTCGCCCTTCCCCTGATCGCGGCCTGTTTCGCCGCGCCTGCGCTGGCCGAACCGCCGATGCCGGAAAGCTGCAAGCCGCGCGTCGCCGGTGTGGCGCTGGCTGTCGCAGAAGAGGCCGGCAAGGCCCAACTGGCCTGCGATGTGGACCGGGCAGCGATCTATGAAAGCCGCGCCGACGCCATTTTCGGGCCGGTCACCGATCCGCTCGTCAGCGTGGTCGATACCGCGATCTCCCCCAGCGGAGCGGTCTATGTCTACGCCGTCAGCGATGTGCAGGGGGCGATGATCCTCAATGCCCGTTCGGTGCCGGCCGATATGGAACGGCCCGGCAATGTGCCGGTCTGCCAGCTGCAGACGCTGATGCCGGACGACGCCGCCGCGCAGGTCTCGATCGCGCTGTTGCAGGCGGCATCGCCGGACCTGCCCGGCTATGCCGAGCGGATGGAAGTCGTGGTCAATCCGGACGGATCGCACCGGTCTGTCCTGCTGCTCGATTCTCATGACGTGGTCAGCCGTGTGCAGACCGCGAACGGGACACGCGATTTCTCCCGCCATATCCGCCAGAGCGACGATGTGGCGAAACTCAACGAATTGATCATTGGCGTTGCCAATGTCAGCAGCGGCTGGGACTGCAACGCCCCCTGACCGCCTCATCCCTATCCAGAACAACCCCCGACGGAGCCGAACGGAATCCCATGAAAGTCTATTACGAGCAGGACGCAGATCTCGCCCTCATCCAGAGCAAGAAAGTGGCCGTCGTCGGCTATGGCAGCCAGGGCCACGCCCATGTGCTGAACATGCGCGACAGCGGTGTGAAACAGGTCAAGGTCGCCCTCCAGGAGGGCTCGGCCAGCCGCAAGAAAGCCGAGGCTGAAGGCCTTGAAGTGGTCACCCCGGCCGAGGCCACCCAGTGGGCCGACGTGGTCATGATCCTCGTGCCGGACGAAAAGCAGGCTGTGCTTTACGCCAACGAGATCGAGCCGCACCTGCGCGCCGGCCAGCACATCATGTTCGGCCACGGCTTCAACGTGCATTACAACCTGATCCGCCCGCGCGCCGATGTCGACGTCTCCCTGTCGGCCCCGAAAGGCCCCGGCCACACGCTGCGCGCGCAGTATCAGATGGGCTTCGGCCTGCCAGGCCTCGTCGCCATCCACCAGGATGCGAGCGGCACCGCCAAGGACGTCGCCCTCTCCTATTCGAAAGCCATCGGCAACACCCGCGCCGGCGTGATCGAGACCTCGTTCCGCGAAGAGACCGAAACCGATCTCTTCGGTGAGCAGGCCGTTCTCTGCGGCGGCATCGTCGAGCTGATCAAGGCTGGCTACGAAACGCTGGTCGAAGCCGGCTACGCGCCGGAAATGGCCTATTTCGAATGCCTGCACGAGACCAAGCTGATCGTCGACCTGATCTATGAAGGCGGCATCGCCAACATGAACTACTCGATCTCGAACACGGCCGAGTATGGCGAATATGTCTCCGGTCCGCGCATCGTGGATTCCGAAGCCAAGGCGAACATGAAGAAGGTTCTGGAAGACATCCAGAACGGCACCTTCGCCCGCAACTGGGTGCTGGAGAACCAGGCCGGCGCACCGGGCTTCAACGCCATGCGCCAGCGCATGAACAGCCACCCGATCGAGGAAGTCGGCGAAAAACTGCGCGGCATGATGCACTGGGCCCAGAACGACCGCCTGGTCGACAAGTCGCGCAACTAACCCCCCTCGCGCCCCCGTTCAAACACTGGTAGAGCGGGGGCGTGACCTCCACCGATCCGATTCTTGTAGCAGGCGTGAACCGCCCACTGGGGGCGTGGATCGCGCTGGATCTTGCTGAGCGCGGCTACAAGGTCGTCGGCACACGGCGCCATCCCGATGTGGATCTCGATGCCCGCATGCAGGCTGCCGGGATTGAACTCGCCCCCCTCGACCTGACAGACCTGAGCGCGATCAGCGCCCTGGCGCCTCAACCTTCCAGCGTCATCCTGACACCGATCCTGTCGGTCTCCGCCCCGGCCGCACGCGCTTTCCATGCCGGGGGCGTCACGCGCGGCGTCGTGTTTTCCTCGAACAATGTCGCGATCGTCGGCGAAGATCCCGTCTATGACCGGCTGCGCGCTGCAGAGGCGGACATTCTGGAGAACGCACCCGGCTGGGCCATTCTGCGGCCCACCATGATCTATGGCTATCCGGGGGACGGAAACCTGTCGCGCCTGCTGAGAATGCTGGCGCGCCTGCCAGTGTTTCCCCGCCTGGGCTCAGGCGAGGCGAGCCAGCAGCCGATCCATGTTGAAGACCTGGCCCGCCTGGCCGCAGCGCTGGTCGCGGGCGAATGGAATGCGACCGGCCTCCTCGCTGTCGGTGGCCCGCAGATCCTGTCCCATCGGGAGCTGATCGCAACGGCCCGGCGAGCGACCGGGCGCGGCGGCATCGACCTGCCTGTGCCATTGGGGCCGGTCCGGGCGCTTGTGTCCCTGCTGGCCGGGCTTGGCCTGAAACTGCCGCTCAGCCCGGCGCAACTCGCGCGGATAGACCTCGACAAGGCCGCCGTGAACCCGGCGGATATTCCGGCCGGGATCCGCCCGCAGGTGATGCCGGAGGAAGGCCTGACGCGCCTTGCCCTCGACCTCAATATTTAGGGTGTGCCGGGCACGCGGTTGAGGTCCACGAACCCGTCCACCCCGGGGACCTGCCCTTTCATCGAATACTGCCAGATCAGCACATCCCCTTCCGGCGGACCGGACAGGCTGCGCATCCAGACCGGATGACGGGGAAAATGCCCGGCCAGCCAGTCACGATGGAATTCCGGTGTCGTGTAGAGCACGGGCGGGGCGCCATATTCGGTTTCAAGCGCATCCATAAACGCCCTGATTTCTGCCCGGACGGCCTCTCTGGATCCGTCCGGCGTGCAATTGTGGGCGTATTCCAGATCGACTGCCGGGGGCAGCGTGCCTTCGCGCACTTCGACCGACTGGATGAAATTCTCCGCCTGCGCCGCGCCATTCCGGCAGAGCAGGTAGAAATGATAGGCGCCGACATGCCAGCCGCGCTCGCTCGCCGCCAGCCAGTTCTCCTGAAACCGCGTATCCTTCCAGTCGCGCCCTTCAGTGGCTTTCAGATAGACGAAATCGAGCGGGGCGCTGCTGAGCGCGTCCCAGTTCACCCGGCCGTTGTGGTGGGACAGGTCGATGCCTTCATTGCCGGGGGCGAATGGGCCGCCCCCTGCCGGCGCTGCGACAGGCTGTGCAGGCCCTGAGCAGGCGAAAACAGCCAGTAAAGCGGCAGCGGTCAGGCAGGTGAAACGCATATCCTGATCCAATCCCCTGTCTCCGGCACCCTTGCGGCCTGCCCGCGGCCAATTCGTGGCAGATCCCCTGGCTGAAAGCCCACGCACACCAAATTTGCTCTGAAATCAACAGGTTCGAAGGTTCGGGCACAATCCCTGCATAGACGCGCTGATGGACAAGAGAAGGGCTTAGACCTCCATGGCACCTGCAGACAAAATGCGCGGCGGAGAACCGGCAAACCTGATCCTGAAGGACACCACGCTTGAGGGCGACCTGCGGTTCGGGGCCCAGCTGGTCGTTGCCGGCCTGGTGAAAGGCTACATCCGCTGCGAAAGCATGCTGATCATCGAACGGGGCGGCCGCGTTGAGGGCCGTATCGAAGCCCCGGTGATCATTGTGCATGGTGAGCTGGCAGGCACGGTCCTGGCGACCCAGTCGATCGAGATCTGGTCAGGCGCAACGGTCGGCGGAGACGTTGCCGCACGGTCTGTCCGTGTCGACGAAGGCGCCATGCTGACAGCCAACCTTCTGATCGCCGCTGACCTGCCGGACCATCTCGGCCCGCCAGAGCCGGCGCAGACCCCATCTCAGGCCCCCAAAGCGGAAGAAGCCGCCCCGGTGGCCGCAACGCAGCCCTTGACCCCGCCTGTCACACGTTCGCAGCCGGCTGCGCCGATGTCACCGCCAACCTCGTTCCTGTCCCCCGGCCCGGCAACGGACCGCGGCTAGGAAACGAGGCCACGCAGCGGATCAGCCGCCGCGCATGTCTTTCAGGCGTTCGAACGCAACCGAATCCGGATCATAGGCGCCCAACTCGTCGAGCCGGGTGCAGGCCCATTCATAATCGCGATTACAGGCATCCTGCAGGATCCGTGTGCCTTGCGGCACGTTCTTGGCGCCGCCCGTTCCGGTGAACAGCATGTTGCCATAACCGGCACAGCCGCTGACTTCGCCAAGATCGCAAGACTCCTTGTAGAGGCCGCGCGCCTTCACCGGATCGGCGTCCATCCCGCGTCCGAGCATGGTCATATAGGCCAGCGTCGCGCAGCCTTTGCCATTGTCACCCTTGCAGGCGCGCTCATAGGCTTTCAGCGCCAGACCGTAATCCTGTGTGCCGCCAGTGCCCTTGCGATAGGAATCGCCCGCGGTCACGCAGGCCTCATAGTCGCGGGCCGCGCAGGCCGTGTTGGCTTCCTGCCGGGCGGCACGTTGTTCAGCGAATGTCTCTTTGGCGTTTTCCAGCGCGATCTCGGCCTGGGAGCGCTCAACCCGGCCATACTGGGCGGCGGCTGGCAAAGCGATGGCGCAACAGGTCAGCGCGGCGGCAATCAGAGGGGAGCGTAGCATGGGGTCTGCCCTTCCTAAGTCATTGTTCCGTCTCTGATATAGGGACAGGGCCGGGGCGTCACCAAGGCATTGCCAGCTTAAGCTTTCTTAACCCGCCCTTGTCCCCTCCCCGGCCGCGGGGCAGTATCCGCCGCTCAAAGCGAGATCGGAGACAGGGAGATATCCGGATGGCTGCAGAAGACCAGACCCCGATCGGATCGGGATTCCATAACAAGTTCACAGCCGCCGAGGTGATCGAAGGGATCGATCTGTCCGGCAAGAACGCGGTTGTCACCGGCGGGTATTCCGGCATCGGACTGGAAACCGTGCGGGCGCTGGCATCGGCCGGGGCGCGTGTCACCGTCCCGGCCCGCCGGCTCGATACCGCCGAAGCCGCACTGGCCGACGTGGCCGGCGACATCGAAATTGCCGCAATGGACCTGGCTGACCTCGCCAGCGTCGAGAAATTCACGCGGGAATATGACGAGACCGGCCGCGGCCTCGACATCCTGATCAACAATGCCGGAATCATGGCCTGCCCGCTCGCCCGGGTCGGCCCCGGCTGGGAAAGCCAGTTCGGGGTCAACCATCTGGGCCATATGGCGATGAGCCTCGCCCTCGCCCCGGCCATGCAGCGCACGCAGAATGCCCGCATGGTCGCACTGTCCTCGACCGGGCACATCCGCTCTGACGTGATCTGGGACGATCCGAACTATAACGAACGTCCCTATGACAAATGGGAAGCCTACGGACAGGCCAAGACCGCCGACGCGCTGTTCGCACTTGGCGTGGACCGGCGCGGGCGGGACATCGGTGTCCGCGCCTTCTCCGTCCATCCGGGTGGCATCTTCACGCCGCTGCAGCGCCACCTGCCCGAAGAAGAAATGGTCGCGCTCGGCTGGAAAGCGCCTGACGGCTCCATTCCACCGGCGGTGCAGGCCATGTTCAAAACCCCCGAACAAGGCGCCTCAACCACCGTCTGGGCAGCAACCTCACCCCAGCTGGAAGGCCGCGGCGGCGTCTATTGCGAGAATTGCGATATCGCCCAATTCGCGACCGAAGACAGCCAGCGCTGGGAACATGTCCGCGCCTGGGCCTGCGACGACGAACGCGCCGAACGCCTGTGGGAAATGAGCGAAAAAATGCTGGCGGACGCCTGATCCGGAGACGGATCACCCTGAGGAGGACAGGAACATGAAACAGATCGCACTACTCAGCCTGGCCGGCGCACTGCTGGCCGCCTGCGCCACACCGGCAGCAGCCCCTGCACCGGAGGCCCCTGACGCTGCACCGGAAGCGCCCGCCATGCCAGAAACGCCTGCCCCGAAAGTGGCACCGGGCAGCTTCGATTATGAGAGCGTATTCCGGCAGGATGATCGACCGGAGCAGGACTATGAACTCTACCCGGTGCGCAAATCCATCGAAGTTCTGTCCTTTGCCGGTGTCATGCCGGGCATGACGATTGTCGAAATGGAAGCCGGCGACGGTTTCTATACCGAGCTCCTGTCCCGCGTCGCCGGACCGGACGGCAAAGTCTATATGCAGAACCCGCCATCGTTCAAAAATTTCCTCGGCGACTCCGTCTCAAAACGGGTCGACGGGCGGCTGCTGAATGTCCAGATCGTGGAAAGCGCCTTCGACAATCTCTCGAATGTTCCGGACGCCAAAGCGGACATCGTCACCTGGTTCCTCGGCCCGCATGAGCTCTGGTACACGCCGCAGGGCGAGCCGGAAGGCGTGCTCGGCGACCCGGACATGACCTTTGACGAGATTGCCCGTGTCCTGAAGCCGGGCGGCCATCTGGTAGTGCTGGATCACATGGCCCCGGCCGGATCGCCCCCTACAACGGGCGGAGACACGCACCGGATCGACAAGGCCATCATTGTCGACCTGGCTAAAGATCATGGCCTGACGCTGGTCGATGAGAGCGACATCCTCGCCAATCCGGACGATGACGGCACCGTGCAGGTGTTCGACCCGTCCGTCCGGCGCAAGACGGATCGCTTCCTGCTGAAATTCGCCAAATAGGCGTATCTGGCACAGGACATGCATGTTTCTGGGGGAATCTGGTCTAGCCCGGGAGTTGTGCCATGTCCGCCATTCGCTTTTTCACCGTCAGCCTCGCCGCCGCGGGCGTTGCCCTGCCCGTTCTTGCTGCAGAAGGCAGCGGCCTGCGCGGCCGTCTGGAAGCTGATTTCCTGCCGGAAACAGAAACCGCCCAGGAAGCCCCTACCGTCATGGAAACGGTTGTGGTGACGGAAACCGGCGGCTCAGACCTTCTGGTCTCGAAACCGGCTGTGCTGCGCTATGACGTGGCGCCTGAAGTTCCGGCCCGTGTCGTGGCTGAGACCCGCGGTCTGGATCCCGAGCGGACCGTCGAGACGCGCTGAGCGCCGCCCTGGCGTTCGTCTCAGGACGGAACGACATTCTCCGAAAGCAGCAGTTCGCGCTGTGCGCTGACGGCGCGCATGGCCTGCGCCGGCAGCCAGCAGGTGACTTCCAGCCCGCCGCCATCGACCGGCTTCATGCCGACGGTGCCGCCGTGAAGATCGACAAAGTGCTTCACGAGGGCAAGGCCGAGGCCTGCGCCGCGCTGGTCACCTGAGACGAAACTGTCGAAGCTGGTCGCGCGCTTGTCTGCCTCAAGGCCGCGTCCATTGTCCCGTACGGAGAAGGTGACCATGTCGCCCATGCGCTGGGCCGAAATGACGATCTCCCCGCCGGAGTCCGTGAAGCGCAGCGAGTTCGAAACCAGATTGAACAGGATCTGCCGGATGCGCCGCTCGTCCGCGCGGATCAGGCCTAGCTTGCCCGAAATATCAGAGCGCACCGTGATCTGCGTATCCTCAGCCTTCGAGACGACCATTTCGATACTTTCATCAATCACGCTGGCGAGATCGACATCTTCGAGGTCGAGATCCATACGCCCAGCCTCGATCATGGCGAGGTCGAGAATGTTCTCGATCAGCTTGGACAGGTGATCGGAGGCAGACAGGATCGCGCTGACATAGTCTTTCTGGCGTTCCGTCAGGTCGCCATTGCGCTGGGTTTCCAGCAGTTCGGCATAGCCGAAGATCACCGTCAGCGGAGAGCGCAGCTGGTAGGACACATTACGCACGAATTCCGTCTTCAGACGGTCGGCAGCCTCAAAGGCTTCGGCCCGCTCGCGCAGGGCGGATTCGACACGGCGGGTCGCGGTCACGTCGGCAAAGGCGATCAGCGTGTTTCCGTCCGGCAGCGGATGGGTCAGATAGGTCAGGATCGACCCATCGGACCGGCGCATTTCGCCCGTCGTGGACTGACGTGCCTTGGCGGACGGGTCGGTGATGTGGCTCTTCATGGCCGCCCAGATTTCCGTGTCGTGGAAGAGCGGAATGCACTCCTCCACCACATCGTCATAATCCGGATGGTCCTTCAGCATCTCTTCGCTGAGGCTCCACAGGCGCTCGAACGCATTGTTGTGCAGCTTCATGCGCCCGTCGCCGCCGAACACGGCGACCGCTTCGTGGAGATTGTCGAGCGTGGAGCTCTGCGTCTTCACAATGGCATTGAACCGCGTCTGCAGTTCCAGCTCGCCGGTGATGTCCTTGAACAGCAGCAGCAGGCCGCCCATCGGGTGGCGCTGGCGGGTGACGGACAGGGTCCGCTCGTCCGGCAGCGACCAGGTGTCTTCCTTCACCCCGTCAATATCGAGATAGTAGGAGAGCTCTTCCGCGCGCCATTCGGCATAGTTCGCCCGGGCAGGCAGCTTGCGGCGCTCGCGCAGCCGGTCCAGCAGCTGGCCATGGCCGGGACGGTCCAGCAGGAAGCTCTCATCGAGATCCCACATGTCGCGGAAGGCCTTGTTGTAGAAGGTCAGCTTGCGGTCTGCCCCGAAAATGGCAACGGCATCGGCCACATGGTTCAGCGTCTCGTCATGCGCGCGGACGTGGCGGTTCAGTTCTTCACGCGCATCTTCCTGCGCGGTGACGTCCAGGGCCATCGCCCCTGCCCCGCCCGAGAGCGGGAAAGTCAGGATACGCATCGCCCGGCGCGCGCCATTGATGGTGATGTGCCGGGTCTCGTCGATGTCGATGCCTTCACTGATCGTCTTGCGGGCCTGGTCAGCGGTCGCCTGGTCCAGCATCAGCTGCCGGTCGAGCACACGGTCCAGATTGGTGCCGTCGACGGCTTCGATATAGGCCGGGTTCACCCATTGCAGCTTGCCCATGCCCGACATGCGCCAGGCCGGGAACGGCGCCTTGCCCAGCATGTCGAGGAAGGCCGTCGGATCGCGCGCGATGACCTGCCGGGCTTCTTCCAGCTTGCCGCGGGCTGAGCTTTCCTCCAGCCCCTTGATGGTCGCATCGCTGACCCAGACCACGGCCCGGGCCCCCGCGGTGCGCCCGTCGGCTTCAAGGAAGCGGCCGGACGGGCCGATGATTGTCAGCGAAAAAGCCTGCCCGCTCTCGCGCAGTTCGCGCAGGCGGATACGCAGCGTCGTGTCGTGTCCGGCGCTGTCACGGGCCTCAAGGTCGGCAAGGCCCTCGATGATGCGCACGGCCGGGTCCGGCGAGATGGCATCGTCGGTAAAGCTCAGCAGGCCGGCCAGCGCGACCGGGGACCCGTACATTTCCGGCGGGATGATGTCGTCGCCCTCGGCTTCAAGCGCCTCACCCTGCCAGACGAGGATGACGCCCGGATGGGCCCCGAGAATGGACCGGTGCGCCGCGAGCGTGGTTTCCAGCTCAGCAGACCGGTCGCGGTATTTACGGGCAGCGCCCCGCGCACCGTCCGACACCCGCAACGCCCAGAGCAGCGCCGCGAGGCCAAGAGCGGCCGCGCCTGCGGCCATAATGATCGGAACCTGCTCCGCTGAAAGTGCCATGGCGCGTCATCCAAAAGCCCGAATCGGCCGCGATACCGACCGATGAAACAGTTAACGAAATGCCCCTCTAGCGTTAAGGGCGCGTTAACGGAGTGCTAATGCCCGGCCCATACCGGCGCAAGATAACTGAAACCATATGTTGCAAAAACACAACACTCGCTTAGTCTGCCCGCCTGTTCGTGGAGTGATCCCAATGATTTTACGCCCGATTGCGCTGGCTGGTGCCTTGTTGATGGCTGCGGCTGTTCCGGCTGCGGCGCAGGAAGCCCAGGACGAAATCGTGCGCCTTCCGGGCCAGGGATTTACCAAACCCGAAGCGCGCCGCGCCCGGGGCACCCCTGAGAGGCTGGTCGCAGGCGGGGGGCTTTTCCTCAGCTTCGACACCAATGACGACGGCAAGATCACGCGCGAAGAGCTGGAGGCCGGCACGAAGGCCGCGTTCCGGAAAGCCGATGCGAATGGCGACGGCCACCTGACAGCGTTCGAGCAGATCAGCTGGGCCGAGAGCCTGCCGACACGTGACGATTCCCTCGCCAATCCGGTCCGTTTCGATCCGAACCTCGACCGCCGCGTCAGCCCGGAAGAGTTCGAAGCCGTGATTGCAAAGCTTGCAGAACACTATGTCGAGGACACCAGCGACGTGATCGTGATCGCATCCCTGAAGGCGCCGAAACCCAGATCAGAACGGAATGAGCGCTCCCCGTTCGATACCGGACAGCGGCCGCCCCGCGGCACGCCCGGCGGGGATTGAGCCCCTTAATCAGACCAGAATGTCGTAAAGGTCTGTCCGACGGTCCCGGAAAAAGCCCCAGGCGGCCCGGTCCCGGTCGATGAGGTCGAGATCGAAGCGCGCGACAAGCACGCCTTCTTCGCTGCGACCGAAATCGGTGACAATTTCGCCCGTCTGGTCCGTGATGAAGCTGGTGCCGTAGAAGACCTGGCCGTCTTCATCTCCGACACGATTGGCCGCCACGACGGGAATGACATTCGCCACCGAATGCCCCTGCATCACCCGGCGCCAGCGCGCTGCCGTGTCGAGGCTGGCGTCTTGCGGCTCGGCCCCGATGGCGGTCGGGTACAAAAGCACATCGGCGCCCATCAGGGCCATGGCCCGCGCCGCTTCCGGGAACCATTGGTCCCAGCAGATGCCAACGCCGATATTGCCCTTCATGGTCTGCCAGGTGCGGAAGCCCGTATCGCCCGGCCGGAAATAGAATTTCTCCTGATAACCGGGGCCATCCGGAATGTGGCTCTTGCGGTAGACGCCCAGCGGTGTGCCATCGGCGTCGATCATCACCAGTGAATTGTAATAGAGCGGCCCGTCCTTCTCATAGATCGAGACCGGGATCACAACGCCGAGTTCCGCAGCGAGCTCGCCAAGCTGCATCACGGCCGGATGGTCGTGCCAGGGCAGCGCGCGGGCGAAATGGTGCTCTTCCTGCGTCTTGCAGAAGTAATGACCGCAGAAGAGTTCCGGCGGCAGCACGACCTCGGCGCCCTGCACGGCGGCTTCGCGAATGAAGCCGGCCACGCGGTCGATATTTTCCTGCATGTCGTCGCTGGGCGTGAACTGGATGCTGGCAACGGTGATTGTACGGCTCATTCTCAGATCCTCCGGATCAGGCAGGAATTTCGCGGGTCATGCAGTGGAAGCTTCCGCCCCCACCCAGAATATGTCCAGCCGGCAGGCCGATGATCTTGCGGCCCGGGAACAGGACCCGCATCTCGGCGAGCGCCACGAGACTGTAATGGTCTTCATAGACCGGCACCAGAACGGCCCCGTTCGTGATGGTGAAGTTCATATGGCTTGCCGGGACGGGCTCACCGTCTTCACCGCGGATCAGGCCGGGGGATGGAATGGTCGTCACGTCGAGCCCGGCGTCGCGCAGCGTGGCCTCGATCTCCAGCAGCACGTCCCGGTTCGGGTCGTCCGTACCGGACGGCATCTGGCAGAGCGCGTGCCCCGGCCTGATGAAGCGGGCGATATTGTCGACATGGCCGTCGGTATGGTCGTTCAGCAGGCCGTCGCCCAGCCAGATCATCTCGTCGATGCCAAGCGCCGCACAGATGCGGGCCTCGATCTCCTCCGCCGTCAGGTCGGGGTTCCGGTTCGGATTGAGCAGGCACTGGCGTGTGGTCAGCAGGCGGCCCTTGCCGTCGGCATCGATGGCGCCGCCTTCCAGCACGATCGGGTGAAATTTCGCCGGCAGGGATTCATACGCCGCGATGGCGCCTGCCGTTTCCGTGTCACCCGGCATCAGGTATTTGCCGCCCCAGCCATTGAAGCGGAACGCTTGCGCCTCTCGGGCGGCGCCCTGCCCCGTCACAATGGGGCCGGTGTCGCGCAGCCAGATGTCGCCGGCCGGGACTTCCACGATTTTCGCCACATCGCCGACAGCTGCCGTGGCAGAGGCGAGCGCCTCGGCAGACCCCGCCGCAACCCGGACCGGGACATGCGCCGAAGCGGCCCGGATGAAACCGGCGATCTGTGTCCGCGGCCCTTCAAGACGACCGCCCCATTCATCGGCAAGATGCGGCCAGCCGCACCAGAGGGCAGCCTGCGGCGCCCATTCGGGCGGAAGGAAGGGTTTGTTGTCGTTCATCGCGCGCGCCATGCCACAGCTACACATAAAGGAAAAGGGCGGCCCCGCATGGAGCCGCCCTTCCCGATTTCAATTCAGTTCAGGCCGTAAGGCTTAGAACTTGTACTTGATACCGAAGTGGACCTGCCACAGCGACGGGCTGATCACGATACGGTCGCTGTCGGCATCACCGTTGAAGCTGGTGATCTCGTACTGACCGTTGACGATTTTGGCATCGTACAGCTCAGCGTCACCCGGGAAGCCATGCTCACGCAGGATGCCCCAGTCCGAGTTCAGCAGGTTGCCGACGTTCTCGATGGTGACCCAGGCTTCCGTGCGGTCCTGCGGGCGCAGGCCCGGCAGTTCCTGGCTCAGCTTCAGGTCGAACTTCGTCCACCAGTCATCAGCCGCATCGTTGCGGGTGAAGATACTGCCGCGAGCGTTGCGCAGGTCGTCATTGTTTTCAATGAAGTTGACCAGAGCGGCCACAGCGTTCGGATCGGAGCTTGCCGCGATGAGCGGGTCAGCAATCCCTGTCGGAATGTACGCCAGCTGACGGCTGTTGCGGAACGGTCCTTCGATCGTGCTGCCATAGCCCAGCGTGTAGCTGTACGGAGCGCCTTCGTTCGCCGTGCCGAACAGGGAGATGCGGGTCTCCAGGTCGTTGATGTACTCTTTCGCGTAGTTGAACTGCAGCGTGAAGCGGTGAGCCACTTCATAGTCCGACGTGCCGAGGCTCGGGTGTACCGGATCATAGGTCGCATAGTTTGAGAAGTTCGAGTAGGCGACCGAAGACGTCATCGGGTTGGCGTCTTTGGCGTCCGTGTAAGCGTAGCCAAGAGCCCAGTCGATGCCGTTGTCATATGCCTGAGACAGGCCGAGTGAGAGCACCAGGGAGCTGCCCTTCTCGTCTGCATTGGTCAGCAGGAAGTCGCTGGTGGAGCCGCCGTAAAGCGGACGGCCATCAGGAGCTGTACCGGTCTGAACGTAGCTGAGCGGGATCACAGCCGCAGCTTCGTTCGTCTTGGAGTACAGGATGTCCGCCATGACACGCAGATCATTACCGAGGATCGGCATGTTGGTGTCGACATCAGCCACAGCACCGAACGCGAACTTCCATTCCGACGGAATTTTGAAGTTCGGATCAAGAGCATTCACACCACCGCGGCCAGAGGCCCCGGCAATGTCAGCGATTGCCTCATCCGGAACGTCGAAGAACGGACGTCCGGTATCAGAATAGGTGAAGTCTGCCAGGTTGGAGTCATCCGGAGCGTAGTAGTCCGTCAGCGTCACACCATTGTTCGAATAGTTGTTCGAAATCCAGACGTTCGGGTTACCGCCGGAGAACAGTCCGAAACCACCGTGGAAGCTGAGATTGTCAGCATACTCGTAGTTGAAGCCGAAGCGCGGCTGCAGCAGGTCGCGGCCATCCATGTTCTCGTCATTACGGAAACCGTATCCTGCTCTGGTCCCGGGCGCATCGAGCCCGCAGACATTCGTATCAGGGTCGGTAGGATCATACATATTGCCGTATTCGAACACGCAGTTATAGCGCGGCTTGTCGCTGGACGTGTAGTAGTCATAGCGAAGGCCCGCGGTGATATCGAGCTTGTCGGTGACCTGCCACTTGTCCTGAATGTAGAAGGTGTTGATTTCATAGCCGAAATCAGCAGCCGCGTCGTTCACATCATTGGTGCCGGCAGCGTTCGTATACTGGAAGTAGTCGAAATCGCCGTTTGCAAAGTTGTCGAAGTTATCGTTGGTCGTGGTTGAACCGGAAGGACTCCGCAGATCGAAGCGCCACTCACCGAGAGCCTGCTGAACGAACAGGTTGAACACGGAGAATTCTTCGCGCTCGACACCTGCCGTGAACAGGTGATCGCCCATCGTGTAGTTGGCAGCCGCTTTGTAGTTCCACAGCTCATAGTTGAGCTTGTTGGCATGACGGCTGTCGTCTGCACCCAGGTAGATCGTGCTGTTGCCGGATCCGAGATCCTGATCCACACGGATCTGAACTTCGCCCCAGTTGTCCGTGCCCAGGACCGGAGTCTGACGATTGTCGAGCTTCACATAAGAAGCGCGAAGCTCGGTGGAGAGGTTCGCTGACCAGTCAGAGAACAGAGCACCGGTGTAGTTTTCCAGCTTGGCGCCGCGCTCGTAATAGTGGTTGCCATCCGCAAGGCGAGTGGAACCGGAGTCAGACGGCGAGTAGTTCGCGCCATCGTTATAGGTGTAGGTGAATTCAGCGCGGTGGTCGTCGTTGATGTTCCAGTCCAGTTTACCGAAGAATTTCTCGTCTTCGACAGACAGGGACGTCGGCAGACCGCCAGCCGTGTAGCCATATTGATTGACGGCAATGTCGATGATGCTCTGGTAGAGCGCATCGGAGATGCCGACATCATTTGGGGAGTAACCGAAGATATTTGCGCCTTCGAATTTTTCGTAAGCGCCGAAGAAGAACAGTTTGTCCTTGATGATCGGGCCGCCGATATTGATGCCGTAGCGCTTCTCTTCGAAGGAGCCGAGATCGCGCTCGACACCGTCGGTGTTGTCGCCGGTCAGCGAGTCGTCGGTGTAGTCGAAGAACAGGCCGCCGTGGAATTCGTTGGAGCCGGTTTTCGTAACAGCGTTGATGTTACAGGCGGTGAACGAGCCGTAGTTCACGTCGAACGGTGCCAGCTCAACCGACACCTGTTCGATGGCGTCATAGGAGAACGGGATACGCTCGGTCGGGTAACCGTTGGAGTTCAGGCCGAAATTGTCGTTCAGGCGGACGCCGTCGACGGTCAGCGAGTTGTAGCGCGGGTTGGCACCGGCACAGTTGATCGAGTCGTTGAAGGCTTCGTCGACATAGACACGCGGGTCGAGACGGACGATGTCCTTGATGTCGCGGTTCATGGCCGGAGCATTTTCCAGCGTCGCGATGTTGAAGGTCGACGACGGGCCGGTCGCAACCTGAGCAACCTGCATTGCGGAACCGGTGATGACGACCGTTTCCATGCGGGCCGTGTCGTCGCTGGACGTGTTGACCGTCAGGTCCAGGCTCGTGGCTTCGCCGAGGTTGGCGTAGACGTTGTCTGCGCGGGCCGGCACAAAGCCTTCACCGGTGATGGTGACGCTGTACGGGCCGCCGACGCGCAGGTTCTGAGCTGAGAACTGGCCGGTGGCGCTGGTGGTTGTCACGGCGACCGAGCCGGTCGGTTCGTGGAGGATGGTGACGGTGGCGCCGGAAACGGCTGCACCGGTTTCGTCGACGATGGTACCGCGGATCGACGAGGTCGTAACCTGTGCCGATGCAACACCAACCGCCGTAATCGCGATTGCCGAAACGGCGGCACCGCGTGCGAATGTATTCCAGTTGATCATGATTTTCCCCTGTCCGAGAGAGCACCCGGTCAGCGCCCTTGCACGCCTTCCGGTTTTGAGAGCGCTTAACGCTCCCACATGACAGATTAGTGACAAGATCTTGAAGGTTCGACACATGATGTTCGGATTTGTGTTGAAGCCCGTGCTGCGATGCAAAAATGACACGGTGGTTAGAAAGAACTCGCCGTGAAACGTGCGCTTCGGGGTATATTATGTCGCCATCCCATCGCATAAACCGGACGAGCACCCTAAAGGCCCGAGGCAAATGATCGAATCTCCCGGCGAATCGGCAACGGACTGGCGCCGCATCACCTATCTGGCGCTTCTGATTCTGCTGGCGCTGCGTGTCCTGCTCCTGGCCGTGTCTCCGCTGAACCTTTACGCCGACGAAGCCCAGTACTGGCGCTGGGGCGAAACGCTCGACTGGGGCTATTATTCAAAGCCGCCGATGATCGCCTGGCTGATCCATGCGGTCACCTCCGTGTTCGGCAATGCGGAATGGGCCGTGCGCCTGCCGGCCCCCTTCCTGCACACGGCCGGGGCCATCTTCCTGTTCCACCTTGGCCGCGACATGTATGGCGGGCGCACCGGCATGCTGGCCGCGCTCGGCTATGCGCTGATGCCTGCAGTTGTGCTGTCCTCTGCCGTGATCTCGACAGATGGCGTGCTGATGCCCTTCTGGTGCGCGGCCCTGTTCTGCTTCTGGCGCCTGCGTGCCGGCAAAGGCGGCTGGGTCAGTGCCGCTGGGCTCGGTCTCGCCATCGGGGCGGGTCTCCTCTCGAAATATGCGATGGTCTATTTCCTGATCGGCATCGTGCTGACCCTGCTGATCGACCGGGACAGCCGCCGCGCGCTGATCTCCCGGCACGGCCTCCTGGTGCTGGGCCTCGCCGCGCTTGTCTTCGCGCCGCACATGGCCTGGAACGCGGCACATGACTTCAAGACCGTCAGCCATACAGTGGACAATGCCAATCTTGGCGGCGACCTGATCAATCCTGAAAACGCACTGACTTTCCTGGTCGACCAGTTGGGCGTCTTCGGCCCGGTCAGCTTTCTGGCGCTCATCTTCGGCCTGTTCGCCGTCCGCTCTCAGGATGAAGGCATCATGGGCCGGGACCGCTGGCTGCTCTGCTTCATCCTGCCGGTGCTGGTCATCATTCTCGGCCAGGCCGTGCTGTCGCGCGCCAATGCGAACTGGGCCGCTACAGCCTACCCGGCCGCGAGCGTGCTGGTCGCCGCCTGGCTGATCCGCGCCCGCGCCAACCGGCGCCTGTGGTTCATCGTGGCAGGGCTGACCTTTGTCGCCATGCAGTTCGTGCCGGATGTCGGCGTCTGGGTGCGGCTCGGCCTCGGCATCATCATCGGCGGCGGCCTGCTGCTGTTTGCGGGCCTCGTGAAGTACCGGCCTTCAGGCCTACTCTGGTTCAGCATCGGGATGCATAGCGTGCTGGCGCTCAGCTTCGCAGTCATCTCGCTGTTGCCGCTTCAGTCCTCCACCTCGCTCGGCCTCGACAATGCGCTGAAGCGCACACGCGGCTGGGATCAGGCTGCGAAAGACGTGTTCGGGATTGCCCGGTCGGTCGGCGCAACCTCTGTCCTGGTGGATGAGCGCGAGGCCTGGCACGGGCTCGACTATTATGGCCGCGACCGGTCCGTCCCCCTGCTCTCCTGGCGCCGCTATGGCGTGCCGAAGAGCTTTTCGGAAACCCGGCCGCTGGCCCCGCCTCTGGACCAGCGCGTCCTCGTCGCCTCAATCCATCCCGGCATGCGGCCGATGTTGCGCAGTGAGTTCGAGACGTTCGAACCTGCCGGCGAAATCTCCGTGCCGCTCGGCAAGCGAAGCAATGGCTGCCCGCTGTCGCGAACCTTCGTGCTGTATGTGGCGTCCGGCTTCAAACCGCAGGTCCATGATGCGGACTGGGAAGCGCAGTTCCAAGGCCAGACGGAATTCCCGCCGGTGCCCTGCCCTGCAAAACCGGAAACGAGCGGTCAGTGACCGTTTGACGCGTCAGCCCAGACTTTCTTCACCCGCGCATCGCGACCGCACGCCGTGCGGTAGTAGCGGTATTTGAGCGGGTTCTTCTTGTAGTAATCCTGGTGATAGTCCTCGGCCGGCCAGAAGGTTGAGGCATCAAGGATCTGCGTCACCACCGGTTTGCCGAGCACGCCGGACGCATCGATCATACTGACCTCGGTTTCGGCAACTTCACGCTGGCTGGCATCGGCAACGAACACAGCCGACCGGTAGCTCTCGCCCTTGTCGCAGAACTGGCCCGTCGCATCGGTCGGATCGATATGGTGGAAGTAATAGTCCACCAGCGCATCATAACTGACCTTGTCCGGGTCATAAGTGACTTTGACGGCCTCATAATGGCCCGTCTTCTCGTGCGAGACCTGCTTGTAGGTCGGGTTCGCCACCGTGCCGCCTGTATAGCCGGGAATGGTCGAGACGACGCCGTCCACCTTGTCGAAATCGGCTTCGACGCACCAGAAACAGCCGCCGGCAAAGACTGCCGTGGACAGACGTTTGGCGTCGGGGCTGGAGACCTGGTCCTGCGCGCCGGCGCTGGAGAAGAATCCCAGCGCCATGGCTGCGAGACCGGCAGCGAGGGCAACAGACTGAGGAGAACGGGTACGCATCTTACTTCACTCGATTATCTGAACCGGGGCCTTGTCCGGCTTCCCGTCTGATATGGGAAATGACCGGTGGTCTGTAACCCCGTAAAGGCAGTCCTAACGGGAATGTGTTGCGCCCGTGTTGTTCGAAGGCGGCGCAAATATGGCGATGCCGTGTTTTCAGGCAGGCCCGGTCAACACCCGGACGCGGACGCGGCTCGTGCGTCCTGCAGAATCGACTGCAGTGACCGTGTAAAAGCCGGGCCGGTCCGGCTTCCAGACCGGCGCGCCGGCATCGTCTGTCTCGCAAGGCAGGCCATCGATATACCAGCTGAGCCGTCCATCCCCACGGCCGGCCAGCACGAAGCCCCGCGACGACCGTCCATTCACCGGCCCGGCCCAGAGTTCCGAGGCCTGCGGCGGAAACAGGATCTGCGGCGGGCCTGCCGCTTCCAGCACCTTCATCGCGCCATGGGATTTCAGGATGCGTTTCTCGCTGGTCAGCCGCATCGTCGCCTCGCCTTCATCCTGAAGGTGCTGCGACACGCGGTCGGCGACTTCGAACAGGATCGGCAAGGCCGTGTCATGACCGGTCTTGCCGGCGCGCGGCGCCCCATCGGCCCTGCCGACCCAGACGACAATCGCATGCTGTCCGGAGACGCCTGCCGCCCAGGCATCGCGGAAGCCATAGGACGTGCCTGTCTTGAAAGCGATTTGCGGCGCATGCGCCGTCAGCGAGCCCGGCATGCGGCCTTCCGGTGTGGGCGCCTTGCGCAGGATGTCGAGCACTTCGCCAGCGCTTTCCCCGCTGACGAGGCGCTTGCCGGCCGCTTCATAGCTCGCCGCTTCTTCATCGGCGCGCCAGACGAGCGGCTTGGCGACCCCGTCATCGCCGAGCGCGGCATAGAGCACGGCCAGTTCACGCGCGGTCAGCCCGGCCCCGCCAAGCGCAATGGCAAGGCCCGCTTCATGTTCGGCGCCGCCATAGATGCGCGGACGCGCCCCGGCCGACGCCAGTTGCGCCGCAAAGCGTTCCGGCCCGACCCGGTCCAGCATGGCCACAGCCGGAATGTTCAGCGAGTGCTGCAGCGCGTCCGACACGCGGACATCCCCGCGGAACATGCGGTCGAAGTTTTCCGGCTGATAAGAGGCAAAGCGCGTCGGCAGATCGGCCACACGGGTGTCCGGCGCAGCCGTGCCATCGTCGAACGCCATGGCATAGATGAAGGGCTTCAGCGTGGAGCCCGGCGAGCGTGCCTGCGCCGTCAGGTCCAGCCAGCCGCCCGGCCGGTCACGCGAAGCAGAGCCTGCAATTGCCCGCACGGCCCGCGTCGGCACATGCACGACCAGCACGGAGACCTGCACGTCCTCGCCTTCGGCTTCGGCGCGGGTCAGCGCAATCCGCTCGACCTCCGCCTGCAGACCGGCATCGAGCGTGGAGCGGACATCCTCACGCGGGCCTTCGGCCAGTGCCTTGGCAGTACCATGCCAGGCGCGATCCGGAAAATCACGCCGCCGTCCGGGCACGGACAGGGTGGCGACATCCTCGACATCGCCTTCAGTGTAGACGTCATAACGGTTCAGCTTCTCTGCCACCCAGTTGCGGGCGCGTTCGGCCGCTTCCGGGTGCCGGTCCGGCCGCCGCGCTTCCGGCGATTGCGGCAGGGCGATCAGGAGCGCGATCTCATCCTTCGAGAGTTTGTCCGCCTCGTGCCCGAAATAGCTCCAGCTCGCCGCGCGGACACCTTCGAGGTTCCCGCCATAGGGCGTCAGCGACAGGTAAAGCGACAGGATCTCATCCTTGGTGAGGCGCCGCTCAAGCTGCCAGGCGCGGGCGATCTCGATCAGTTTGGAGCCGATATTGCGGTCACGCGGTTCCAGCATACGCGCGGTCTGCATGGTCAGGGTCGAACCGCCGGACACGATGCGGCCAGCAAACAAAGAGTCCACCGCGGCCCGGCTGAGCCCCATCCAGTCGGTGCCCCGATGTTCGTAGAAGCGCTTGTCTTCCACGCGGATCAGGGCGTCGATGAAGTCCGGGTCGATCCGGTCCAGGTCCCCGGCAAAGCGCCAGCGCCCGTCCGGCGTCGCAAAGGCCCGCAGCGGCTTGCCGTCCCGGTCCGTGACGAGGGCAGACAGGCCCCCCGCCCTTTCGAGGGGCGGAGGCAGCAGCCTGTCCGCAATGGCCACCGCAAGGAACAGCGCAAAGATGCCGAGGAAGATCCGGCGCGCTGTCAGCATGGCCTTATTTGCCTCCTTCGGCTCCGCCCTGGGCCGGAGCGATGGTCACGCGGCCAGCCTTCGAGCGGGCAAACACGGCCGGACGGTACATGTCCTCTGCGACGACGCCCGGAATGGCGAAGTCACCCGGTGTCACCGCGCGGACCACATAGGCCATCGTCACCGCGTTCGAATAGACATCGACAGCGGCGACATAACGATCATCCTGCGCCTGGGCGGTCTGGACGTTTGCCAGCTCTCCCAGATAGGCGAAGGCACCATTCGGCCCGTATTCCTGACGGCCATCGGCCGGACGCAACACCGTCTCGATCTCGAAACCGGCCGGCAGCAGGTCTGCCACGATGACCGGGTTCAGGCGCCGTTCTTCCGGCGAGACGGTCAGCTTCACGACCAGCTGGTCGCCCTGGGACACGCGGGCGAGATCCACCCGGCCACCGGTCAGGGTGTAGAACCGCTTGTCGACCTTCATCTTGGAGGCCGCCGGCGGCGGGGCGCTTGCCGGCGCACCGGAGACGAGCACGGTCCGGAACATCGGGGTCTTGCCGCCGAGGGTGAAGGTCACGCCTTCGCGGGCCTGGTCTTCGGTCAGGGCATATTGGCGGTCATTATTGTTGCCGCGGCCAAGGCCTTCGACATCGAGGCGGAAGTCTTTCCCGCCCCCGTCCAGATCGTTCACCGCCTGCAGGAGGAAGGATTTCTCCTGCGTGGTCAGGCGGCTCGGGTCCGGCGTCTCTTTGCCGAGCTTTTCGGACAGACGTTCCAGCGTACCGGTCTGTCCGGCCTCTGCGGCGAGCGCCAGCACACCGGCCAGATCACGCAGCGGCGTCTGGTAATAGTCGCCCGTATTGTCGTAGCCGATCGATGCTTCGGCAGCAATGAAGGCCGAATTGGCGCGGGCCTTGTCGCCCAGCTGCGCCAGCGCCGCGCCGATATGGGCCCGGGCGAGCGGGCTGTCGATCGACTTCAGCTCGCGGTCATGCAGGTAACGCAGGCGGGAGATGTCCGCTTTGCCAGCCTTGGCCAGCACATAGAGCGCATAGGCCGAAGACCGTTTCATCAACTGATCGACCGTGTCGTTGGAATACCGGCTCTCATAGACATCAGTGTCGTAGCCATAGACACGCCAGGCATCGCCCGTCGCGATCTGGCGCAGGGCGCCATAGGCCCGGTCCATCGCTTCGTCCGGCACGGCATAGCCGGCTTCCTTGGCACGATAGACAAAGTCCGTCGCATAGGCGCCAAGCCAGGGCGAGGCATAGCCATCGCCTTCGCGCCAGAGGCCGAACGCTCCGTCTGCACCCTGACGGTTCAGCAGTGTATTCACCGCCACCTGAACCTTGGTCGTCGGATCGTCATTGGCATCCTTCGCGCCCATGGCAACCAGTTGTTCCGAATAGAGCAGCGGCAGTGCGCGGCTCGTCGTCTGTTCGGTACAGCCATAGGGATAGCGGTCGAGCGAAGCATAGAGCGTCGCCGCATCGACCGGGATGGACGAGAAGCCCACCGAAACGAAGCCCGAACCCTGGACAAGATCCGTCAAGAGACTCGGATCGACAGAGAAGGCATCGCCCGGCTGCATCAGTTTCGAGGACACGCGCGTCACCGGCAGGTAAGGCGAACGCGTCTGGATCTGATAGGTCCGGTCCACGGCATATTTGCCGGGGCCTTCGACATCGAGGCGAACGGTGGAAATACCTTCATCCTCGGCCTCGACACGGACCGGCAGGTCCATGCGCTCACCGGTCTTCAGCACACGGGTCAGCTTGCCGTCGGCAATCGAGACGCCTTTGGTCGCGTCTACCTGAGCCGAGAATTCGCCGTCTTCCAGTTCGACATTGTCGACACTGGCGGTCAGCACGGCTTCGTCACCCGGCGCCAGGAAGCGCGGCATGATGAGGTCCGCCGGGGCTTCATCGCGAACGGTCATGGTCGAGACCGCAGAGCCGACGCCGGTCTTCGACCAGGCCACGGCCATCAGGCGCAGCTCACCATTGAACTCCGGCACATCGAAGCGGACTTTCGCCTTGCCGGACCGGCCGACATCGACGAGGCCGGAGAACAGCGCGACGGATTTGACCGGCACAACGGAGAGGCCTTCCCCGCCCAGCTGGTCACCGCCCGTGCGCACTTCTGCCGGCAGGCCCATGTTCGGGTCCAGCAAGCGGCCATAATCGTCGTACAGTTCCACGCCGAGGGCCTTCTTGCCGTAATAGTACGACACCGGGTCCGGGCTCTTGAACTTGGTGAGGCGCAGGATGCCCTCATCCACGGCGGCGAGCGTCAGATAGACCGGCTCGCGCGGGCCATCGCCAATGTCGACCTCGATCACCTGTTCGCCGCGCGGACGCGTCACAGACGGCGCATTGATCGCCATATCGAAGGTGCGCGCGTCCATGTTGAGCGGAATATAGGTGACACCAACGGCGCGGCGCGGCTTGGCCTGCAGCACCGGATCACGCTCGGTATAGACCGAGACCATGACATAGGCGCCGTCGCCCCACTCATCGTTCACCGGCAGGGTCACCTGCGTGCCGCCTTCGGTGACAGAGATGTTCTGCACGGAGAGCACCTTGTCGGTCGCAACCACGACCTGCGCCTGCCCGTCATAGGGCGGGACGATGGTGATCTCTGCGGTCTGGCCGGAGGCCGGGGCCTTGGCCGGGCCGGTGACTTTCACGCGGTCCGGGGCCTCGACGCCATCCTCGGAGACATAGCCGCCCCAGCCGACATAGAAATTGTCGCTGGCCGACGTGCCGGACGCAGAGCCCGTGCCTTCGATCACCAGTTCATGGCTGCCCCAGTCGAGGCCGGAGACCGTGATCTCGCCCGTGCCGCCTTCCGGCGTGGTCAGCACGCCTTCATTCACCTTGGTCACGGTGCGCGAGCGGCGCCAGCGCCAGCGGTCGCCATCATTGTACCAGTCATAATGCCAGTCGATCGCCAGCACTTTCCATTTCAGGTCTTCTGCCACGGCGTTGCCATCGGCATCCACGGCGACGACCTGATAGGTCGCATCCCCACCCCGCTCGACCGAATAGTCGAAGCCGGGCTTCAGGCCGAGATAGAGGCTCTCCGGCCGGTAAGGCACCCGCACGCTTTCCGACACGGCCCGTCCGCCGGGTTCCAGCACGGAAACAACCGTGTTCAGGCGCAGCGGCACGCCGGCATTGCTGCCGGCATTGCCGGGCGACAGGCGGATCACGGCATTGCCCGCACCGTCGGTCGTCACATCGTCGAATTCGAGAATGCGTTCCTGGAAGCTTGAATCGTGACGGCCATAGCTGAACCCTTCAAAGGCCGGGAACGGATTGGGCTGACGCTCAACCCGGGCTTCGGCCTTGACGGTCAGGCCCGCGCCCGGCGCACCGTAGAGGAAGCGCGAGGACACTTCGACATCGCGCGTGCCGCCCAGCTTCACCGGCGTCTCATCATCGGTGGTGAGGTCCACAGCGATACGCTGCGGCACGAAATCCTCGACCGAGAAACGGACAGAGCCGGACGCACCGGGAATACCGTCCATCTGGACCTCGACGCGCCACTCACCGCGCGAGGCGCCTTTGGGCAGTTCGAAATTGTGCAGCACGGCAGCGGCGTCCGATCCGGTGAAACGGATCTTCTCCGACACAAGGCCATTCGGGCGGTACAGCACCAGGCTCCCGTCACGGTCGGTCACGGCCTTGCCCGTGGTGTCCCGCAGCATGCCGGTCAGCCTCACCGTTTCGCCCGGCCGGTAAATGCCCCGGTCCGTGTACAGATAGGCATCGATGAGGCCAGGCATGCGGCGCCCGCCGATATTTTCTTCCGACAGGTCCACCGGCGCGCGGGTCAGATCCAGTGCGGCCAGCTCGCCCTTGGCGGTCAGCGCGAGGATCAGTTTCGGCGCCATATTGCCCTGGCCATTGGTCAGCTCAGCCGGGAACACGACGCGCCCCTGCTGGTCCGAACGGCTTTCGGCCAGGAGGTCATTGTTGCGGGCGATGAGCTGGACAGTCGTATCGGAGATCGGACGGCCATCCTTCAGCGACCGCAGCGTCACATCGACCCCGTTGCCGCCCTCATAGGCCGTGATGGCAAGATCGGTCAGCATGATCCAGCGGCTGGTCGAGGCCGGCGGGCCGAGCGCCTCGTCGATGTCGTCGGCATCCTTGACGGTCACGAAATAGGCGCCCGGCTCCATCGTGCCGATGGTCGCTTCCAGCGGGAAAACGGTGATGACCGGCGCGTTCTGTTCGCTCGCGACATCGACCGTGCCTTTGAACAATTCCTGTTTCACATCGTCCGGGTCGTTCTCGCCCCAGGTCCAGGAATGGCTGCCCTGTGCGGACGTCGTGCCCTGGCTGATCCGCTTGAAGGCCAGCGCGCGGTCATTGATGCGGGAAACCGTTACTTCGATCCTGTCGACATTCACCGTCTCGATCGGCAGGCCATCGGCATTCTCGCGCGGCAGGATGACGCCCGTGCCCTTGAAGCCGACATAAGGCGGCCGGTCGGCAAAATCGATCGGCACTTCTTCCTGGTTTTTCAGGGTCCGGCCATCGGCGGCCGGCAGGCCCGACAGCAGCGTCGCCGTCCGCTCCGTCCGAAGGACAGGCCGCCAACGCACAGCTCGCGGCCCTCAACGCTCAGCGCCGGATTGAAGGCCGGACGGAATTCAACATAGGGAGAATAGTCCGCTTCCGGGTCCAGTGCAGCGGAGAAGACGAAACAGGCCAGCGGCGCATCCTGGCTGGTATCGATGCGGTAGCGGAAATAGGTGAATTCCTGCTCGCGGGCATCGATTGCGGCCTGGCGCCGCTTCTCTCTTTGCCGGGCCGCCACACTGTCGGCGGGCGACAGCTGCACCACCGTGCCTTCTTCGCCAGGGCCGGAACCGGAGCGCTCGGAGCCGCCACCTCCCCCGCATGCAGCGAGAACACTCAGGAGCAACGCCATCAGCATTGCCTTGCCGTATCCCCCCTGGCCCGGGATGAAGTGCGTCATGAAGCCTCTCCTACGTGTAACATGAACACTCTTACACATCTTCGCGGGGGCGCGAACAGGGCGTGAATTGGACAATTCCGACATTATTCGGGGATTTCGCCGGTGCAGCACCGCCAAACCCAGCTTGCCAGCCGCGGCACCACGCGCCATCGTCGCGTCATGTGGAGCTGGCGTATCCTCGGATTGATTTCGTTCGCGTTTGGCGCGATCGGTCTGTTTCTGCCTATCTGGCCCACCACAGTCTTCTGGATTGTCGCCGCGCTGGCCTTCGCCCGCTCCAACCCGGCCTGGGCGGAATGGATCTATGCCCGCCCTAAAATTGGCCCGCCGATCCGCATCTTTGTCGAGACCGGTGCGCTCAGCCATGCCGGCAAGGCAGCCGCCCTCGGCGGCATGGGCCTGTCAGCCGCTGTGATCGGCTTCGCATTCTGGAAACGGCCGGTGCCGCTGAGTATCGCCCTGTCGATCCTCGGCTTCGGGGCGCTGTTCGTGATGACGCGCCCCCGGGCGCCCTCGGATTCCTGACCCGCAGCTAATCGCCCAGACCGCCATCGGTGCCGGGCAACGGCACCTTCCCGTCGGGGGTCCGCTCAGCCTGTGAGGAATAGGCATGGGTGGCAGCCTTTTCCTTCGCCTCCTGGCGCTCGCGCAGCTCATCCGAGAAGGCGCTGGCAAACACGCCTGCCGGAAGCGCCACGACACCGATGCCGGCAATCGCGATGACCGAGGCGAACATCCGCCCCAGCGGCGTCACCGGATAGACATCGCCATAGCCGACCGTGGTCAGCGTCGCGATGGCCCACCAGATGGCGCGGGGAATGGAAGCGAAGCTTTCCTGCTGCTCTCCGCCGACGCCTTCGATGAAATACAGCGCCACCGCCGAGACATAGACCAGCACCAGCGCCATCGCGAGCGCCGTGAGAAGCTGCGTACCTGCCCGCTTCACCGCCGCGCCAAAAATATCGAAGGCAGGCACGAAGCGCGCAATCTTGATCAGCCGGAACAGGCGCAGCACCCGCAGCGCGATCAGCGGAATGCCGAACCCGGCCATCATCACGATCAGCTCCGGCAGGAAGGCCAGGAGGTCGGCGATCGAATAGAACCGCGTCATGTATTTGAGCCGGCCGCCAATGCCTTGATATTCCGGGTCCAGCCCCGCCACGAAGACCCGCAGCACATATTCCACCGCAAAGGCGAACACGACAAAGATATTGAACGCGCGGAACACGGCCTGCCATTCCGGCTGGGAATTCAGGGCGGGCTCCGTCTCCAGCGCCAGGAACAGGAAGCTCAGCAGGACCAGCGCAACGATGAAGAGGTTGGTGACCGAGATGCTGCGCAGGCGCGCTTCCGGCACCAGCTCCTGATAGAGCTTGTAGCGCAGCCCCTTCTGCACCATCAGCTGCTGCACCACCATGTCCGGCCTCGCTGCGTTCCCCTTCGGCTTATCCTCTTAGCACACCGCCACAGCCTTTGGCGACGGCCGCCACGACCTTGTCCATCAGGGCCTGGATGTCTTCATCCTTCAGCTTTTCCTTGGGCTGGATCGTCATCTCGAAGGCGACCGACTTCTTGTCGTCCGGCACGCCCTTGCCCTGATAGACGTCGAAGACTTCCACCTGATCGATCAGCTGTTTGTCGGCACCCTTGGCGAAGCGGACCAGATCGGCCGCCGGCACGGTCTCGTCCACCAGGAACGCCATGTCGCGCCGGATCGGCGTCAGCTCCGATCGTTCGAGCACGGACTTGGTCTTGGTCGCTTTCGTTTTCATCAGCGGCAGCGCGTTAAGGTTCAGCTCGAAGCCGAAGGCCGGGCCTTCAACATCCAGCTGTTTCAGCACGCCGGGATGCAGCGCGCCGAAATGTGCGACCGTCACTTTCGGGCCGAGCTTCAGCGCCGCTGCCTGCCCCGGATGCCAGTGCGGCTGAGACGGCGGGGCGACCTGGAACCGGTCCCCCGGCTGGCCGAGCGCTTCAAGCACGGCGAAGAGGTCTGCCTTCGCGGCGTAGGAATCATAGGGCTTCGGCGCACCCTGCCAGTGGCGTTCACCGACCGGGCGGACGAGCGCTGCCACCACGGTGCGCTGGTCGTCCGGCCCATCGCCCAGATAGATCGGGCCCGCCTCGAAGAAGCGCGCGCCGGGCTCTCCCCGGTTCGCCGCGCGCTGGGCGGCGCCGGCCAGGTTTGCCAGGATCGACGGCCGCATCTGGTTGAGATCGCTCGCCACCGGATTGGCCACGGTCAGGCTGTCCGGTGTCTTGCCGAACAGGGCCGCACTCGCCTTCGACATGAAGCTCCATGTCACCGCCTCAAGAAAGCCGCGCGCTGCCAGCACGCGCCGCGCCGTGCGCACGCGCGCCTGCAGCGGGGTCGTGATCGCGCGAACGCCGCCCTCCGGCGCCGGCAGGGATGCCGTCGGCAACTGGTCGTAACCGACCATGCGGGCAATTTCTTCGACGATGTCGGCCGACTGTTCCATGTCGAACCGGTAGCTCGGCGGCATCAGATACCAGGCATCCCCGGCGTCTTCGACGGAGAACTCCAGATCCTTCAGGATACGGCGCATGTCGGCGCTTTTGACTTTCAGGCCGGTCAGGCGCTCCACGTCGGCCGGATAGAATGTTACCTTGTCTGCGCGGGCCGGGATCATGCCCGCGACATTCGCCTTGGACACGGTGCCACCGCCGAATTCCGTGATCAGCGCGAGGGCGAGGTTCAGCCCATCCACACAGGATTGCGGATCGACCCCGCGCTCGAACCGGTAGCGCGCGTCGGAGTGAATGCCGGTTGCGCGGCCCGTGCGGGCTGTGCGCAGCGGGTCGAACCAGGCGCTCTCGATGAACACATCCGTCGTCTCGTCCGAAACGGCTGTCGACTCGCCGCCCATCACGCCGCCAAGGCCGATGGCGCCGCTGTCGTCAGCGATCACGCACATCTCTTCGCCGATGTCATAGGTCTTGCCGTCGATGGCAACGAGCGTCTCGCCTTTCTTGCCGAGGCGTGCCGTGACAGCGCCCTGCAGCTTGGCCGCATCATAGGCATGCAGCGGACGGGCGCGGTCGAGCGAGATGAAGTTCGTCACATCCACCAGAAGCGAGCGCGGCTGGATACCGACGGCTTTCAGGCGCTGCTGCATCCAGTCCGGCGACGGACCGTTCTTCACGCCCTTGACCAGCGCGCCTGCGAACATCGGACAGGCGTCCGGTGCGTCCAGCTTGATCTCGACCGGGCAGTCGAAGCTGCCGGAAATCTTCTTCGCTTCATGCGGGATGAACCGCCCTGCCCCGGCTGCGGCGAGATCGCGCGCGATGCCCTGCACACCCAGCCAGTCCGGCCGGTTCGGCGTCACTTCGAAATCGATCACGGGGTCGGCGAGACCGAGCGCCTCGGCCGCCGGTGTGCCGAGCGGGATAGACTCGTCGAGGTCGGCAATGCCGTCATGGTCTTCGCCGGCTTCGATCTCCTTGGTGGAGCACATCATGCCGTGGCTTTCCACACCGCGGATCTTGCGGGGCTTCTTGTCCAGCGCGAAGTCGAGCCCCGGAATATATGTGCCGAGCGGCGCATAGATTGCCGTCATCCCGGCGCGGGCGTTCGGCGCGCCACAGACGATCTGCTTCATGCCGTCCACGGTTTCGACCTTGCACACGCGCAGCTTGTCCGCATCCGGATGGGGCTCGGCCTCAATCACCTTGCAGACGGTGAAGTCTTTCAGCGTCTCACGCGGGTCCTGCACGTCCTCGACCTCGAGGCCGGCCTTCTGCATGCAGGCCAGAATCTCTTCCAGCGTCGCCTTGGAAGCGATGTGGTCGCTCAGCCAGGAAAGGGTGAATTTCATCGTCTATTCCAGTTCGGGATCTAATGCGTCTTGAACCTGACTGACCGGGGAAAGGTTCTCAGACAGGTTCTCAAAAATATCTTCTTCGCTGCGCGTGCAGGCCTTCACACGCCGGGCGGGTGAGTTCTCCGACAGGCCGTCGACCTCCCAGCAGCGTTTGAACACAGAGCAATAGCAGACCCGCATGGTCAGCTCGCCCCACTTGTCAGCCGTTTCCGCCTGCACTTCCGGGCTGATGGCATCCGCCGGCCAGGAAATCCGCAAGGCGTTGATCGTTTCCCCCGGCGCGACAGCGCGCCCGACCATGCTCGTCCATGAAAGGTCGTAACCGCCTGGCAGCGTGTCACGATAGGCATCAAGACTGTCCAGGCGTTTGCCATCTTCCAGTATGTCGACCGATTCAATCAGTGCCGGGCCGACACCGCTGTTGCGGAACCGGACACCAATGTCGCGGACATGTGGTTCTGTGGAGACATAGCCATCCGCCTGCAGGACCGGATAGACCGAACCATGCTGCTGGGCCCTCATGACACGGCCCTGGTCCCAGGCAATGAAGACTGCAAGCGCGCTGGTCACCACCGCGCAGATCGCAATCACCATTTCAACCTTGTTGCCTGTGCCCATGCCGCTGCCCTCAGCTCAATCCACCGCTGACGGAGGGCGTGCTCCACGGCGCGAAGCCGTAATGGCGGGTCCATTGCGGATCGGCCTCGAAATACGGGCGCAGGTCCGGCATGCCGTATTTCAGCATGGCCAGACGGTCGATCCCCATACCGAAGGCGAAGCCCTGGTATTCGTTCGGGTCGATGCCGCAATTGCGCAGCACGTTCGGATGCACCATGCCGCTGCCCAGAATCTCCATCCAGCTGTCACCGGCGCCGATCTCGATCGTGTCGCCCTTGCGGGTGTATTTCACATCCATCTCGGCCGACGGTTCCGTGAACGGAAAGAAGTGCGGGCGGAAGCGCGCTTCCACATTGTCGACTTCGAAAAAGGCTTTCACAAAATCAATGAGACAGCCTTTCAGGTGTCCCATATGCGTGCCCTTCTCGATGACGAGGCCTTCGACCTGGTGGAACATCGGCGTGTGCGTCGCGTCCCAGTCATTCCGGTAGACCCGGCCCGGCACGAGGATGCGGATCGGCGGCTTCTGGTCCATCATGGTGCGGATCTGCACCGGCGAGGTGTGCGTGCGCAGCACTTTCGGCGTGTCGCCTTCCTCAGCCTTCATGAAGAAGGTGTCGTGCGTCTCGCGCGCCGGGTGTCCTTCGGGGAAGTTCAGCGCAGTGAAATTATGCCAGTCGTCTTCCACGTCCGGGCCTTCGGCGACGGTGAAGCCCATATCGCCGAAGATGGCCGCGACTTCCTCGAACACCTGCATCACCGGGTGCAGCGCGCCCGCCTTCGGGCCAGGAGATGGCGGCAGGGTCAGGTCCAGCTTTTCGCTGGCCAGCTGTTTCTCCAGCGCTTCGGCTTCCAGTTCGGCCTTGCGGGCGGTGATCGCATCATTCACGCGGTTCTTCAGCGCGTTCAGCTTCGGGCCGTTTTCCTTGCGCTCTTCGGGGCTCATCTTGCCGAGCGAGCTCATCAGGCCGGAGACCCTGCCCTTCTTGCCGAGCTCTGCCACGCGCACCGCGTCCAGCGTTTCCAGGTCAGCCGCGGCAGCCACCGCCGCCAGCGCTTCGTTTTCGATGGTCGTAATATCGGACAAGGTCTTGCCCCTTTATGTTACCGCGGGCTTTTTAGGCGCTTCGCGGGATCATGCAAATCCGGAAACGGAAAAGCCCGGCACACTGGCCGGGCTTTCTCTCATTCAATTCGGCGGCTGCCCTTTCAGGCGGTCACCGGCGGCGCGGGGCCTCACAGAAAGCTTACTTGCCGGCAGCTTTCTTGCGGGCGAGACGCGCACGCTTGGTGTTGCCAAACACGCGGACTTTCGACCGCTTGCCGAGATTGGCCTTCCAGGTCGCGTTGCGGCGCTTGACGCGCGGCTTCTTGGCCGGGTGCAGAACGGAGTTCGGGGACTTCGACATCGGGAAATTCCTGACTGGTCTTTATGACTTAAGCGAGGGCCGCTTTGGCCTGGGCCACCAGGGCGCCGAAAGCGTCCGGGTCCTTGATGGCGATGTCGGACATGACTTTCCGGTCGACTTCGATACCGGCTTTGGTCAGGCCATTGATGAACTGGGAATAGTTCATCTCGTCATCGTGGATGCGGACAGCGGCGTTGATGCGCTGGATCCAGAGCGAGCGGAACTTCCGCTTCTTAACTTTACGGCCGACATAGGCGTACTGGCCGGCTTCCCAGACGGACTGGTGCGCGATGCGGAACGTATTCTTACGGCGGTTACGGAAACCCTTGGCCTGCTTCAGGACTTTCTTGTGGCGGGCATGGGCAGGAACTTTAGCGCGGGAGCGGGGCATCTGAGCCTCCTTCTTTCAAGATCTTGTTTAAGTCAGCGACGGCGGCTTAGAGGCCGTACGGCAGGAACTTTTTCACACGGGCTTCATCAGCCTTGGCACCGACGGACGTGCCGCGGTTCTGGCGGATGTATTTCGCATTGTGGCTGATCAGGCGGTGACGCTTGCCAGCGACGCCGTGCTTCAGCTTGCCCGTTGCAGTGATCTTGAAGCGCTTTGCAGCGGCCTTCTTGGTCTTCATCTTCGGCATTTCATTCTCCTTGTTTCGTGGAGCTCGCACCCTTGCGGGCGGCCCGGTTTTCATGAGTGGAGGGCATGCCGTTCGCCAGCACCACTCGGAAGAGGCGGCTTATGGCGGATTGGGACAAGGGAATCAAGGGGCGAAAGCGGCTGGAAATGCACTTGAAAATGGCCCGCCCCTTTCCCGGAAATCCCCCGCATGAACGGGAAAAGCCGGCAGGGTCCGCCCAGCCGGCTCTTGAGGGTGTATAGACGGTGTCTAGAGGGTCTTGATGAGGGTGCTCAGCGCCCCGTTCAGCGCGGCGTCAGGACCATCGTCATCTGGCGGCCTTCGAGCTTCGGCTCCAGCTCGACTTTCGCCATTTCGTCGAAGTCTTCCTTCACCCGGTTCAGCAGTTCCATGCCCAGGTGCTGGTGTGCCATTTCCCGGCCACGGAAGCGCAGGGTGACCTTCACCTTGTCGCCTGCCTCAAAGAAGCGCGTCATCGCTTTGGCTTTGACTTCATAGTCATGCACGTCGATGTTCGGGCGCATCTTGATTTCTTTGAGTTCGGAATTCTTCTGCTTTTTCTTCGCAGCGGCTTTCTTCTTCCGCTCCTCGAAACGCAGCTTGCCATAGTCGAGAATCTTGACGACGGGCACTTCCTGGTTCGGCGAAACTTCGACAAGGTCCATGCTCGCTTCACGCGCAGCATCCAGAGCAGCTGCCAGCGGCATCACTCCCTGTTTCTCACCGTGTTCGTCGATCAACAGGACCTTGGCGGCCTTGATGTCGTCATTGGTGCGCGGTCCCTTTTCCTTCTGGGGCGCTTCATTCATTGGTCTGCGAGCTATAGCCGATCTCCTTTATGGCTGTTCTCAGGATGCCTGAATATGCCTGTAGTTGCTGGCATATTCAAGAAAAAGCGCACTCGGCAAAATTTGCGGTGCGGTCAAGTGGGAAGCACACCCAGCGCCAGGATTGAGCGCCAGACCGTATCAACTTCCAGTTCGGCGAGCGTCGGTGCCGAATTGATGATCGGCGACCGGGCGCCGCGCGGGGCCGCATGATCCGGGTTGCTTTCATTGGTGGCGAACAGGGCCACGCCCGGCGCGCCGGCGATGGCCGCCATGTGCATCGGGCCGGTGTCATTGCCGACAACGAAGGCCGCTTTCTCCGCCAGGGTGACGATTTGAAACAGGTCCGTCCGGGTGACGAGGCTCTTGGTCCGTTTCTCCCGCTTCAATATGTCCTGCGCGATTTTGCCCTCGGCCTTGCCGCCGATAATGGCGGGCGTCACCCCCGCATCGGCGACGCGTCTGGCCAGTTCGGCGAACCGTTCCACCGGCCAGCGCTTCGCTTCCCGGTGTTCGGACGCGCCCGGGATCAGCAGCATGTACGGTTGTTCCAGCCCAAAATACGCGGGCTGCAGCCGCGGGGCATCGCGCAGTTTGGGCCGCACCCAGCTGAGGTCCGGCTTGGGGAAGTTCTGGCGGTTCCAGCGCCCGTCCGGCGCAACACCCGCCACGGCCAGCTGTTCGGCCAGCCGGTCGATCGAGTGCATGGTCGCCCGGTCCGGATTGTCGTGGAAGAAGGCCGCCTTCTCGTGGTGGCCGGACCAGAGCGGCGCCTTGCCCGTGCGGCTGAGCGCCGTGAAATAGTTCTTCGTCCGCCCGGAGGTCTGGAAGTCATAGATGATGTCGTATTTCGTCTTGCGAATGCGGCTGAGCAGCGCCGTCGTCGCTTTCATCGTGGCGGGGCGGCCGTCGGTCTCGATCCGGTCGAAATACGGGCAATGCTTTGCGAACTCTTCGAAAGGCGGCGTCGTCAGCAGCGTGATCCGGGCTGACGGGTGGAATTCGCGCACGGCTTTCATGGCGCCAAGGGCCAGCACAAAGTCCCCGAGCGCGCTCAGCTTGATGACCAGTACTTCCTTTGCGCCAGCCCCCGGATTGACCGGGCTGGCCAGTTTTGCGGTTTTCGCCATGCCTACTGCCTACCTCGTCGGTCCCCTAACCGATCAGGCGCTTATAGACGCCGAGGGTGGCCATCTGAAGCCCCCGCTTGGAGAAATGGCTGCGCACATGCGCCTGTCCGGCCTTTCCCATGCCCGCGCGGGCGGTTTTTCCGACCGCCAGCAGCGCCCGGATCGCGCCTGCCAGCGCCGCCGCATCGCCCGGCTGGAAGCGGGCGCCGGTCTCTCCGTCGAGCACGGTTTCGCGCCCGCCGCCATGGTCGGACACGATGACCGGCCGCGCCATGGCGGAAGCTTCCGCCGCCGTCCGTCCGAACGCTTCCGGCCGGGTCGAGGGCGCCATGACGATATCGCTGGCAAGGTAAGCGGCCGGCATATCCGTCTCATGGCCCACGACCAGCACCTTCCCGTCCAGCTGCAACTGGCGGATCGTGTCATAGATCCGGCCTTCATAGGCATCGCGGCCCTGCGCATCGCCGGCGAGGACAAGGACGAGCCCGTCCCGCTCTTCCGGCGCCAGCAGGCCCAGCGCCTGAATCGCCAGCAACTGGCCTTTCCATTCGGTCAGCCGCCCAGGCAGGAACAGGGTCAGACGCGTGTCGCCTTTCAGGCCCCAGCGCGCACGAACCGCATCGATGCGGGCCGGAGTGACGGCGCCCGGATAAAAAGCTTCGAGGTCCACCCCCCGCGGGATGGTCACGATCCGGTCCGGCGGGAGGTCGTGGACCCGCTGCACATGCGCCGCGATCCACTGGGAATTGGCGATCACCAGATCACCCTTCGCCATGACGGAATTGTACTTCCGCTTGAGGCCTTCCTCACCGGAATAGGCGCCGTGATACGTCGTGACGAAGGGCACGCCGGTGGCCTTTGCCGCCGCATAGGCACTCCAGGCCGGCGCGCGGGACCGGGCATGGACGAGGTGAACGCCCTCACTCCGGATGATCCGCTTCAGCTTACCTTCATTGAGTTTCAGCACGACGGGATTCTTGGATTTGGCATCCATACGGAACAGCTCACCGCCCAGCTTTTCGAACTCGTCTTCCAGACGGCCGCCGCGGCTGGCCAGCAAGGCCCGGCCGCCCGCTTCCAGGATGGCTTCGGTCACTTCCAGCACGGTGCGCTCCACGCCGCCTGCGGACAATTCGGGGGCGACCTGCAGGATGGTCTTGCCTTTTATGTCGGGGAGAGATTCCAAGTCGCGTGCCACCCATTCGCTTGACAGGCGAGAGAGATGGCGGAACGGACAGGTTATGACAACCGAACATTTCATCTCTCCTCACGGCAGACAGCTGGCCTATCGCCGTTTCGCCCCTGCCCGCAGCGATCTCACTTATGTGTGGCTGTGCGGGTTCAAGTCCGACATTACCGGGTCCAAGGTCATGTGCCTTGAGCAATGGGCAAAAGAGAACGGCCACGGCTTCCTCGCCTTCGACTATTCCGGCCATGGCGAATCAGGCGGCGCCTTCGAAGACGGCACAATTTCCCAGTGGCGCGAGGATGCCCTCGATGCGATCGACGGGCTGACCGACGGGCCGCTGGTTCTTGTCGGCTCCAGCATGGGCGGGTGGATGGCCCTTCTCTCCGGCCTCGCCCGGCGCGAACGTCTTGCCGGCATGGTGCTGATCGCGCCTGCGCCCGATTTCACGGAAAAGCTGATGTGGCCCGAATTCACGCCCCGCCAGCAGGAAGAAATCATGGAGCACGGCCAGACCCTGCGCCCGTCGGACTATGGCGAGCCCTACCCGATCACGAAGGCCCTGATCGAGGATGGCCGGGGCTGGCAGCTGCTGGACGCGCCCATCGACCTCACCTGCCCCGTGCGCATCCTGCAGGGCGCCGAAGACCCGGACGTGCCCTGGCGCCACGCCTTCCGGCTGGTCGAGACGATGACGTCAGCCGATCTCGTCTTCACCCTGATCAAGGATGGCGACCATCGCCTCTCCCGCGACCAGGACATTGCCCGCCTGCTGGCGACCTGCGCGGAAATCGCCGGAACCACAGGCGCCTAGGCGCCCATCCGGTCCAGCCACCACTGGTTCATCTGCCAGATCGACTTCTCCAGCGGAGACAGCGGCCCGGCGCGCGACAGCGGCGCGTTGAGCCCGGCCCAGACCAGATCATTCGCGGCGATGTCTTCCGCATGCACGCCCCGGATGGAGGCTTCCGCCCCGTCCACGATGGCGGTGAAGTCATCCATGGCCTGCATCCAGTCCGGGAAACAGAGATGGATTTTCAGGTCCAGCCGGTCTGCCGCCAGCGGGGTCATCTGGTACCAGGCCATGAATGGCCCCTGCATGACCAGCATCAGGCCCGGAAAGGCGATGGCCGCGATCAGGTCCCGCAGCTGCCAGTCTTCGAGGCCCGGCACGGGCGGCTGAGGCGTCTCCCGGTCGGCGGCGGGCATATGCAGAACGGACCAGGGCTGGCCCGTGTCCGGCACCTGCGAGTCGCGGGCATGATAGCCGGGCTCCAGCGTTTTCGAGTGGGCCGCGATATGGTGGTAGGCCTCCATGAAATTCTCGGCCAGCACCTTCCAGTTCCAGCCATGCGAATAGTCCAGCGTGCGTGCCACAAAGAAGCTGCCGAGATTGTAGTTTGCGAAATAGTCCGCAAACCCGCTGATCTGAGGGGCAAAGGCCGGCGCGTCATCGTCCAGCGTGGCCATGACGAAGCCTTCCCAGATCTCGGACCGGATCTCGTGCAGGCCAAGCGCCTCTGTGTCGAAGCCCTCTGCCCCCTCCATCAACGGCGCGCGCACCAAGGCGCCTGCCGTGTCATAGGACCAGGCATGGTAGGGACAGGTGAACAGTTTGCGGCAGCCCTGCCCTTCGGCCACCAGCGCGGCCCGGTGCCGGCACACGCGGGACAGCACGCGCACCGTGCCATCCTCCCCGCGCACCACCATGACCGGCTCGCCGCCGAGGTCTGCCGAGAGATAATCCCCCGCCCCCGGCACCTGATCCACGCGCGCCAGCGGCAGCCAGCTGCGCGCCAGCACACGCGATTTCTCGACATGCCAGAGGCCGGCATCGGTATAGGCGGCGGGCGGCAGGGTGAGCGCTTCGGCCAGCGGCCTGCGGCACGCAGCGGCGGCGGAGGGAGACAGAAATTCCTGGGTCATGCGTCACCCTGATAAAATATGACGCATGCGTCAAGTTTTATCAGCCCGGCCGATAAATCAGTGCGGCCCGGCGCCGGGCGTATCCCGGTGCTCCAGCCGCACGAGGCGGGCCAGCATGCCGCGCGCCGCGATGGCGGGCGCGGTGGAGCGCACCTCGTCGGTCATCGCCTGCGTGCGATAGCGCGTCGTCAGCAAATGGCCGTCAGTGTCGTAGCTGCCCTTATAGGTCTTGCCTTCGATCTCGATTTCAATCGGGGTCGCCATGAGTTTCCTCCAGTTTGTCATGGAAAGACTTCTTGTGTCCTTTCCTGCGGCGAAGTCTAACATGGTCGCCGCCATGACCCAATTACTGATCGTTTATCATTCCCGCACAGGTGGCACGCGCCAGATGGCCGAAGCTGCCTTCGCCGCCGCGAAACAAGAGGCAGACGCCGTGCTGATGCGCGCCGAAGACGCCACGCCGGAGGACCTCAAGGCCGCCGACGGCTATCTCTTCGCCGGGCCGGAAAACCTCGCCGCCCTCTCCGGCGCGATGAAGGAATTCTTCGACCGCTGCTATTATCCCGTGCTCGGACAAATCGAGGGGCGCCCCTATGCCCTGATGATCTGCGCCGGCAGCGACGGAGACAGCGCCGCCCGCCAGGCCGCCCGCATCGCCAAGGGCTGGCGCCTCCGCGAAGTGCAACCGCCCCTCATCATCAACACCAGCGCTCAGACCCCGGAAGAGATACTCGCAGAGAAGACCATCCCGGAAGCGGACCTGGAAAAGTGCCGGGAGCTTGGCGCGGCCCTGGGGGCTGGCCTGAAGATGGGGGTATTCTAGCGCCTACTGCTTTGCGGCGCGTTCCTGATTGAGTTCGAACAGGCGTTTCAGGATTTCGTCATCGGTCAGCAGGCCCGCCTCGAAATCCGCCTCCCAGCCATAGGCGGCGGCCACGGCCCGGTCGAGGTCCCGGTGCGCATGGTCCAGCCAGGCCGGGCGCTCATTGTAGAGATTGGTCAGCGTCCGCTTCTTCAGTATCGCCTCGGCCTTCTCATCCACCGGCAGGATCCGGTCCGGATAGCCCGGCACGACCTCCGGCACGCGCTTCACAAGGTCCGGCGGGTTCAGCCAGTTCTCGCGCAGCTCATTCAGCCGCGCTGCGGCGATCGCGATGGCCTGCGCACGCGGATCGTCAGCATAGTCTTCAGCAGGAATGTCCGGTGTCAGACCTTCCGGGAAAGGGAAGGTTTCGAAGCAGGTTGTTGGCGTGTAGCGGGGGTCATTTCCTTTCCCTAGCCACGTACACATACGGAGAGACCAGATTTCATGGAAAAGCGAATGCAGAATGCCGAAACTCACATCATCGTCCCGCACAACCGCAACGACTGCCGAATCTGGCAAACAAGCTGTATGCATCCATCTCCAGACACGGTGCTTTGCAACCCTTGGTGTAACTAAGAACCTGTTCAGGTTTTTTGCAGCGGCAAACAGCTCCGGTCGCGGCCTCCAATGGCGCCACCAATAGTCCCGAGCAGTCTTCTCCCGATTTGTCGTCCGAACCGGTAGAATGGTTTCCTCAGCATACTTGAATGGCATCTCGTATATTGAAGATTCTGCCGCGGATTTCTCTGCACCAAAGTCGATGATCCATGTGTCCTGAGACCTTCTTACGATCTCAGCTCCATTCCAGTATGGCTTCAGTACGTCGCAATTCTTTGAGCCATTCGGATTCTCAGGCGCGAGAAGCCAAGCCCGTGCCAGATCGCCAAATATATCGAATGGTCCAGACTTTTGCACACCAATAAACGCCTTTTCAGACGAGCTGACCAATCGGCAGGAATTTGACAAATCAATGTCCTTCTCGTCGCCGGACCCGACAGTCAAACCAGACTGAATGGCGCTAACCTCTTCGCCGTTGAGTTTGCAGATGACATTGTCATCCTGCCGACAAAAGCAGACGATGGATACTCGCACTGCGGCACCATCCACGATCCAAGGTTCATCTGACCACGCTTCAAATATCTTCGCCGACAGTTCTACTCGCTTCAAGGTTTGCTGGTTTGTGCCTCCCCTGATCGAATTCGTTGAAACCAACCCAACACGGTCGCATCTGCCCCGGTCCATTGCATCTCGCGCCTTCTCGAACCAGTAGCAAACCAAGTCCACAAAGTTACTGAGGCGACCGGAAAAAATGCCACGCAATTCGTCGACATACGCGTCGCCCATCGCATTTCTCATAAGCTTGGCACCAAGGAATGGTGGATTCCCAACGACAACATCCGCAGGAGGCCAGTCAACTTCTACCCAGCGTTCACTTTCCTCACTGTACCGAATAAGGGCATCGCAACACCTGATATTGCCCAGCGGCTTCAGGATCGGATTGGTCGTCGCCTCGAACCCGTTGGCGCGCATCCACTGGATTTCGCCGATCCAGATCGATACGCGGGCGAGTTCTGCCGCATAGGGATTGAGTTCGATGCCCCTCACGGCCTCCGGCCCCACGCGCGGGAAGCCGCGCGGCAGGCCCAGCGCCTCGGCCTCCACATTCGCCTTGTGCTCAATATCCTTCAGGGCCTTCAGCGAGAGATAGAGGAAGTTGCCGGAGCCGCAGGCCGGGTCCAGCACGCGGAACTTTGCCAGCTTTTCAACAAACTCGCTGTGCGTTTTCACGGCGCGGTTATAGGCCTGCGTCTGCGCCCCGGCAGACTTTGCAGAGCGGGACTTCTCCATCTCTTCCGTGATCTTCGCCCGCGCCTCGGCCCAATCGGCCTCCAGCGGCTCGATGATCACCGGGCGGACGATCATCATGATCTTGTCCCGGTCGGTATAGTGCGCGCCCAGCTGCGAGCGCTTGGACGGGTCCAGCCCCCTTTCGAACAGCGTGCCCAGGATGGACGGGTCGATATCGCCCCAGAACAGCTGCGCCGCCTTGTGGACCAGCCTTGCGTCTTCCTTGTCCAGCGGCAGGGCCTCGTCCGTATCGAACAGGCCGCCATTGAACCATGGCACCGCCTCGAACCCGACCTCACCGCCGGTTTTCATCGCGGCGAACAGCTTGGTCAGGAATGCTTGCGCCTTGTCCGGCTCTTTCAGGGCAAACTCGACCGCCCGCTCGAACATCTTGTTCGGCAACAGGCCGACATCTTCTGCAAACATGCAGAAGACGAGGCGATTGACGAAGTGGGCCACCGTTTCCGGCTCATGCCCTCTGTCGCGCAGGCGCTGTGCCAGGGCGGAGAATTCGTTCGCTGCTTCACGGGTGAGATCGTCCCGCGTGCGTTTCGGCTTCAGCGCGGCCGGATTGATGAAACAGTTGCGCAGCAGTTCGCGCTTGTCAGCATCCAACAGGTCCGTCAGCGCAATTTCATGCTTCTCGCTGACCGTGTTCGTCCAGTTGGTCCGGACAATGATCGTCTTCGTATCGGAGACGATCAGCAGAGGCGGGTTTTCCAGCGCGACCGCGTAATGCAGCAATTGGTTGTGCGCCGCGTCCAGGTTGGCCCTTGGCCCTTTGTACTCCCAGCCAAAGCACCCCTTTTTCCAGACGTCGGCAAAGCCCTGCCCGCCGGTGGACTTGGTCGCGCCCTTCTCGAAGCAGTAGGTATCGCCAACGGCGTCCGCATCGGTCGGCGTCTCGACGCCCAGAAGATGGCAAAGATCAACGAAATGGGACTGCGCGGCCGCGCTTTCCTTCAGTTCGGATTTTTCCCATTTGCGAATAAAATCAGACGCTTGCATCATTCCCAATCCAATGACTGATCGTGGTTAGCATTGGATTACTTCTGAGCGAAATAGGATTCGCGTATCCTGCCTAAGCCCCCTCCCCCGCGAGGATCGCGGCGAGGCCTTCGCGGTAGGTGGGGTATTTCGGGCGCCAGTTCAGGGCCGCCTTGGTGCGGGCGTTGGAGATGCGTTTGCACTCGGCATAGAAACTGCGGGCCATAGGGCTGAGGCCGGCTGACTCGAACGCCACCTCCGGCGGCGGGACCATGCCGAGCAATTCCGCAGCGTGGGCGATCACGTCCTGCGGCGGAGCGGGTTCGTCGTCGCAGAGATGGAACACGCCCCCTGCCCGCGCGGCGGCTTCCGGGCGCTGGTGCAGAGCGAGGAGACCGCTCGCGATATCGTCCACATGCACGCGGGAGAAGACCTGCCCCGGCTTCACCACGCGCCGGGCCGTGCCTTCCCTCAGCCGGTCAAAGGCGGAGCGGCCGGGGCCATAGATACCCGGCAGGCGAACGATGCTGACGCGGCCGCCGGTCGCCTCGCGCCACTGATCCTCGGCGAGGGCCCGGGCGATCGCGCGGCGGCTCTGCGGGTGGGGCGCGCTCCACTCGAACGCCCAGCCGCCGGCCAGGTCTCCATAGACGCCGGTGGTCGACAAATAGGTCACGGTGAGGTCATGGCTTAGTCCGGTATGATCATGATCCGGTCCGGTATGGTCATGGCCGGGTCCGGTATGCACATGGCGTAACACGGGGCAGCCATGCGCATCCGGCGGGACCGTCACCAGAAGGCATGCCTTATCGGGCAGCTGAAGGGGGCTGTCGCCATCCCAGACGCGGGCGTCGATGCCGCCGGCCCGCAGCGCTTCGGCCTTGGCCTCGCTGCGCACCGTGCCGGCCACGGGGCCCGGCCAGATCCGCGCCAGATGTGTGGCGCTATAGCCAAGCCCGGCAACAAAAAGCACAGATGGCTGAACTGTCATTTGCCTCGCCCGATCCCATTGTATCTATGGGGTTTGTTACAGGTTCCGGAGTGTCCGATCCATGCCCCTTCTCACCGCTGCCGCCGTCTCGCTCGTGATGCTGCAATCGGCCGGAGAGCGTATCGCAGCTGAGGAACAGGCCCGGCTGGAGGCCTGCCTCGCCAAGATCGAGACCGATCCGGACGACGCCTATGAAGACGGCCTCGCCTGGACCTATCAGGGCAACCGCCCCGGCGCGCGCCAGTGCACAGCCATGGCGCTGATCGCGCTCGGGCATCAGGCGGAAGGTGCCGAGCGGCTGAAAAACCTTGCAAATTCAACGGATGGCGGCACGCTGGAGCAGCGCGCGGCCTATCTCTCGCAGGCCGGGAATGCCTGGATCGAGGCCGATGACCCGGATTCCGCCCTGCAGGCTTTCGATGGCGCCCTGAAGATCGCGCCCGATGCGCCGGAACTGCTGCTGGACCGGGCCTCAGCCCACATGCTGCTGGAGAATTATGACGAGGCGATCGAAGACCTCGACGGCGTCCTGCTGCGCGTGCCGGGCCATGGCGAGGCCTACCAGATGCGCGGCGCCGCCTGGCTGGCAAAGGGCGATCCGGACAAGGCGATGCTGGATGTGACCGCGGCGATGGAAGCGAACCCCGAAGACATCAACACGCTGGTCCTGCGCGGCCAGGTGCGCGAAGCGCTGCGCCTGCAGGCTGATGCCGGCGGGCCGATCGAGCGCCTGGAAACTGACTAGGCCTCAGCCCACGCGCTGGCCGCTTTCGTCGATCAGAAGCGCGCCGTCTTCCTTGTAGAACGGGCCCGGCGGCAGCGTTTCCAGCAGCTCCAGCACCGCCTCGCTCGGCCGGCAGAGGCGCACGCCTCTCGGGCTGCAGACGATGGGCCGGTTCACGAGCACCGGGTGTTCCAGCATCGCCTCGAAGATCGCCTCATCGCTGACACCCGGTTCCAGCAGGCCCAGCTCCTTCGCGGGGGATTTTGTCTCCCGCAAGGCGCTACGCGGCGTCAGACCGGCGGCTGCGAACAGGCCGAGCAGTTGCGGGCGGGTCCAGCCCTCTTTCAGGTATTCGATCACGGTGGGCGTCTCGCCGCTCGCCTCGATGATGGCCAGCACGTTGCGGGAGGTGCCGCAGTCCGGATTGTGATGAATTATGATCATGGCGCGGCGGCCTCCCCTTCTGCAGCGGCGAAAGCAGACCGGGTGCGGTTGGCGAACGCGACCAGCGACAGCATCACCGGCACTTCAACCAGCACGCCGACGACAGTCGCCAGCGCCGCGCCGGAGTTCAGGCCGAACAGGCTGATCGCCACAGCGACCGCCAGCTCAAAGAAATTGGACGTGCCGATCAGTGCGCAGGGCGCCGCGATCCGGTGCGGCACTTTCCAGGCCCAGGCCGCGGCATAGGCCAGCGCGAAGATGCCATAGGACTGGATCAGGATCGGCACGGCGATCAGCGCGATCACAGCAGGTTTTGCCAGAATGGTGGAGCTCTGGAAGCCGAACAGCAGGATGACGGTGGCCAGCAATCCGATCACGGAGAGCGGTTTGATCCGGTGGGTGAAGCTCGTCACGGCTGTCTCCCCGCCCTGCCGGGACAGCGCATTGCGTGTAAGGACGCCCGCGATCAGGGGGATAACGACATAGAGTGCCACCGACAGAATGAGCGTTTCCCAGGGCACGCTGATCTCCGTCACACCCAGAAGGAAGGCAACGATCGGGGCGAAGGCGAACACCATCACCGCATCGTTCACGCTGACCTGCACGAGCGTGTAGTTCGGATCGCCGCGCGTCAGCTGCGACCAGACGAACACCATCGCCGTGCACGGCGCTGCGCCCAGAAGGATAAGCCCGGCAATGTAGCCTTCTGCATCTGCAGCCGGAATGAAGCCCGCGAAGACGTGGCGGAAAAACAAGACGCCCAGCATGGCCATGGTGAACGGCTTGATCAGCCAGTTCACCACCAGCGTTATGATCAGCCCTTTCGGCCGCTCGCCGACCCGGCGCATGGCCGAGAAGTCGATCCCGATCATCATTGGCCAGACCATCGCCCAGATCAGGATGGCGACCGCGAAATTCACATTCGCATATTCCAGCGCTGCCAACGCAGAAAAGAGGCCAGGCATAACCGCGCCAAGCCCGATCCCGGCCAGGATACAAAGCCCGACCCAGACGGACAGATATTTCTCGAACGTCCCCATGGGATCAACCGCAGCAGCCGGAGCTTTTTGGTTGGGCAATCGCGGGCGCGCAGCAAGCGCCGGCAACAGCCATGCCGGTCGGCGTCGAAGCGAGGCGTCCGTCATTCAGTTCCGGGCCGCCGCCATAGACAGCGCTGTCGCCGGTCGTGTGGAAGACTTCCCACGGCACGCCCGCCGGATCGGCGACCCAGCTCTTCTCCGACTGGGCGTAGCAACAGACCGTCTCCCCTTCTTCGAGAACGGGGGCATCGGCCCGCTTCAGCCGGTCATACACGTCTGCGAGCTCACCGGAATCCTCTGCCTGAATGCCAAGATGCTCGACCCCCGGCGCCGCGCCGCGCGCGCTGATGGCGAGATTCACGCGCGGGTCTTCCAGCATCCATTTGGCATAGTCATCCTTGCGGACGCTGGGCGGCGCATCAAACAGGGTGGAGTAGAATTCGATGGAGCGCTGGAGATCTTCCACCGAGATGTGCACGTGCAGGCGTTTCATGAGAGCATCCTTTCAGGTGAGACGTCAGCAGCAGGCAGATTGCGCAGCCGCCATAATGGGGCTGCACACTTCTTCCCGGCCCTGACAGCAGTCTTCCATCAGGAACACAATCAGCCCGCTGATGGCGTCATAGTTTGCAGTGTAGATGATGGACCGCCCCTGCCGATTGCCTTCGACAAGGCCCGCATTCGACAGGATGTTAAGCTGCGATGACAGCGTGTTCGGGGGCACACCAAGGGCCGCCGCGATGTCCCCGGCGGGCAGGCCATCATGCCCAGCTTTCACCAGAAGACGGAACACGGCCAGCCGGTTTTCCTGGGCGAGCGCGGACAATTGCGAGAGGGCAGTTTTTGATTCCATATTTCCACGATAATAGAAATATGGAATTCGTCAACACCCTCCCTGCCGGGCACTGACTTCTTGATTCTTAGCGGTAACGCTTCTGAAGCATCGTCCAGACAGCCCGCAGGCCGCAGGCGGCCGCGCCTTCCGGCCGGCCATACTTGCCTTTGCGCCAGGCCCAGACATCTAAGTGCGCCCAGCTCTTTGCGTCGACGAATTGCTTGAGGAAGAGACCGGCGGTGATGGAACCTCCAAAGCCACCGCCGGAATTTACGAGGTCTGCAATCGGGCTCTTCAGCTCCGCAAGGTAGGGATCCCAGAGCGGCATGCGCCAGACCGGGTCACCCGACTCTGCCGAGCCTGCGAGGATGTCTTCCACCAACTGCTCATCATCGGAATAGACTGGCGCGAGATCAGCGCCGAGCGCGACACGGGCTGCGCCCGTCAGCGTTGCAAAGTCGATCAGCAGGTCCGGGTCGAATTCGGACGCCCGCGCCAGCGCGTCAGCCAGGATCAGCCGGCCCTCGGCGTCGGTATTATCGATCTCGACGGTCAGCCCCTTGCGGGACGATAGGATATCGCCGGGCCGGAAGGCATCGCCACTGATCGCATTCTCAACCGTCGGCACATAGAGCTTCAGGTGCACCGGCAGGTTCGTCGCCATGACAAGACGGGCGAGCGCGATGACGTGAGCCGAACCGCCCATATCCTTCTTCATGATCCGCATGCCGCTGCCCGGCTTGATGTCGAGGCCGCCGGAATCGAAGGTCACCCCCTTGCCGACGAGGGCGAGGTGCGGCTTCGACGTGTCGCCCCATTCCAGTTCGAGAAAACGCGGCGCGGCCTTAGCCGCGCGGCCCACGGCGTGGACCATGGGATAGTTTTGTTCCAACAGGTCGTCACCAATGATGGCCGTCAGCTTCGCGCCAAATTCACTGGCGAGTGTCTCCACCGTTTCATGGATGCCGGCCGGGGTCATGTCGCCGGCCGGTGTGTTCACGAGGTCCCGCAGAAGCGCGATGGAATCCGCTTCCGCCGAAAGTGCTTCGCCTGCCTCCCCTTCCGGGATCACCAGTTGCGGCGGGCTGGACTTGTCTTTCAGGTAGCGATCGAACCGGTAGGCTCCGTCTGCCCAGCCAGCCGCTATGGAGGCCATCGGCAGGCCACCGTCGGCGGCAATGTCATACGTGCCTTCCGGCAGCTTCCCGGATAGCGCCGCGACAGCCAATGCATCCTTGCCGTCGCCGATTCCGCCCAGCACATGCGCCAGGCTGCCATCTGCGTCCGGCACCAGGACCAGCTGCCCTGCCCCGCCGGTAAATCCCTGCGCCTTTGCCATGGCGCGGGCCGAAGGGAACGGATCGTTCTCGAGTGATTTGAAAGCCTCAGCCGTGTACAGCCAGAGACTGATGGCGGCATCGGTACCTGTGGTGAAACTCTTGTGCATGAAATTGGCCTCGTACGGGCAAGTGTTAATGAAGTCTGCGCTGGCGTTAACCCATCCTTGACGCCCACAGGTCCAGACTCACGCGGGAATGACCCTGATTCAAACCCGGAGCAGTCCCATGTCCAGAGCCAAAACCTCGCTGGCTGCACTTGCTTTCGCCCTGGCAGGCGTCTCGGCCTGCGCCACGGCGCCGGATCCGGATGCAGAAGCCAATGCTCAGCTGCAGGCTGCCATGGAAGAAGCGCTGAAGCCCGCCACGCCGGAAGAGATCGAAGCCGCCAACAATGCCGACCCTCTGACCAAGGCAAACTTCTGGGCCAAGGAATACTCCAAGAACGCAGAGAACCTTGATAATGCGCTGACCTTTGCAGATGCCCTGCGCGGCATCGGGTCAAACGAGCGCGCGATTGAAGTCCTGTCGGAAATCATGGTCATCCACCCGAAGGAACCGCGGGTCCTGATGCCGCTCGGCCGGGCCTTCGCTGCCAACGGGAACCCGCTCGGCGCCGCCCGCGCCTTTGAGGAAGTTGCGGCGATCGAGCCGGACCGCGCTGAGGCCTGGGCTGCGCTCGGCACAGCGCTGGACCAGCTGGAAAACCACAAGAACGCTCAGACAGCCTATGACAGGGCCCTGGCGATTGAGCCGCAACGCGCCTCGACACTGGCCAATTACGGCTTGTCGCTTGCACTCAGCGGTGACCTCACCGGCGCGGAAGCCAAACTTCGCCAGGCAACGGACCTCTCCCCGAATGATGTGCGGATCCGTGAAAACCTCGCGCTGATCCTCGGCCTGCAGGGCCGGTTCGACGAAATGCAGAAGACCAGCGAGGGATACGCACCGGACAAGGTGGTCGAGCAGAATGTCGAAGTCCTGAAGGAAATGATCCAGCAGAGCCCGGGCGAAAAGGCTGTCCAGCGCGAGATCGCCGGCCAGACGGCTGCGCCGGACTCCAGCGAAGCCCCTCCCCCTGCCGAGGCAACCGGCCTGCGCCTGCGTCGCACCGACGGCTGATAGTTCGTTTCACAATTTCCGGACTGAGTGCCTGATCAGGCGACGACCCGCACTTCGACGCGCGGATCTATTCCTATGAGGTCGCCCGCATCCGACCGGCGGTCATTGCTGCGCTCCTTGGTCAGAGCAGGCGCCGCTTCGTTCTTGCCCTGCATCTTCTGATACTTGATGTAAGCCGGGCCGAGCACGACCAGGAACAGAACGGGCAGAAAGAATAGAATCATCGGCACCGTCAGCTTGGCCGGAAGCGCAGCGGCTTTCTTCTCGGCTTCCGACATCCGGAGGTCACGGTTTTCCTTGGCCATCACGCGCAAGGCATCGCCGAGCGGCGTCCCGTAACGCTCAGCCTGTCCGAGCGCCATACAGACCGACTTCACGCCTTCGTGGCCTGTCCGCTTGGCGAGATTGTCATAAGCCTGCCGGCGCTCCGGCAGATAGGACAGTTCCGCCACGGTCAGAGCAAATTCCTCCGCGAGCTCCGGCGACGCCGAGCCGATCTCCTGACTGACCTTGTGAAAGCCAAGTTCGATGGACATACCGGCCTCAACGCAGATCAGCAGCATGTCGAGTGCGTCCGGAAAGGCCCGCATGATGGAATGCTGGCGTTGCTGCGCCAGATTCGAGACATAGATGTTCGGTGCATAGAAGCCAGCGGCCGCGCCGAACAGGATGGAGCCATACTTCATCATTGGCTGCATGCCGAAATCGTTCACGAAGAAGACGAAACCGAAAACGAGCAGCATCCCCACGAACGGCAGGGTCATGCGCGCAAAGTAGAAAGCCGAGACGGGCCCCGGCCCCCGCAGACCGGCCTTGTTCAGCGTGTCCTGCAGGTTCGGATCTTCCAGCGCCTTTGCCAGGTTCAGGCGTGACGAAATTTCGCCGATGGTAGAATCGTCCTTGCGGCGCAGCCCCTTCTTGTTTTCGAGCGCCGCCCGGTTTTGCTTGCGAAGCTTCTCCCGCTGCGACGACACCGATTTCAGACGCGTTTCCAGCTTGTTGCCCTGCAGATAGGGCATGAACATCGTCATGGCGGTCCCGAACACGGCCACTGCCACCAGGATGGAAGCGAGCGCTTCAGGCTTCGCGAGGGAAAGGAGAATCTCGTACACTGCGCCCGCCTAGATATCGAAATTGATCATCTTTTTCATCGTCATGATGCCTGTGAACATCAGGGTAGCCCCTGCCGCCAGGATGACGTGGCCGGTTTCGGTCCGGAAAAGCTCGAGGATGTAGTCCGGCGTCGTCATGAAGACGAGCAGACCCACAGCGAAAGGCAGCGAGCCGATAATCATCGCAGACGCTTTCGCTTCCGATGACATGGCCTTGATCTTTTCACGCATCATTTTGCGCGAGCGGATAACGGTGGACAGGTTGCCGAGCGCCTCGGACAGGTTGCCCCCTGCCTTGGCCTGGATCAGCAACACGATCATGAAGAAGTTCACTTCCTGCAGCGGAACACGCTTGTAGAACATGTTCAGTGAGCGTTCGGTACCCGCGCCCATGGCGAGGTTGTCGGCGAGTCTCGCGAACTCGGTCCGGAGCGGCTCCGGGCTTTCCTTTGAAATGATCCGGATACATTCATTGAGTGGCAGACCGGATTTCACACCCCGCACGATAACATCCAGCGCATCGGCGAACTGGTTGATCATTTTCTTGTGCCGGCCATTGATCATGAAATTCAGCACGAAGCGTGGCAGGCCAAAGCCCCCGCCAATGAATGCGCCAGCCACAAGAATCGGGCGGCTACGAAATGAGATTCCCGAGATGGTCAGACCATCAAACCCCGACAGGTAAATCAGCGCAGCGCAGCCCCCGCCCAGAAGAATGGAAAACAGCCAGAATGCAGACATCGGGACATCAAGACCAGCCTGAACCAATTTGGCCTTGATGGTCTGGGCACTGCTGCTTTTCCGGCGGGCTTCGCCCTGCTTACGCAGCGTCTCCAGCATTTCCTGCGTCTTGGCGCGGCGCTTGGCCGACTCGTCCATGGCTTTGCCAGCCCTGCCCTTTCCGGCCACGGTTGTTCCCGCGCCGATGGCCCGGGCACGCTTGCGCGCAGCGTCGCCATCGCCACCAGAAAGCGCCATGCCGATGCCGGCAATCGCAACGAATGCCAGCACGGCGATCATGATGGTGAGCATGTTTCCGTCCATGGATCAGCCCCCCAGTTCGTCGAGGGCCGCCGCCAGCTCGCGCTCAAGATTGTAATAAGACGCCCGGTCCCAGAAGCGTGGACGGCCGATACCGGTGCCGCGATGCTTGCCGATCACGCGGCCATTCTCGTCTTCACCCTCGATCTCATACTTGAGGACGTCCTGAAGCACGATCGTGTCGCCTTCCAGACCGAGCACTTCCGTCACATTCATGATTCGGCGTGAACCATCCCGCAGACGGGACGCCTGAACGACAACGTCGATGGAACCGACGATCATCTCACGGATCGTTTTTGCGGGAAGCGAGAAACCGCCCATCGTAATCATGGATTCAACACGGCTCAGCGCCTCACGCGGACTGTTGGCGTGGAGCGTTCCCATGGACCCATCATGGCCCGTGTTCATCGCCTGCAGAAGGTCAAATGCTTCGGGTCCACGCACCTCGCCCACGATGATCCGTTCCGGACGCATACGCAGACAGTTTTTCACGAGATCACGCATGGTGATCTCACCGGTGCCCTCGATGTTCGGCGGACGGGTTTCAAGACGCACAACGTGTGGCTGCTGAAGCTGAAGTTCGGCGGAGTCTTCGCAGGTAATGACGCGTTCGGCCGGTTCGATGAATCCGGTCAGACAGTTCAGCAGCGTCGTCTTACCGGAACCCGTACCACCGGAGATCAGGACATTACAGCGTGAGTGTCCGATGATCCGGAGCAATTCGGCCCCCGGCTCGCTGATGGAACCGAAATTCACAAGGTCCTGAAGGCGAAGCTTGTCCTTCTTGAACTTACGAATGGTGAGCGTCGGTCCGTCAATCGCCAGTGGCGGCGCAATGACGTTCACACGAGAGCCGTCAAGAAGACGCGCGTCACAGATCGGAGAGGAATCGTCGACCCGGCGGCCGACCTGGCTCACGATCCGCTGACAGATGTTCATCAGCTGCGCATTGTCGCGGAACCGGATATTTGTCCGTTCGATCTTGCCGTTGACCTCGATATAGGTCGTGTCGGCACCATTCACCATGATATCGGCGATGTCATCCCGTGCCAGAAGCGGCTCCAGCGGACCATAGCCGAGCACGTCGTTACAGATGTCATCAAGCAGTTGTTCCTGCTCGGACAGGGACATCACAACATTCTTGATCGAGATAATCTCGACTACGATATCTCGGATTTCCTCACGCGCGCTTTCGGAATCGAGCTGTGCCAGCTGCGACAGGTCGATCGTATCGATCAGCGCATTGAAGATGGTGGTCTTCGTTGCGTAATACTGCTCGGATTGCTGCGATACCTGGCGGACCTTTTCCTGCTGTGGCTCAGGCGGTGCCGGCGCGGGCGGAGGCGGCGCTTTGGGTGCGCCCTTTACCGCGACCGGAGCCGGCGCAGGCGGCTTTGCCGCAGCCTGCGGACGAGGCGCCGCTGGCGCAGGAGCAGCCTTCGGCGCCGGCGCGGGCGTCGGTGCCGCTGTCGGAGCTCCAGAAGGAGAACGTTTGCCAAATGCCATTCGTCTGTCCCGCTCTGCCTGGCCTTATTTACCCAGCAGTTTCTTGAAGAAGGATTTCTGTTGTCCTGCGACAGCGCGCCCGGTCAGCAGGGACGCCATATGATCGATTGCCTGGGCGGACCGCGAGGCCGCATCCGTTTCAGAAATCATCTGGCCGTTGTTTGCGGCCGTACCGAACAATTCAGGCTCGAACGGAAGTATGACTTCCGGCTCGACCCCGATGGCAGCGCCGAAATCCTTGACCGGAATTTCCGGGCGCTTGGGCACACCGGACATGTTGATGACCAGCCGCGGCGGGTTGTCGTTCGGACGCGCCGCTTTCAGCTGGTCGATATAGTTCTTGCCGTTGCGCAGCGAAGCGAGATCCGGCTGGCAGACGATGATGACCTCATCAGACGCCACCAGCGTGCGCTGGACCCAGCGGCTCCACACATGCGGCAGGTCGAGCACGAGGAAAGGCACATTCCGGCGAACCACTTCGATAACTGAGAGATAGGACTCGTCCGGAATATCCATGATTTGGCCGATAGATGCCGGGGCCGTGAAAAGGGACAGTCTGTCACTGGCCTTGGCCAACAGGCGCTCGATCACCGAATCGTCAGCCCGCTCCGGCTGGAGCAGCGCATCGGCGACGGTTTGTGTCGGTTCCTGATTGAAGTCGAGTGCGGTTGTGCCAAAGGACAGGTCGAGATCGACGAGGGTCGTGTTGACCTTCGTGTTTTCCGCAAGCGCCCAGGCAAGGTTGTGAGCAATGGTCGAGGCCCCTACCCCGCCTTTGGCACCGACAACAGAGATCTGCTTGCCGACGAAGGGCGCGTCCGGATCCGCAAACAGGCCGGAGATCGTCCGCAGGATCTGCAGCGGCTGGAACGGCGGCACGATATATTCACTGACGCCGCGGGAAACCAGCTGGCGGTAGAGCGCAATATCGTTGATGGCCCCGATGACCATCACTTTCACCGTCTCATCGCAATGCTCGGCCAGCATGTCGATTTCGGAAAGCAACTGAGCCGACCGCGCCGTGGATTCGATGATCAGCAGATTCGGCGTCGGGTTCTGGCTCATATATTCGATGGCGCCTGCGATCCCGCCAGAGTGCGCTTCGATCGTGGCGCGCCCCATGCGGCGATCACGTTCACAGACTTCCATCAGAAGCCGTGTTTCATCCCGTTCGTAAAAGACCTGGATGGAAATGGCCGGCAAAACGGAGTCACCACCGAGCCCGTCGTCCGGAACCGTGAATACCGGTTGATCGAACTCGACTTCGCGGGCCGGCGTTTCAAGATCCACCATGACAGAGGCCTCGTCAGCCATATCAGCCGCGGGTTCCTCTTTCGGCAGCACCAGATCTGCCATCGGATCGTCTGCGAAGACGTCTTCGAAGTCAGACTCGAAATCAGATTCGTGGAGCGGTTTTTCGCTGGACATGGTTATTTGATCCCTTGTCTTACGCTCTAGTTCGAAATGGCCTGAGAGACGGTACCCGACTCATCGCTCGTACGTTTCGATGCGGTCGTTTCACCCTCACGGAACTTTTTAAGAATATCCGCGCGACGGAGCGGATCGCCTTTTTCCAGCGGACGTGTGCCAAGCAGGTCCGCCGGATCGGCAATCATCGCCGCCATGTTGGACCGGACGGCGCAGCCGAGCGTCGGCATTTCATTGTTCGATGTGACATCCGAGAAATCGACCTCTGCAAGCGACCGGCATTCAGGCGCGACTGCCTTGTAGCTCTGGAAGGCAAGGATCATCGGTTCGGCCACATCGGATCCGGCGCCGTGACTGGTGCCGGAAATCTCGCTGTACTGAACACCGCGCTCATATGCGATCGCACGTGCTTCAGCGACGGCCGCCACCGCAAGCTGCGGATTGGACGAGGAGGCCGGCAGCGACATGACCAGCGGGCCATGGCCGTGATCGCGGTAGGCTGTTACGAAGCTGGAAATGCTCGCCTTGTCCGTCAGGCTGAGTTCGGACGCATTGGGATGGATCGCGATCTCGAGGAATTCGGTGCTCTTTTCGACGCCGATGGGGTTACGGTCGAGGGCCGTACCCTGCAGGTAGGCCTTCGGAACATTGGTCGGCGCTGCGCTTGAACAGGCCGCAAGGGCCGTCAGGCAAAGGCCAGCGGCCAGCAACGTCGTGGCAGGTTTCAGGATTCTGGTCACCTTCTGGTCCCCTATTCCTCAATAAAGCCCACAGGGGCACGATAATCTGATGCCGAAACGGGCGCCCCGTCGCGGCCATATTGTTCGTTCAGCTTGCCGAAGAAGATCGTCTTGGCGTCCGATGCGTTTGCAAAGCCATCCGCCGGTGTGCGGAGCATGTTCTTCTGCGTCGGGTCGACAAGGTAAGGCGTAATGATTACGACCAGTTCCGTCTCCTCATTGAGGAAATCGCGTGACTGGAACAGTGCACCCAATATCGGAAGCTTGTTCAGGCCTGGCAGCTGGTCCAGCGACTGACGTGTACGGGTCTGTATGAGGCCAGCCAGCATCATCGAGCCACCGCTCGGCAATTCGACCGTGCTTTCCGCGCGCCGGACAGACAGCGCCGGGATCGTCAATGTCTGGGCGGTGATCACATTGCCCTTGTCATCAACCCCCGCAACTGACTGACCCTGGAAAGAGCCCTGGTTGGTCAGCTCAGAGACCTCTGTCGAAACCTTCAGGGAGATACGACCTTCCGACAACACAACTGGCGTAAAGCCAAGGCCGACACCATAAGGTTTGAACTCGATCGTGATGCGGCCATTATTATCCTGACCGACAGGAACGGGAAATTCACCGCCGGCAAGGAATTTCGCAGATTCACCCGATACTGCCGAAATGTTCGGTTCGGCCAGGGTACGGACGATACCGACACGCTCAAGCGCGTCAATCGCCGCGCCGGCAGAGGACTGGAAGCGGCCATCATTGTAATTGGTGTAGCCTACGTCACCGGAAAGACCGCCAAGACGGTTACCCGCCACATTGTAACCATTCGCACTGCTGAAACCGACGCTGCGGCTGAAGGGAAGGTCCGGCTGCACCTGTTGAACGGCCGTGCCCTGATTGTTTGTATTGTAACCCGCCCCGGGAATAACCTGAACAGTGCCATCTGCGAGAACACGCGTCGTATCCTCTTCGAAGAAAAGCGGAAAGCCGTTCTGGAAAACTTGCTGAAGCGACTGGCTTGCCAGATCACCGAAATTGGTCGCGCCCGACAGATTGATGCCGAGCTGTTTGATGACAGAGCGCTGCATCTCGACAATGCGCACTTCCAGCATCACCTGGTCTTTTGCGGCAATGTCTATCATGTTGACGATCTTGGTCTGATCGCTTGCGTTCAGGTAGGCCTCGACAAGGCGCTGAACAGCATCTGCCTCTGAGAGGCTGTCTGTCGTCCCGGTAATGACAACATTTCCGTTCAGGCCCTCGACCTTGACTCTTGCGTCCGGCACGTGACGGGAGATCATGTCTTCGATGCTGGTCATGTCCATCTCGACGTTGATTTCGAGATTGAGGATCTGATTGCCGGAGCGGTCAAAGACGAACGCATTGGTCTGTCCGTATTTCATGCCGCGGAATATGATGCGCTGAGACGTCTGCACGACGGCGTCGGCGATGTCAGGATTGGTTATCACCACATCCGCCGCGGGTGCGCCAAGATCGACAATGGTCGACTTGTTCAGTCCGAGCGTGACCTGCTTGCTGAAAGCAGACTCGCCTGGCTGGGTGATTTGCGTATCGAGCCCGCCCGGCGCGGCAACGGCGGCCGGTACCGCCAGTAGCGGCAGAACAAGCAAAGCTGTCAGTCTGGTTGTCAGGAAGGCCTTCATACTCAGCTACCCCCGAGACCGGCAGTTGCCCGGCCGTTCCGATAGATTGTGACACCATTGCCCGGAGAGTTTCCGCCTCTCAGGAGATCCGTCCGAGCGCCGCGCGAACCGGTATCACCAGCATCCGACCAGGGCCGGAGAGACAGCGAAAGCGTGCCGAGACGCTGCGAATGCGCGATCAGTTCTGCTTCCGCCGGCGTCACTTCCAGGGTGGCTGTGTTTCCGATCTGGGAGGCTGATTCGGAATCTCCTTGGTAAAAGACCTGGTCGATCGCGAGCACTCTGACATTTTTGAGGATGGTTTCCGTTACCGGCCGATCAATTATGGCTTCCGCCATCGCTACCTGTGCCTGATAGGTCAGGATCACATCCACCCGGTCGTCCGGCAGGATAAACCCGCCTGAGGCAGACTCGGTCGAAATCTCCACGGAAATGGCTCGCATGCCAGGCTTCAAGAGCGCCGCCATGAAACCGGTCTCCCCTTTCATCACCAGTTTCTGCGGGAGAATGGGCTCTTCTGCATAGATCGGGATACGAACCACGCTGCCGGACAATTCATTGATTGCATCGGCGTCGTTCTCTTCGGTCTTGTAACCGGAAACGACGTTATTTTTCGGCCAGGCTGCCCATTCAAAGTCATCTGGTGACAGAAGGTCCCCGACCAGAAGGTCGCGCTTGGCAACAAGGACATGCGTCTCGGACACTTCCCTTTCCTGCACCACGGGCTGCTGCTCTATCACGGTTTGCGGCTGCATCAGCCCCCGCACAAGATATGCCGCTGCGATCGCTGCAACAGCCGCGCCAATCAGGATAATAAGACGCATCGGAGACATGGAGTGCAACTCCCTTTAATTACGATACACGGGGACACTCGCCTGCCGGCTTCTATCCCCATCCATGTGCCAGATTCCCACAGCACGCCTAAAGCAACGTTAACCGATTAACCCGGTCGCCCTTAAGGTTTCGGAAAGGATTGGAGAGCTCGCGCTCGCCACAAAGGCGCCTGCGGCAATCGCCACACCGTAAGGGACCCCGGCTTTTTCCTCGAACGGTGCCCGGATCGGGCCCGGCACGACGGCAGCCGGAACCGTATTGCGAACCAGGACGATAAGCAGCGCGCACGCGCCGCCGACAAGCGCCATCGTGAACACGAATTCGAGCGAAGCGGAAGGACCAATCCAGAGCATGACCGCCGGGATCATCTTTGCGTCCCCTCCCCCGAAGATCCGGAAAGCAAAGAGGGCAAAGCCAATCACAAATGCCGCAAGGCCGGCGAGCACATGGCCGATCAGGATTTCGACGGGCAGGCCGGAGAAGACAGCTGCCGGCACAAACAAAGCGGCAATCGTCAGGTTCAGCCAGTTGGGAATCGTCAGGCTGTTCACATCGTGAAGCGCCGCGAAAAGACACAAGGCCAGAAACAGGCCGCCAAGGATGATCAGAATCATGTCCGCATTCCCCAAATCACAGGACTGCGCCGGACCCTGACCGGTAATTCCTAACGAATGCTGAGCACCTGTTCCAAAGGTGCACGGCATAGAAAAAGGCCGCCAGGTTACCCTGGCGGCCTCTTTTAGATTCCCGACACCGATTAGGCGGCAGGCTTCATCGCATCGGCGACCGAGTTAAAGGCCGTAGCCGAGTTTTGACCAAGGGCGGTGACACCACCGATGATAGCAACAGCGATCAGAGCGGCAATCAGGCCGTACTCGATAGCTGTGGCACCCGACTCGTCTTTCAGAAAACGTGCAAACATTGGAAACTCCCATCATGCATTTGTTAGCGCCCCGGTTCTCATTTGTGTGCCGGAACAGATCGAACTCTACGCGATTATTGTTCACATCAAGTTGAGAGAAACAGAAATTCCATGAAGGGGTTACAGGGATTTGTTTACTACCTGAATCCGGATGCGGACAGGTTTGGCCCCTGCGGCCAAGTGTGGATTCCTTATATACATATACGCGCCCGAAAAGCGAGGCCTTTTCCGGTTAGCACTCGTGAAACTTTCTTCAGACAAATTGCAGCAAATAATTTCTGGAGTGACCGGACATGAAAAATTCCGCACGGATTTGTGCCTTTGGCGTGGCAGCCAGCCTGATGATACTGCCAGCAATCGCTGAGCCGCTGACGGTCGAGGCCAACAAAACTGTCCCGCTCAAACTGAAAGGGAGCGCCGCAAGCGTTGTCCTCGGCAACCGGAACATTGCCGACGTCGCTGTTCATGATGAGCACATGATCTTCATCACCGGTAAATCCTTCGGTACGACCAATCTGATGATTTTCGACCGTGCCGGAAACCAGCTCCTGAACAAGGAAGTGGTTGTGACGGTCAACTCGTCCAATCTTGTGACGGTGAACCGCAGCGGATCGAACTACACGTATGACTGCGCCCCAGCATGCCGGTCGGTCGTCAGCCCCGGTGATGACCCTCAGTACTTCAATGAGCTGGTCCAACAGCAGCGGGGCATGCAGGCGCTCACAGACGCAGACTGACGCCCCCTACCGGGTTGGCTCAGGACACATGACCAGAATTCGATCAAATTTACCCAATTCCGGAAACAGGCGGCAAACCCAAGTCTGATAGTCATGAGGCTGAGCGACTCTGAGAGAGGGGTTTGGGATGCGTTTGCCAATCGCAGGAATTCTGACATCCAGACTGCAGCGTAAGCTTGCAGACTGGGCCAACGAGAACCGCGGGCAGACTGCGGTGGAGTTTGCGCTGATCGCAGCGCCCTTCTTCTTCATTATTTTCGGCCTGATGGAAATCTGCGTGATCTTCATCATGTCGACCGTGCTGGAACATGCTGTGTCGGAATCCTCACGGGAGATACGTACCGGCCAGGCGCAGGAAGCCGGATTTTCCCGGGTCGAGTTTCGCAACTCCGTTTGTGACAAGTTGTTCGGCCTGATGGGGTGCGATTCCAACCTTCATATCGATGTGAAACGCCTTAGCAATTTCAGTTCGGCCGATCTCGGTTCCCCGCTTGATGCCGACGGGAACTTCGATGACAGCAGCTTCGACTTCCAGCCCGGCGGCTCCAACGACATCATTGCCGTCCGCGTCTTTTACGAATGGAGCCTGGTGACCCCAGTCATGTCTGCACCGCTGGCGAATATGGCCAATGGCAAGCACATGATTCAGGCCAGCACCGTCTTCCGCAATGAGCCGTTCGGAGACTGATCCATGCCAAAACAAAATCTTCTCTCCCGTCTCAATCCCCGTCTGAAGTGGCGCGGTATCCGTGGCTTGCGGTATAATGAACAGGGGATTTCTGCGGTCGAATTTGCCCTGATTGCACCGCTTCTGATCATTCTCTACCTCGGCGCCATCGAAATCAGCCTACTGATGGAAGTGGAACGCCGGGTCACCCAGACCAGTGCCAGCCTGGGCGACCTCACCGCGCGCCTGTCCACAGTGACGGATGCCGACATGGCGGAAATGTTCGCGGCGGCCAAAGTCCTTATGTATCCTTACGAAGCCGACTCGGCTGAAATGCGCATCACCAGCATTGTCGACACCGGTGATGGCAATCCCAAAGTGGCCTGGTCCGATGCCTACAACATGACACAGTACAGCAAAGGCACGACGGTGACGCTGCCAGACGGCATCATGCCCTCCCCCGGCTCCATCATCATGGCTGAAGTCAGCTATGAGTATAAGAGCGAGTTTGGCTACATCGTTTCGACGTCGAAAACGATCAGTGACAAATTCTACCTGCGGCCCCGGCGCGTGTCCGAAATTGCGCGCGTGTCGACGGCAGGCTCAGGTTCCAACCCCTTCGGCCCCACCAGCTGAACCAACTCCTCTCCCAGGAGCATTTACCGGAAGGCCGGCCTCTCAGGAGGCTGGCCTTCTTTACATTCAGCTATGAGTCAAAGCCGCGCTTCGGCGCGTGAACTTTCCAGAGGATGATCAATCCGGCCAGGAACATGAAACCGATGCCGCCCATCCCGATCCGCTGATTCCCGGTCAGCCATGTGAGCAGGCTGACAATACCGGGACCCATCCAGACGGTCACCGTGCCGGCAATGGCATACAGGCCAAAGAATTCCCCGATCCGTTCGCGCGGTGCGATATGCACCAGCATGTACCGGCTGGACGAGATCGACGCGACCACTGCAATTGCGACCGGGATCACGAACAGGAAGTAGGTGATATCGGATAGGGTGCTGAAGAAAGGGCTGTCCCAGATCGGGGTATTGGCAGGCATCAGGCCGAAGAACAGCGCGTCAGGCGTAATCGAAAGCTGCGCCAGCAGCAGGATCACCAGCGCTGAAATCTCCCAGACCAGTGCTAGCTTTGGCCCGAGCAAGCGGTCCAGAAAGCCACCCACAAAACCGCCGACCGCACCGAACAGGACGCCCGTGATGCCGAAGAACAGGATCTCCACCCCGCTCCACCCCAGGAAGGTTCCGGCATAGACCGCGCCGAGTGTCAGGAGCGCAGACATCGCATCGGCATAAATCGTACGCGCGACGAGAAAGCGCATGGTTTGCGGGTGATCCTTGAAGAGCCCCTTGAGGTAGCTGAACAGAACCCTGATCCGGTCAGCCGGGTTCTGTGCCTTGCCGGAATGACGGTCTTCCCCGCGGAACACATCCGCCGCGGCCTGTTTCCACGTCATGCTCCGGCCACCCTTGATGCCATCCGGCATGAAGAGGAAGAATGGAATCAGCAGCACCGCAATCCAGACTGCGACGAACGGCCCGGCAAAACGTTCTGGCGCAAACGTCTCACGGTCGAGCTTGATCACCTGCTCAGCCGGCGCAAATGGTAGCCCGGATCCGGGCAGGAGCAGACCAAACAGGAAGAAAATAAGAATTCCGACACTCAGAATATTGCCCATGGAAAGGCCGAGACCGGAGATGTAGGGCAAGGCACTCGGCCGCCCGGCATTCGGCAACATCGCATTGTGCAGCACTTCGGAATAGCCATAGCAGCAATAGGCCACCGCCAGCACGGCCATGGTCGGCCACATGGTCAGCGGCCCATCAGGACGCGCCCACCACAGGCTGAACGAACACACCACCATAAGGGCCATGAAAAAGGCGATCGGGGGTTTCCGCCGCCCGGCCTTGTCTGCGATCACCCCCAGGAACGGTGCCGTCAGGGCTGTCACGATACCGGCCAGAGTGATGGTCAGGCCGGACAGGCTGAGCCCGTGCTCGCCGCCACCGGCCAGTTCTTTTGCGAAATAAGGCGCAAAAACATAGATGACGATCAGGTTGTAATAAGGATTGCGCGCCCCTTCGAAAATTGCCCAGGCCAGCCCCTTGATGCCAAACGGTCCGCCGTCAGCATGCTCCGTTCCGGAATCGGGGACCGCAACCGCCGGTCCGACAACCTGCGTGTCACTCATGTATTCTCACTCCCTTGGCCATATGCCGCCTCTTGCCGGACGGTTTTGTCCAGCCTGCGACATCGCAGCCCAAAGGGGAAGTGTCCGGCAGCTGTACCTGCCGCGAGGTCAGCCTGCAGAATCGAGCTTTGAAGCCAGCTCTCCGGCATAGCGGGTAATGTCCCCTGCCCCGAGGCAAACGACCATGGCGCCCGGCTCGGCATGCGACCGGATAATGTCTGGCAGACTGTCGAGGGAATCGAGTAGCGAGACGGCCCGATGCCCATGTCGCCGGATCGATGCGACCAGCGATTCCGCATCGAACCCCTCAATCGGGCTCTCCCCTGCCTCATAGACCGGCGCGACCAGAACTTCGTCGGCCTGGTCGAAACAGCGGGAGAATTCCTCGAACAGATCCCGCAGCCGCGTGTAGCGGTGCGGCTGGCAGACGGCGATGATCTGCCCCTGCCCCTGCATGGCGCGAGCGGCTTTGAGCACCGCGGTGATTTCCACCGGGTGATGGCCATAATCGTCGATGATGCGAACCGGCGCCTTGCCTGCTTCCGGTGCCCACTCCCCGACAGCGGTGAAGCGCCGTTTCACGCCGCCAAAACTGATCAGGGCATTCCGGATCTGCTCGTCCGTCGCGCCAAGCTCCAGTGCCACGGCGATGGCCGCCAGGGCATTCTGGACATTGTGTTCCCCCGCCATGGGCAGGGTCAGGCCTTCGATCATGCGCGGCATGGCCGATCCCGGCCGGCGCAGGGCGACGTCGAAATGCGCCCCGGCAAGGTCTGTCTGCAGGTTGATGGCGCGAATGTCGGCCTGACGGTTGAAACCGTAGGTGATGCGCCGGCGGTCGGTGACGCGGGCGGCCAGCGCCTGCACTTCCGGGTGATCTGTACACAGAACGGCAAAGCCATAGAAGGGCAGGTTCTCGACGAAGATGTCGAAAGCTTCGCGCAGCTTCTCCATGGAACCGTAATGGTCCATGTGCTCGGGGTCGATATTCGTGACGATGGCGCAGGTTGGGTGGAGCTTGGCAAACGTGCCGTCGCTCTCGTCGCTTTCCACGACCATCCAGTCGCTTTCGCCCGCCTTGTAGTTTGAACCATAGGCATGAATGATGCCGCCATTGATGACGGTCGGGTCGATCCCCGACCCGTCCAGCAGGGCTGCGACCATGGAGGTCGTCGTCGTCTTGCCATGGGTACCTGCCACGCAGACCGTGTATTTGAGACGCGTGATCTCGGCCAGCATGTTCGCGCGACGGACAACCGGGATACCTGCGGCGCGCGCGGCGGCGACTTCCGGATTGTCCCCCTTGATGGCGGAGGAAATGATCACCGTCCCGGCGCCTTTGACGTTGTCGGCCTTGTGCCCGATGAACACTTTCGCGCCGCGCTGGCGCAGGCGCTCGATATTGTCGGAATCCTTGATGTCGGATCCCTGCACATCATAGCCCATCGTGATCATCACATCGGCAATACCGGACATGCCGATGCCGCCAATACCGACAATATGGGCCGGGCCAAGATCAAAAGGTGTGGGGGAAGCCATGGTCTGAGGTCTCCGGAGTCTGGTCTGTGTCATGCTGCGCCAAGTCGGGGGGCCGGTCGAGACCTCAGTGCAGGGCGACGGCTTCGGCGAGATCGGCAAGGTCCCCTGCCGCGTTCACCTTGGCTGAGTTCTTCGCCGCTTCGGCGCGTTGTTTCAGTTCATCCGCATTGGACAGGCGCGCGGCGATCAACTCGCCCAGCAGCGTGGGATAAAGGTTCGCCTCAAGGATCATGTCGGCCGCGCCCGCATCCGTCAGCGCTTCCGCATTGGCGGCCTGGTGATCGTCCATGGCGATGGCGAGCGGGATGAGGATCGACGGACGGCCGACGGCGGCAAGCTCGCTCACCGTCCCTGCCCCGCTGCGCGCGATGACGAGATGCGCGGCGGCAAGCTTTTCCGGCATGTCGGAAAAGAAGGGCGCCAGCTCTGCTTCGACCATGACCTTGTCGTAGATATCTTTCACCTTTTCCAGCTGCTCTGCCCGCACCTGCTGGATCACTTTCAGGCGAGCGCGCAAAGGTGCCGGGATATGGTTGGCAATGGCCAGAGGAACGCTCTCGCCAATGATCTGGGAACCCTGGCTGCCGCCGGTGACCAGAATGGTCAGCTTGCCGTCCGTAGGCGGATACGGCTGGTCCCTGACGGCAAGAATCGGCGCGCGGACCGGATTCCCGACAGCCTTGTGCGGCTTGCCTTTCGGCAGCCTGTCCAGCCGGTCGAAGCCGCTCGCAATCACGCTGGCATTCGGCGCCATGTTGCGGTTCACCCGGCCAAGGACGGAATTCTGTTCATGGATCAGGATCGGCACTTTGCGCGCTTTCGCAGCAGCCAGTGCGGGAAAGGCCGGATACCCGCCAAAGCCCGCGACCAGTGCAGGCTGTTTCTCCTTCATGATCCGCTTGGCCATCCCGATACCGGCCTGGATTTTCAGGAAAGCGCCCGGCAGGGTCCACGGCTTGCGGAAGTTCGGCGAGGCGGCGAACACCTCTTCCTTCCATTCCGCAGGGAAATCGCTGGCATAATGGAGACCGCGGCTGTCGGAGATCAGGCCGACGCGCCAGCCCCGTTTGCGCATTTCATCCGCAAAGGCCCGCGCCGGGAACATGTGCCCGCCGGTGCCGCCCGCTGCGATGATAACCAGTTTTTCGCCCAGTTTTCCGTTCGTCTCGTCAGCCATACCGGCCCCTTGTGCGCGTACCTTGTCCGCGCACAAGTGCCAGCGCAAGGCCCAGAGTCAATGCCGTGCCGAGCATGGACGAGCCACCATAGGAGACAAATGGCAGTGTCATCCCTTTCGGCGGGATCAGAGCCAGATTTACCGCCAGGTTTATGGCAGCCTGAAGACCGAAAAGCGTGAAAAGTCCGGCACTTGCTGCACGGGCATAGCCATCCTCCACCCGGGCCGAGGCCCGGAAGCCGCGCAGGAGCATCAACGCAAAAGCCGCCAGCAGAACGATCGCGGCGACGAGGCCGAACTCCTCCGCCATGACAGCGAAGATAAAATCCGTATGCGCATCAGGCAGGTGGGCCTTAACGAGCCCCTCCCCCGGGCCGACGCCGAAGAGGCCGCCCCGGCCGATGGCTTCGGCCGCCCGATCGATCTGGGAATGGTCGCCATGCTGGACATTGGCAAAGCCCCGCAGCCGGTCTCGCACGTGTGGCAGGAGGGCATAGAGCAGGCCGCCGAGCGCGACACCGCCCCCGGCAAAGGCCGCCCCCCAGCGCCAGGGCAGGCCGCTGACGAAGAAAGTGACGATAAAGGCCGCCGTCAGCAGGAAGGACTGACCGACATCCGGCTGCAGCAGGAACAGGCCGACCGTGACTGCGAAGAAGATGAACGCGACGACTTCCCAGATCCGGTTCGGATAGAGCTCGCGCTGCGCAAGCAACCAGCCGGACATGACGATCAGCGCAGGCTTGGCCACTTCGGACGGCTGCAGCGAAAAGCCTGCGACCCGGATCCAGCGATGCGCGCCTTTCGCCTCATGTCCGCCGCCGACGAGGATGTAGACCATCAGCCCGATACAGCCCAGCAGCAGCACCGCAGCAAAGCGCCGCGCCCAGGCCCGGTCCAGCATGCTGGTGCCCAGCAGCAGGATCACGCCCGCCGCCGCAAACATCGATTGGCGCATCGGGAAGAAATAGGGATTGTCGTAGCCGATGCGCGCCGCTGCACTTGGGCCAGCCGCCAGCGACATCAGAAGGCCGATCGCCATCAGGAAGAACGCCCCCGCCAGGAGGCCCCAATCGACTGTGCGCCGCCACTCCATAAACCAGGACGTATCTGACCGGGCAAGAAATGGCGCTGTGGCTGTATAGCTCAAGCCAGTTCCCTCAGCTCTGTGGGCATCATCGCCTCCACGATAGACCGGAACGTATCGCCCCGGTGCTCAAAATCGCGGAACTGGTCGAAGCTCGCACAGGCTGGTGAAAGAAGAATGACCGGATTGTCGATTCCAGAGTTTTTGGCATCGCGGAAGGCCGCTTTCACGGCATTTTCCAGGGTTCCACAGCCCTGTGTCGGCACTTTGCCCTTCAGCGCGGCGCTGAAGGCTTCCTCCGCCTCGCCGATCAGATAGGCCTTGTTGATGCGCGGAAAGTAAGGTGTGAGCGGGCCGATGCCGTCGGATTTCGGCACGCCGCCGGCGATCCAGTAAATATTGTCGTAAGCCTTCAGCGCCTGCTCTGCGGCCTGCGCATTTGTCGCTTTGGAGTCGTTGATGAAGCGCACGCCTTCGATCTCGCCCACGCGCTCCATGCGGTGCGCCAGGCCCGGGAAGGTTCTGAGGCCTTCCATAATGGTCTGCGGGTCGAGGCCCAGCGCGCGGCAGGCGGCATAGGCGGCGGCGGCGTTCTGATGATTGTGCCTGCCCGGCAGCGCGGCACACTCAGCGAGGTTTCCGACGAAGGCGGCATTCCCGCTGGTGGAATCGTAGAGCCGTCCGTCTACGGCACTTACACCGCGGCCCAGCGCGTAGCTGGACGAGGCCTGCACCACACGTCCCGGCCCGCGGGCCGCAAGCCCGATGGCAATGGACTGGGTGATCACATCATCGAACCCGACGACAGCGGTGTCACGCTCGGTCTGGTTCTGGAAGATCCGCATCTTGGCGGCCTGATAGCCTTCCATACCGCCATGACGTTCCAGATGGTCCGGGCTGATGTTCAGCAGGACGGCCACATCGCAATGCAGGCTCTTCACCAGATCCAGCTGGTAGGAGCTGAGCTCCAGCACATAGATCGCATTGGCATGCAGGGCAGCCAGGTCCAGCACGCCGGTTCCGATGTTCCCGCCGATCCGGGCATCGCGGCCCGCCTGTTTCAGGATGTGCCCGATGAGGGCAGTCGTTGTCGACTTGCCGTTCGTGCCGGTGATGCCGACAATTTTCGGGCGGCCGCGCTCCGGCAGGCTCTGCACGGCGCGGGCGAACAGCTCCATGTCGCCGACAACGGGCACGCCGGTCATCTCGGCCATGCGCACGATGCGGTGCGGCTGCGGGAATTTGTAGGGAATGCCCGGCGACAGGACCAGCGCGGCGAAAGTCTGCCAGTCGCGCTTGTTGATGTCGGACAGGGTCAGGCCTGCGGCCTCCGCCTGGCGGCGGGTGTCTTCATTATCGTCCCACGCATGAACACGCGCGCCGCCAGCCTTCAGGGCCTTGGCAGCGGAAAGGCCGGTGCGGCCAAGGCCGAACACCGCAACATCCCTTCCTGCGTATTCCGTGATCGGGATCATGCGCGCTCGCTCACCTCAGCTTCAGGGTTGCAAGGCCCGCAAGGGCGAACAGGACGGACAGGATCCAGAAGCGGACGACGACGCGGGTCTCCGGCCAGTTCTTCTTCTGGAAATGGTGGTGCAAGGGCGCCATCAGGAAGATGCGCTTGCCTTCGCCGGTCAGGCGCCGGGTCAGCTTGAACCAGCTGACCTGCATGATCACGGACAACGCCTCGATCACGAACAGGCCACCGATCACGACCAGCGCGAACTCGTGCTTGGTCGCCACCGCGACAACGCCCAGCATGCCGCCGAGGCCGAGCGAGCCGGTGTCGCCCATGAAGACCTTGGCCGGATAGGCATTGTACCAGAGGAACCCCATGCCCGCGCCCATCATGGCGCCAAGCAGCACGGACAACTCCCCTGCCCCCGGCGCGAACTGGATGCCGAGATATTCGGCAAAAACGAAGTTACCGGTGAGATAGGCGATCATCGCATAGGATGCGGCCGCAAACATCATCGGCACAATGGCCAGACCGTCCAGGCCATCGGTGAAGTTCACCGCATTGGCGCTGCCGACGATAACGATCATGCCGAACAGGATGAAGAACATGCCGAGCGGCAGGAAGTAGTTGTTGACGAAGGGTACGGCGACGCCGCCCGAAAAATCCGGATCGGCAGGCGTGACGCTGGTCTGCGGGGCGAAAGCGGCGATCTGCTCGGCCAGCCCGTTCAGCGCGCCCCATTCGGCATGGCCCTCCGGCGTGTGCGCGCCGTGCAGGCCCATGATGAAAGCACAGGCCAATGCGGCGATGCCAAAGCCTGCCAGCAGGCGCACCTTGGCGGAAACGCCCGCATCGGTCTGCTTGGTCACTTTTGCGTAATCGTCCAGGAAGCCGAGGAAGGCGTAGGACACGGTCACGAACAGGGTGACCCAGATGTAAGGATTGTGCAGGTTCGCCCAGAGCAGGACTCCAACGACCAGGCCGAGCCAGATCAGGAAGCCGCCCATGGTTGGTGTACCGCGCTTTTCCAGCTGCTGCTCCAGCGAGAGGTCGCGGATCGGCTGGCCCTTGCCCTGACGGGCGCGCAGGAAATTGATGATGGCGTCCCCGAACACCACCGTCACCAGGAATGCCGTCACGACGGCCGCGCCTGTGCGGAAGGTGATGTAGTTGAAAACGTTCAGGATGCCGCTGTCAGCGGCGAGCCATTCGTACAGCATCAACTGACCCCTGCAGCACCTTCTGTGCCGCTTACCATCTTGCCCATGTCCGCCGCCGCGCTCCATTGGCGCAGACGGTCTGCTAGTCTTCCCATCCCGGATGCATTCGAGCCTTTGATCAAGACCACGTCGCCATCCCGGAGTGCATTTTCCAGTGCATTAAAAAGTTCGTCGGCCTTGGGCGCCCATACCTGCTGAAGGTCTGAGGGCAGCGCCTCGGCCAGGTGAGTCATATTGTCTCCCGCAAGGAAAACGCCTTCGGCGCCTGTGGCCACGACCGCCTCGGCGAGACCCGCATGTTCCGCATCCGATCTTTCGCCAATTTCCAGCATTTCGCCCAACGCAACGAGCCGGCGGCCTGCACCGCGTTGTTTCAATGAGGAAAGCGCGGCCCGCATGGAGCCCGGATTGGCATTGTAGGCGTCATCGATCAGCATAAAGCTGCCGCCGCCGGGCAGGGCGAGGTGCTCGGCGGTGCCGCGGCCGGGCGGCGGGGCGTAACCTGAAAGGGCCTCAGCGCAATCGGCAACCGCCGCGCCGCTTTGCGTCGCCGCCAGAAGGGCTGCCGCGACATTCATCGCCCAGTGCTCACCCACGGCATTCAGGGTCACCAGTACCGGCTTGCCGACGACATCCACCTGGATGCGGCTGGTAACGCCATCCGTCTCGTAACCGACGATGCGGGCCGTTGCGTCCTTTGCGTGGCCGAAGGTTTCGAGATTGCCGGTCGGGCAGAGGTCCCGCGCCCGGTCTGCCAGATATTCGAAAAATGTGTCGTCGGCCGGCAGGATGAAGGTGCCGCCTGCTTCAAGACCTTCAAAGATATCGGCTTTCTCGCGCGCCACGGCTTCGAGGCTGCCGAGACCTTCGAGGTGCGCCCCGGCGATACAGGTGATAAGCCCCGTATGCGGGCGGACCATACGGCTGCGCGGGGCGATCTCACCCGGGGTCGACATACCGATCTCGAAGACGGCACGTTCCGTCTCTTCCGGCATCCGGGCCAGCGTCAGCGGCACGCCCCAGTGATTGTTGAAACTCTTCTGGCTCCAGTGCGCCGGGCCGAGCGCGCGATAGATCTGCGCCAGCATCTCCTTGACGCTGGTCTTTCCGGCCGAACCGGTGATGGCGGTCCGGTGCGCGCCGCAACGCGCACGGGCGGCCACGCCGAGCTGTTCCAGCGCGGTCAGCGTATCATCGGCGACAACCTGAGGGCCGTCGCCTTTCTTGCGGGAAACAAGCGCCCCGGCAGCGCCCGCCTTGAAGGCCGCCTCAACAAAGTCATGGCCATCGCGCTGGTCTTTCAGCGCAACGAACAGGTCACCCGGTTCCAGCGACCGCGTGTCGATCGACACAGTCCCGGTCACCGTGAACGGCGCGGTCGCCACACCGCCGGTGGCAAGGGTGATGTCGTCAGAGGTCCAGAGAGGCTTTGTCATGCACGCCCCGCTCCCAGCGCATCGCGCGCCGTATCCTGGTCGGAGAAGGGATGGACTTCCTTGCCGATGATCTGCCCGGTTTCGTGGCCCTTGCCGGCGATGACGAGCGTGTCGCCTTTCTTAAGCTCTGCGATGACCGTGCGGATCGCTTCGCCCCGGTCGCCGATCTCGCGGGCGCCCGGGCAGCCGGCGAGCACCTGCCTGCGGATCTCTGCGGCGTCTTCCGTGCGCGGATTGTCATCGGTCACGATCACGTCGTCGGCCTGCCGGGCAGCGATCTCGCCCATCAGCGGCCGCTTGCGGGCATCGCGGTCCCCGCCGCAGCCGAAGATGACTTTGAGATTCCCGGCCGTGTGCGGGCGCACAGCGCGCAGCAGCACGTCCAGCCCGTCCGGTGTGTGGGCATAGTCGACGAACACGGCGGCGCCGGTTTCGGTCTTGCCGACAAACTCCATCCGGCCTTTGACCGGCTGCAGGTGCGCAAGGCCATCGGCGACCTCGTCGAACTCCATGCCGAGCGACAGGCAAATGGCGGCAGCGGCCAGCGCGTTCAGCGCCTGGAACTCTCCGATCAGCGGCAGTTCCAGCGGCTTCTGTTCGACATCGCGCCAGAACAGGTTCAGCACCTGGCCGGTGGCGCGCGGCATGATCTCGTCGATCCACAGGTCTTCGCCGCGCCAGCCGAAGGACACGATCGGCATCAGATTGCCGAGGGCGGCCGCTTCGAAATCATTGCACTGTTCGGAGTCGGCATTGACGATGGCAGGCAGGCCCGGACGGCCAAGCTCGCGGAAGAGGCGCAGCTTGGCGGAGAGGTATTCTTCCATCGTCTGGTGATAGTCGAGATGGTCCTGCGTGAAGTTCAGGAAGGCAACGGCGGACAGGTCCACGCCATCGAGACGGTGCTGCTCGAGGCCGTGGCTGGAGGCTTCCATCGCGCAATGGGTCACGCCCTGCCGGACGAGTTCGGCCAGGGTCTCATGGATCGTCACCGGATCCGGCGTCGTGTGGCCGACATCGATATGGCCTTCCGGGCCGATGGCGCCGAGCGTGCCCATGGAGGCAGACTTGATCCCGGCCCGTGCCCAGATCTGGCGGCAGAAATCGACCGTGGACGATTTTCCGTTCGTGCCGGTCACCGCCACGACTTTTTCCGGCTGCGAGTTGTAGAAACGCTTGGCGGCCAAAGCGAGCGCACGGCGCGGCTCTTCATCGATGATGTGCGCGACGGACACGCCTTCGGCCCCGGCGTCGGACAGGATGGCGACCGCCCCCTTCCCGATAGCGTCCGGAATGAACTGGCGTCCGTCCGTGACGCTGCCCTTCAGGGCCGCGAACAGATAGCCCGGCTTCACGCGGCGGCTGTCAGCCGTCATGCCGGTGATTTCGATGTCGCCATGAGGCGCGTCCGGGAACAGGTCTTTGAGTTTGCAGGTCACAGCGAAGTCCTCTCATCCGATCGGGCGCGGTAGCCGTCACTTGCAGGGCGGAGATCTTCAAAGCGTGGGGCGATGCCGAGCAGCGGCGCGACACGTTCTATGATGCGACCTGCGGCCGGCGCCGCATTCTGGGAAGCCACCGAGCCTCCCGGTCCGGCTTTCGGATCATCCAGTGTCACAATCAAGGCATACTGCGGGCTGTCATAGGGAAATATCGCCGCAAAGCTGGAGATATTCCGCCCGTCATCATAACCGCCCGGCACAGGCTTCTCGGCGGTGCCTGTTTTGCCCGCCACGCGGTAGCCCGCCACTTCGGCATTTTTGCCGGTTCCGGTCAGCACCGCTTCGCGCATCATGGCGTTGACGAGGTCCGCCGTGATCGCGGACATCACGCGGACAGGCTGGGGTTTACGGGTCTCGTCCACGATCAGGGTCGGCGTCACGCGCTCCCCGCCATTGGCGAAGGCGGCAAAGGCAGAGAGGAACGCCATCGGCGTCACCGCGATGCCATGCCCATAGGCCATTGTCGCGGCGGTCAGGTCGTCCATCCGCTCCGGCAGGATCGGGGCCGCACTGCCGGACAGTTCCACCGGCGAGCGGTCGAGCAGGCCGACCCTTTTCAGGAAATCCTGCTGACGGCGCGGGCCGAGTTTCTGGTTGATGTGCACCGTGCCGATGTTCGAACTCTCGGAGATGATGGTCGTCACATTCGCCCGTCTGCCGATGGGGTGCAGGTCTGAGATCGTGTAACCGCGCATCTCGATCGGCTTATGAATATCGAACATGTCGGTCGGGCGGATCGCGCCGGCCTCCAGCGCGGCTGCCACGGTCAGCGGTTTGAAGACAGAGCCCAGTTCGTAGAGCGCGCCCGTCGCCCGGTTCATGCGGGACGGATCGTCCATGGCAATGTCGGAGGCGCGGTTCGGATTGAAGGGCGGCCAGCTGGCCATCGCACGAACCTCGCCGGTGCGCGCCTCCATCAGGATGACCGCGGCACCCTCGAACCCGTCAGCGGCGGCAGAAGCGGCCAGCTCGGCTTCAACGGCTGCCTGCACGCCATTGTCGATCGTCAGGCGCAGCGGTTCCCCGCCTGCAGCAAGGCGGTCATTCTGGCTGAATTCGATGCCGCCAGCGCCGACGCCGTCCACATTCACGAAGCCCAGCACCTGCCCGGCCAGCGTGCCGCGCGGATAGGCCCGGCTGATCTCTTCCTTGAACCACAGGCCTTCGAGGCCAAGGTCGAACACGGTCTGGCGCTGGCGGGGCGTCAGGCCCCGCTTGACCCAGACAAATTCGCGGGACTGGTCGGACAGGCGGCTGGTCAGGCTGTCGGCGTCGATGTCGGGCAGGACACCGGCCAGACGGGTGGCCACTTCACGCGGGTCCCAGATCAGCTGCGGATTGGCGACCAGCGAATAGACCGAAACGGAGGTTGCCAGCTGTTCGCCATTGCGGTCGACAATGTCGGCGCGGGCCACCTGTTCCCCGGTGCGCGTGGCCAGACGGCCGGAATCCCTGTCGGGCGACAGCGCCAGATAGCCGGCCTTACCGGCCAGCACCACAAACAACGCGCTGAGGCCGAGACCGACCAGCCGTGTCCGGTGGCGGGACGCCTCGGTCATTCAGGCGCCTCCATGGAACGAGGCTCTGCGTCCGCGGCAGGATCTTCGGGCAGGCCAACCAGGGCATCCAGATCGCGCTCATTGGCCATCTGCTCGGGGCGCGGCGGCGCCATGCCCAGCTCGTTGCGGGCATATTCCTCAATCCATTCGCGGCGGCTCATATGGGAGAGTTCGGTCTCCAGAAGCGCCTTTTCGTGGCGGGCGTCCTCGATCTGGGCCTCTACGGCCATCAGTTCGGCCGCCGTATCCTTGGCGCCGTATTTGGCCCGGTAGAGGCTGAACACCAGCAATCCGACAATGACGAGACCCAGAATGAATGCCCGGCGGCTCATGACACATCCTCCAGTTTCGACAGCGGGGGCAGGTTCATGCCGTCATCCGCTTCTTCCTCGATTGCAGGCGCTTCGGTCCGGATCGCGGCCCGCAATTTTGCAGATCGTGCACGCGGATTGCCTTCCACTTCCTTATCCTGGGGCAGGATCGCCTTGTTCGGGCGCAGTTCGAAGGTGGGGTCGGGGCCTTTGGCCATCAGGGGCAGGTGGCGGGACCCGCCGGAATTCTTGCCGGCCCGGTCGCGCAGCCATTGCTTCACCATCCGGTCTTCGAGTGAATGGAAGGTCACAATCACCAGCCGCCCGCCGGGTTTCAGCAGGTTTTCCGCCGCAACGAGCGCCCGGGCCAGTTCGCCCAGCTCGTCGTTCACATACATGCGGATCGCCTGGAAGGTCAGCGTGGCGGGGTGAATCCGGCTGCCTTTCCGGCCGCCCACAGCCGCTTCCACCGTCTGGGCGAGATCCAGCGTGGTGTCGAAGGGCTGTTCCTTGCGGCGATTGACGATCTGCCGGGCAATGCGGCGGGCCTGCTTCTCTTCGCCGAGGCGGAAGATAACATTGGCGAGATCACCTTCCTCCATATGGTTCACGACATCCGCCGCGGTCGGCCCCGCCGCACCCATGCGCATGTCCAGCGGGCCATCCTTGTTGAAGGAGAAGCCGCGATGACCCTCGTCGATCTGGAAACTGGAGACGCCGATATCCAGCACGACGGCATCGACCGTGTCGCAACCGGTGGCCTCGACCAGGGCATCCATTTCGCCAAACCGGCCGAGCAGCGGGGTAATGCGGTCGGTCTGGGCGGCAAGGGCCTCGGCCCGCATGATGGCGTCGAGGTCGCGGTCGATGGCGAAAACAGCGCATTTCGCCGCCGTCAGGATGGCGCGGGTATAGCCGCCGCCGCCGAACGTGCCGTCGACGACCTTGTCACCGTCCTTGAGGTCGAGGGCGGCGAGCACTTCGTCAAGCATGACGGGCTTGTGCCCGGAAGCAGCGGTTTCAGGCCGGGGTTTGGTGGTCATCATCCATCCCCTCCCTCAACCAGTTTCAGATCGGGGTAGAGGCCCATTTCGTGCTGTCGCAGCACTTCATTATAGGCCTCGCCCAGCGCTTCCAGCGTCTCCGGTTTCGCAGCCGTTTCGGACATGGCGGTGGTAAATTCGGCGTGCTTTTCGGGGTTCCAGATCTGGAAGCTGTCGATATTGCCGGCGAACTTCACACGGCCATCGAGCCCGGCTGCCGCGATCAGCTCATCGGTGAGCTTGATGCGGCCGGTATCGTCCATTTTCAGGTCGGCCGACCCAGCGATGATCGAGGACACGAGCGCTTTGCGGACCGGAGATTGCGGGGGCAGGCGGGTCAGCGTCGCGCGGTACATGGCCATCAGGGCTTCGCCGCCGCCTTCCAGGCAGCCGGATCCGTCGAGCGCAGGCCACAAGAAAATCCGGTTTCCACCGCCCAGCGCAGCGCGAAAGGGTGCCGGGATGGAGACCCGCCCTTTAGCGTCAATTGCACTTTCGTAGGTGGATACGAACACCCGCCAGCCCATTCTTCGTTTGCCTAAACCCCGCATGGGTAAACCATGTCTTAATTTGGAGTATCATGGGCAGACGTGGGCCTCAATGGGCGAGACACTTGAATCGAAATATCCACAACAGCGCCGGATAGGAACAATAAGCGACTGAAGCATGAACAAACCGGAACAATCGGGTGGGATTGCATGGGCGGTGGATGAATTTCCTTTTTGAATCAGCTCGATGCCGAAACAGACTCGGTTATCCACAGGCAGATTAAAAGTTACTGAGTTTTTAATATTTCCAGCCCGGGAATTGCGCAGCCCCTCAGAAACCGGTTCGCGGAGACCTGGATTTACTTGCCGGCAACACGACGTCGACTTGCCGGGTACAAGCAAAATGCACAGGTTCGACACGCGCAAACGCAGATCACGCACGGAGCCGGTCCTGGTCCGTTATGATCATGCTGACATCAGGAGAAAGAAGAAAAATAGGCCCGACAAGCCATCTGGCTTGGGAGGGGGGACGGTGCCGAGCGTCCTGATGGGTGGCGGACGCTGTGTTCCGGCTTGCCGGGCCATTTTCGCCGTTCGGACCAGGGGTCTTGGGTGGGGAGTTGAGATGTCCTGCCCCGAACGGTTCACAAGCACTATGTCCGGGAGAACCAAACGGTTCCAAATTTTCTCGCCTTGGCTGAACTTTTTTTTGCCAGGAGTCACCAGAGGTGACTTCTGAACCGCCAACACGCCCTCAACAGGCGGACTTACCATTGTTTTTATACGATTATTTTTTAGATCCGGGATCGTTCCGAATCTTGCATGCGACAAAAAGAAATTTTGATGGTTTGCCGTTAGGCCATAGATCAAACCTATGATCATCCCCACACTCCGCCAGTTGCAATTCCTGGTCGCCCTCGGCGAGACCGGCTCCTTTTCGCGCGCCGCTGAGGCCTGCCACGTCACCCAGCCCACGCTTTCCGCCGGGATCCGGGAACTGGAGGACCTGCTCGGCGTCAAACTGGCGGAACGTGAAGCCCGCGGCGCGAGCCTCACCCATGCTGGCGAGATCGCCCTCGCCCGCGCCTCTGCCCTGCTGAACGATGCCCATGCCCTGGTGCAAGCCGTCCAGAGCGCCGGCGCCCTGCTGACGGGCCCCTTCCACCTGGGCGCCATTCCGACGATTGCCCCTTTCGTGCTGCCGCAGACCGTGCGGGCGCTGAATGCGGCCTATCCCGATCTCAAGCTCTACCTGCATGAGGACCGGACCGCGCGCCTGATCGACCAGCTGCGCACCCGCACGCTGGACGCTGCCCTGATCGCGCTGCCCTGGGACACGCCAGGCATCGAGACAATGACCCTGCTGGACGACGAGTTCCTGTTCGCCGCACCGGCCAATCACCCGCTTGCCTCAAAGAATGGGCTCGCCCCCGAAGACCTGGCAGACGAGAACCTCCTCCTGCTGGAAGACGGCCACTGCCTGCGCGACCATGCGCTGTCGATCTGCCGTATGCCAACCGGTGCCCGGAAAGACCAGGTCGCGGCCACCTCGCTCGGCACGCTGGTGAACATGATTGCCGGCGGGCTCGGCGTGTCGCTGCTGCCGAAGCTCGCCGTCGATCATGGCCTGAATGTCGGCAGCGATGTGGCCGTGAGGGAATTCGTGCAGCCGGTGATCGGGCGCCGGATCGGCATCGCCTGGCGCGCCGGCAGCCCGCGCGAAGCCGACGCAAGGAAAGTGGGCGAAGTCATCCGGGAACAGCTGACCGCCAACGCCACCTGAGAGCCGCTGCGGATTTTTCCGGACACGGTCAAATTCCGCTATCCCGGACGCCATAACCGGGCTAGTGCGGATTCCGTTCTCAACACAGCCTACGGACTCCCAAATGCATACCGGCCCGTTTCCCGCCAGCAGGCCTGACGCATGCGCCTGAACGATGCCTGGCTGGCCTCGCTTTCGGCTGGCGCGGTCAACCTCGTACTCGGGGCGAACCTGCCTTACCTGCCGGTCTGGATGGAGAAAGCGGGCGGCATGTCCGGCGCCGAAATCGCCGGGGCAGGCACGCTCGCCGCGCTGATCCGCATCTTCGCCGGGCCGCTCGCGGCAGGCCGGGCCCAGTCGCACGGGCTTCGCGCGACGCTGGCAGGCACCATGGCCGTCTGCCTTGCCGGCTATGCGCTGCTGTTTCCGGACCTGCCACAGGCAGCCGCCTTTCTGGTCTGCGTCGCCATATACAGCGCGACCAATGTGTCCGGCCCCCTGTTCGAAGCGGTTCTGATTTACGGCACACGCAAGACCCGGCCGGATTACGGGCAGGGCCGGGCCATCGCTTCGCTTGCCTTTGTCGTGGCGAACCTCGCTGGCGGGGCTGTCCTGTCCGCCTTCGGGCCGGACGGTATTCTGGGCTACCTGCTGATCGCCGCCCTGCTGGCGACGATCGCGCCGCTGTTCACCCGTCAGGGCGCCCGGCAGGTGCTGCCAAAGCGGACGATCCTCAGCACGTTTTCCGAAGGCTTCTCGCTCTACCGGCTTCCGGCCCTCTTCGCCTTCATCCTCGCCGCCGCGCTGATCCAGGCGAGCCATGGCGTCTATTACGCCTTTTCGTCCGTGATCTGGGTATCGCAGGGCATTTCCGGCTCCAGCATCGGGGCGCTCTGGGCCGTCGGCGTGGTGACCGAGATCGGCCTCCTGCTGCTCTCCGGGCGGCTTCTGCGCGGTTTCAGCGCGGTGAACCTGCTCTGGTTGGGCGGGCTTGGCGCGATGGTCCGCTGGACAGCGGCGGGGTTCGTGCTGCCGGTCGCCTTCGCCGCGATGTTCCAGACACTGCACGCCGCCTCCTTCGCCCTGACACATCTCGCCACCATGCGCTTCCTGCAGCAAGCTCTGCCGGATGAGCGCCTGCCGCTGGCCTATGCGGTGAACGGGGCGCTGGTGTTCGGGCCGATCCTCGCCCTTTCGACCTTCCTGTCCGGCCTCGCCTATGACGCGCTTGCGCCCGGCGGCGCAGGAGCCCAGACGCATATCTACTGGCTGATGGTGCTCGTTGCAGGGGCAGGCCTTGCCGTGGCGGCCGTGACGCGGCCCGCACCCGCCATCGTCGCCAGCTCCCTCGAAGACGAATCCTGACGCCAGCCAGGCGTGTCGCCGCGCTTGACAAATCCTATTGCATAACACGTTATATATCACGCTAATCGAATGGAGGCCGGCATGGCACGTGATGTTCTTGCGGAGATGGGCCCGCTGGCCCTCGGCAGCCGGCTGAAGCGGCTGGCCGAGCGGATGCAGGCCGACGCAACGAAAGTGTTCGCCGACCGGGGCCTGCCCATTCAGGGCACCCATTTCCCGCTTCTGGCAGCGCTCGCGACCTATGGCCCGCTCAGCGTCAGCGAAGCGGTGGAGGCCGTCGGAATCAGCCAGCCGGCCGTCACCCGCATCCACAATGCCCTGCAGAAGATGGGGCTCACCACCGTCTCACCGGTCGAGGGCGACAGCCGCCAGAGACAGATCCGCCTGACGCCGGACGGCGAAGCCCTGGTGGATGAACTGAAACGGGAGCTCTGGCCCCAGGTGCGCCGCGCGGCCCAGCGCCTTTGCGACGGACCGGAGGCCGACTTCCTGACCCAGATCAGCCGGGTCGAGGCGGCGCTACAGGAACGCTCCCTGCACGACCGCATTCTCGATGAAGGCACCGGCCCGGTCCTGCGCCTGGTCGAATATGATGACCGGCTCGCGCCGGAATTCGACGCGATCACCCGCGAATGGGTGGAGGACATGTTCACGCTGGAAGAAAAGGACATCGAGATCATCGAGCATCCGCGCGAAATGATCATCGACCGGGGCGGCGTTATCCTGTTTGTCGAGGCCGCAGGGCTCGGTATCATCGGAACCTGCGCGCTGATGCCGGTGGACGGCGACGCCTTCGAGCTGACCAAGATGGGCGTCCGCGCCAGTGCCCGCGGCCTGAAGGCCGGCGACTTCCTCCTGCAACGGACGATCGAGCGGGCCCGGCAGCTACCGATCGGCAGCCTGTTCCTGTTGACCAACAAGAAATGCGCTGCCGCCATCCACCTCTATGAAAAGGCCGGTTTCATCCATGACGCAGACATCATGGACCGCTACGGCAAACGCTATGCGCGGTGTGATGTGGCGATGTCCTACGACCTGTCGAGACCGCCCCAGGGCTGAGGCGGCCTCACACAGATCTGAAAGGGATCAGCTCGCTTCGCGCTCATGCATGTCGAGATCGTACTCGCGCACCTTGCGGTAAAGCGTCGAGCGGCCGATGCCGAGACGGCGGGACACTTCGCTCATATGCCCCTGATAGAAATCAATGGCGTACTGAAGGATGTCGCGTTCGATATCCTGCAGGGCGCGCAGTTCGCCATCCGGATCCATGATCGGCACCGGGCCATCGCCCGCTGGTGCCGGAGCTACAGTGTCCATGGCAACCGGAGCGGCCGGAGCAGCAGCAGCGACAGGCGCCGCTGGCAGGCTGGCAATGTCCGGCATCTGGCCGGAAATCTGCGGGAAATCCTGCGGGCGAAGCTTGTCACCATCGCAGAGGACCACGGCGCGGAAGACGGCATTCTCCAGCTGGCGGACATTGCCCGGCCAGTCGAAAGCATACAGCATCTTCATTGTGTCATCGGCCACGCCGGACACTTTCGTGCCTTCGCTTGCATTGAAGCGGCCAATGAAATGCTCGACCAGGGCCGGGATGTCGTCGCGGCGTTCGCGCAGGCTCGGCATGTCGATCGGGAACACATTGAGACGGTAGAACAGGTCTTCGCGGAACGTGCCTTCGGCCACCTGCTGGGACAGGTCGCGGTTGGTGGCGGAGATGATCCGCACGTCCACCTTGGTCGGCCGGCGGGACCCGACGGCGTCGACTTCGCCTTCCTGCAGAGCACGGAGCAGTTTCACCTGCGCATCCAGCGGCAGTTCACCCACCTCATCCAGAAACAGCGTACCGCCATCGGCCTCGACGAACTTGCCCAGCGCTTTCGAGACCGCACCGGTGAAGGCACCCTTCTCATGACCGAACAGGATCGACTCGACCAGGTTTTCCGGGATCGCACCGCAGTTTACGGTGACGAAGGGCTTGCCGACGCGGGTGGAGGCACCCTGAATGCAGCGGGCAACAACTTCCTTACCCACACCGCTTTCACCAAGGATCAGGACCGGAATATCGGAAACGGCAGCCCGCTCCGCGAGGCGGATCACCTGGCGCATCGGGGCCGCCGATGCGATCATGTCGTCGAACGCCATGCCGCCTTCAGCCTTGCGGGCGAGGCGTTTCACTTCGCCGGTCAGCGACTGCATCTTCAGGGCGTTCCGGATGCTGACGACCACACGCTCCGGATTGGCCGGCTTCACGATAAAGTCGACCGCGCCACCACGCATGGACTGGACGATCGTGTCGATGCCGCTGGTCGCGGTCAGCATAATGACCGGCAGATCCGGCCGTTTGGCGGCAAGACGCTCCAGCGTTTCCATCCCTGACAGGCCCGGCATGGTCAGGTCCAGAAGAACGACATCGATGCCATCCTTCGGATCCGCAGCCAGCGCAATGCCGGCTTCGCCGTCAGGGGCGGTACGGCAGGCAAAGCCCGCCTTTTCGACAGCGGCCTGCAGCAGGCGGCGTTGCGTCGGATCGTCATCGATAACGAGGACCGTTTTAGCCATGATTTCATCACCCTGTTGGTTGCCAGGCAGGTCTTTCGCCCGCTCAGGCATGGTCGTTTGTTCAATCCGGCACAGGAGGCGTGCCACATCGTTACGGCCCGTTCTGACACAGGGGGATGGAATTACGGTTGAAGGAATAGATGAAATTTGCCCGATCCAAAACAATTTCGCGTTTGCGTGGAATTGTTGCCGGCCCGCTTTGTCAGGCCACTGACCCTGACTGGCAGCAGCAGTGCCCCGTGGGGAGGAGTGTGCACTGCACAATTTTCAGATTCCGTCGGTCCGGCTCTTGCGCAACGTGCAGCCTACAGCACTTATTGGCCAGTCAACCCGAATCTTTTGCCACTAGGGTTGCAAATACCTGTTGCGATCACCTCACCGCCTGATATTGGTTCACGCAAAATACCCAGAGGAAACCACCCGAACCGGAAAATCCGGGAAGCAGTCTCATGAAGGACAATTCACAGGAGCAGGATCCGCCTGAGCGGCCACCGAAAGAATTGCCCGGCGGTGCGGCGCAAGCCCTTAGTTCTGCGCTGAAGAAAACCTTCGATGCCCTGCTTCAGGAACCTGTCCCCGAAAAGTTTGACGCGCTGATCGCCCGTATTCGCGAGGAAGAAATGCGCAAAAATGCCGGATCTGACGACGACAAAGACTAAGCGTCACGTCAACTTTTGTGTCCCAAATTCCATAATCTGACAGCGCCCTGATCCATATCGGCTCAGAAAGGTTGATGCGTGAGCCGTCCCTGTCTGGGGCACTGTGCCCCGTCAGGTGCCCGCCGTTTCCGCCAGCCAGGCTGCATGCGGGGCAAGGTCCAGGGCTTCACGCGCGATCCAGTCCGGATTGTAGCAAGTGTCGAGGTAGCGCTCCCCGCCATCGCAGATCAGCGTTGCCACAGAGCCTGCCTTCCCGGCTTCACGCATCTCACACATCAGGTGCAGCGCCGCCCAGACATTCGTTCCGGTTGATCCGCCGCATTTGCGGCCCAGCACCTTTTCCAGCCAGTGGATGGTGGCAATGGACGCCGCATCCGGTACCTGCATCATCCGGTCGATGACTCGCGGCTGGAAGGAGGCCTCGACCCGCGGCCGGCCGATGCCCTCGATCCGCGACTTGGTCTTGATCCGCAGGGACGGGTCGCCGGTGCGGTAATGATCGTAGAAGACCGAGTTTTCCGGATCGGCGACGAGAAGCTGCGTCTTCGCGGCAAGATCGCAGCGATAGCGAATATAGCGCCCGATCGTGGCCGACGTGCCGCCGGTTCCGGCGCTCATGACCACCCAGTCCGGAATGGCATGGTCTTCCAGCGCCAGCTGGGCGAACAGGCTATCGGCAATGGAGTTGTTGCCCCGCCAGTCCGTCACCCGTTCGGCATAGGTGAACTGGTCCATGAAATGGCCGCCGGCTTCACACGCGAGCCGTTCAGCTTCGGCGTAGATGTCGCCGGGCTCCACCTCGTGCGGCTCACCGCCATAGAAAGTGATCTTTTCGATCTTCGACGGTGCCGTGCCTTTCGGCATGACGGCAATGAAGCGCAGGCCCAGAAGGCGCGCGAAATAGGCTTCCGAAACGGCGGTCGACCCCGACGAGCATTCCACGATCACGGTGTCCGGACCGATATGGCCGTTGCACAGGCCATAGAGGTACAGCGACCGCGCCAGCCGGTGCTTCAGGCTGCCGGACGGGTGGATGGACTCGTCTTTCAGATAGAGCGTCTGGCCTGGGAAGGCCGGCAGCTCCACCTTGATCAGGTGGGTGTCGGCAGAGCGGTTGAAGTCCGCATTGATCTTCTGCACCGCCTCGCGCACCCAGGCGCGATCCATGATGGGTACCGAACAGCCTTCTGCCATGCCTGTCTCCTGTATTCCGGACGTCTGCGCCCTCAATGCGCCAGAAGGACCAGCGCGACAACACCGGCTGCCACAAGCAACACACCTGCAATCTCACGCGGGGTCACTTTCTCACGGAAGAACAGGATCGAGATGGCGAGCGTGAAGATCACCTCCACCTGCCCCACGGCCCGCACATGGGCGGCATTTTCCAGCGTGAAGGCCGTGAACCAGCCCAGCGAGCCGAGCATGCCGGTCACACCTACCAGCGAGGCCACACGCCACGCCCTTATGAGATGCGCCACCTGCCCGCGCTCCCGCAAGGCCAGCCAGACGAGAATGGCGATCGCCTGAAACACGGTCACAAAGGCCAGCGTCGCAGATGCCCTCAGCAGCACACCGCCTTCCGGCAGCGACAGCGAGGCCCCGCGATAGGCCACCGCAGAAAGACCGAACAGGCCGCCGGAGAGCACGCCGATCCAGACCTTGCTGTCGATCCGGAAGCGCGCCCGCCCTTTGCCGCCCGGCATGGACACGAGGATCACACCCAGAAGACTGATCAGCATCGCGATGGCGGCCCCCGCCGTCAGCGGGTCTCCCAACAGGACGATGCCGAACAGGGCCGTCTGCAAGGGCTCGGTTTTCGTGAAAGCCGTCGCGACGGCGAAATTCGTATAGGAGAAGAGATGGATCAGCAGCCCGGTGGCCACGATCTGTGCCAGACCGCCCAGCATGCCCCAGCCATAGAAGCTGCCCGGCGGCCCGCCGACGCCCTGCCCCGTCACGCTGCTCAGAGCAAAGAAGAACAGAACGGCCAGCGGCGCGGCGAAGACAAACCGGCTGGCCGTCGCGCCCCATGTGCTGAGGCGGCCCTTCAGCGTCTTCTGCAGCGCATTGCGCAAATTCTGAGAGAAGGCCGCCGCAAGGGTGACCGGGATCCAGAGTTCCATGAAACGGTCTTTTCAGCATACAGCGCATCTGCCTCCCGCGCAGCCCGCGCGGGAGAGAGATACTGTCTTGAAAGGAAGGATCAGGCTGCCTGACGCTTGGCCTTGCGCGTCTCGAGCTTGTTGACGGCGTGGAGGTAGGCCTTTGCACTCGCCACCAGCGTATCCGGATCGGAGGCACGGCCGGTGGCCATGAAGCCGTCAGCATCGTTGAGACGCACGGACACGGTCGCCTGCGCATCCGTCCCACCTGTCACTGCGTGCACCTGATAGAGATCCAGCTTGCCGGAATGCGGGATCAGCGAGCGGATGGCGTTGAACACCGCATCGACCGGGCCATTACCGCGTGCGATGGCGAATTTGTCCTCGCCATCCATGACGAGATCGATCTCTGCCGTCTGCGGGCCTTCGGTGCCGGCCACGACGCGCAGCCGCTTGAACATGGCGCGCTCGCCATCTTCCGCCAGCTGATCGTCGACCAGGGCGACAATGTCGTCGTCGAAGACGTGCTTCTTCTTGTCGGCCAGCGCCTTGAAGCGCTTGAACGCATCGTTCAGCGCATCCTGCTCCAGCACATAACCGAGGGATTCCAGCTTGTCGCGGAAAGCGTGGCGGCCGGACAGCTTGCCCATCACCAAAGACGTTTTGGCGACGCCGACATCTTCCGGCTTCATGATCTCGTAGGTTTCCGAGTTCTTCAGCATGCCATCCTGGTGGATGCCGCTTTCATGCGCGAACGCGTTCTTGCCGACGATGGCCTTGTTGTACTGGACCGGGAAACCCGTGATGCGGCTCAGCATGGCGGAGGCGCGCGAGAGGTATTCGCTCTTCACACCGGTCGAATAAGGCAGCGTGTCGTTGCGGACGCGCAGCGCCATGACGACTTCTTCCAGCGCCGCATTACCCGCGCGCTCACCGAGGCCGTTGATCGCGCATTCCACCTGGCGGGCCCCATTGGCCACGGCGCTGATGGAGTTGGCGACCGCGAGTCCCAGATCATTGTGGCAGTGCGCCGACCAGATCACTTTGTCGGAATTGGCGACATTCTCGATCAGGCGGCGGAACAGCGCGCCATATTCGTCCGGGTGGGAATAGCCGACCGTGTCCGGAATATTGATCGTGGTCGCGCCGCTCTGGATGGCGACATCGATACATTTGCACAGGAAGTCGAACTCGGTGCGGGTCGCGTCCTCTGCGCTCCACTCGACATCGTCGACGAGGTTACGGGCCTGCGACACCGACCGGCCGACGGCTTCCAGCACGGCATTCGGACCCATCTGCAGCTTGTGCTTCATGTGCACGGGGCTGGTGGAGATGAACGTGTGGATACGCGGACGCGCCGCGTGGCGGACGGCTTCGCCGCAGCGCGCGATGTCCTTCTCGGTCGAGCGGGAGAGGCCGCAGATGATCGCGTCTTTCGAGCGGCGGGCGATCTCGCTGACGGAGGCAAAGTCGCCCTCAGAAGCGGCGGGGAAACCGGCTTCGATCACGTCGACGCCCATGTCTTCCATCAATGCGGCGAGTTCGAGTTTCTCGCCATGGGTCATGGAGGCGCCGGGCGATTGCTCGCCGTCACGCAAAGTGGTGTCGAAGATGCGGATATGGTCTGGTTTGGTCATGGCAGGGCCTGGATCTGGGGAATGTCGGAAATTGTTTGGCTCAATATCCCCTGACCGTGCGCCTGCCCCGGACTTAGTTCGGAACAGTCGGCACCGGCCAGGGGCCGGTAAGAAGCAGGCGTAGAGGCAAATTGTTGCGCATGGTGCGGTTATTCCGGCAGATCGCCCGAATTGTCAACCTCGCCTGCACCGATCAGGGCAACAGATTGCCCCGATTTTCGCACGCGCTGGCGCACCCAGATGGCAATGACCGCATAAACGGCAACCGCCGCCAGCGCCGCGAGGATCGCGGTCACCGGATTTCCCGACAGCGCGGCCAGCAGGCTGCGCCCCGCAAAGGCGACCAGAATGATCTTCGGGATCGTACCGAGCCCCATGCCTGCCCAGAACGGCAGAAAACGCGCATGGCTGACGCCGAACGCCATGTTGACCAGCAGCAGCGGCCCGGTCGGCACGTTACGCACCACGGCGCTCGCGACGAAGGCATTGCGTCCGATAAAGCCCGCCAGCCGGTTCGCGGTCTTGCCGGCATAGCGCCGGAAAGCCTGCTCGCCCGTCAGCCGCCCGACATAAAATGTCAGCGCGCCCGACGCCATGGTCGCAATCCAGGAATACGCCCCGCCGGCCCAGGGGCCGAACACGGCAACAGCCGCAGCGATCAGGGCGAACTGGGGCACCCCCAGAAAAGCGGCAACACAGAACACAACAATCAGCGCCGGCAGGCCCCACGGACTGTCGGCCATGCCGTCCATCCAGGCCGTCATCGCCTCCCCGCTCGGCAGGATGCCCAGCTTGCCCAGCACGAAAACGAGCAGCACCACTGCCAGCAAACCGCCGCCCAGCAACATGGTCCGCCGCGCGGGCGTGTCTGCATTCTGAGGGGGGTGGACGGTGTCATTCATAAGGGCCGTTTGATCCGACAGCGCCGCTGCGTCAAGCAGCAACAATCTGCAAAACTGGTGTCCGGATTATGGCAGCCCCAGCAATCAGGATTGTTTACGCCCACCCCGTTTTTTCATTGCCCGCTCGCTGGCTTCGGACATCGGCACCATCAGGCCGGCGGTGATCATGTCGATCAGGGTTTCGACCTGAAGTTCGAAATCGGGTGAGGCGCCCGCCTGCTCCGCTTCGAAGGCGGCGAGGCAGTTCACGCACTGGTCGCTCGCTGCCAGCAGCCGCGTGCGAATGACCTCTTCCGGCAGATGAGTCATCAGCTGCTTCAGCCGGTCGGCCGCAAGGAACCAGCCGGTCATCAGATCTGCCGGAGCGAGCTGGATCACCAGTTGTTTTTCCCGCGTCGCCCGCGCCATGAACTGGACATAGTGATTGCCCTCCTCTCTCGGCCGCAGCTCCTCGGCCAGCGGCCAGACCCAGGTGCTGACCAGCGCGCGGGCCTCCCCGGCGCCACCGGTCGGCCGGACCTCCTCCAGCAGGGCCAGACGCTTCGGGTTCACATAGCGCATCCGGTTTTCGAAAACGGCTTCCACCAGCTGGTCGCGCGATCCGAAATGGTACTGGATGGCGGAGGCGTTCTTCTGTTTCGCCGCCTCGCTGATCTGGCGGAATGACGCGCCGTGCAGGCCGTATTCGGCGAAGAGGGCTTCTGCCGCCTCGATGATTGCCGTCCGGCCGTTCCTTGTCTCGCTCTGCCGGGCCAATTCCGTGTGTTCCTTGCCTGCCATTTCGGGTCGTCGCCCCTCTATGCCGCGATCCCGGTGATTATGACAGTTGCCCAATTAATGCATATACATTAAATATGACCTCATAACAGAAGGAGAGGCGGCCATGCGCACGTCTCCACAAAACGGAAACCCAGGCGAAACAGACGAGGACCCAACACGATGCCAGACCACACTTTCACACTCTCGGACGCGCTCTGGGTCTATCTGGCGACGCTGATCATCTTCATTCTCGAGGCCGTGACCGGCCGGCTGCGCACCTATACCAGGCGCGACTTCGGCCTGACGATGCTGACCTTCCTGACAAATTCGGCCACGACGCGGCCCCTGATGGCGCTGGCCGTCGGCTACGTGGCCACATGGCTGATCCCTCAAGGCGCGGGCTTCGCCGCCTCCGTCCCGGTCTGGCAGGCGGCGCTGATCGTCTTCTTCACCGTGGAGTTCGCCTTCTACTGGATCCACCGCTGGGGGCATGTCGGCCAGAAGAAAGGCCACAAGCTGGCCTGGCTCTGGAAGATCCACCGCACGCACCATTCCGCGACGACCATGAATTCGTCCATCGTGCAGCGCCAGAACATCTTCTGGGCCGTGTTCACGCCGCACATCTGGATGATTGCGCTGTTCATCTATGCCGGCATGGAACCGGGGGTCGCCATCTACATGGTCGTCTTCTACCTCTGGAACACGTTCACCCACATGCACTGGCGCGCAGACGCCCGCCTGCTGTCGAGCCCCGCCTTCCGCGCCCTGTCGCATGTCTTCATCATGCCGACCATGCACCACGCCCATCACGGCTATGGGAAGAACGGCAAGATGTACTGCAATTACGGCCTTTGCCTCTCCGTCTTCGACTGGATGTTCGGCACGCTCTTCCTGCCTGACGACCAGCCGTCCCGCTACGGCGTGCCGGGCGGACAGGTCCACTGGGCCGAAGAAGCCTTCTACCCGCTGAACCTGTTCGGCAAGCGCCCGGAGAAACAGCCTGCTTCCTCCCAGCCGGCCTACAGTGCCGCGACCGAAGGGGACCTTCCGTAAGCGGCATGGAAGCCTGCCGGACAGACCACCGGCGGCAGCACTCATCCCGCAACGGGGCTCACTCTCCCGCGAGCCGAAAAAGACGATTTCCTCGCGGCACGGCTTGACGCCGCGCCGCGGGACGTCGTCTGCTTCCCGAAAAGAAAAGGGAGGAATCCATGGCCGACGGAGCACAAACCGCCTTTCCGGGCTTCAAGCGCGATACGCTGGACGACGAGATCGTCCATCCGGAACTTTATGCCAGCTGGGAGATCCATGAGGTCTACACGAAGCTGCGGCGGGAAGATCCGGTGCACTGGACCCAGCCGGACGGCTTCCGCCCCTTCTGGTCGATCACCAAGCATGCCGACATTCTGGAGGTCGAGAAGAACAACAAGGTCTTCATCAATCACGACCGCACCTATCTGAGCCCGAAGGCCGGTGAGGAATGGATCAAGGCAACGACCGGCGACACCCACCTCTTCCGCACGCTGGTCGACCTCGACGACCCGGTCCACATGAAGCTGCGCGCCCTGACCCAGTCCTGGTTCATGCCGCCGAATTTGCGCAAGCTGGAAACCCGCATCGCCGCCCTCGCAAAGGAGCATGTCGACCATATGGCAAGCCTCGGCGGGGAATGCGACTTCGTGAAGGAAGTCGCCCTCTGGTATCCGCTGCGCGTGATCATGGAGATCCTCGGCGTACCCCGGTCGGACGAGCAGTTCATGCTGAAGATGACACAGGAAATCTTCGGCCCCGGCGACCCGGATGTTGCCGGCGAAAGCGACAACAAGGCCGAAGACGGCGTCACCATGACGAGCGACCAGGGCGTCGACCTCCTGAAGACGGCGCAGGAACTGTTCCAGTATTTCGGCGCCATCACTGAAGACCGCCGCGCCAATCCGCGCGACGATGTCTCCACCGTCATCGCCAATGGCCAGATCGACGGCCAGCCGATCGGCGAACGCGAGGCGATGAGCTATTACATCATCGTCGCCACCGCCGGGCATGACACGACCAGCTCGACCGTCTCCGGCGGCATGCTGGAACTGATCAAACGCCCCGACCAATTGGCGAAGCTGAAGAACGACCTCTCTCTCCTGCCGAACGCGATTGAGGAGATGATCCGCTGGACGACGCCGGTGAAGCACTTCATGCGCACGGCGACAGAGGACTACACGCTCCGTGACAAGACGATCAAAAAAGGCGATGGGCTCGCCCTCTTCTACTGGTCCGGCAACCGGGACGAAGAGGTCTTCGACGATCCGTTCGAATTCCGCGTCGACCGCGACGTGAAGAAACAGGTCGCCTTCGGCTATGGCGTCCATGTCTGTCTGGGCATGCACCTCGCGAGAATGGAGATCAAAGCCCTGCTGAACGAGCTTCTGCCGCGCCTTGAGTCGATCGAACTGGCAGGCGAGCCGCAAAGCACCCGCGCCAATTTCGTTTCCGGCCTGAAAAGCCTGCCGGTGAAGTACAGGCTCAGCTAGGACGCTCGGCGGCGGCAGCAGCGCTGGCCCAGGCCCACTGGAAATTGTAGCCGCCGAGCCAGCCGGTGACGTCCACGCATTCACCGATGAAGTGGAGGCCCGGCACGTGACGGCTTTCCAGTGTGCGTGAGGAGAGCCCGGCGGTGTCGACGCCGCCCGCCGTGACTTCAGCGGTGCGGTAGCCTTCGGTCCCGGCCGGGCGCACCTGCCAGTCGGTGAGGGCAGTGGCGAGCCCCTCCAGCGTGGCATGCGAGAGGTCCGCCAGCCGCGCGGCTGGGTCGAGCCCCTGCCGGCGCAGCACCAGCTCCGCCAGCCGTTTCGCAAACAGGCCTTCCAGCGCGCTGGCCAGCGTCAGCATCGGGCGGCCCTGCTTTGTCTCTTTCAACTGCCCCGCAATGTCCGTTCCCGGCAGAAGCGTCAGCGCCACCGCCTCCCCCGGCTGCCAGTAGGAGGACACCTGCAGGATCGCCGGGCCGGAAAGGCCCCGGTGCGTGAACAGCATCGCCTCCTCGAAGGCCGCCCCGCCCGCCGCCGCACGCACATCGCAGGCAACGCCCGAGATGGAGGCGAAATCCTCATGGTCTGCGCCGGTGAACACGAAGGGCACGAGCGCCGCCTGCGTCGGCACGATGTCGTGGCCGAACTGGCGCGCAATGTCATAGGCAAGGCCCGTCGCGCCCATCTTGGGAATGGAAAGCCCGCCCGTCGCCACGACCAGTTTCGGTGCGGTAAAGACGCCGCCCGACGTTTCCACCCGGAACCGGCCATCTGCGTGGCCCACAGCCGTGATCGACGTATTAAGGCGAAGCTCCCCCTGCCCCTTCGCCAGCTCGTCCAGCAGCATCTGGATGATCGCGCCGGATTTCTGGTCGCAGAACAACTGGCCGAGCGTCTTCTCGTGCCAGGTCAGCCCATGGGCCGCCATCAGGCTGGTGAAATCCCATGGCGTGTAGCGGGCCAGCGCCGACTTTGCGAAATGCGGGTTCTGGCTGATGAACCGGTTCGCCGCGGTTTCGAGATTGGTGAAATTGCACCGCCCCCCGCCGGAGATCCGCACCTTCTCCGCAGGCTTGGCCGCATGGTCCAGCACCGCAACGCGCTCCCCGGCCTGCCCCATGCGCGCGGCGCAGAACAGGCCCGCCGCCCCGGCGCCCAGCACAATGGCATCATATGAGAGGGGCGGCGCGGCAGACATGCCGGGCCTATGCCGCAGGTCTGCCCACCCGCGCAAGCGGCCGCAGCGGTGGCACATCCGGTCCCTCTGTAAGGTTACGTATTGATTTTATCGGGGTCAGGGCCGACCCTGCGCGCCACAAATGGCAACCGTGCAGGAGGCGGTTATGGGGAATCTGACGGTCGACAATCTGGCAATCTACGCCCTTATCGGGTTTGGCAGTCTGGTCGTGATCATGGTCGGCATCACAGCCTGGGTCGTGCGCAAGGCGCTCAGCGCGCCGGTGCCGCCGCCGGTCGAGCCGCCCAAGGACTAGAGCAGGAACCATCCGGGCATCATGACAGACGCAATCCGCCGCTCCGGCGAAGAACGGCAGTCTTCGATCCAGCACACTGCAGCCGCTCTCGGCATCGACGAGGCGCTGGTGTCGCAGTTGGTCGACACTTTTTATGCCCGCGTGCGGGAGGACGACCTTCTGGGCCCGATCTTCCAGGCCGCGCTGGGCGAGGACTGGGGGCCGCACCTCGCCAAGCTGAAGGATTTCTGGTCGGCCATCGCGCTCGGCACGCGGCGCTATGATGGCCGCCCGATGCCCGTGCATCTGCGCCTGTCAGACCGCATCACCGAGGCCCATTTCGCGCGCTGGCTGGGCCTGTTCCGCGAAACCGTCGACGCGCTGATGCCGAATCCCGCCGCGGCCGACTTCTTCTACGACCGCGCGAACATGATCGGCCGGAATTTCAAGGCCATGATCTTCGCGCTGAACGCATGAGTTTCGTGACAGTCTTATGACATCTACAGCCTGATCTTTCGAATCCAGTTGAAAATTCCGGCTGCATGCGGCTGATGCGGCTCATCGCCTGCAAGCGAAGGGGCTCTCATGGCTGACGGCAAGGATCCGACACTCGTCAAGGAAACCCTCGATAAGGACCTTGCCAAGATTGGCAGGGCAGAGGCCGCCGTCCAGGCCACAGCCCGCAGTGTTGTCGCCCCCGGTCTCGCCTTCCTGTTCCTCGCCGCCATTGTCGTCATCGGCGGCGCCCTGCTCGGCGGACAGGACAATGGCCTCCTGATCATCGCAGCGGCCGCCATCGGCGGCTATATGGCCCTCAATATCGGCGCCAATGACGTGGCCAACAATGTCGGCCCGGCGGTCGGCTCCAAGGCGCTCACCATCGGCGGCGCCCTCGTCATCGCGGCCATCTGCGAAAGCGCCGGCGCCCTGCTGGCCGGCGGCGACGTCGTCTCCACCATTTCCAAAGGCATTATCGACCCTGCCACCGTACCGACGACCGAGACGTTCGTCTGGCTGATGATGGCCGCCCTCATTTCCTCGGCCCTGTGGGTGAACCTCGCCACCGTGCTGAACGCGCCGGTTTCGACCACCCACGCTGTGGTCGGCGGCGTGATGGGCGCCGGCATCGCCGCAGCGGGCTTCAGCTCGGTGCACTGGCCCACCATGGCCTCCATCGCCGCCAGCTGGGTGATCTCGCCCGTCCTCGGCGGCATCATCGCCGCGGCTGTGCTGGCCTTCATCAAGATCTTCATCATCTACCGCGAAGACAAGATCGCCGCAGCGCGCCGCTGGGTGCCCGTGCTGATCGCGGTCATGGCCGGCGCCTTCGGCACCTATATGGCGCTGAAGGGCGTGAAGAAGCTGGTCCATATCGACATGCCGCACGCGCTGATGATCGGCGCCGGTGTCGCTGCGCTCGCCTGGCTGAGCACGCACCCGCTGATCAAACGCCAGTCGCGCGACATGCCGAACCGCAACCAGTCGCTGCGCCAACTCTTCGTGTGGCCGCTGATCTTCTCCGCCGCCCTGCTCTCCTTCGCGCACGGCGCAAACGACGTCGCCAATGCCATCGGCCCGCTGGCTGCCATCGTGCACGCCATTCAGGCCGGCGAAGTGGCCTCCAAGGTGCACATTCCGATCTGGGTGATGCTGATCGGGGCCGCCGGCATCTCCTTTGGCCTCGTCCTGTTCGGGCCGAAACTGATCCGCATGGTCGGCCAGTCGATCACCAAGCTGAACCCGATGCGCGCCTTCTGCGTCGCGCTCGCCGCCGCCGTGACCGTTATCATCGCCAGCTGGCTGGGCCTGCCGGTCTCCTCCACGCACATCGCCGTGGGCGCCGTGTTCGGGGTCGGCTTCTTCCGGGAATGGTTCACCGCGAACTCGAAGACGCGCCTGCGCTATATTCACGCCTATGCGCCGAACGCGGCCAAGACGCAGTATGCCGGCGTCCAGCGCCGCCGCGCCGCCCGCAAGCTGGTGCGCCGCGCGCATGTGAACACAATCGTCGCCGCCTGGCTGATCACCGTCCCCGCCGCCGCCATCCTGGCCGCCGCGATCTTCTTCGCGCTGGAACATCTGTTCGGCGTGGTCAGCTAGCCTCAGGCAAGATCCAGCGCGCGCAGTACGGCGCCCTGGTCGAAATAGGGCCGCTCGCAGATGATGCGGTCGCTGCCCGGCGCGAACTCGAACGTCGCCGCCATCCGTATCCGGAAGCTGCGCCCCGTCGGCTCGATCACCTTGTCGCCCACGCGCAGCGGCCCGGTATGCGTACCGGTCAGCCAGAACTCGACCAGCAGCGTGTCGGCCGCCTCATCGACCGCGATGGAAATGATCTCATTGTCCTGATCCGGAAACGGCGTGCGCGACAGCTCGAAATAGCGCCGCACGGCCTCTTCCCCATCAAACACCTGCCCGCCGCCATGCATCTCGTAACGCGGATGCTCAAACGTCGCGATCACCGCATCCCAATCATGCGTGACTTCGAGCGCCATATGATTGCGGACATTGGCTATGCGAGCTTCGGTGAGTTGGGTCATCGAGCGAACTCCAAGAGCGGATATTGTTCCATAGCATCCAAACTTGGTCCTAAATAGCACTCAAAGGCGCAACTAGGCCTTCGGTGGACGCTGCCACGATATTGGAAAGCACGCCCTGAATTACAATTTTTACTTGTATTTCAGGGATGTTTCCCTTATGTTCGCAATGTTGCTGATTCGAAAACTGCGGACTCCAATATGAGTAAAAATGAATCGGAAGCCTTTAGGGCTCCTGAACCGAGTAACTTGAACAAGTCATCCGTACACAAAATCGCAGAAAGCGTAGCAAAACAACTCAAGTACAACTATGATGGCAATGTTAAATCGGTTGTAGAAGGCATCGGTGGAAGCGTTCATATCAAGAACTTTTGGACTGATCGCACTCGCGAGGATGGGTCCTTGGAAGTTCGATCTAAAAATGATTTTTCGATATATGTGCCCAACGACACTTCGCCCCTTCGGGATACGTTCACCATAGCCCACGAGTTGGGTCACTATGTGCTGCATTATCTTTGGCCCCAACAAGTTAAAGGCGAGCAACCCTTTTTACTTAGGGCGACAAGATACGGCTCAGATCGTGCAGAATGGGAAGCAAATTGGTTTGCCTCCGCATTCTTGATGCCAGAAGCGGAATTCAAATCAGCCGCGAGGCGAAAATCAATTGGTCAGCTTGCTGAGCAGTTTGGCGTCTCGAGGCAAGCGGCCTCCATTCGAGCAAAAGCGTTGAGTCTGGATGTCGACGACTGAAGAACTACCGGAATTCCTTACACCTTCTTTAAAATTGTTTTTGAGCGTCGACTTAGTGGGGTCGACCAAACTCAAGCATGATGAAGATGTTCTGAATGGAAACTCCAACGGCGACGGCTCCCTCGAAGGGGTTGGGGCACAGTGGTTTTCCATTCTAATTGATTTTTATGGCGGCTTCGAGCAGATTTTTTTAGCAGAATGGCTAACCACCTTCGAAGACGGCAAGCTCGTTGAACAGGCGTGGAAAACGGAGAGCGCTCCCTCGCTTTGGAAGATCAACGGTGATGAATTAATTTATGTTTTCAACGTAACACACCCCGGCCATATCGTTGTCGCACTGATCGCCTGGAAAGAAGCTCTTCTAAAGTATCGGCGGCGACTAAACGACCGTCGCTCCGGGCTTGATGTGAAAGCCACAGCCTGGATGGCCGGGTTTCCAATTGGCAATCACGAAGTCGCCTTTTGGAGCGACCTCTCAAAAGCCAACGAATCGTCAAATGAGCCGGATGGAAAGGCAGGTCAATACTTTCGACTAAATCGTTGGTATGAAGACCAAAAGTCTGGCGCAAAAAGCGATTACATAAAGGACTATATAGGCCCCTCTGTTGATACAGGATTTCGCGTAGCCCAGTACGCGTCTCCAAGACGGTTCCCCGTTTCGATTGAGATTGCCTACTTTCTGTCAAATCTGGGACTGAAGAACGAAGCCAAGAAAAAAATTGGCCTTCGTTACCATGGCAGAGAAAGCATGAAAGGCGTACTTGGGGGATCACCTTATCCAATATTCTGGATTGATTGCGTATCACCAAACGACAAACTGTCGGCTGCTGAAGACCAACTCAAGCCACCAGATTCAGTAATGGATCCGCATAAGATTGCTTCTTTTGTCGATGAGTTCTTTCGTGATCCAAAAAATAAGCTGTTCATGCCCTTTATCTACAATTGCGACGATCCAACCTTTAGGGTACTCCCCCCAAAATACGAAGAAAACTTGCGCACGATCAGGGATGTATGGACACAAGAACTCGAAAAGTACGAGACTGAACTAAGATCTTCAGAAGAAGACAAGGCCCCCGGTGACACTCCTGGGGCAGATGCAAAAGACACTGAGATTGCCGCGCTTCAAATCGGTTCTGAAAAAGCGAAGAAACCTAAAGAACCGAAATAGCTCTTGACCGAACACAACAAGAACACCCTAGACACGCCCTCTCCCCCGCTCCATATCTCGGGGCATGGCTCGGTCTCCCTCTAAAGGTGTTTCGGAAGCCCCGGCGATTTTCGGGGCAGATGGCTTCGCGCGCGATGCGGCGGGGGCGCTGCCGTCGGATAACTGGACGCCCCACCGGCCGGACCGCAACTGGGTCAGCGTCGACGATTCCCGGCCGCTGCGCGTCGCCTCCCCGTACGAGCCGGCAGGCGACCAGCGCACGGCCATTCCGGAACTCGTCGAGGGCATCGGCGCCGGCGAGCGCGACCAGGTGCTGCTCGGCGCGACGGGCACGGGCAAAACCTTCACCATGGCCAAGATCATCGAGGCGACCCAGCGCCCGGCCCTGATCCTCGCGCCGAACAAGACGCTCGCCGCGCAGCTCTATGGCGAGTTCAAATCCTTCTTCCCCGACAATGCGGTGGAGTATTTCGTTTCCTATTACGACTACTACCAGCCGGAGGCCTATGTGCCGCGGTCGGACCTCTATATCGAGAAGGAATCCTCCATCAACGAGGCGATCGACCGGATGCGCCACTCGGCCACCCGCGCCATTCTGGAGCGCGACGACGTGATCATCGTCGCCTCGGTGTCGTGCATCTACGGCATCGGCTCGGTCGAGACCTACACTTCGATGACGTTCAAGCTGGAAGAGGGCCAGCGCATCGACCCGCGCGCGGTGGCAGAGCGCCTGGTGGCGAACCAGTACACGCGCAACGACATCAACTTCACCCGCGGCAGTTTCCGCATCAAGGGCGACGTGATGGACATCTTCCCCGCCCACTATGAGGACCGCGCCTGGAAGCTGTCCTTCTTCGGCGACGAGCTGGAGAGCATCACCGAGTTCGACCCCCTCACCGGCCGCACGCAGCAGAAGCTGCCCGCCGTGAAGATCTACGCCAACAGCCACTATGTCACGCCGCGCCCGACGCTGAACCAGGCCATCGAGCAGATCAAGGCGGAGCTGAAATCCACCATCGCGCACTTCCAGAAGCACGGGAAACTGCTGGAGGCCCAGCGCATCGAACAGCGCGTGCAGTATGACATCGAGATGCTGGCCGCCACGGGCAGCTGCAACGGCATCGAGAACTATTCCCGCTACCTCACCGGCCGGAAGCCGGGCGAGCCGCCGCCGACCATGTTCGAATACCTGCCCGACAATGCCCTCGTCTTCTGCGACGAGAGCCACCAGACCGTGCCGCAGATCGGCGCCATGTTCAAAGGCGACTTCAGCCGCAAGTCGACGCTGGCCGAATACGGCTTCCGCCTGCCCTCCTGCCTCGACAACCGGCCGCTGAAATTCGAGGAATGGGACGCCATGCGCCCGCAGACGGTGCACGTCTCCGCCACCCCCGGCCCGTGGGAGCTGGACCGCACCGGCGGCGTGTTCACCGAACAGGTCATCCGCCCCACCGGCCTGCTCGACCCGCCGGTGGAGGTCCGCCCCGTCTCCAATGATGGCGCCAACCAGGTCGACGATGTCATGGCCGAGGTGAAGGCCGTCGCGGCGAAGGGCTACCGCTCGCTGATCACGACGCTGACCAAGAAGATGTCGGAAGACCTGACGGACTTCCTGCACGAGAACGGCGTGCGCGTGCGCTACATGCACTCCGACATCGACACGATCGAGCGGATCGAGATCATCCGCGACCTGCGCCTTGGCCAGTTCGATGTGCTGGTCGGCATCAATTTGCTGCGCGAGGGGCTCGACATTCCGGAGTGCGGCTTTGTCGGCATTCTCGATGCGGACAAGGAAGGCTTCCTGCGCTCAGAGACCAGCCTCGTGCAGACCATCGGTCGCGCAGCGCGGAACGCCGAGGCGCGCGTTGTTCTCTATGCGGACAAGGTCACCGGCTCCATGCAGCGCGCCATGGACGAGACCGACCGCCGCCGCGCCAAGCAGATGGCCTATAATGAGGAACACGGCATCACGCCGACCACGATCAAGCGCGACGTCGCCGACATCCTCGGCGAACTGGGCGAGAAGAAGGACGGCGGCGCGAAAGGCCGGGGCCGCGGCAAGGATGGCGGCAAGTCCCGCGGCCGCACCCGCGCCGTGGCGGAGGACAAGGCCCCCGCCCTCGCCGGGGCCAGCGGCCACAACCTCAAGGCCGTCATCGCCGACTACGAGAAGCAAATGCGCGAAGCCGCCGCGAACCTGGAGTTCGAAGAAGCGGCGCGTTTGCGGGACGAGGTGAAGCGGCTAAGGGAAGAAGAATTGGGACTAAGCTAACGCAAAACCGAAATAGTAGGGACTATTTCTTTTTAGCGCCATCGGGCTTCGAGTTCTGAGGCTTTATCCCGAATTTCTGCTGAGCCAAGACCCGACTTGGAGCGCTGGTAGAACGCGCTCGCTCTTGAGAATATTGTACGCTAGAAGCGAGCCAAGCTGTTCTTGGTGGGTTATTGAATGATCCTGTCATTGTGATTTCCCTCTTCGCTTCACATTTCTGACTTTAGGTGCCGACTTTGGAGCGTCTAACATTACAGAAAGCGTCTCAACCAACTCGACCTCGTCCTGTGTTCTGTCTGCATCTTGCAATGCAATTTTTCTAGAATCGATTCGGGGAGTATTTGGCAAGGCAAATCCCAAAGAATCCTTACGCTTTCCACTTTTGAACCAACCCATGTAGTTTTTTGGTGCAATACCTACAAAGGAATCAAAATCAACGGAATTGCTGCCGCTCAAGGTCTCACCATCAACACATATTTCTTTTGGATACAGCCGCTTAGCCAGACTTTTCGGATAAGGCTCAACAAATACAACACGTTTTATTCCAGCCGAAATTATGTGCCTTGCGCACATATGACAGGGAAATGTCGTGCAGTACAAAGTTTGTCCAAGCACCCCCGCCCCGCGTCTTGCCGCATCCATCAAAGCGGACATTTCGGCATGCACAATTCTTCCATACTCTAAAATGCTGGCGACGCGCTTACCACTGAGAGAGACAGGCCCATCTTTACCAATAAGCTCCTCTGCCACCTCTTCAGGACTTTTGTCTGCATACTGACTTGGAACCCAACCTTCAGATTTTTTGAACTCGGTGATGATTTCAGCAATCACATCTTTCTTCAAAGCGGCAGTTGCATCGTAGCCGATCTGAAAATCTCTGCGGTCTTCTAAAATGCCATCAAAGTCTTCCCAGAAAGCGCCACCCCCAACTTTTGGTACCTCATTACAGCCCATCGCCAATATGTCGCCATTGGAGTTTGAAACAACCGCCCCAACCTGGCGAGATAAATCGGCCGATCTGACCGCAACCGAGTGGGCATGGAACATTCCGAATTCGTCAATAGTTGGGGTTACGAACGGCGCACCCATAAACAAATTGACCGCCCGTTTCATTTGTCTAGGCAAAGACGGACCCGCATCAAGAAATATGTCAGCAAGGGGAAACACATCCCTTAAAGACTGACCAAGATCATCAGCATCGTTTTGATCCAAGTCGATCAACTCATTTGCTTGCAGCTCAAACGCATCAGCATCATATTGTCTCAAAGACTTGGCGATCGATTTACATAGATTTTTATGCCGTTTTTGCCGAGGCTCATATACAGAAATCATCAGAAATGCGTCACCATAAAGACGACTAAACATTTCGTATTCCGCCGGATGTTTTAGCGAATTAATTATATAAGCAGTAGACGGAGCAGGTGTACTTTTGCTCCCTGAACGCTTCTCACGCTCTATCTGTACTTTCGCCACAGCAAGCCGTGCCACACCATCCCCAACGCCAAGATCAGATCGTATGTCATTACCGCTATTCATGAAGCCTTTTATTCTCTCGGCTTCTCCCTCCCCCAATGGTTCGCCCTTCACATCCGCGATAAGTGCACTGGCCCTAATCGGCACTGCCTCAATACCAAGAGGACGCAAGTTACGCTCCAGCTCTTTTTGAACCGCAGAAATATCTGTTCCGACCGCACCGCAAAGTGCGATGAATATTTCTGGCATCTCACTCATATTCATATGTTCTACTTTTGTTCTTTTTGTCTGTCAATCCACCTATAGGATGTTTTCATCAACTTTCAGTTACAATCAATCTTGCGATTCAAAATCCGCAATCGAACCCGCGCTTACACCAAGCATGCATAGGGTGGGTTGAGGCGGAGCCGATACCCACCGTTCGGGTGTGCGGCGGGTGATGTTGGTGGGTATCGCTTTGCGTGGGCCCACCCAACGGGGGTTCGCGCTTTCCCGCTTCATCCTTCGACTTCGCTCAGGATGAGTCCGGGGCGGGCGGGACTTTCGGAGCGCTCATGCTGAGCGGCGTCGAAGCATGGGCGCGGGCGGTGCCAGGGTCTTCCTCCTGCGCCTCCGCCTCTTCCCGCTCCTGCCGCCTGAGTTCCACCAGTTCTGCCCAATAGTCGCGGTTGCGGTCTTTTTCGCGGAGGCGTTCGTAGAAGGCGTCGACCTGTTCTTTTGGCCAGGGCTCTGGCGGCGGTGGCGGCGGCAGGGGTGGCAGGCCGGCGGCTTTGCGGGCGGCGGCTTCGGCCTCGTCTGCCTCGATCATGCGCTGAATGGCGGCCAGCGACCGCTCGATGCCTTTCTGGCGCACGATGACGGCGGCCTGGTTCTGGAACTTTTCCATCTCGCCCGTACCCGCGCGGCCGAAGGCGAGGAGGCGCGCGAGGCGGCGGACAGAGGCCATCTCTTCCTCCGCCGCCTCGAGATGCCCCGCCTCGGCCAGGGCGAGCGTGCGGGCGCGGGCAAGGTCCACCTGCCGCCGGGCGCCTATTGAAGGCCGGTCCTGCATCTCCTCGCAGAGTTCCCACAGCTCCTCAGCCTGCTCGCGGATGGCCTCGATGGCGTCCGCCCCTGCCCCGCGCGCGGCGGCGTCTGCCTCTTCCCGCGCCTTGATGTCTATTTGCCGGTAGCCGTCCAGCCGGGCCCACCGGGTGAGCGTCGCCTCCGGGATCTGAAGGCGGACGCGGAGGCTGGCGAGGCTTTCGCCGCCAAGGGCCGCCGCCCGGGCCAGGGTGCGCAGGGCGTCAAGCTCCGCCCGGGTGCGGCGGTGGCGGGTCTGTTTCGGTGGCGCTAGTTGCCGGGTCGTCATGTGCTCTGTCATGGGGCAGAGATTGCCACGGGGGCTTATCAGACGAATTCGCGGGGCCCGCCAGCCGCCATAGAGGGTGTATAGAAGGCGTATAGAGTGTGTTCGTGAGTGTGCCCGGGGGCGCGCTATCCACCCCCTTGCTCCGTGTGCAGCGCAACAAATTCACAGGCGATTCGAAACCTGTGGAATTCTTCGCGTGCTGCATGAAAATTTTTTGACAAGGACTCGACTCAGGCGAGCTTTGGTGAGATCGTTTCGTTAAGCCAACGAAACCCGGCGGGAGCAGACCCGCCAACGGACGGAGGCAGAGCACGTCGCCCCCGGATCGATCCGGGTCAGGAGCAAGGCTGTGAGAGCAGCGGCGCAAAGGGCCCGGCGGGATGAAGGGACAAAGCAGGCGGCGTATTCCGGAGGGGAGCTAGACCCCGCAAGGAAAGGCTGTAGGCCATGACCGGAGCGCGATCCGAAGCATGGTGGCAAAGCTGAAGTACGGATGGAAATCCGACAGGGCAACCTGGAGAAAGACCTGAAGGAAATCAGCGGCGTACAGGTTGCGTGAGGCACCGCCCGAGGTGCTGCGGAACCGCGGAAACGGCCGCCTCCTGGAGGCACCTGAAAAGGTAAGGGCGCCAGCCCGTTCCCAAGACGAGCAGGCGACCGGCCGGGTCCGACAGGGGTGAAGACAGGCCCGTGCAAGCGAGCCCGAAACACTCCGGTGTCAGAAGACCGACAACGAGTGCTAGCACAGTGTCTCGGTAGTCCGATTCGAAACACCAGGAAAGGCGTTCTCCCCCTGGGAGGGCGCCTTTTTTGGGTTTCGGCTCCGAGTGTGTACGGATCAGCTGAGCGCGAGGCCCGCGAACAGATAGATCACCGAGGCCACACTGCCCGCCGCCACAGCATAAGGCAGCTGCGTCGCGACATGGCGGACATGGTCGCATCCTGCTGCAAGACTTGCGATGACGGTCGTATCGGAGATGGGCGAGCAATGGTCCCCGAAGACCCCGCCCCCGATGACGGCTGCCAGCATCAGCTCCGGCGGAAAGCCCACGGCCTGCGCCACCGGCATCGCGATCGGCACCATGATCCCAAACGTGCCCCAGCTCGTCCCGGTCATGAACGCGGTCACCCCGGCGACGAGAAACACGGCCATCGGCACCACGGCCGCCGGCAGATAATCTGAAACGATTCCAGCCATGTAGGCGCCTGTGCCCAGCGCTTTGAGGCTCGCCCCGAAGGCGATGGCCAGCAGCAGAATGGTCACCGGCGGCACCATCTCGCCGATGCCGCGGAAGAAGCGCTCCTGGATTTCCGCGCTGGTGAAAACCTTGCTGACGCGCAGCATCACGGCCGCCAGCGCGATGGCGACGCACACGCCCCACAGGATCGACAGGCTGCCATTTCCGGCCAGCATGTTGCCCTTCCCCGTCCAGGCCATGAACCCGATGGATCCGGCGACCATCACCAGCAAGGGCAGCCACATGTGAATGGCCCGGTTCGCCGGCGTATGGTCCACCGTCTCCAGCTCCGCCGCGCCCGGCCGCGCCGCCAGATCTGCTGTGCGCATGGGGCCAAAGGTCCGGTTGAGGAGCACGGTCGCATAGACGCCCAGAATGGTCAGAATGGCATAGGCGTTCCACATCACCGTGCCTGCCACGATGCTGAGACTCTGCTCGCCATAATAGGGCTGCACCAGCGTCAGCACATAGGCGCCCCAGCCATTCAGCAGAATCAGGGCGGAGACCGGCGCAGAGGTGGAGTCGATCACATAGGCCAGCCGCTCGCGGGACAGCCCGTGCGTGTCGAACAGGCGCCGCCCCAGCACGCCAGAGCTGAGCAGGCTGACATTGGTTTCGACAAAGACCAGCGTGCCGGCGATGGCAGGCGCAAGGCCTGCGCGGCGCGGCGTAGAGGTCAGGCCCTTGCGGTCCAGCAGGCCGACGGTCGCATCGACGCCGCCGGACTCCCGCATGAACACGATGAGGGCACCGATCAGCAGGCAGAAAACCAGCACCCGCGCATTGCCCGCGTCGGTCAGCACCTGCACCGACCGCTCCGCAGACATCAGCGAGCCCAGCACCGGATTGCCGCCCGCAATCAGGGTTTCGGATGCGATCAGGCCAAGGCCAAGCGCGACATAGACATTGCGCCATAGCGCCGCCACGACGATCGCCAGCACTGGCGGCAACAGGGTCAGGATTTCCAGGGCGCGCCCCTTTTCAATTCAGCCTTCCACACGGTGCACCCTCACCCAGACCTGTGACTGCTGGCAAGAGGCCCGGGTGGAAGAAGCAGGCACATGCCTTTCCCGCATCCTTAACGGGCAATCGGCTGCAATCCCGGTTCTGCTGGCAGCACGGGCTGGGCTGTGCTTAACTTTTCTCCAGTTTCGTGGAGGGAGGAAAACGGGATGACACGTCGTTCCAGGGCATTGATTGCTGCGAGCACGCTGGTTCTGGCAACGGCCTGTGCCAGCACCCCGAATGCCTCAAGCGGCAGCGATGACGCTGCGAGCGACAACTGGCTGGAAGCCGCCTGGCACTGGATGTTCCCGCCGGAAGCGCCGCCGCCTCCGCCACCCCCTCCTCCTCCTCCACCGCCGCCTCCGCCGCCACCACCTCCCCCTCCGATTGTGACGGAGACGGTGGCCGGGTTCCCGCCGGGGGAACTCAGCGCGGTGATGCAGTCGAGCGGTGTGGACCCGTACGACCCAGGCAATCGGGAAGTGGTCCGCGCCTACCTGCTCGCGCACGGCGTCGCGTATGAAGAAACGGATGATGTCTTCCGCTATTTCGGGATCGACCCTGGCGAACCGACCAGCCCGGTCGCTTCATCTTCAGGGAGCAGCAGCTCGTCCGGCCGCGACCGGAGCGATACCGGCTATGGCGACGGGTATGGCGAGCCCGGCGACAGGGAATACGAAAGCGAATACGAAGCCTATGACAGGGATTATCCGCCACTGGAGGCCCCCGTCGACTATCCGCCCTTGGAAGAAGAAGCGGTGATGCTGGACGACAACATCATCGAATTCCTGCGCACGAGCGGGATAGAGGTACCGGAAGACGCGACACCGGAAGAACTGGAAGCGCTCCTCTATAAGGCGATTGAATTGGAAGACATTGCGCCTGCTGCGGGTCCGAGCAATATGTCCCAGTGCCAGGCCGAACTGGAAGATCCGGACACGATCAGCCTGATCTGTGAAATGTACGACCAGATCGGGGCCAACAGCCAGCTCAAGACTGCGAAGATCCCGGTCGGCGACGATCTGGCCGCCACGCTGAGACGGATTGCCGTTCAGGTGAGCGGCGGCATGGACCGTATGGAGCTGGGCAGGCCGGAGGCACGGCTTTGCGTCTGGAACATGGACAGCGTCGTCACCGAAGAAAACTATATGTATTTCGGCGATTGCGGCCTGTGGACGGAACCGCTCAGCAAGCTGGTCGAGGCGGGTGCCGGGAATTTCAATTCCGGCCGCGTGGCCCATCAGGCCCCGAACGAAATGGTGGTCGACCAGGCCTATTTCCTCGAAATCGCCATTCAGCCGCTGACCCAGAACATCTCGGTTGAAGCCGCCGATACGATGCTGACCAGCACGCTGGGCACCGGCCTCGCCCCCGGCAGCACGGAAACGCCCTTCGCCATCGAGTTCGATACGGTGAAAGCCTCGAAGATCATGTCAGCCACGCTGGAAGGCGATGACGAATTCGAGATCCGCGCCATGACGCCGGAACAGCAGGCCGTCCTGCCGGATGCGCCAACGGTGTGGAAATGGCGGGTTGTTCCGAAGGAAGACGGTTATGGCGCGCTCCGCTACAACCTGTCCCAGAGCCTGGAAGTAGACGGGGAACGGTTCGAACGCTCCGTGAAAACGATTTGGCAGGATGTCGATATCACCACCATCGATGATTTGCTGGCAGACGATACGCCCGCCGCCCCGCGGGGTGCGCCTACCATGGCCAGCACGCTGGTCGCGCCGGCAGTCGACGGAAGCGCTGAAATCGCCCCACCCGCAGCTGATGCCGGGTGCACCTTTACGGTCGGAAGCGATCCGGACCGTTTCGCCATGGTCCTTTCGAACCTCGCCTATTCTCCGCCGATCAGCCGTCTGGCCGTCACACATGAAGATGGCGACCGGATCACCAATGCTCTGCTGGAGACCGGCTTCAGTGTCCAGCGCTGCCGGGATACGAGCCGCAGCCAGACACTGAGCGCCCTGCGCGAAGTGGGCCGCAAATCCCTTGCCCGCAAGCAGGCCGGCGCCCATCCGGCAACCTTCTTCTATTACTCCGGACACGGCGTGAACATCGACGGGACCAATTATGTCCTGCCCGTGGACCTGCCGGGCGCCAGCACGGCGGAGATCGAGGATGGCGCGGTCAGCTTCGAGCAGATCTTCAACATCGTTTCGACCACGGTCGCCTCGACCAGCTTCATCGTGTTCGATGCCTGCCGGACGGTGATGGACGATGAAAGCCGGGGCATGCTGCGCAGTTACCAGCCGGTCACCTGGTCGACCGGCGTGTTCCAGGCCTATGCGACCGAGCCCGGCAAGACGGCCGCCGATGACGGGGCCTATTCCGAGGAACTGGCCCAGCGCATTCCCGCCGCCGGCTTGCCAGCGAACGTCCTGTTCAAGCGTGTGCAGGACGCCGTCGCCCGCCGCACCAATGAACAGCAGCACCCGAACTATATCGACCTGACGACTGGCGGGGACTTCTATTTCCAGCCTGAACAAGAGTGACCGGCATAAAGAAACCGCCTGCTCCCCCTACGGCGCAGGCGGTTTCCGCTGTCAGTCCCAGCCCCCTGGGCGCAGCGATCAGTAACGCAGGGGCGACTCTTCTTTCTTCGGCTCTTCCGGTGCCGGCACCGGATCGGGCGTGCCCTTGATCAGCGTGTCTTCCGGCGTCACGCCGGAGCTGGCCGCGGCGCAGCAACGGACCTGCATCTCCAGCACCTTGCTGTTGAAGCGGCACTGCTGGTCGTTGATTTCGCGCATGATCGACATGCCGCCAGCGCGATAGGTGTAGCGCGTCTGGGTGCAGCTGGTCAGCGTGAAGCCCGGACGGCAGGTGCCGATCGCAGAATTCTGGATGGTGCGCGTTTCGCAGACGACATCGTCTGTCTTGTTGGCCGCTTCCTCGGCCCGCGCCATGGCTGCGGCGGCGAGTTCCTTCGCCTCTGCAGCCGCGGTTGCCGCCCCATCGGCGACGTTGCGCGCCTGGGACAAGCGCATGTCGGTATCAGCCAGCGCAACAGATTGCCCGTCGATTTCGACTTTCAGCTTGCAGACGCCTTCGTCCTGATGGTCCGGAACGGCGCAGTATTGCGCGACCGTCTGTTCCTTCGGAATACCCTGGCAGGCAGCCACTCCGGCTGCGAGCGCCACGGCGGCGATAAGTCCTGATTTAGCCATTCGAGGCCTCCGTACTGTCCAGCCCGGTCGGGACTTTGGGCTTTTGACAGCAGGAGGGTCAACCTCACTCGCTGCTAAGGCGAGTCTCAGGCCTTGAGTTTGTAACCTGAACGGAACAGCCACCAGACCGCCAGAACCGAGATGGCGGAGAGGGCCCCGGTATAGGCCATGCCTGTCCAGATGGACGAGTTGGACACGCCGAGGAAGCCGTAGCGGAAGCCGTCAATCATGTAGAAGAACGGGTCCATATGGGCCAGGAACTGGAAGGGCGGCGTCATCACCTTGATGTCGTAGAAGGTGCCCGACAGGAAGGTCAGCGGCACAATCACGAAATTGGTCACGGCGGAAAGGTGGTCGAACTTGTCGGCCCAGATACCGCCGATTGCGCCAAGCCCGCCGAGCACGATGGCGGACGTCAGGCTGAACCAGATGATCGGCCAGACATGGGCCACAGACAGGTTCGCCAGGCCGCTCAGCTGGATGCCAATTGCGGAAATCAGCGCCACGAGCAGGCCACGCACAATCGATCCGCCGAGGAAACCGGCCGTCAGCTCAAGCGGCGACAGCGGCGGCATCAGGAAGTCGACATAGGTGGAATTGAACTTGGCCTGCACCAGGCTGGAGCTGGTGTTCTGGAAGGCGTTCTGCAGGATCGCCATGACGATCAGGCCGGGGGCCAGGAAGTCATTATAGTTCAGGCCCGCGAAATCGCCCGTCAGGTTCCCCCGGTCGCCGAATGCCAGCTTGAACACGGTCATGAAGAGGAGCGTTGTGACCACAGGTGCCAGGATGGTCTGCATCCACACCTTCATAAATCTGCCCACTTCCCGTTTGAAAAGCGTCCAGAGGCCAAGCCCGTTCACTGCGCCATACTGGCGGACATTGAGGCTGGCAGAAACGGAAACGTCCGGTGCGGGCGCCGATGCGGCGGAGGAGTCGGTCGAAGTCATGGCGACGTATGTAGGCGCATTTCAGGCGCTGTGCGAGGCCTGAAATACGGAGTTTTTCTGAACCCAGCCATGAACTTGCCGTCGGAAGGAGAATTCCACAGGCGTCAACTTTTTAACCACAATATGTAGAAAGCCTGTGGAAAGGCCGTCCCGCATGTTGTGTTTCGTTTCGCCATGGATACGATATATAGGTGCTGAGCGGGGTGGCGCGTAACTGCCATCTCAACATATAGGGGCTGACGGACCTGAGTGTCGGGTCTGTACCAAGCAGGAAGGTGAATGCATGTCCTGGACTGATGAACGCGTGAGTACGCTTAAAAAACTCTGGGCAGAGGGGCACTCGGCCTCCCAGATCGCAAAGCAGCTTGGCGGCGTGACCCGTAATGCCGTGATCGGCAAGGTCCACCGTCTTGGCCTGTCGGGCCGCGCCACACCTTCCCGGCCGGTCAAACGCCCGCCACGCCTGGCCCGGCCGAAGCCCCGCGTGCTGCCGGACGGTTCGGTCAAGGTGGCCGCGCCGCAGGCCCCGGAACGGCCTGCAGAAGCGCCGCGGACAGTCGTCGAGCGCCAGGAACCGCTGGCGCCTCTGCCGCCGCTGACCATGGCCGATGGCGAACCGGCAACGATTCTGACGCTGCGGGATTCCATGTGCAAATGGCCGATCGGCGACCCGGCCGATCCGAAATTTGCCTTCTGTGGCCGCAAGGCCGACTGCGGCCCGTACTGCGCAGAGCATGCGAAAGTCGCCTTCCAGCCCGCTCGCAAGCGGGATTCCAAACGCGGTGAATATGACTACGTCCGCCGCATCGCTGGCTGATCAGCCCCGGCCGCAACGGCGAACGGAAAGCCCCCGGATGATTTCCGGGGGCTTTTTTATTGCTGCCGACGCCTTCTTGCAGGACGCCGGCCCGGGAATTAGTTTGCCGACATGCCGGATTTCGACGCCACCTCCTTCCTGGAAAAGCTGGGCCTGCGCGCAACGCGCCCCCGGCAGGCGATCGCGCGCATTCTGTTTGCCGACGGGCAAAACCGGCACGTCACCGCAGAATGGCTGGCGGGAGAGATCAACCAGCAGGGCGAACCCGTGGCGCTGGCGACGATCTACAACACACTCCACAGCCTGGCGGATGCCGGCGCCCTGCGCATGGTGCGCGGCACAGGCCAGGACAATATCGTCTTCGATACCTACACCCGGCCGCACCACCATTTCCTGGATGAGAAGACAGGCGAACTGACCGACATTCCGGACGGCGCCCTGTCTATCGACGCCCTGCCCACTGCACCGGAAGGCCGGACCATCGCCGGGTATGACGTCGTTATTCGCCTGCGGTGACTGCAGGTTGCAAGACAACGAGCCGCAAATCCCGGCTTGTCCTTCAGGAATAAACAAGTGATCAGCCGCGCGAAGCATGCTATAATTCGCGCAGATCGAATGCCTGAATCTGTTGCAAAAATAACAGTAAGCAGAGAACACTCTCGCTGCCGTGTTTTACTTGGGCGCTTCGCTGTGTAGAGTTTGATTCTTGATGAAATCGCGGTTCGGGGGAACCTACATTGCTGGCTGATCTTATCTCGGGTGAGTTGCCATATCTGCGTCGATACGCCCGCGCGCTGCTTGGCACCCGCAGTGCCGGCGACGCGGCAGTCGAAACGATGCTGGAAACCAAAATGATGGTTTTCCTGAGCAAGCAGCAGACCCCCACACAGCGCAAAGACCTCTTCCGCGCCCTTGATGAAACCATCATGGAGGAGCTTTCGGACGGGAAGCTCAACCAGGAAGTGGCCAAGATCCTGCGCACCATGACAACGGATGAACGCCGCGCCGTGATGCTGACAGCGGTCGAGGGGTTCAGCATTTTTGAAACAGCCGAAATCCTGTGCACATCAACAGGTTTTGTCGAAGAAGCCCTCACCGAAGCCGAAACCTCGCTGAAGACGGCGCTGGCAACCACGGTTCTCGTGATTGAGGATGAAATCCTGATCGCTGAAATGCTGGCCGGGATCGTTCTGGACGCCGGGCATTCGGTCCTGGGCATCGCCACAACCCATCGTCAGGCCGTGGAGCTTGCCGGCTCCGGAGAGTTTGGCCTGATCCTGGCAGACATCGCCCTGGCCGATGGCTCGTCCGGAGCGGAAGCCGTACAGGAAATCCAGCTCAGCCTGCCCCGGCCTGTGCCGGTCATATACATCACCGCCTTCCCGAAACGCCTGCTGACCGGGGAGCCCACCGAACCGGCCTTCCTGATCCCCAAACCCTTCCTGCCCCGACAGGTGCGTGCGATGGTGGAGCAGGCCGTGATGGCAGCCTATCTGGAAGAACCCCATTAGAGGCGCCTGAGGGCCTCGCCTTCCCCGGCAAAGACCGCTAAGCCCGGCTGATGGCTGACACACCGGACAATATCTACGCGGCCCCGGCCCGCTGGGTTGCAAGCGGCGCCGGCGCACAGGGAAACCTGTTCCTGACCGGACGCGCCGGCACCGGCAAAACCACAATGCTGCGCAAATTCCTGTCCCAGGCCGGTGACAGCGCCATCGTCTTGGCCCCGACCGGTGTGGCGGCCATGAATGCCGGCGGGCAGACCATCCATTCCTTCTTCAAATTCCCGCCACGCCTGATCGAACCCACGGACATCAAGCGCCTGCGCTCGACCCGCCTGATCAAGGCCATCGACACGATGATCATCGACGAGATTTCGATGGTCCGGTCCGACATGCTGGATGCGATCGACAAATCCCTGAAGCTGAACCGGGCCTCCAAACGCCCCTTTGGCGGGGTACGGATGATCCTGTCCGGTGACCTGCACCAGCTACCGCCCGTCGTGTCGAACCAGGAAGCCCCGATCCTGAAGGAGCGCCATGGCGGGCAATACTTCTTCAATTGCGCCGCGTTCCGCGAAGCCGAGTTTGCGCTGCTGGCATTGAAGCATGTGTTTCGCCAGGAAGACCCGCGCTTCCTGGCCCTGCTGGGAGCGCTGCGCACCGGCCGGGTGACCCCGGCGGATGAAGCCACCCTGCATGGCCTCGTGTCCCATCGCTCTGCGGCCGATGCCTCCGAAACCCATGTCGTGCTGACCCCCAACAATGCGAATGCCTTCCGCATCAACCAGGCCCGCCTGGACGATCTGCCGGGCAAGCCCCACCCCTTCTATGCAGACGTTCAGGGACAATTCGATGAAAAGGCCTACCCCACTGAGGCCGAACTGGAACTGAAAGAAGGCGCGCGGGTCATGCTGATCCGCAACGACCCCGAAGGCCGCTGGGTCAACGGCTCCCTCGCGGTCGTGGCCGGGTTCACCAGCAAGAGCGTGATCGTCGACATCGACGGGCACGCTTATGAAATCGAACCTGCGGCGTGGGAAAAATACCGCTACGAACTCGACCCGGAATCCAAGAAGGTGAAGCGCGAAGTCGTCGGCACGTTCAAACAGATGCCTCTGCGGCTCGCCTATGCTGTCACGATCCACAAGGCGCAGGGCCTGACACTGGACAAGGTCTATATCGATTTCGACCATGGCATGTTCGCGCATGGACAGACCTATGTGGCCTTCTCGCGCGCACGCACGCTGGAAGGGCTGGAGATCAGCCGCCCGCTGCGTCCACGCGACCTGGTGTTCGATCGAGAAGCATTCGCTTTCGGGAAACTCGAAACGATCGAGGACACCGATGCCTACCTGCTGGCGAAGTTCGCCCGGGATGACACAGTCCTTCTCTGACACCTGGCCTTAAAAGCCTCAGGCAAACACCTCGCCATAGCCCGCTGACAGAGCCGCCGGCACGCGCTCGCGCACCATGGTGCCGGACATGATGTCGTGAAGGCAGCGGCGGTCTTTGCGGAACAGGCCCATGACATAACCGGCACAGAGCGGCACGATATTGACGACGAAACGCCCCAGCGTATTCCGCATGATGACACCGCCAAGGCCCGGCTTGCCGCCGTCCCGGTCCGTCACAACGGCGCCGACAAGCATCTTGCCAAGCGTGGCCTGAAGGCGGGATGCCTCCATGGCAATATTGTAGAAGCTTTCAAGACAGCCCCAGAGAAGCGCATAGCCGAAGAGGACAATACCGGCTGCATTCTCTTCCGCGCTGTCCATCGGGGCCTCGATGTAAATGGACAGCTGCCGGCCGATGTCTTCGTGGAACATCAGGAAGACCAGTCCCCAGACGAGCAGTTCATCCACGATCCGGGCGATCACGCGGCGTCCCCAGACAGGCTTGCCGCCAACCGTGCTGCTGTCTGTCGAGGGAAACGGGATACCGCCGCCGGAAGGTGCGCGGTTTCCGGCCACCTCGCGTTCGCGCTGAAGAAAGGCTTCAGCCTGGGAGGACAAAGCCTGCGATTGGGCTGGCCGGGTCGTGCGCCGTCTGGCCGCGCCTGAAGTCTTCTTTCCGAAAACCGGTTTCTGCGTGGTCATGGGACCCCCTTCACTCCTGAGTTGATTGAAGCACAATCCTCTGGAGATTTTTCAAAAGGGGGCGTTCAATTTTTTCCGGTCCCGTTAAGAACCGCCTTCATCTCAGAGGCCGTCGAACTTCCGGCGCAGGTCGCGGTCCTCGTCGAGGACGGCACGTTCCAGAACCTCAATCCTGTCACGCAGGCGGGAAAGCTCCTCATCCTTGCGGCTGGAGGCTTCCGGGCGCGCTGGCCCACGGACCAGGGTGGCGAGGATCAGCAACAGGAGAAAGATCACAAAAGGGTACAGCAAGGGCATTATCTTATCTCCTGTTCAATGAATGGATGGGGCGGCTTTTCGGGGCTCATGCGAGCCGGGAAATCTCCTCGCTGAGGCGCTTGTCGCCATCGGTGACGATCTTTTCGAGGACGCGGACACGTTCTTTGAGGCGGGCGACTTCCTGCGTCATGCGGTCGAATTCGACATCGGACGCACGGTCATTGGCCCGCATTTCCTTGAAACGCATATGGTCGCGCCAGGCTTTCGTGCCGAAAACAATCGCCACGATGACGACAACCATCTGAAACGGATCCATAGACCCCATCCTCCTAATTCATATCGACAAACGATATATGGTGTTCCATGAACACCTGTTCAAGGAAAATCGCATGAATTCGGAAAAACGGGAAGGATGGGCCGGGAACTAGCGGCCGGTGGAGCCGAAGCCCCCTGCCCCGCGCTCGGTCTCATCGAGGCTGTCGACAGCCTGCCAGGCAAGGCGTGTGACCGGGGCCAGCACCAGCTGGGCGATACGTTCGCCGCGCTGGATGGTGAAGGCATCCTGTCCGAGATTGACAAGGATCACCTTGATCTCGCCGCGATAGTCGCTGTCGATCGTGCCCGGCGTATTGAGGCAGGTCAGGCCGTGCTTCGCGGCGAGACCGGAGCGCGGACGCACCTGGATCTCATAGCCCTGCGGGATCGCGACGCTGAGGCCGGTCGGCACCATGGCCCGTTCTCCGGGCGCCAGCACCATCGGCTCACCCTCAGGCACAGCCGCGCGCACATCCATCCCGGCGGAACCGGCGGTTTCATAAGCGGGCAGCTGGAGCCCTTCGAAATGCGGGAGCGGCAGGACCGCGACATTAACCTCAGTCATGGCCGCAGCGGTGCGGGAGTCGGCAGGTCAAGTCAAGCAGCCAGAGGCGGCCTATTCTGCCGCAAGTTTCGCTTCGTCGCCTGAGTCATCAATCGCTTCAGCGATCTTCCGCGCGAGGCGGCGAGCGACGTCGTCCTTGCCCATGCGGGGCCAGCGGTCGATGCCGCCGCGCGTCACCAGCGCGATCTCGTTTTCGGTGCCACCCATGACATCGCCCGAGACGTCATTGGCGACGATCCAGTCACAGCCCTTACGCTTCAGCTTGGCGGCGGCGTGGTCTTCGACATCATTGGTCTCGGCAGCAAAGCCGATCACAAGCGAAGGGCGGTGCTTGCGCTTGTTGGAAATGGTGCGGAGGATGTCCGGGTTCTCGGCGAGCTCCATGGACGGCGCCGAACTGCCGGCGCCCTTGATCTTCAGCTTCTTCGTGGCGGCACGCGCCGGACGCCAGTCAGCGACGGCGGCAACGCTGACGAAGACATCTGCAGGCAGTGCCTCTTCGACAGCCTTCAGCATCTGGCGGGCCGTCTCGACCTTCACCAGATCCACGCCGCGCGGCGGATCGATGGCAACCGGCCCTGAGACGAGCGTCACCCGCGCGCCTTCGGCGGCAAGCGCCCCCGCAATGGCATAGCCCTGACGGCCGGAAGAATGGTTGGACAGGAAGCGTACCGGATCCAGCGGTTCCCGCGTCGGGCCGGCAGTGACGACACAATGCATGCCTTCCAGCAGGCCCGGGCCCTGCCCTTCCAGCTGGCGTTCGATCTCGGCGACAATGGCCGGCACTTGCGGCAGGCGGCCGGGGCCGAACTCGCCGCAGGCCATCGCGCCTTCGTCCGGCTCCATCACGGAGACGCCATCGGCACGCAGCTGGGCCACGTTCCGTTCCGTCGCCGCATGCTGCCACATGCGCACATTCATGGCGGGCACCATCAGGACCGGCGTGTCGGTGGCGAGCAGCGTGGTGGAGGCAAGGTCATTGGCATGGCCATGCACGGCCTTGGCCATCAGGTCCGCCGTCGCCGGGCAGACCACGACCAGATCGGCAGAGCGCGACAGCTGGATGTGCCCCATCTCGGCTTCGTCATCAAGATCGAAGAGTTCGGTGAACACCTTCTCGCCCGACAGAGCCGAGACAGACAGCGGCGTCACAAATTGCGATCCGCCAGAGGTGAGGATGCAGCGGCAGGCAATGCCGCGCCGGCCCAGCTCTCGGATCAGCTCAAGGCTCTTATAGGCGGCGATGCCGCCGCCAATGATCAGCAGGATACGTTTGTCGCTCATGGGTCCCGGGTTGTCTTTCCGGGTCTTTCTTAACCCAAAATCCTTGCGTGACCGCCATGAAATTCGCGTGAAAACACAGTGCGCGTTAAGGATTCACCCGGATCGTCGGCGGCCGAACCGGCGTTTCCTCATGCCGTTCCGCCAGGTCGATCCCGTACGCGGTATAGGAAATTCTGGGGCTCGCCCCGATGCGGATCAGTTTCATCTGGCTGCGATGAGACCCGGTTTGCGCCGCCTCCTTCAGCTTGCGCACACCCGGCTGTACGATGGAGACGCGATTGCCACGGAACACCCGGATCCCGGACGCGCCGGCAACTCCGCGCGCTGCACGGACATCCACGAAAACCATTGGGCTGGCGCGCTTTCCGGTAACCGGCGCGCCGCTGAGCTTCGGCACGGCATCCGGGGAAGAGCGCGGCTTTGGCGGCATTTTCCGGACCGTCTCAAGCTGCGCGACCGCTTCCGGCGTCGGCTGGCCGGACCCGGCAATCTGGGCGGCCACGGGCGACGCCAGCAAGACGCCAAACAGGGCTGAGGCAATATAGCCTTTCATGGCAGGTCCTTTCCTCGGGAGCTGCCGTGACTGTAGGGCGATGCTTAAGGCGCGTTAACACTTTACTCCATTAAGGGGAGTTTCCCGTGTCCGGGTCGTCACACTCGCGAGAAATTCGCGTCCTGCCTATTTGAAGGCCCAGACGGCGAGGCCCGCCAGCGCGACGACAAGCCCGAACCAGCCCCACCAGGGCGCAAATGATTTCTTCGGAGGCTGCGGCGTGTCTTCCAGTTCATGCGCCATGAAGGCTTCGAACCGGTCCATCACTTCCGGTAGCCGTTTCAGCCGGTTCGTCACTTCACGGACATTGTCGGACACGAGCTTCGCGGCGCCCTGCGGGCCGAAACTGCGGCGGATCCAGTTTTCGACGACAGGCTCGGAGGCATTCCAGATATTGTGGGCCGGATCAATCGCGCGCGCGACGCCTTCCACCTGCACCATCGTCTTCTGAAGGAGGACGAGTTCGGGGCGCAGCGCCATGCCGAACGTGTGGGTGTAATCGAACAGCTGCAGCAGCACCCGGCCCATGGAGACTTCCTCGGCCGGCTTGCCATGGATCGGTTCGCCAATCGTACGCAGCGCCTGCGCGAACTCGCCGACTGATTGCGACGCCGGCACATAACCCGCTTCGAAGTGTACTTCGGCAACGCGCACATAATCGCGTTTCAGGAAGCCCCAGAGGATCTCTGCCAGGAAACGCCGCTCCGTCATGCCGATCCGGCCAATAATGCCGAAATCGATCAGCGCGATCTTGCCTTCCGGCGTCAGGATCAGATTGCCCTCGTGCATGTCGGCATGGAAGACGCCATGCTCGATGGCATTGGTCAGGAAGCCGCGCGTGATGTCGTTTGCCAGCGCTTTCCGGTCGATGCCGGGCTGGTCCAGCGCGGTCGGGTCGGTCAGCGGTTTGCCGTCGACCCAGTCAATGGTCAGCACACGGCGGCCGGTTCGGTCCCAGTCGACTTTGGGGACCTGAAAATAGCCGTTCTTCTCGCTGAGGGCGCGCATCTCGTCCGCCCCGCCCGCTTCGAGGCGCAGGTCCGTCTCGCGCATCATGGCCGTGGCGATGGTTTCGGTGAAGGCGACGGGCTTCAGGCGGCGGCTCTCGACTGAAATGCCCTCAATGGTCCGCGCGGCCCGCTTCATCGCCGACAGCTCTTTGGACAGCTGTTCCTCGATCTTCGGGCGCAGGATCTTCACGGCCCGTGGACCGTCTGGCAGATCCATACGGTGGACCTGCGCCAGCGAGGCTGCAGCGACAGGTTCGGAAAGGTCTGCAAACAGACGGTCTGCCTCGGCCGCGCCGAATTCCGTCACCAGAGCCGCGCGCGCAGCTTTCATGGAGAAAGGCGGCAGCTTGTCTTTCAGGTGATCGAGATCGGAGGTGACTTCGGTGCCGAATACGTCCGGACGCGTGGCCAGGAACTGGCCGAGCTTGATATAGGCCGGGCCCAGCCCTTCAAGGGCACGCGCCAGACGCTGGCCGGGCCGCCCGCGCGCGCCGCCCGTGAACAGGCGCAGTGTGCCGCCCGCAATCCGCGCCGACAGCGGCAGGCGGGACTGATAGTCCGCCGGCAGGATGACGTCGTGCCGTGCCAGCGCAATGCCGGCGCGCATCAAGCGCCTATAATCCCCGATCATCCCCATCGTCAGACGGCCCAACCAAAATGAAGGGCCGCGATGCCGCCCGAATAATTCGTGACGGACACGTTCGAGAACCCGGCGCTTTCGATCTCGGCGCGGAAGGTCTCCTGATCGGGGAATTTCCGGATCGATTCCACAAGATACTGGTAGCTTTCCTTATCGCCCGCAACGAGGCTGCCGAGCTGCGGAATCACATTGAAACTGTACTTGTCATACGCCGCCTGCAGGGCAGGCGCCGTCATGTGGCTGAACTCCAGAACGGCGAGACGGCCACCCGGCTTCAGCACACGGCGAAATTCCTTCAGACCGGCAACGCGATCGGCAAAATTGCGGATGCCGAATGATACCGTGACCACGTCGAAACTGTTGTCGGCCCAGGGCAGGTTCTGGCCGTCGGCACAGACCCAGTCCAGCCGGCCTTCCCATTTCGCATTGTCGGCGCGTGCCTTGCCCGCCTCCAGCATGGCATCATTGATGTCCGACACGATGGCGGTGGCCGGCTTGTCTATGCCGCGGCGCTTGCCGGCCTTGTCGGCCAGTTCCAGGAAGGCCCGCGCCAGTTCCCCCGTGCCGCCAGCAACATCGAGGTGACGCTCGCCCGGCTGCGGGTTCACGCGGTTCATCGCATCATGCTTCCACAGGCGGTGCACACCGGCGGACATGAGATCGTTCATCAGGTCGTAGCGCGACGCGACGGAGCGGAAGACGCCCTTCACACGTGCCACCTTCTCGCTTTCGGTCACTTCTTCGAAACCGAAGGAAACCTTGCGCTCTGTTTCAGGTTCAGCAGACATGCGCGCCACCATAGTTACCCCGTACGCCCTAGGCTATATGCCATAACCATGCCTGAATTACCCGAAGTCGAGACAGTTCGCCGCGGCCTCGCCCCTGTCATGGAGGGACGGCGGATCGTGTCGCTGACCCAGAACCGCGCCGACCTGCGCTTCCCCTTCCCCGAACGCTTCGCCGAACGGGTCTCGGGGCAGACAATCGTGCGGCTTGGACGGCGGGCGAAATTCCTGACGGTGGAGCTCTCATCTAGGGAGGTGCTGGTGATGCATCTCGGCATGACCGGACGGTTCACGGTGAGTGGTCATGCGACAGCGCATTACAAGCACGAGACAGGCACGGATCCGGCCCATGATCATGTCGTCTTAGTCCTGGATAGTCATGATATAGTCACCTACAATGACCCCCGCAGGTTCGGCTTCATGGAGCTCTGGCCTGCCGAGCAATTCCAGGCTTATCCACGGTTAATGGCCATGGGGCCGGAGCCGCTCAGCAACCATTTCTCCGCTGCGTACCTGGACACCGCCCTGAAGGGCAAGAAAGCCCCGATCAAGGCAGCGCTGCTGGACCAGTCGGTCATTGCAGGCCTTGGAAACATCTATGTCTGCGAGGCCCTGTGGCGCGCCAAAATCTCACCGAAACGCCTGTCGCAGAGCATCCCCGGCCAGCGCGCCGCCCGCCTTGCCCCGGCCATCAATGACGTGATCGCCGAAGCCATCGAGGCCGGTGGCTCATCCATCTCAGATTTTGCCAGCGCCAGCGGCGAACTCGGCTATTTCCAGCACCGCTTCGCCGTCTATGACCGCGAGGGCCAGCCCTGCCCGGCTTGCGGCACAATCATCAAACGCCTCGTCCAGTCGGGCCGGTCAACTTTCTACTGCCCCTCCTGCCAGCGCTGATGGCCCCTTGTTTAGCCTGCCTCAATAGTGAGTTCTCTTTACAAACTCACTTTGATCGGCGAGCGTCTGCAAAACACTGGAGGAGGCCTGAGACATGGCAAATGGGGCAGCTCTGATCATTGGTGCAGGCGACGCGACTGGCGGCGCAATCGCAAAGGCTTTCGCCCGCGACGGCCTGACGGCTTGCGTCACGCGCCGCCCGCGTAACCTGTCCGACCTCGATGCGCTGGTCGGGTCGATCGAGGCCGAGGGCGGCAAGGCCCACGCCTTTGGCGTCGATGCCCGCAGCGAGGACGAGACAATCGCCCTGTTCGACCAGGTGGAGGGCGACATAGGCCCAATAGAAGCCTGCGTCTTCAATATCGGGGCAAATGTCCGCTTCCCCATCACGGAGATGACAAGCCGCGTCTACCAGAAGGTCTGGGAAATGGCGGCGTTTGCGGGCTTTCTCGCCGGCCGCGAAGCGGCGCGGGTGATGAGCCCGCGCGGACGCGGGACGATCATTTTCACAGGCGCCACAGCAGCCATTCGGGGCGGTACAGGTTTTTCCGCTTTTGCTGGCGCCAAGCATGCGCTCCGCGCGCTTGCCCAGTCCATGGCGCGGGAACTCGGCCCCAAGGGCATCCACATCGCCCATGTCGTGATCGATGGCGCCATCGATTCCGCTTTCATCCGGGACATGCTGCCGGACGCCGCCGAACGTCGCGAGCGGGACGGACTGCTGATCCCTGACGAGATCGCGAAGAATTATGTCTGGCTGCACAACCAGCATCGCTCTGCCTGGACACACGAGCTGGATCTCCGGCCCTGGTGCGAGCCCTGGTAAACCTTACGCCCCGAGCGCCGGGGCTGACACCGCCCCTTTCGGGTTCAGCACCAGCTGTTTGACGAACTCGACATGGCTGCGCAGGCGATAGAGGTCGTCGGTGTAGGAGAGCGGCACGTCCACCGCGCCGATTTCTTCCTGCAGATCCTGCAATTCCTTGACGATCCGCGTGCGTTCTTCAGGCGTTGGCGAGGCCCGGCCACGCGCCTCCAGCGCCCGGATGTCCTTGTACCAGACATAGATTTTCCGCCGCACGCGCCAGCGATAGATCGGCGGGGCAGCACGCACGAGCGGGAAAAGAAGCGTGAGCAGCGGGATCGCCAGCACCCAGGCCCGGTCGAGGAAATTCGCCACATCGAAGGAGAAATACCTGCGCAGGAAGGATGGCCCGTCGCGATAATACCGGCGCGCCTGCCGGGAAACCGGCAGGTCTGTCGCATCAGGATCCGGCCAGCTGCCGGCCGCGGACAGGAGCGAGCCGTCGCCATGAATGGCCATGGCGGAATCGATCAGCAGCGCCTCGATCGCCGGGTGGATGTCATTGCGGATTGCCAGCTGCGCCACGGGCGCCACCAGCGGCACGTCGGTTGCCGGAATGTCGGCACCGATGTCCACGACGCCGCGAAGGAGTGTCACCGCCGACAGCGCATCCTGGCGGCGCGCCAGGGCTGGCGCGCGTTCAAAAGGCAGCAATTGCACGGCCGGGTCGCGAAGCATGTCCTGCACATAGGGCGCCTCCACCGACGCCGCGAAGGCCACCGCGTCCACCGTGCCGGCCCGCAGGGCGTCAGCGGCCTCGCTGCCTGACAGGGTCATCTGGGCGCTGGCCGGCCATGTGCCGCCGAATTCAGACTGCAGGGACAGCGCAAGCGCGCGCGTGCCGGACCCGTCCGGCCCGATGGCGAAGCGGTAGCCGCGCAGGTCTCCGAACGCATTGATGCCATTGCCTGTCCGGATAAAGACCCAGAATGGCTCAGGGAAAAGCCCGCCCAGCGAGTTGAGCCGTTCGCGGTCCTGCCCTGAAGCAAGCCCGCCCTGAACGAGGGCGACATCCACTTCCTCCTCATCCAGGAGACGCAAATTCTCGATCGACCCGGCCGTATCGACCAGAGCGACCTCAACTCCCTGCGCCTGCATCAGACGCTGATACCGTTCCGCATAGGCATGATAAGCCCCGCCCGGCGCACCGGCAGCAAAGCGGATCTTCTTCGGCGGCGCCGGGTCCATCACCATCAGGGCGGCAATCAGGCCGACGGCGACAATCGCAATCAGCGGCCAGTACACTTTCAGGAAATCCCGCCAACCTGACATTGCTTCGTCTCCCGCGCCGTCTGCGTGTCCGCTTCTGGTCTAGGCCGGGAACCGGGCGGGATCAACAAGATGAACGAAGCGTCACCGCTGGCCCGGAAATTGCCTTATTCAAGCCGCGCATGGAACCCATTCCGTTTGGAAAGTGTTCATCTTGAAAGCGCGCCCCCATATCGGGTGCGAAAGAGAAACCGGCCTGAAGGACGCCATCGATGAACGCCCAACCTGCCTTATCCAGATGGATAACGCTCGCGACATTTGCCGCGATTGCGGGCCTCTTGTTCGTAATGGCCTTCGCCCCGGAACCGTCGCTTTACGCAGGCTGATTTCATCAGACAGCCTGACGAGATCAGGCCTTGTGGTAAGGCGTTCCGGCCAGGATGGACATCGCCCGATAGACCTGTTCCGCCAGCATGGCGCGCACGAACCGATGCGGCCAGGTTTGCGGCCCGAAGGCGAGTGTGTCCGATGCCGCCTGCCGCACTGCGTCCCCATAGCCTTCGGCGCCACCGATCAGGAAAACGAGATCCGGTGTGCCCTGGTCCCGCCAGGACGCAAGTTTGTCTGCAAAGTCAGCCGAGCCCACGGACGGGCCAAATTCATCCAGCCGCAATACGCGTGCGCCAGCAGGAATTTTCTCGAGAATGCGCCCGGCTTCGGCATCAAGGCCGCCGCCGCTGGCGACTTCAATTTCCTCGATTCCGCGAAAGCCAAGGCCACGCGCAACAGGGCGCGCACGCTTCAGATACTCATCAACGAGGTCGCGCTCCGGGCCGGACTTCATCTTGCCGACCACCAGGAAAGTCAGGCGCATGGCGCCTAGTGGGCCTTGTCGCGCATGTGAGCGGAATCAGAAGCCCAGATCTTTTCCAGATTATAGAACTCACGCACTTCAGGACGGAACAGGTGAACGATCACATCGCCTGTATCGATCAGGACCCAGTCTGCATTCGGCATGCCTTCGATGCTCGCCGGGCGTCCGGTGAGCTTCTTCGCTTCCTGGGAAATGTGATCCGCAAGCGCGGCCACGTGCCGGCCGGAACGGCCAGACGCGATGATCATGAAATCGGCAAGCGAGGATTTGCCCTGAAGGTCGATGAAGAGGAGATCTTCAGCTTTGTCGTCTTCAAGGGACTTTGCGAGAGACTCGGCCACGGCGCGAATGTCCTCAACGGTGACCTGCTTTGCGGCCTGCAGCCGCGGAGCGCTGGAAGTCAGGGTTTTCGTTCCTTCTGGTTACTAATCCTCACATATTACCATGGCGGACGCTTCACAACCAGAAGAAACCCGTATTGTCTGTCATCGGTGCGCCTGTTGCAGCTCTCGGGCAGCAGTCCGGCGCTTTGCCAGAATTTCGCCTCAACCCGCGTGTTAATAAGCCGCGCCCAGACCCGACCGCCGACCGGAGTTGCCCATGAAGTCGCCTCTCACCGCCCTCGCCCTGTCCATGACCCTGCTGCTGCCTCTGGGCGGCTGCGTGGTTGCTGCGGTTGGAACTGCAGGCGCGGTGGGGCTTACCGCCGCCCAGGACAAGACGATGGGCCAGGCGCTGGATGATGCGAACGTGTCCAACCAGATCAAGGCAAAGCTGCTCACGGAAAATTCCGAGAAGTTCGCGGAAGTGGATGTGGAAGTATCCAACGGACTGGTCCTGCTAAGCGGCCGGGTAAATAACCCTGAGGACCGCGTCCGCGCAGAAGGTATCGCCTGGAGCGCCGCCCTGACAAAGGATGTGGCAAACGAGATCAAGATCGAACCGCCGGGCGGCTTTATCGCCAATATTTCAGACGAGGTGATCACCGGCCGGGTGCGGGCACGCCTGATAGGCTCAAAAACCGTGAAAAGTCTCAATTTCAATGTCGAGACCTATGACGGCATCGTTTACCTCATGGGCACGGCCCGCTCCGCCAAGGAGCTCAAAAAAGCCGCGGAAGAAGCGAGCATTGTCGCAGGCGTCAAACAGGTCGTGTCCTATGTCCGGATCCACCAGCCAGCCGTTCATGAACCGGAACCGGTACTGCAGGGCGAACCCACCTCTTACCAAAACGGCTCCGATACCTCATATGGGTCGGACGCCGAACTGATCGGCGCTAATTACTGACGGGACGCCCTGCCCGCGTTCCTGCAACCGGGAGCGCCCCCATGAGCCTTCGCGTCGCGATCCAGATGGATCCGCTTGAACACGTCAATATTGATGGCGACACCACATTTGCCCTGGCTGAAACGGCCCAGGCCCGCGGCATGGAGATTTTTGTCTACCAGCCGCAGGACATGAGCCTGGAAGGCAAACGGGTGACAGCGCGCGTGCGCCCGGCAAAGGTTCAGAGAGTCCCCGGCCAGCCGGGCGTCTTCGGGGAAGCCGTGACGCTCGACCTGGCAAAGGATGTCGATGTTGTGCTGATGCGGCAGGATCCGCCCTTTGACCTGTCCTACATCACAGCCTGCCATATGCTGGAACTGATCACCGGCGAGACGCTGGTCCTGAACGATCCGGCTGGTGTGCGCTCAAGCCCGGAGAAAATTCTGCCGCTGATGTTCCCGGAACTGATGCCACCGACGCTGATCAGCCGCGATCCGGAGGCCATCGACGATTTCCGCACGCGCCACAAGGACATCATTGTGAAGCCAATCTACGGACATGGCGGCGCTGGCGTGTTCCGACTGAAGGAGGAAGATTCCAACCTCGACTCCCTTCTGGAACTCTTCTTCTCGAACTCCCGCGAGCCGGTCATGGTGCAGGCCTTCCTGCCGGCGGTCAGCGAAGGCGACAAGCGAATCATGCTGGTCGACGGGAAGGCCGTGGGCGCGCTGAACCGGCGCCCGAAATCCGGTCAGGTGCGCTCAAATCTGGTTGTCGGCGGAACGGCTGAAAAGTCCGACCTCAGCGACGCCGACAAGCATATCTGCGAGGCGATTGGCCCGGAATTGCGCAAGCGCGGCCTCGTTCTGACCGGTATCGACGTGATCGGCGGCCGACTCACCGAGATCAATGTCACCTCTCCGACCGGCGTTCAGGCCATCAAGAAACTCAGCGGCATTGATATACCTGCCATTTTCTGGGACTCTGTGCAGGAGAGACTTGCAGGCCGCTAGTCTCAGCGACAAGATCAGGGACATGAACATGAAACTTATGACCGTCCTCGCTGTTGCCTCCGTCGCCTTCGCTGGTGCTGCCTGTTCAGAATCGACGACGAAAGCTTCTTCCGAAAACACAGACCAGGTTGCCGTTGAAGCGCCTTCCGGCACACTGAACCTGTCCCTCGGGAACTCGGTCAGCGAAACGCAAGCTGCGGGCGGCACGCTGAACCTGAACATTGGTGGGGCCTCGGACCAGCCGCGCCTCATCGGTTCAGATCAACTCGGCTCGGTCGATTTCAATCAGGACGTGCCTGCCCCGGTGTTCACAGATGGCACCGCCCAGCCGGCCGCTGGCGACCAGGATGATGACATCATACGTCTCGATCCGAACTGACCGATACAGAACGTAAGCCCCGGCCTATCCGGAACGCGACACGGCATGCCGCCTGCTGACATCCGGGCGTGCCGGGGCATTCCACTTTTGATCATTTCTTGCCCGCACAGGTTGTATTTTGTCCTGTGTTTGCATACTGCTTCTGGTTCCTGACCTGAACCGGGAAGACAGATATGCCCCGTCCGACCACCTCCAGCAGCCATGAGACGCGCAAGCCGACCGATGCGGACCGTTTTGTCGGCCAGAAAGTGCGGCAGGCACGGCGCGAACTGGGGCTGACGCAAGAGGCGCTCGCGTCCCTGCTGGGGATCACATTCCAACAGGTCCAGAAATATGAATCCGGGCAGACCCGGCTCTCGGCTGGCCGGCTGCGATCGGTCGCCATCGCGGTATGCAAGCCCATCGACTTTTTCTACGAGCCCTTCGTGATTGCCACGTCTGCTTCGGGCCGTGCCGAACAGGAGGCCAGGATCCAGGAACTGCGCCGGGACGGCAAACGCCTGATTGACCGGATCAAGGACGACCGCTCCCTGCGGGCTGCCATTCACATTCTGGCAGCGCTGGACAAATCGCCCTGAGGCTAGTCCGCATTCCGGGCTTCGGTTTTCAGACGATAGACCAGATCCAGCGCCTCTCTTGGCGTCAGTGAGTCCGGATCAACCTCATCCAGAAGCGCGATCAGCCTGTCTTCCGCAACAGAGTGAACCGGCGCGTCGGCAGCATCCTCCGCAACCGCCAGAGGCGCCGAAGCGAACAGCGGCAAGGTCTCTGCCGATGAGGGGTCTGTTTCCAGCCGCTTCAGGATCTGCGCGGCGCGGGAGACTGCCTTCTTCGGCAGGCCTGCCAGACGCGCGACCTGAACCCCGTAGGATTTGTCGGCCGGTCCGGGTTGCACTTCATGCAGGAAGACAAGGTCGTTCTTCCACTCCCGCGCCCGCAGGGACGCATTGGCTGCCCCCGCAAGATCATCCGCCAATCCGGTCAGCTCGTGATAATGCGTCGCAAACAAGGCGCGGCAGCCATTGGTCGAATGGAGATGTTCAACGGCGGCCCACGCGATCGCCAACCCATCCCAGGTCGAGGTTCCCCGGCCGACCTCATCGAGGATGACAAAGCTGCGGCGGGTTGCCTGTGTCAGGATCGCAGCAGTCTCCACCATTTCCACCATGAATGTGGAACGGCCGCGCGCGAGGTCGTCAGAGGCACCAACCCGGGAAAAGACGCGATCCGCGAGCCCCACGTGAATGCTCCGTGCCGGCACAAAATATCCTGCCTGCGCCAGAATGACCGCAAGTGCCGACTGACGCAGATAGGTCGACTTACCCGCCATGTTCGGTCCGGTGACCAGCAGCAGGCGCGGCGCTTCTTTGCTTCCCGCATCCAGTTTCAGCGCATTTGCTGTAAAGCCCTGCCCGTCTTTCTTCAATGCCGCCTCGACCACCGGGTGGCGCAGGGCTTCAGCTTCGAAGACAGGATCGGACTCAATCCGGGGGCGGATGGCGTCGACTTCCAGCGCCCAAGCGGCCGTCGCGGCGGCAACGTCAAGACACGCGATGGCCTCGGCGCTCGCCGAAAGGTTCGCACTTGCGGCAGACACACGCTTGGACAAATCGTCGAAGACCGCCAGTTCCCGTGCCTTGGCTTCCTCCTCTGCTCGGGAAATGCGTCCGGCGAGTTCTGCCAGTTCGCTGGTCGAAAAGCGAACATTACCGGCAAGCGTCTGACGGTGAATGAAGGTTTCCGAAAAAGGCGGTGCCATGAGCGTATCGCCGTGCTTTGCCGGGACATCGACAAAGTAGCCGAGCACATTGTTGAACTTGACCTTGAGCGCGGAAATGCCTGTGTCTGCAGCATAACGCGCCTGCATCTCGGCGATGATCTTCCGGCTGTCGTCCCGCAGGGCGCGCACCTCATCCAGTGCCTTATCCCATCCGGCAGCGACGAACCCGCCATCCCGGGCAAGCGTCGGCGGGCTTTCTGAAATCGCCCTGCCCATGTCGTTGGCCAATGCCTGCAGGTCTGGCTGGCCCGACAGGGTCAGCTGTTCGCAGGCTGCCGCCAGCTGTGCCGGAAGTTCTCCGGATTGTTTCAACAGACCAGCCGCATCGCTGGCAGCATGAAGGGCATTTGCGATCGCCAGCAGGTCACGCGGTCCGCCCCGGTCAAGGTTGAGCCGCGTGCGGGCACGTTCAAGATCCGGCGCCTGCCGCAAGCGGGCCCGGAGGTCTTCCAGCGCGGATGTGTCGTCCACAAACCATGCCGCAGCATCAAGCCGCGCTTCAATCTCCGAAACGTCCAATGAGGGGCGCGCCAGCCGCGCCGCCAGTAGCCGGGCGCCGGGCGCCGTGACCGTCCTGTCGATCGTGCCCAGAAGCGACCCATCGCGCCCGCCATTCATCGCCCGGTCGATCTCAAGGCTGGCGCGGGTTGCCGGATCAATCGCGAGATGTCCCGACGGATCCGGCCGGCGCGGCGGATCAAGCCGGATCTCGCTGCCTGCCTGGGTCAGCTTCACATAATCGAGCAGCAGGCCAATGGCAGAGAGTTCGGTGCGACTGAAATCCCCAAGGGCGTCGATCGCAGCGAGATCGAACGCCTCTTTCAGGAGGGCTTCGCCGGTCTTGGGCGTTGCAGCCCGGGCCGGGCGCCAGGTGACCGGCGCAGTGGACGCAGCGGTTGCCGAAATGATCGGCGGCTTCCCGCTGTCGGCATCCGCCGCCAGCAGCTCCGACAAGGGCCAGGCCAGCAACATGTCTGCCAGGGCGGCCGGGTCGACGCCGGCCACATCGAACTTTCCGGTTGAAACATCACAAACCGCAATGGCGCCTTCCGCGCCCCCTGCCCCGATGGCGATGGCCGCCAGTGCCTGCCCCTGCCGGGCTGGCAGCAAGGCTTCTTCGGTCAGCGTGCCGGGCGTCACGATCCGCACGATCTCCCGGTTCACGATTGCCTTGGAGCCGCGCTTCTTTGCTTCGGCCGGGCTTTCGGTCTGCTCGCACACGGCGACCCGGCACCCGGCCTTGATCAAACGGGCGAGATACCCTTCCGCCGCATGATAGGGTACGCCGGCCATGGGAATCGGCTTGCCTTCATGTTCCCCACGCGACGTGAGCGTGATGTCGAGGATCTTTGCTGCTTCCACAGCATCATCGAAAAACAGTTCATAGAAATCCCCCATGCGGAAGAACAACAACGCATCGGGCTGTTGCTTCTTTATGGAAAGATATTGCGCCATGAACGGGGTCGGCGCGGAAGTCTTGCTCGCAGAGGGGGAGGTTGCAGTGTCAGCCATGTCGCGCGGACGCTAGCCGTTTGTCTGGGGATTCGCAAAGCATCTGGCCAGCCATGCCGGAATCGCATGCTTTTCGGTCATTTAGGCAGTTGGCAGCCCCCTCGGCGCGGCCTAGGGTCCCGCCCCAAACGTGAACCGAAACAGACCCGTAGAACAGACCCCAAGTCATGACGTCAAAGCGCCCCAGCTTCACCGATCAGGAAGCCCTTGATTTCCATTCAAAGCCGACCGCCGGCAAGATCTCCATGGCACCGACCAAGCCCATGGGCACGCAGCGGGACCTGTCGCTGGCATACAGTCCGGGCGTGGCCATTCCCGTGCTCGCCATCGCCGAGGACGAAGACAAGGCGTATGACTATACGTCCAAGGGCAACATGGTCGCCGTGATTTCCAACGGCACGGCCATTCTCGGCCTTGGCGACTTGGGCCCGATGGCGTCGAAACCGGTGATGGAAGGCAAGTCGGTCCTCTTCAAACGTTTTGCCGACATCGACAGTATCGATATTGAGGTGAACACGAAGGATGCGGACGACTTTATCCGCACGGTCCGCAACATCGGCGACACCTGGGGCGGCATCAATCTGGAAGACATCGGGTCACCGGACTGCTTCATCATCGAAAGCCGTCTCCGGGAAGAACTCGACATTCCGGTCTTCCATGACGACCAGCACGGCACGGCCATCATCGCAGCTGCCGGCCTGATCAATGCCTGCCACATCACCGGACGTGACCTGAAAGACGTGAAAGTCGCCGTCTCCGGCGCGGGCGCCGCCGGTCTCTCCTGCGCCGGCCTGATCCGCCATCTCGGCGTGCCGGCGGAGAACATCCTAATGTGCGACTCCACCGGCGTCGTCTATGAAGGCCGCACCGAACGCATGGACCAGTTCAAATCCGCTTTCGCGGTGAAGACCTCAAAGCGGACCCTGACCGAAGCCATGGAAGGTGCAGACATTTTCCTCGGCCTGTCCGCCAAGGGCGCGGTGACGCAGGATATGGTCAAGGCGATGGCGCCGAACCCGATCATCTTCGCCATGGCCAATCCGGACCCGGAAATTACGCCGGAAGAAATCAAGGCCGTGCGTGACGACGCCATTATCGCGACGGGCCGGTCGGACTATCCGAACCAGGTCAACAATGTGCTGGGCTTCCCATACATTTTCCGCGGCGCCCTGGATGTCCGGGCGCGCAGCATCAATGAAGAGATGAAAGTCGCTGCGGCCTACGCGCTGGCCGAACTGGCCCGCGAAGACGTGCCGGATGAAGTGGCCGCCGCTTATCATGGCTCCCGCCCCACTTTCGGCCGGGAATACATCATTCCCACCCCGTTCGACCCGCGCCTGATCTCGCATGTTCCGCCCTTCGTGGCACAGGCCGCCATGGACACGGGCGTTGCCCGCAAACCCATCGCGGACATGGACGCCTACCGCGCCCAGCTGAAACGCCGGTCAGATCCGGCTGCCGCCTTCCTCGAAGGCGTTCAGGCCCGCTGCAAGGAAGTGCAACGCCGGATCGTGTTCGCAGAGGGCGAGGAGCCGGCTGTCGTGCGCGCCGCTTACAGCTTCAAGAACCAAGGCCTCGGCCATCCGATCCTCATCGGCCGCGAAGCGCAGGTTGAGCAGACGATGGAAATGATGGGTGTTCCGGCCGGTTCGCTGGAGATCATCAACGCCCGCCTGTCCGACAACAACCCGATCTATACGGACATGCTCTATGCCCGGCTTCAGAGGGACGGTTATCTCAAACGGGACGTTCAGCGCCTGGTCAACAATGACCGGAACGTGTTCGGCTCATGCATGCTGAAGAATGGCGATGCCGATGGCATGGTCACAGGTGTCACCCGTAACTATGACGTCGCGCTGCAAGACGCCCAGATGGTGCTGGACCCGATCCCGGGCCAGGCGGTGATCGGCATGTCGATGGTGATCAATCGCGGCAAGACTGTCTTCATTGCCGACACCAGCGTGACCGAACTGCCGGGTGGGCCGGAACTTGCGGACATCGCCGTTGAAGCGGCCCGCGCCGTCCAGTCGGTCGGATTTGTCCCCCGCGTGGCCTTCCTGTCCTATTCCACGTTCGGCAACCCGATGGGCGAACGTGGTGAGAAAGTCCGCGAAGCGGTCGCCATTCTCGACAATATGGACGACATCGAATTCGAATACGAAGGCGACATGGCCGCCGATGTGGCGCTCAATCCGAACCACTGGATGCTCTACCCCTTCTCTCGCCTGAGCGGCCCGGCCAATGTTCTGGTCATGCCCGCGATCCATGCGGCGTCCATTTCGACAAAGCTTCTGGAATCGATGAGCCGCGCGACGGTCATCGGCCCGATGCTGCTTGGTCTGGAAAAACCGGTGCAGATCGCTTCGCTGGGCGCAACGGTCGGGGATATCGTGAACCTTGCAACCATCGCCGCGTATGACGTGGACAATGTGCACGGCTGATTGCCGGTTACGAAGTGGACATATCGTGGGGTAAGGACTCGCAGCTTGCGGGCCCTGCCCCTATATTTGCACCAGTAAAACAACCTGCAGGGAGGCCCGAGCGGCATGAAAGAGTACCTGAAATTTTATATCAACGGTGAATGGGTCGATCCCGTGACGCCGAAGACGCTCGAAGTCGAGAACCCGGCAACCGAAGAAAACTTCGCCGTGATCTCGCTGGGATCGCAGGCAGATGTCGATAAAGCCGTCGCCGCTGCCAAGGCAGCCTTCCCGGCATTCTCCAAGACAACCGTGGAATACCGCGCCGAACTGCTCGACAAGATCGCTGCAGGCATCAAGGAGCGCCTTCCGGAGCTTGCTGAAGCTGTCTCCACCGAGATGGGCGCACCGATGTGGCTGGCCAATGCCGCACAGGTTCCGGCGGGTATGGGCCACTTCGGCATCGCCGCGGCCATTCTGCGCAATTATCAATGGGAAGAAGTGAAGGGCACCACCCTTCTCCGCAAGGAGCCCATCGGCGTTTGCGGCTTCATCACGCCCTGGAACTGGCCGATCAACCAGATCGCCTGCAAAGTGGCCCCGGCCATCGCAGCTGGCTGCACCATGGTTCTGAAGCCGTCCGAAATCGCTCCGATTGACGCCATGATCCTGACCGAGATCATGCATGAGGCCGGCGTGCCAAAAGGCGTGTTCAACCTCGTCAACGGCGACGGCCCGGGCGTCGGCGCCTCGCTCTCCGCGCACCCGGATGTCGATATGATGTCGTTCACCGGCTCCACCCGCGCAGGCGTGCTTGTGGCTCAGGCCGCTGCACCGACCGTGAAACGCGTTGCCCAGGAACTCGGCGGCAAGAGCCCGAACATCGTTCTGCCAAGCGCCGATCTGAAGAAAGCCGTTTCCGGCGGCATCATCCAGATGATGACCAATTCCGGCCAGTCCTGTAACGCGCCGTCCCGCATGTTCGTCCAGAAGGACCAGCAGGACGAGGCGATCGCGATCGCCAAGGCAACCGCCGAATCCGTGAAAGTGATGATGCCGGCCGAAGCCGAGCCCGGTGCCATCGGCCCGATCTCGAATGCCAACCAGTACCAGAAGGTGCAGGACCTCATTCAGAAGGGCATCGAAGAAGGCGCGACACTCGTCGCCGGTGGCCCGGGCCGTCCGGAAGGCTTCAACAAGGGCTATTTCGCCCGCCCGACCGTGTTCGCGAATGTCACCAATGACATGACCATCGCACGTGAGGAGATTTTCGGGCCGGTGCTCGTGATGATCCCTTATGAAGACGTGGACGATGCCGTGGAAATGGCGAACGACACGGTCTACGGCCTCGCCGGTTATGTTCAGGGTCCTGAAGACGAAGCCAACAAGGTCGCCAACCGTATCCGCGCTGGCCAGATCCAGATCAATGGCACACGTCCCGATTTCACCGCGCCGTTCGGCGGTTACGGCCAGTCCGGCAATGGCCGTGAATGGGGTGACGAAGGCTTCGAGGAGTTCCTCGAGATCAAGGCTGTGATGGGCTACAAGGCCGCCTGATCCGGCCGGAACCATTTTTCAGAAGGGCGGCTTTCGGGCCGCCCTTTTTTGTTTCAGATCAGGTTCACGGCGTGCTGGCGAAGCGGAAAATATCACCAGAGCTGTATGACACGATGTAGAGATTGCCCTCAGAGTCTTCTCCAAAGCTCGACACGTTGGAAAGACTTCCCTGATCCGGCACCAGTTGGTCATTCAGGCGCATACTGGCTGTCACATCAGCGGTCGCACCGTTCACCAGGCTCGTTTCCGGTATCGACCAGACATTGCTGTTCACGAAATCCGCAAAGACATAATGGTTCCGGATCGGCTCGATACTGCCGCGATAGACATAGCCGCCCGTAATCGAATTACCCTGATTGGCGGCGCTGCCGTGGAAATACTGCGCGACAGGATCCCGAAAAGACGGATCATCCGGCCCCTCATAGATCTGGGTTCCCTCCAGATTGTCCCAACCGAAATTCACCCCGGCTTCGCTGGTTCCAAGCCGGTTCACTTCTTCGACCGACCCCTGCCCTACATCGGCAATGAACAGATCACCTGTGGCGGTATCGAAACTGCACCTGAATGGATTACGCAAGCCGAGTGCATAGATTTCCGGTCGGCCACCCGCCCCGCCAGGAAACGCATTCCCGGCCGGGATGGCATAGTCTCGCGCCGGGTCTGCCGGGAAATCGTCCGTAGTCACATCAATTCGGAGAATCTTGCCAAGCAGATAGTCCGGGTCCTGCGCCCGCTCCAGCGGGTCTCCGCCACCGCCGCCATCTCCCATGGCAATGTAGAGCAAGCCGTCCGGACCAAAGCCCAGCCAGCCCCCATTATGGTTTGCCTGCTCCTGTGGCACAGTCAGGATCACGTCTTCCGTTGCTGGGTCGACCTGTTCCGACGATCCGGAAAATGTCTGGTAGCGGCGTATTTCCGTGTCACCTGCCAGGTTTGTTACGTTCACGAACAGGGTCCGGTCGGTCGCGAAGTCCGGCGAGAAGGCGATGCCCAGCAGGCCCCGCTCCCCATTCGTGGAAATGGAGCCAGAGACATCCAGAAAATCGACGCTGTCGACCGCGCCGTTCTGCGGATTGAGCAGTCTGGCCAGCCCGCCCTTCTGCAGGACGACTAGCTGTCCGCTGCCGGGCAGACCTGTGATATAAAGGGGTGCAGAGAATCCGGAGCCAACCCGTTGAAGCGTGGCCTGTTCGGCAACGTCCGTCACGGTCACAGCCAGGCTGAGCGTATCTGTCAGGCCTCCGCCATCGCGTGCCTCGAGGGTGACTTCGTAGACATTGTCTGCATTGCCATCGGCCGGTGCTTCAAAATCAGGAGGCGAGGCAAAGGCGATAGTTTGCGCGGAAAAGTCGAAATCAAAGACATCCTCATCCCCGCCCGGCACCACACTCAGCGTTACGGCGTCGCCATCCGGATCGGAGACGCTGATCGTGTAGAAGGTTCCGGCGGAATTCTCGGCAACGCTGACACTGGCCGGACCTGAAAAAACAGGTGGCTGATTGGGGGCTGGCTGAGGCGATCCGCCATTGCCGCCGCCCCCTCCACAGGCTGCAACGGCCAGCAGGCATAGGCCGGCACACCAGCGCACGGGCTCGGACGTGCTTTTCATATCAAGCCTCCTTGCCCCTCCCTTTCCCTGTTCGGAAGCGTACATGAATGGCGCTGCCGAACCAGATCAGATGCAAAAAGTAACAATAACGTCATCCGCCAGGCCGCCGTTCAGCGCATGGTTCAACTGGCGTTCATCCAACCTCACCGATATAATCTGCAGGAATTACTTTGAGCCGGAGGTCATCCAGGATGCGGAAACTTGTTCTCCCCGTTGCCATTGCAGCCCTCGCCCTGCTCGGTGCGTGCGCGACCGCAACGCCGTATCAGGCAGCCATCGACGCCTCCAGCCGCGGCTATTCCGAACAGCAGATCGAAAATAACCGCTTCCGGGTTCAGTTTGCCGGCAACAGCCTGACAGACCGCAAGACGGTGGAGACCTACCTCCTCTACCGGGCAGCGGAGCTGACGAAGCTGAACGGGTATGATCATTTTCGCGTCGTTCACCGCGATACGGATGCGAAGAGCCGGATGGTTCCGATTGGCGGCGGCCCCTACTCCCCCTTCTATGATCATTTCTATCTTGATTATTACTACTATGGACCACGGTCTGCCTATTACCGGACCCGGCCCTACGCCTATGATCCGTTCTGGCCGCGCTGGGGCTATTACGATCCCTATTGGGGCGGGGCGGAATACCGGGAATCGACCCGCTACATCGCGTCAGCTGAAATCCTGATGGGCAAGGGTCCGAAACCGGATGATGCAGCCTATTTCGATGCCGATCAGGTTCTCATGAATCTGTCCGGTAGCATTCTGCGGCCGCAGCCCTGATACCCTGCAACAGCCCGGGTCGGACAGGCCCGCATATTGTCCGAGTCCTCTGACCCGGACGCTGTCCCCAACCTGCTGACAGTTTTCTGCCCGCAGGTCTGGTAATGCCAGCCTGACAGGTCCAGATAGCCTTTCCAGAAACCTGCCCGCTCGAAAGGTGCCCACGGTGCCCGATACCGAATCCAAAGCACCCACGCCTGCGACGCAGACCGGAGCCTCCGTTCCGGGCCGTTCGGAAATGGTGGTGATGGTCGCCGGGCTCATGGCGCTGAACGCGCTCGCCATCGACATCATGCTGCCCGCGCTGAACCAGATTGCGCATGATGTCGGTCTGACGGCCGAAGGCGTTGAAAGCGATAACCGCCAGCAGCTGATCATCTTCGCCTACATCCTCGGGTTTGGCGCCCCGCAACTTCTGTGGGGCCCGATCACCGACCGGTTCGGACGCCGCGGCCCGCTCTTCATCAGTCTGACCGGCTACATATTGATGGCCGGCCTGTGCGTCACGCTGCGCGAATTCCACGCCCTGCTGGCCGCCCGCTTTATCCAGGGTGTCTTTTCATCCGGTGCGCGGCTGGTCGCTGTATCCGTCGTCCGCGATCTCTTCGCCGGACGGCAGATGGCGCGTTTCATGTCGCTCGTCATGACCATTTTCATGATCGTGCCGATTGTCGCCCCGGGCGTCGGCCAGATCATTCTTCTCGTGGCCCCCTGGGAGTGGATATTCGGCACACTGGTCGCGTTCGGACTGGTCATGCTCGGCTGGACGTGGCTCCGCCTGCCCGAAACCCTGCCGGCAGACCAGCGCCGCCCTCTGAATCTGGGAAATGCGCTTGGGGCATATGCAGAAGTGGTCAGGACCCCCATCACATTCGGCTATATGTGTGCATCCGGCATCGTGTTTGGTGCCCTGTTCTCTTTCATCGCAACGTCCGAACAGGTTTTCCGCGAAGTGTTCGGCCGGGGAGAAGACTTCGTCCTCTGGTTCTCCGGGATTGCCGGCATGCTGGCAGTGGCCAATTTCACCAATTCCCGGCTGGTTGAGAAGGTCGGCATGCGCCGGATCAGCCATGCCGCCTTGCTTCTTTTTACCGGCCTGTCTGCGCTTTCGGCACTCATCACCTTTTCTCTCGGCGAGAGCCTGCTCTGGTTCTATCCGCTGTTCATTCTGACGTTTGCCTGTTTCGGCCTGCTGGGCTCGAACTTTTCGGCCTTGGCCATGGAGCCGCTTGGCGCGATCGCCGGCACAGCGTCGGCAGCTTATGGCTTTGCCACGACAACCGTCTCCAGCCTCATCGGCATGTTGATCGGCAGCCAGTATAACGGCTCTACGATTCCCCTGATGCTCGGCTTCGTCTGCCTGGGTGCCTCGTCTCTCGTGATCATCCTGATCACGGAAAAGGGCAAGCTGTTCAGCTCGCGTTGATGCGGCGTTTGCTCCGTGTGGCCGATTCCCGGTCACTGGAAAGCGGGCGCACCTGACGCTCAAGGTGTTCAATCACCTTTCCGGCAATGTCCTTGCCCGTTGCACTTTCGATCCCCTCGAGGCCCGGAGAGGAATTGACCTCCAGGACTTTCGGCCCGTCCTTGGTCTGCAACAGGTCAACACCGGCCACGTTCAGCCCCAGCACCTTTGCCGCCGCCCGGGCGGTTTCCCGCTCCTCTGCAGTCAGACGAATGCTGGAGGCCGTACCGCCACGGTGCAGGTTCGAACGAAACTCGCCCTTCTGCGCCTGCCGCTTCATGGCGCCGACGACCTTGTTGCCGATGACCAGCACCCGCACATCGGCGCCTGCAGCTTCTTCCACGAATTCCTGAACCAGGAAGTTCGCATCGAGCCCCCGGAACGCATCCACGAGGCTTTCGGCGGCTTTGCGCGTTTCAGCCAGCACCACACCCCTGCCCTGGGTCGATGTCAGCAGTTTCAGGACGACGGGCGCCCCGTCGACAAGACCAATCAGATCCTTGGTATCCTTCGGGCTGTGCGCAAAAGCCGTCACTGGCATGGCAATCTTCGCCCGGGCAAGCAGTTGTTGAGCCAACAGCTTGTCACGCGAGCGGCCGATGGCGCCGGCCCCATTCAGGCAGACCGCGCCGGTATTCGAGAATTGCCGCAGCACCGCCATTCCATAGTCTGTGATTTTCGCACCGATCCGCGGGATGACGGCGTCATAGCGCGGCAGGGCCTTGCCATCATAATGCACCTGCGGGTCCAACGTGCCGATCTGCATATAGCAGCGGGCAGTGTCGATCATCTCGATGACGTGGCCCCGTTTCAGTGCCGCTTCTACTAGGCGCTGGCTGGAATAATTGTGCGGCTCCCGCGTCAGCAATGCGATGCGTAGCGGGCGCTTCACCGGCTTCTTTTTCGGCAGGCCCTTGTACAGGCTGTAGGAAAGCTCTGGCAGACGGAAGGATTCGTTCGGGTCCACCACCATGTCCGGCTGCATGGCGCCGCGGCCGAACAGCATGCGGTACATCATGTTCTCGCGGTTGGTCAGCGTTAGCTGGATCGGCCAGCGCCGATCACCCATCGCGACATCCGTCTCGATCACGTAGCGCAGCTCTGTTTCGCCATTGGAACTCGTCACCTCACGCCGGTCGACTACCGGCGCGGAACAGGTGACTTCCAGGGCCGGATTATTGGGGTCCGGCTGGATCAGGAAACGGACCTGCGGGCGGGTCACCGGACCGAACGGCTCGATCACGCTGGCATGAAGGGCCGACGTCTTTGCGCCTGTATCGATCTTCGCCTTGATAGCGGGCAGGCCAAGATCCGGCAGGGACAGCCATTCTTCCCAACCGAGTTCAAAAGGATTGGAGTGGGGCATGGTCCGGACGCCTCAGTCGAAAATGTTCCGCCGCTTATGCCTGCCTGCAAGCAAGCACAAGCGGCAAGAACATTACGGCACTCAGCCCTCGACGAGCCAGGCCTTTTCGACGATGCCGACAACGTCGCCCATAATGCCGGTGATCTTGAAATCCTTCGGCGTATAGACGCGGGCAACCCCCATCTGGCGCAGGGCCTGGGCATCTTCCGGCGGTATGATGCCGCCGACGACGACCGGCACATTGTCGAGGCCGACCTTACGCAATTCCGCCAGCGTCTCACGTACAAGATCGAGGTGGCTGCCCGAGAGGATCGACAGGCCGACGACATGCGCATTGGCTTCCTTTGCCTGCGCGGCGATTTCGTTCGGCGCAAAGCGAATGCCTTCATAGACCACGTCCATGCCGACCTCGCGGCCGCGCGCGGCGATCTGTTCGGCGCCATTCGAGTGGCCATCGAGGCCCGGCTTGCCGAGCACATAGGTCAGGCGGCGGCCGAGGGCGTCTGACACCCGGTCGACTTCCTTGCGGACAGCGTCTGTGTCTTCATTGCTCTCGGAATTGATCACGACAGCCACACCCGTGGGCCCGCGATATTCGCCGAAGACTTCACGCATCGCCGCGCCCCACTCCCCAGTGGTGACGCCGGCCTTCGCGCAGGCGATGGAGGGCTCCATGATGTTGGTTCCCGATTTCGCAGCTTCCTTCAGGCCGGCAATCGCAGCGTCGGCCGCGGTATTGTCGCGGTTCGCACGCCAGGACGTCAGTTCACGGACCTGCATCATTTCCTCGGCCGGATCGACCGTCTGGATCGCGCCATCTCCGCCGCCCAGCGGGCTCTCTGCCGTTTCGGTGTAGCGGTTCACGCCCACAACGGTGAGATCGCCGGATTCGATGGCCTTCACGCGCTCAATGTGCGCACCGACCAGGCTCTCTTTCATGAAGTCGATAGAGTTCGTCGCACCGCCGCGTGCGTCGATCTCGGCCAGCATCGTACGGGCAAGCTCCTTCAATTCTGCTGTCTTGCCTTCGACCACATGGCTGCCGTCGAACAGGTCTTCGTATTCCAGAAGGTCCGTCTCGTAGGCGAGGATCTGCTGCAGGCGCAGCGACCATTGCTGGTCCCATGGGCGTGGCAGGCCGAGCGCTTCGTTCCAGGCCGGGAGCTGCAAGGCCCGGCAGCGGGCCTTCTTGGACAGCGTCACAGCAAGCGCCTCGATCAGGATGCGATAGACATTGTTCTCAGGCTGCGGCTCTGTGAGGCCGAGCGAGTTTACCTGCACGCCATAGCGGAACAGCAGGGCTTTCGGATCGGAGACGCCATAACGCTTCCGGCCGATCTCTTCCCAAAGTTCCACAAAGGCACGCATCTTACAAAGTTCCGTAACGAAACGCACACCCGCATTCACGAAGAATGAGATCCGACCGAAGACCGTCTCAAAGTCCTCTTCTGGAACTTTGCCACCAGCTTTCACTGTATCGAGCACCGCAATCGCCGTCGCGAGGGCGTAGGCGAGCTCCTGTTCCGGCGTCGCACCTGCTTCCTGCAAATGGTAGGAGCAGACATTCATCGGATTCCACTTCGGCACTTCGGTATAACACCAGGTGACCATGTCCGAGATCAGCTTCATCGACGGCTCGGGCGGGAACACATAGGTCCCGCGCGAGAGGTATTCCTTGACGATGTCGTTCTGGGTCGTGCCGCGCAGTTTCTTGCGGTCATCGCCGCGTTCGTCCGCCAGTGCGACATAGAGCGCCAGCATCCAGGACGCCGGCGCATTGATCGTCATTGACGTGTTCATCTGCTCCAGCGGCAGCTCGGCCATGAGCTCGCGCATATCGCCGAGGTGTTTGACCGGCACGCCGACCTTGCCGACTTCGCCGCGCGCGAGGATGTGGTCGGCGTCATAGGCCGTCTGCGTGGGCAGGTCGAAGGCGATGGACAGGCCCGTCTGGCCCTTGCCCAGATTCATCCGGTAAAGTTCGTTCGACTTTTTTGCCGTCGAGTGGCCGGCATAGGTTCGGAAGATCCAGGGCCGGTCGGGATTATGCTGGAAAGAAGTTTGGCTGTCGGCCATGGGGCATGCGCCTCCCAACGCAGAGATTTTGTTGCGCCGCAACATGCCCTCCGGAAACCGGGCTGACAAGCCGCAGGATGAAGCGTCTTGCGGCCGCAGGCGGGCAGGGCCACATTCGTTCCATGATACATATTTCTTCCGGTGGCCAGACAGGCGGGCCGACAAATGGATTGTCCCCCGGCTCGTTGCAGTTGGCGCTCCGCCTGCGACTGGCATCATTGGTCGCCTTTCCGGCGGCAGCCATGCTGGCCGCCATTGCTCAGCGCAGCTTCCTGATCCTTCTGCTGCTGGCAGGCGGCATGATGGTCGTGTCGTGGATTGAGCGCATCCGGCTCCTGCGCGCTGCAGGCGAAACGCGCATGCCCCATCCCGGCGCGTTCTGGCCGGGTTTTGCCGCGCGGACGGGATTGTTACTGGGAATATTCATCATCACGCTGGGTGTGCTGGCGCTCTTCCGGGACACGTCACTCGCCCGCAGCTTCGGCTGGCCGGACCTGCTGATCGCCGGCGGCACGACGCTGGCGGTTTATCTGATGAACCTCGCCAGCGCCCGCCTCGCTGCCGGACAGGCGAACATCGTGGCGAGCCAGTTGAACGCCTCTTTCCATCCCTCACGCCGCCCGGGCGACGGCCCGGACGACATTATCGAAGGCGAATTCACGTCCCCGGACGAGCGCTGAACCGTGCGCCCGGACCGAAGATTCTCTGGCGTGCGCGCCGCTTAACCAAGCGCCCAGGGCGCCACTGCAGCCACATCAGCTCCCATAGCCTCATAATAAAGGCGCTGGATCCGCCGTGTAACAGGCCCCGGCTTTCCATCGCCGACCGGCTTGCCATCAATGGTGACGACCGGCGCAACGATCGCGCCGGATGACGTGGTGAAGACTTCTCTGGCGGAGGCCGCCTCTTCCGGCGTGAAGGCGCGCTCGATGACTTCCAGACCTTCCCTTTTCAGCAATGAGACAACCCCGGTGCGGGTGATACCCGGCAGGATGGCGTGCGAGAGCTCACGTGTGATCAGCTTGCCGTCCGGATCTACGATCCAGGCATTGGCCGATGCCGCCTCGGTCACCAGCCCGTCTTCGATCATGAAGGCCGTTTCCGCGCCTTCCTGCCGGGCCGCACGATAAGCCAGTGCCTGAGAGAGGAGTTGCACCGTCTTCATGTCCCGGCGTTTCCAGCGCGTATCGCCCAGCGTGATCGCTCTTATTCCGTCCCGGGCGAGATCACCGATCAGCGGACGGGCATCGGCGTAAACAAATACAGTTGGTGTGAAGGTCTCAGGCCCGGCGAAATCGCGCAGGCCATAGTCCCCGGCCGTCACCTCCAGATAGACCGTTCCCTCTTCCATTCCATTCTTGTCGATCAGGTCTGAGTGGATTTCGGCCCATTTCTCGTCACTGCAGGGATTGGGGATGGATATGCCTTCCAAAGTCCGCCGCAGGCGTGAAAGATGCCCCTCAAGGTCTATAAATCGGCCATCATATACCGAGGTCACCTCATAAGCGGCGTGGGCGAACAGGAACCCCCGGTCGAACGGGGAAATCACTGCATCCTCAACAGGACAGTAATTTCCGTTGAGATAGACGGTTCGGCCGATTGTCATTTTTGTCACGCTCCTGAGGCTTGTCATTGTGCACCGCAACAAAACAACTTGCATCGGGGCATCCATGACGCCAAGGTGGCGCGCGCCGAGGGCCTTGTGAAGTTGCGCCAAGATCGCACCACCGGGTTTTTTGCATAAAGTACAAAGGAGGAGGGCATTCCGCCATGAGCCGGGAAGTCAAAGACATTTACGAGTTGGGCGAAATACCGCCCGAGTTTCACGTTCCGAAAATGATGTACGCCTGGGCGATCCGCCGGGAACGTCATGGCCGTCCGGCCACCGCCATGCAGCTGGAACAGGTGCCGGTACCGGAAATCGATTCCGATGAAGTGCTGGTGCTCGTGATGGCCGCTGGCGTGAACTATAATGGCATCTGGGCTGCCCTGGGCGAGCCTGTGTCCGTCTTTGACGTCCACAAACAGGACTATCACATTGCCGGCTCCGACGCCGCCGGCATTGTCTGGGCCGTTGGCCGCAAGGTGAAGCGCGTGAAGCCCGGCGACGAAGTTGTCATTCACTGTAACCAGGACGATGGCGACGACGAAGAGTGTAATGGCGGCGACCCGATGTTCTCGCCGTCCCAGCGCATCTGGGGTTATGAAACGCCGGACGGCTCCTTCGCCCAGTTCTGCCGCGTTCAGGCCCGCCAGTGCATGCCGCGCCCGAAACACCTGACCTGGGAAGAGAGCGCCTGCTACACGCTGACCCTCGCCACCGCTTACCGCATGCTGTTCGGCCACCGCCCGCACATCGTGAAACCGGCGGACAATGTCCTCGTCTGGGGCGCGTCCGGCGGCCTTGGCAGTTTCGGCGTCCAGCTCTGCGCCGTGACCGGAGCGAACGCGATCGGCGTCGTGTCCAGCGACGACAAGAAAGAGCACGTGCTCAGCCTCGGCGCCAAGGGCGTTCTGAACCGGAAAGACTTCAATTGCTGGGGCCAGCTGCCCACAGTGAACGGGCCGGAATTCAAGGATTATATGCGCGAGAGCCGTAAGTTCGGGAAAGCGCTATGGGAGATCACCGGCAACAAGGATGTCGACATCGTGTTCGAACACCCCGGCGAGTCGACCTTCCCGGTCTCTGTCTTCGTGGTGAAACGCGGCGGCATGGTGGTGATCTGTGCCGGGACGACCGGCTTCAATCTGACCATGGACGCCCGCTTCCTCTGGATGCGCCAGAAGCGTGTGCAAGGTAGCCACTTCGCCAACCTGAAGCAGGCCTCCGCAGCCAATGACCTGGTCATCAACCGCCGTATCGACCCCGGCATGTCCGAAGTCTTCCCGTGGGAGGACATTCCGGCCGCGCACGAGAAGATGCTGGATAACAAGCACCTGCCGGGCAACATGGCTGTGCTGGTGACCTCTCCGAAGCCGGGCCTGCGCACGGTGGAAGACATACTTGCCGTGAACGGCCAGGCCAGCTGATCATGCTGAGCCGCGCTTTTGCGGAAGAATTTGCCAATGACTGGCTGTCGGCATGGAACGACAGGGATATCGACCGTATCCTATCGCACTATGCCGACGACGTCGTCTTCCACAGCCCGCGCATCGCGCTGGTGATGGGCAATGACGCGGCCACCGTCCACGGAAAGAAAGCGCTGCAAACCTATTGGACCGAGGCCCTTGCAAGGGCCCGGTCCCTGTTCTTTGCGATCGACAATGTGCTTGTCGGCTCTGACGCTGTGACCATTCTCTATACGAACCACCGTGAAGAGAAGGTCGCGGAGACCTTCATCTTCAACGAAGATGGCGAAGTCGGCGTCTCGATCGCGGCGTACGGCCCGGCTTAGCCCTCAAACGGGTCGCGCATGAGGATGACGTCTTCGCGTTCCGGGCTGGTGGAAACAAGCGCACAAGGCTTACCGACCAGTTCCTCCAGGCGGCGGACATATTTCACGGCCTCAGCCGGCAGGTCCGCCCAGGAGCGTGCCCCAGCCGTCGAGCCTTTCCAGCCCTCCATGGTTTCGTAAACCGGCTCGACCGCTGCCTGGTCTGTCAGGCCTGCGGGATAATGATCGATCTCCTGACCGTTCAGCCTGTAGGCAACGCAGACCTTGATCTCGTCGAACCCGTCCAGCACGTCCAGCTTGGTCAGGGCAAGGCCGTTGACGCCCGAGGTGGCACAGGCCTGCCGCACCATGACGCTGTCGAACCAGCCGCAACGGCGCGCCCGGCCGGTGTTCACACCCACTTCGCGGCCGACTGTGCCGAGGCGTTCGCCGATCTCGTTGTCCTGCTCGGTCGGGAAGGGCCCTGCACCGACACGCGTCGTATAGGCCTTGGCGAGACCCAGAACGTAAGAGATCGCGCCCGGACCGACCCCCGAGCCGGCCGACGCATTCCCTGCTACGACATTGGAAGAGGTCACAAACGGATAGGTGCCGTGGTCGACGTCCAGCATCACCCCCTGCGCGCCTTCGAACAGGATCCGCTTGCCCGCCTTCACCTGCTCGTCCAGCAGTTTCCAGACCGGCTGGGCATAGGCCAGCACTTTCGGAGCAATTTCCAGCAGATCCGCCTTGAGCTTCGCGCCATCCGGCTCCGGCAGGTCGAGCCCTGCGCGCAGCGGCCGGTGGTGGGCCAGCAGGCGTTCGATCTTCATGTCGAGCGCAGCCGGATCGGCAAGGTCTGCCACGCGAATGGCGCGGCGGCCGACGCGGTCTTCATAGGCCGGGCCGATGCCGCGCTTTGTCGTGCCGATCTGTGCGGCGCCCAGGGCGCCTTCGCGGGCGGCATCGATGTCCTTGTGCCAGGGCAGGATCAGGGCGGCATTATCGGCGAGAACCAGGGTTTCGGGGGAGACTTCGACGCCTTGCGCCTGAATGCCTTCAATCTCGGTCAGCATGTGCCAGGGATCAACCACGACCCCGTTTCCGATCACCGACAGCTTGCCGCCCCGCACGAGGCCGGACGGCAGCAGCGCCAGTTTGAAGACCTTGCCGTCGATCACCAGTGTGTGGCCGGCATTGTGTCCGCCCTGAAACCGGACAACCACATCCGCCCGGCTGGAAAGCCAGTCGACGATCTTGCCCTTGCCTTCGTCGCCCCATTGGGCGCCTACGACCACTACGCCAGCCATGTGCCGCTCCTGTTCAGTCCGCGGCGACATGGGCAGGATTCAGCGCAGAAAAGCAAGGGGCCTTTGGCCGCGCCGTTAATCGAAACGATAACTGAAGCGAACCCCGATATTGTCGAGGCCCTGATTGCGCCCGTTTCCGAGGACCTGTCCGTGGCTCAGATGCTCGTACATGATCTCGACGCCCCAAGTCTCGTTGATGTCATGGTGCAGGCCGAAAGTCGTGCGGAACAGGTCGCGTGAGCCGAGCAGAACGTGCTCTTCCGTGAAAGCGAGACTCCGCGGATCCCCGTCCGGATAAGGGCTCGCCACCTCACCGTCATGGATCACATAACCGAAGCTCGGCTCGAACTGCCAGCTTTTCGCGATCGGGAAGGACCAGTGCAGACCGGCACCGCCGAAGCTGGTATCGCCCTGAAAATTGACGCTGCCCATGACATAGGGCTTCGGACTCCAGATGAATCCCAGGAAATCGGGGGAATGGAAGAGGATGTCGCCGTTCAGGCTCTGGCCCGGCTCCTTGTTGGCATTGTCGCAGTCGAGCACGCAGATGTTCTCCTGCATGATGCCGAGGCGGACCTCGCTGACGAGGTCGGCAGAGGCAGAACCGGCGAACGCGGTCGCAGAAGCAATAGCGGCGACACTGGCAAAAAGATAATCGCGCATGGAAACTCCCTTTAATATTACAGGGGAGTAAGGATCTCCGGACTCGCCCGTCAAGCGTGAAACAGGCCGCTCACGTTAATTTGCAGGGACAGGTAACCAAATCGCCTCACGCCCCCTACTCCCAATGGAAAACGGGCGGCCCGTCAGGACCGCCCGTCTTGTAGAAAAGAATCAGGCCGATCGCCTGAAGCCGGTTCAGAAAGCCAGCACTTTTGCGTACCGGACCTGCGGCAGGGCGCTCAGTTTCTCGACCAGGACACCGCTGGGTGTAGAATCGATGCCAATCAGGGCAATCGCTTCGTCCCCTGCCGTCGTGCGGCCAAGGTGGAAGGTGGCGATGTTGATCGCCTCTTCGCCCAGCATCTGACCGAGGGCGCCGATGAAGCCCGGCTGGTCGAGGTTGTTCACGTAAAGCATGACCGGGGCGAAATCGCCCTCCAGCGCCATGCCTTTCACCTCGACGATCCGCGGCTTGCCGGCGATCAGCGTGCCGGCCAGAGTGCGCCAGCCGCCTTCCGGCGCGTTCTGAGTTGCCTTGGTCTTCACCTTGATGCGGACCAGGCTGTCATAGACCGGGCTGTCTTCGGTCTTGGTTTCGGTCAGCTTCACGCCGCTGTCAGCGAGGATCGCCGGAGCCGAGACCATGTTCACATCCCCGCGCGAAGCTCGCAGCAGGCCCGCCAGCAACGCCGCCGTCAGCGGCTTGCGGTTCAGGTCTGCGACCTCGCCTTCATACTCGATCATGACCTCTTCATAACCGAAGTCGGAAATCTGGCCGGCGAAGGAGCCAAGCTTCTCGGCCAGTTCGGCGAACGGCTTGATGCGGGGGGCCTCTTCCGCCGTGATCGACGGCATGTTGAGCGCATTGGTGACCGCGCCGGACAGGAGGTAGTCCGACATCTGCTCAGCCACCTGAAGGGCGACATTTTCCTGCGCCTCGGTGGTCGCTGCGCCGAGGTGAGGCGTGGCGATGAAGTTCGGCGTGCCGAAGAGGATGTTTTCCTTGGCAGGTTCTTCCGCAAACACGTCGAAGGCTGCAGCAGCGATATGCCCGCTTTCCAGAAGATCTTTCGTTGCCGCTTCGTCGACCAGGCCGCCACGCGCGCAATTGACGATGATCACGCCCTTCTTGGTCTTCTCCAGGTTTTCCCGGCTGAGAACGTTCTTCGTCTGATCTGTCAGCGGAACGTGCAGCGTGATGACGTCCGCCCGTTCCAGCAGGTCTTCAAGCTCCACCTTCTCGACGCCGAGCTCTACAGCCCGTTCTTCCGTCAGGAATGGGTCGTAGGCAGCAACCTTCATTTTCAGGCCGATGGCCCGCTCTGCGACTCGGCTGCCGATATTGCCGCAACCGATCAGGCCGAGCGTCTTGTAGGAAACTTCCGTCCCCATGAAGTCTTTCTTGGGCCACTCCCCTGCCTGGGTCCGGGCATTGGCGGCCGGGATCTGTCGGGCCGCCGCGAACATCATGGCGATAGCGTGCTCGGCGGTCGTGATGGCGTTGCCGAAGGGCGTGTTCATGACCACAACGCCTTTGGCGGTCGCGGCCTTGATGTCGATATTGTCGACACCGATCCCGGCCCGGCCGATGACTTTCAGATTGGCCGCAGCCGCGATGACATCCGCATTCGGCTTGCAGGCCGAGCGGACGACGAGGCCGTCATATTCCGGAATCTCCGCGATCAGTTCTTCCGTGTTCAGACCGGTCTTGGTGACGGTTTCGATGCCGCGGGCATGGAAGATTTCCACGGCGGCGGGGGAGAGTTTGTCTCCGATAAGGACTTTAGGCATCTTGTTTTCCTTTGCTCGCGGCTGTTGCGGGCTGTTGCCCGCACCGCTGCGCCTTCGCCTTGCTCGTGAAGGCGCGCTTTGCAGATTTCGTTGCTAGAGAGAGGCAGCTTCTTCAGCGAAGGCCCAGTCGAGCCATGGCGTCAGCTTGGCGACATCGGACGGCTCAACCGTACCGCCGCACCAGATGCGCAATCCCGGAGGGGCTTTCGCGTAACCGGCTGCGTCATAGCAGGCGTTTTCCGTTTCCAGACGTTTCATCATCGATTTCACGAAGGCACGCTGGCCCGCCTCGTCGAGGCCGGCAACCCGCGGATCCACGATCTTGAACGTGACACCGGTGTTGGAGCGGACATCCGCATCCGGACAAAGGAAGTCGACCCAATCCGTTTTCGCGGCCCAGTCGGCGAGGATGCCAAGACTTTCGTCGGAACGTGCCTTCAGGCCCTTCCAGCCGCCAAGGCCTTCACACCAGTCGAGCGCCTGGAGATAGTCTTCCACGCACAGCATGGAGGGCGTGTTGATCGTGGCGCCCTGGAACAGGTCCTCGTTCAGCTTGCCGCCCTTGGTCATGCGGAAAATTTTCGGCAGCGGACGGTCCGGCGTGTAGGTTTCGAGACGCTTCACGGCATTCGGGCTGAGGATCAGCATGCCGTGGGCCGCCTCCCCGCCGAGGATTTTCTGCCAGGAATAGGTCACCACATCGAGCTTCTCCCACTCGATGTCCTGCGCGAAGGCAGCCGAGGTCGCATCGCAGATCACGACGCGGTCCGGGTTCGGCTTGATCCAGTCGGCGTTCGGCACGCGCACACCGGACGTCGTGCCGTTCCAGGTAAAGATGATGTCGGCATCGTCGCGCGCCTTTTCGAAAGGCGGCAGCTCGCCATAGTCGCCGACATGGGTGTTGCAGTCAGCCAGCTTCAGCTGCTTGGTCGCGTCGGTGACCCAGTCCTGCCCGAAGCTTTCCCAGGCAAAGACGTCCACAGGTTTCGCGCCCAGCATGGACCACATGCACATTTCAACGGCGCCGGTGTCGGACGCGGGCACGATGGCCACGCGGTAGCCTTCCGGCAGGCCGAGAATGGTTTTGGTCCGCTCAATCGCGTCCTTCAGCTTCTTCTTCGCATCACCGGAGCGGTGCGAGCGGCCGAGGGCGGCGGTGTTCAGTTTTTCGAGGGAAAATCCTGGGCGCTTGGCAGTCGGGCCCGAGGAAAAATGCGGGCATGCTGGCAGCACGCCGGGTTTGGCGACGGTCGTCATCTGTTTGTACTCCTATCCTTACAGATAGGCTGGCACCCGTTGGGGGATGCTGGCCCGCCGCGTCTGTCTCACATTTCGGAGGCGTGCGCAAACGGCATTTCTGTGACGGGATCGGCAGGTGACGCGAAACAGCAACCTGCTAAGCTGGCCAGAAAAGTGGAGGAACACCCATGAGCATGACCATCCAGCCGCTGACCGGCACCCTTGGCGCAGAGATCCATGGCGTGGATCTCAAGCAGGACTTGTCGAATGCCGAGTTCGATGCCGTGCACCAGGCCTTTCTCGACCACAAGGTGATCGTGTTGCGCGGCCAGCAGGGCCTGACGCCGGACCAGCAAAAGGCGTTCGCGCGCCGCTTCGGGACGCTGAACATCCACCCCTATGTGAAGGGCATGGACGGACATCCGGAACTGCTTGAGATCATCAAGGAGCCGGACGAGAAGACCAATTTCGGCGGCGGCTGGCATTCCGATATGAGCTTCCTGGAGGAACCGGCCCTCGGCTCTATCCTGCACGCCATTGAAGTGCCGCCCTATGGCGGGGATACGCTGTTCGCCGACCAGCAGGCCGCTTATGACCGGCTCTCCGCAGGGCTGAAGAAAACGCTGGAAGGCATGACCGCTATCCATACGGCCAGCAAGGAATATGGCGCAGATGGCTATTCCGCTGCCGTGCGCCAGTCGATGGACGCCACTGCGGCACCGGACGCGCCGGAGTACGAACACCCGGTGATCCGCACCCATCCGGAAACGGGCCGCAAGGGCTTGTTCATCAATCCCGCCTTCACGCTGCGCTTTGCAGGGTGGAGCCGCAAGGAAAGCCGCCCGCTTCTGAACTACCTGTTCGATCTCTCACGCGAGGAGCGCAACACCTGCCGCGTCCGCTGGCAGGCAGGCGACGTCACCATGTGGGACAATCGCTGTGTCTGGCACTATGCGCTCAATGATTATCACGGCCACCGCCGCCACATGCGCCGCGCCACGATCGACGGTGACCGTCCGCGCTAAACGGGTGGCGGCAGGAACGGATAGGTCCCGCCCCACGCAATCAGGGCCTGCCCGAAGAAATAGAGCCCCCACACAGCCAGCGATGGCGCCATCCGCTTTGGCGCCCCTTCCGGCCGGGCGAACAGCTGCAGCGACAGGATCATGTCGGAGGCGACGAACATCACCGCGCCCAGCGTCACCAGAAGGAAGGGCGGCTGCAACCGCAATGCAGCAGCCCCCATCACAAGGATGACCGCCGTATAGGCAAAGACCGGTATCCGCATCGCCCCCAGGGATGGCGCGAGCCAGCGCACGAAGACAACGCCGCCAAGAACCAGCACAGTCTGCGCGGTGAGGTTCAGAAGGTTCCGGTCCGTCTGTGGCAGGGCCCAGAACAGGGCGATATAGGCGACATGGGCCAGGAAAAAGGCCGCCATGCCGGGCTTCAGCCATTTGTCCTCTCCCGGCTTGTCGACCGCCAGAAAGGCATCGCCTGCCGACGACAGGGCGAGGCCCGCCACCAGCAGCCACGGCCCGCCGGCGAGATAGGCAAACAGGGCCAGCAGCGCGGTCGAGCCGGTTTTCACGATCAGACCCGGCAGGCCTCCGCCCTCACGCCAGCACCATCCGGCCCAGTAAAGAACGCCCAGTACAATCGCGCCTGCGAGCGCGGCGGTTTCCCCAGCCATCCGGCAACCTCCCCTTTTGTGTTTTCTAGTCTTCGTTCACCGGTTCCGGCACCCGCAACAGGCGCCGGGCGGCCGTCCGGTGAGTTTCTTTCACATGCATGCCCACCAGGCCAAGCGCCGTCGCCAGCACAGTTGCATCATCGGTGAAACCGAGGCCGGTGATGAAATCAGGCAGCATGTCCATCGGCGTGACGAAATAGGCCACCGCCGCAAACAGCACAGCCTTGGCCCGCATCGGCGTGTGCGGGTCGCGCGCGGCATACCAGGCTGCGACGAGGTCGTCCGCGAAGGGGATCTTGCCCACCACGCGCATCAGCTTGGGAACGAGGCCCCGCGAGGTGCGCGCGTCCCGCTCGATCGACTTCGGTATATAGCGCCCGTCCTCGTTCAGGACGGTGTTGATGACTTCCGCTGCGTCAGACATTGCGTCCTCCTGTGAGACCTATAGATCATCTGAAAAGTTGTCAGAAACAAGGGAGGGCCGCGGCCCATGGAACTCAATTCGAATATTTCGGCTGTCATCACCGGTGGCGCCTCCGGACTCGGCGCTGCAACGGCGACGAAACTGGCCAGCTATGGCGTCAAGGTCGCCCTGTTCGACCTCAACGCGGAAAAAGGCGAAGCCCTCGCCAAGGAACTGGGCGGCGTGTTCTGCGAGTGTAACGTGACCGACGAAGCCAGCGTCGACGCTGCGTTTGCGAAATCCCGCGCCGCCATCGGCCAGGAGCGCATCCTGATCAACTGCGCCGGCACCGGCAACGCCATCAAGACGGCCAGCCGCAACAAGGAAACCGGCGAAATCAGCCACTTCCCGCTCGATAAGTTCGACCTGATCATCCAGATCAACCTGGTCGGCACCTTCCGCTGCATCGCGAAATCCGCTGCCGGCATGATGACGCTTGACCCGATCGACGGCGAGCGCGGCGCGATCGTGAACACCGCTTCGGTTGCCGCCGAAGACGGCCAGATCGGCCAGGCCGCCTACTCCGCTTCCAAAGGCGGCGTTGTCGGCATGACCCTGCCGATCGCCCGCGACCTCAGCCGTGAGCTGATCCGCGTCAACACGATCCTGCCGGGCATCTTCAACACCCCGCTGCTGCAAGGCGCGCCGGAACCGGTCAAGCAGGCCCTCGGCGCCCAGGTGCCGAACCCGGCCCGCCTCGGCAACCCGGAAGAGTACGCCTCGCTGGCCACCGAAATGTGCCGCAACGGCTACTTCAACGGCGAAGACGTCCGCCTCGACGGCGCAATCCGCATGGCGCCGCGCTGATTGATTGCTCGCGGCGGTTTCCGCGCCTCTGGCGCGGAGCCGCTGCGCCTTCGCTTCGCTCATGCTGGTCTTCCAGACCGAACATTGCGCACCTGATCTAACCCGCACCTTTGGTGCGGGTTATTTCTTTGCCGCAACGGCAGGGGCTGTCAGGCGCGGCGGGTGCGCTACAAGGGTTCCGATAAGAGATTGGGAGAGACACCAGTGGAATATGATGACGTTGTGCGCGGCCGGCGCAGTATCCGGGGCTTCCTGAAGAAGCCGGTCCCGAAGGCGCTGGTCCGGGAGATCCTGGAAATCGCAATGCGCGCGCCGACCTCTCTGAACTCGCAACCCTGGAACTTCTATGTCGTCTCCGGCGATGTGCTGGACCGCATCCGCAAGGGCAATGTCGAGCGGAACGTGGCCGGCGTGCCGGACAGCCGCGAATTCCGCATGGGCCCGCCATATGAAGGCGTGCACCGCGAGCGCCAGGTCGAGATCGCCATCCAGCTGTTCCAGGCCATGGGCATCGAACGCCACGACAAGGAAGCCCGCATGGACTGGGTACTGCGCGGCTTCCGCCAGTTCGATGCGCCGGTCTCCATCGTGGTCACTTATGACAAGGCGCTGGCCGGCGGCGACATTCCGCCCTTCGACTGCGGCGGCGTGGTCAACGGCATCGTCAATGCCGCCTGGAACCGGGGCCTTGGCTGCGTGATCAATTCGCAGGGCATCATGCAGAGCCCGGTGGTGCGCGAAGAAGCCGGCATCCCTGACGATCAGGTGATCCAGACCTGCGTCGCCATGGGCTGGCCGGACGAGACGTTCCCGGCGAACGCTGTCGTGTCAAAACGGAAGTCCGTAGACGAAGCGGCCACCTTCCTCGGCTTTGACGACTAGCGCGCAATCTTGGGGACGATCACCCGCTGCACATCCTCGATGACGACATAGGCCCCCGGGTCGGCATTCCGGATGGCTGCCAGCACGCCGACAGCATGACTTTTGGGTACGATTGTCAGCAGGGTTGGCAGCTGTTGGCCTGAAGAGGCCACAGAAATCTGGAGTGCCTGAACATCAAGCGCCTTGAGGGCATCGAGGATTTGGTCGCTCTTATCCTGTGACAAAACGCGGATCTCGACCTTTCCCAGATCAAACCGACTTTCGATCAGCATACCGATCGATGTACCAGCCGCATATCCCGAACTGTAGCCGAGCACCGCCCAGATATTGGTAATGCCAGTCAACACCTGACTGACGGCCAGAATCCAGATAGTTACCTCAAAAAAGCCGAGAATGGCCGCCGGGCGGCGGTGTCCCTTGGCAATCATGATCAGCCGCAACGTGCCTAGCGAGACATCGCATATCCTGAGAATGAAAATCAGGGCGGCCGCTTCCAGCAAGACCACTGAGGGCGCGGTAAATTCCAGCATGATGCAACTCCGTCATGGCGATCCGGCAAGCTTTACGCCTTACCGTATCCTGCGGGAATGGAAACCCGGCTGATATGCCCGGCGAAGCTGGGTCACGTCAGGCCACTTCAGAACGGACGTGTCCAACTAGGCGGCCGCCAATGCGACAACAGCCATCAGCATGAAAGTGGAAGACGCCGCAGAGGCGAGCGTGCGGACGGTATTCCAGAAACTCCACGCCGGGACGTAGCGGTGCCAGTAGGCAGCCGCGACGGCGCTGTCATGCGCCATGCGGTCGAGGCGCTCGTTCATGGGCACATTGAAGACGACCGTCACACCGAACGTGCCGATCACATAGGTGACCGCTGCCGCGACGATCCAGAGTGTCGCCGCGCCGCTCCCCTGCATGATGGCCCACACCGCCATAAGGGGCGAGACGATGGCCATACCGGTCAGCAGGACCATGAACAGCGTGCAGAAAACCTTGCGGTTGATCTGCTGCATCGCCTCGATCCCGCCAGCGGGCTGGGTTGCCGCCAGGGAGCGCATGACGAAATCGGAAAAGGTGAGGAACACGCCAGCCACGAGGGCAAATGCGATCACGGAAAATTCGCTGGCAAGCAGCATCCATTGCGGGGTCATATCAGTCTCCTTTGCAGGGTTTGGATCGCCAGTCAGCTGGTCAGCCAGGCTGGCTTGTGCAGGTAGGTATTGTCCGAAAGCTGACGGATCAGGAAGTCCGCCACGTCGGCGCGGTTGATTTGGAATTTCCGCTTCCGGTCCGGCACGTCAGCACTGACGCCGTGGGCATAGGTGCCGGTGCGGTCGCCATCCCGGTAAGGACCGGGCCGGGCGATGATCCAGTCGAGCCCCGAGGCGGCAATCTCTGCCTCCTGTGCCTCATGGTCGGCGAACATGTTCTCCATCATCAAAGGGCCGAGAAAGTATCGGTAGAACGCCGGGATCAGGGGATAGCTGTCCCCTGCCCCGATGGAGGACAGGCAGACGAGCCGGTCGACACAGGCATCCTTCATTGCCCGGATGATGGTGGCAGTCCCCGTGGCCCGGATACCGCTCTTGTCCTGCAGCGGCGCGCCAAGCGCGCAGACCACCGCATCCGCTCCGGCGACTGTGTAATAGACCGCCTCTTCATCCGACATATCGCCGGGCACCAGCGTCAGCCCCTCAGGCGGGTCTGCCAGCTTGCCGGGCGACCTGACGAGCGCCGTGACTGACATACCCTTTTCCAGAGCCTGGCCCACGAAATGGCGGCCCACACCGCCAGTTGATCCAAAAACGGCAATTCGCATGATGACCTCCTTTGACTTGACACGATGTCAATTGACACGGCGCCAAATAGGTGGTCACTTGACACTATGTCAAGCCCGAATCCCGATACCCGCAAAAGAATCCTCCAGGCCACCGCCGACCTCCTGACAGAAGGCGGCGGCGCAGGCGTGCGCATGTCAGACATTGCAAAGCGCGCCGGGATCAGCCGGCAGGCGGTCTACCTGCACTTCGCCAATCGCGCGGACCTGCTGATTGCGGCGACGTTCTATGTCGATGAAATAAAGGACTCCGACGCACGCCTTGCGCCCAGCCGGGCCGCGAAGACCGGCCGGGAACGCCTCGATGCCTATATCGAGGCCTGGGCCGGTTACCTGCCCGAGATCTATCCCATCGGGCGAGCGCTTATCGATATGAGCCCCACAGACGAAGAAGCCCGCAGCGCCTGGGCCCAGCGTATGCAGGACATGCGGGAAGGCTGCGAAGCGGCCATCAACGCCCTGAAGCGTGACGGCGACCTCGCCCCCGGCATGCCCGCGCCGCAGGCAACCGATCTCCTCTGGACGCTGCTTCTGCTGCCCAACTGGGAACACCTCACGCAGACCTGCGGCTGGTCGCAGAAGCAGTATCTGAAACACATCACCGCCACCGCCCGCCGCCTGTTTGTCATGGGTGCTTGAGCCCGCCGGCTTTTTGGCGGATGATGCAACTATTGACACTATAAGTGCCGTTACAAGCGGCCGGGGAGGGCATCATGCTGAAGGTCTACGGGCTCAAGGTTTCCTATTTCACGGGCAAGCTGGAAGCCTATCTGCGCTACAAGGAAATTCCCTACGATTTCCATGAAATGACGGGGCGCGAATTCATGCGCACCATTCCGGAAAAGACCGGCGCCATGCAGATGCCCGCCGTGGAACTGCCGGACGGACGCTGGATGACCGATTCCAGCCCGATGATCGACTGGTTCGAGACCCAGCACCCTGATCCGCCGATCCTGCCGGAAGACCCGGCGCAGGCCTTTCTCTGCCGCCTGATCGAAGACTATGCCGACGAATGGCTCTGGCGCCCGGCGATGCACTATCGTTGGAGCTATCCGCTCTCCTCCAAACTGCTCGCCCGCCAGATTGCCGATGCGATGGGCCGGGACATCAAGGCGCCCGGTTTCCTGAAGCGCCGGCGGACCGAGAAGCGCCAGAAGCATAATTTCGTGGACCGGGACGGCGTCACGCCGGACACCCGCGCGCATGTCGAAGGCAGCTACCTCAAACTGCTCGACCTGCTTGAGCCGGTCTTTCAGGCCCGCCCCTTCCTGCTCGGCGACCGGCCGACGCTGGCCGATATCGGCCTGATGGGGCCCCTCTTCCGTCACTTCGCAATGGACCCTGTGCCCGGCATCATCATGCGGGAAACCGCCCCCGGCGTGATGGCCTGGGTCTACCGCGTCTGGAATGCCCGCGCCTCCCGCACCGGCGGCGATCTCGTCAGCGGAATCCCGGACGATCTCCTGCCCCTGCTGCGCGAGCTGGCGGAAACACATCTCGAAGCCCTGAACGCGAATGCGCTTGCCTGGCAGGCTGGCGGCGCGCGCCACGGCATGACCATCCAGGAGACGGTCTATCGGGACATTCAGACCTCCCAGTACCGGACCTGGTGCCTTGAAATGCTGCAGGCCCGCTATCGCGCCCTGAATGAGACGACGCGCGAGACACTCGATCCCGTCCTGCAGTCCACCGGCATCCTCGAACCCCTGCTGCGCCTGCCGGATGCAGACAGCCATTACGCCAATGCGGCGCACGCCCCCTTTGGCAAATCCCTGCCCGTGTTTGAAGAGATCCGGAACTGACAGCCTCCCTTGCGGCAGGTTCCGTTGGGAGAGTGCTGGCGCAGTCGAAACCGGGGCGTATAAATGTGCCGGAAATATAGGAAGAGGAACGCGTGACATGGCAGACGCATATATCGTAGCAGCAAAACGTACCGCCGGTGGCCGCCGCGGCGGCGCCCTCGCCGAATGGCACCCGGGCGATCTCGGCGCGCAGATCCTGAACGCGCTCGTGGACGAAACCGGCGTCGACCCGGCCGCCATCGAGGACGTGATCATGGGCTGCGTTTCGCAGGCCGGCGAGCAGGCAAACCAGATCGGCCGCACCGCCGTGCTCGCCTCGAAGCTGCCCCAGTCCGTGCCCGCCGTGTCGATCGACCGCCAGTGCGGCTCGTCCCAGCAGAGCCTCCAGTTCGCAGCTCAGGCCGTGATGTCCGGCACGCAGGACCTTGTCATCGCAGCCGGCGTCGAAAGCATGACCCGCTGCCCGATGGGCATCAATGCCCGCGCCGGCAAGCTGTTCGAAGTGCCGACCGATCCGACGCCGCAATCGGTGAAAGAGAAGTTCGGCATCAAGCAGTTCAGCCAGTTCGTTGGTGCCGAGATGATCGCCAAGAAGCATGGCCACACCAAGGAACAGCTCGACGCGTTCTCGGTCGAAAGCCACCGGCGCGGCGCTGAGGCCACAAAGGCCGGGGCCTTCAAGGACGAGATCGTCGCCCTCAAAGGCCGCGACCCGGAAGGCAATGAAGTGATGCACGACAAGGACGAAGGCATCCGCTACGACGCCTCGATGGAAGGCATGGCGAAGCTGAAGATCCTGATGGATGACGGCATCATGACCGCCGCCAATGCCAGCCAGATCTGTGACGGCTCCTCTGGAGTCATGGTCGCGTCCGAGGCCGCCATCAAGGCGCACAACCTCACCCCGCTGGCCCGTATCCACAATCTCACCGTCACCGCCGGTGACCCGGTGATCATGCTGGAAGAGCCGCTCTTCGCCACCGACCGCGCCCTGCAGCGCGCCGGCATGAAAATGTCCGACATCGACCTCTACGAAGTGAACGAAGCCTTCGCGCCGGTGCCGCTCGCCTGGCTGAAGCATCACGGCGCAGACCCGGCGAAGCTGAACGTCAATGGCGGCGCCATCGCGCTTGGCCACCCGCTCGGCGCTTCGGGCACCAAGCTGATGACCACACTGGTCTATGCCCTGCGCGCCCGCGGCAAGAAGTATGGCCTGCAAACCATGTGCGAAGGCGGCGGCATCGCCAACGTCACCATCATCGAAGCCCTGTAATCCGGGCCTTCAGACTGAATTGGCAAACGCCGGACCTTCACAGGTCCGGCGTTTTTCTTTGGCCTCAGCCTGCGCGCTCAAGCAGCGCTTCCGCGATCTGCACGGCGTTCAGCGCAGCGCCCTTGCGCAGATTGTCGCCGACGACAAACAGGACGAGCCCATTGTCCAGCGCGCTGTCCTTGCGGATGCGCCCGACACTGACATTGTCCTTACCCGTCATCTCCAGCGGATTGGGTACAGCATCCACCTGCACGCCCGGCGCTTTGGCCAGCATGGCCTCAGCCTCTTCGGCAGAGACGGGCCGTTCGAACTCCGCATGGAGCGACAGGCTGTGCCCAGTCATCACCGGCACGCGCACGCAGGTGCCGGAGACTTTCAGGTCCGGCAGTCCCATGATCTTGCGGCTTTCGTCGCGCAGCTTCAGCTCCTCGTCCGTATACCCATCCTCGCCCAGAACATAGTTCATCGGCACGACATTGAAGGCGAGCGGTACGGCCCATTTCTGTGGCGCGGGGAAATCCACCGCAGACGGATTGTCTGCAAGGCCCGCCATGTCCCCGGCAGCCGCCGCAGCGACCTGCTGGCTCAGCTCTTCCGACCCGGCTACCCCTGCCCCGGACGCGGCCTGATAGGTCGAGGCGAAGAGGCGCGTCAGCCCCCAGGCATCGTGCAGCACCTTCAGCACGGGCATGGCCGCCATGGTCGTGCAGTTCGGGTTGGCGATGATGCCTTTCGGAATGTCCGCCAGCGCATCGGCGTTCACTTCCGGCACGACCAGCGGCACGTCGGGGTCCTTCCGCCAGGCGGAGGAATTGTCGATCACCAGCGCGCCAGCTTCAGCGAATTTCGGCGCATACCGGCGCGAGGTTTCCCCGCCCGCCGAGAAGAACACAATGTCCACCCCGGAGAGGTCCGCCGCCGCGACATCCTCCACCACAATGTCCGTGCCGCGGAACGGGATGGTCTTTCCCGCCGACCGGGCCGAGGCGAACAGGCGCAGCGAGGCGAGCGGAAAGTCCCGCTCCTCCAGCAGCCCGCGCATCAGGCTGCCGACCAGGCCTGTGGCGCCGACGACGCCGACACGCGGCGGATTGGATCTTGAAAAACGGGGTGACATGGCATTCTCCGGTTTGGAGCCTTTGGAGCGGGAGAGCCATTGTCAGGAATTGGCCGTCCCGCGCCTTGGCGGGACGTTGGTGAGGGTGGCTGGCTTCAGATCGCACGCACCCGCAACGTCCCGCAAAGGCGGGTCGTCTTGGTGGTAATAATGATCTGTGTCTTCAGCATGGCGCGCTGAATACGGTCATGGTGGGCAGAAGTAAAGTGCCTTGACCGCGGCCTATCCCCTCAGGATCAACACGGAACAATTGGCATGCAGCGCCGTCTGCGAGGCGTGCGAGCCAAACAGATGATCGCTCAGCTTGGGATGGTGCGTCGCCATGACGACAAAATCCACGCCATGCGTCCGGATCACTTTCTGGATTGTCTCGTTCACGGCCTCATGGCTCTCGAACAGGGGCGTGATGGCATAGCCGAGGCGTGCTGCCTCAGCGGTAACGAAGGCTTCGAAGTCCGGCTTCCGCGCTTCCGGCATCTCCGTCAGATGCGTGCCCAGCGGATTGGTGACCGTCAGGATCGACACTTTCGCCCCCGCCGGCCGGGCAAGGTATACCGCAGATTCCACAGCCAGCTGAGACGCCTCTCTGTGCCGCATGTCCACGGGGACAAGAATTTGCGTGGCGGGAAAGGGCGGTGTGGTCAGATCGGTCATGAATATCTCCTCCCCGACAGCCTAACGGGTCTGGCCCGCTTTGTCAGGCGAGCGGCCTGCCGTACCGGCCGGGCGCAGCTCAAAGCCGCTCCAGCACGTAGACCGTCGAGCCTGAATTTTCGCCATGCGCCTGCAGATGCGGACCGTAAGCCTCAGACCTGATCGCCACGTCTCCATCGGACACGCTTCGTCTGAGCCGTCCGCCATATTCGTCCATCGCCATGCTCTGGTCATTCAGCGAGAACGCCAGCAAGTCACCCGGCGCAAGAATGGCAAGCAGGTCGTCATAGACCGACGCAGGCGCACCGCCCACGCTGATCACGCCAATCGCCGTGACGGCCCGGTAGTCTCCCGGCCGAACCGGCAGAGGAACAGCCGGATCCGTTTCCCACAATTTGTTGTAGATCTTCTTTTGCCGGGCCATGGCGAGCATCTCGCCGGACAGGTCGGTCCCATCGATCCGGGTGAAGCCCGCCTCTGCCAGGGCGGTGCCTGAGAGACCTGTCCCGCAGCCGAAATCGAGGATCGGCGCGTCCTTGTCCGGCAATTCTGCGGAAAGGGCTGCCGCCACCCGTGCCGGTGTCGCATAGCCGGTTTCCAGAAGGTCCTGATCGTATTTCCCGGCCCATGCATTGTAGAGATCGCGCATCCCGTCATTGCCGGAGACGCGGTAAACTTTGTCGAGGTAATTGTCGGTCATGGGGGGACTTTAACCGGGCAGGTCCGCTGAAGTCCATGTGACCGCCTGTTCCCGGCAAGCGCTGCGCGTCCGCCCCGGTCCATGACCCGCCTTGTATCACGTGCTAGACTTTCACACGGTCATCTTCAGAAGGACGGGGAAAAGCCAATGACACCCAGCATGTGGATCGGAGCCGTCGCCGGCCTGTTTGCCGGCTGGATTGTCGGAGCGGTGTTCACCAAGGGGCCGAAGACCCCGATGGAAGCGGTCTCAGGCGATTATGAATCCGGCGGTCTCGGCTGTTTCGCATTCCTGGTTCTCATTTCCGTCTTTGTCGGCGGCGGCGTGATCGCGGGCGCGGTACTTGGCGGAGGGTTATGAACGCTAACGACATCCGGCCCCTGCAGACCGAAGGGGATGGTGTAGGATGGGTATCGCTGCCTCAACCCGCCCAACCTTGCTTTAGCCGGTAATTGAGGAGGACCAACAACCACTGTCACATTCGGAATTGGTTCGGGAAGCCTTCGGGGAATTTTGGCGCACATTTGGCGAGAGTAATGTAAACTAACCTCTTGGAGCAAAGCATGACTACTCCCAACTTCCCCATTGATCCGCAACACGTCGCTAACTGCTGTCGACATATTCGCAGCCAATTCACGCTCTCGCAGGAAAATCTCGCAGACATGTCTGGCTTGTCCACGAGGACGATCGAGAAGATCGAAAGCGGACGACACACTCCCTCAGTTGAGTCATTGAAATTAATCGCCCGAGCTGTCGGGATTGAAGTCACCTACTTCCGTAAGCAGACGGCAGAAGAGTTATCTCGCCTTGAGCAAGCCTGGCTGAAAGCTAAACGGAAGACGGTGATTGCCCGAACCAATCCTGTAAGGACCGCTTCTGATTTTCTGAAGGTATATGGTGGCTGGCATGCTCGGCGAGTTGATATGAGCATTATCAACAACGATGATGCTTTGAACCTGGCCGCAGAAGTTGACGAGTTACTGGAAGACTTAAGCATCATTTGGGATGAAAGTTATCAGTCCTACCGGGTTGAGAACGCCCGGCATATTTCATCTCTGTGTGCAGAATTAGAGAAGCTCGGCTATCTCTGTCATATGGGAACCCATAAGCAACGCATGCGAACTGTGGGAAAACCAGATCTCGAGTTTCTAGTGGGAGTTGTGACCTTCCTGCCCGCACCGGATGCAGACAAAGAAAGATACGCACTGATCGAACTGGAAAATGGCTGGGAAGTCGTTCCTGACTAGATTTTCGGTTTGCTAGAACAACAAACAGCCCGCCTCATTGCTGAGGCGGGCTTCCTTTTCCGGGCGCGCGGTTTGCAGGGGGTCGCCGGTGCAGCCCGGTGGAGGTTCGGGCTTTACCGGTTCTGGCGTTCCTTCACGCCTTCCTCATCGGCGAGGGCACGGTCTTCCTCGTTGAATTCGATCTCGGCCTCTTCGCCCTTGCCATAGGCGCGGGATTTCTTGGCGAGCGCCGACATGCTGTCCTGCATGCTGCCCTGGCCGACGGCCATCGTCTTGCGGGCATCCATGCCAACGCTTTCGGCATCGTCGAAGCTGGCAAATTCGGCGCCGAGGAAGACAACTTCCCAGCCTTTCGCTTCTGCCCGTGCCAGCGCCGCCTTGGCGCCGTCTTTCGTCAGCTCACGGGAGGAATTTTCCAGCCCGTCGGTCATGATGACGATCACGGCCTTTTCCGGCTGGTCGGCTTCGGCGAGGCTCACCATGCGTCCGATCGCGTCGAACAGGGGCGTCATGCCGCGCGGATTGGCCTCGTCATCGGTAACATTGTTCCAGTCCTCGGCCTTCACGCTGTCGCGCAACACGTCGAACTGCATGCCTTCCTGATAGTCGAACACGGCGAGCGTGACATCGGTCTCGATGTCCTCGCCGTCGATCTCGCCCTCATCGGCCTCTCCGACACTTGCGGCATAGGCGTTGACGGAGCCAAGCGCCTCTTCCCAGATGTCGGACATGGAACCTGTCCGGTCGAGCAGAATGTAGGAATGTACCGCCCCCGGATCTTCCGGAGGTTCCGGCTGAATCTTGGCGCTGGCCGTCCCTGCCAGCGCGATGGCGGCGGCTCCGAATGTCAGTTTTGCGATGAAGGATTTCATCCCGGCGTCCCTTCCAGTTTTATGGCCCAGTTTTATGGCCGGAAGCGCCGGCCGCGTGCGTCTAGGGCCCCCACGGCCCGATTGAATAAACGATCGGTTAGGATTGAGGCGCGTTCGTGGCGGCTTGTTGCCGTTTGGAAGGTAAAAGGCCCGCCGGGATGCCAGCGGGCCTTCCAGTCTGAACAGGCGTTCAGGTTCGGCTTATTTCTTCCGTATGAAGAAGCCTTTTCGCTTCTCACCGGTTCTCTGCTGAACATCCGCCTCGCCGGCCTCTTCGCGGTCTGCTTCGTCGAATTCGACCGGCGCAGATGCGGCCGAGGCATAATAGGCCTGGCTCTTGCGGGCGAGCTTTGCCATTGAGGCAGACATCCGGCCCCGGCCCATGGCCATGGATTTGTGCGCCGAAATGCCGACCGCGTCCGCATCGGCGAAGTTTGCAAACTCCGCGCCCAGGAAAACGGTTTCCCAGCCGCGCTTTTCCGCCCGGTCGAGCGCGGCCTTCACGCCCGCTTTCGTCACTTCGCGGGAGGCATTCTCCGCCCCGTCGGTCATGATGACGATGACGGCCTTTTCCGGATTGTCGGCCTCGGCGATGGAAATGAGCCGCGCGATGGCGTCGAACAGGGGCGTCATGCCACGCGGGCTTGCCTCGCTGTCCGTGACATTGCGCCAGGCATCGGGCTGAACAGCACGGCGCAGAACGTCGAACTGGAGGCCATCCTGCGCGTCGAACACGGCGAGCGTGATCCGGGGCACCACATCCCCGGCCTGCCCGGCGATGTTGGCGGCATAGGCATTCACCGAGCTCAGCGCCTCATCCCAGATGGAAGACATCGAGCCGGTACGGTCGAGAAGAATGTAGGAGTGTATTTTGGCCGGGGATTGGGTCTTGTCGTCTGTCTGGGCCATGGGAGTCCCTCCTCTGCTGGCCCCCCGGCCCGTCAAACGAGATGGGGAGAGGATCGGCCCGCACAAGTGGCAAAATAAAAAACCGGGAGGCTTGCGCGCTCCCGGTCTCTCATTTTTGATCCGCACCCGGCGAAACCAGGCCGCTATATATGGTCTATAGACGGTCTATAGACGGTGTTTGTGAGTGTGTTCGCGGGGCACCCGTCAGGCAAATTGCGGCGCGATGCGCAGGTTGCGGACCCAGCCGATTTTCTCCATCGCGAGCAGGATCGTACCGTTATAATCCACGATCCGGTTCCAGATGCCCTTGCGCGGACGGTGCAGCGCGCTGGTCGGCTCGGAATGGTGGTGGTCGTGGAAAGCCTCGCCGCCTGTCAGCAGACCGATCAGATGGTCTGCCCAGATCGGCGTCTTCAGGTGGCCCAGCACGTTGATGCCGTAGACTGTCGCGTGGAACTGGATGGCCCGGCCGATCACGACACTGGCATGCAGCAGCGCCGTCAGCACCAGCGAACCGCCCGCCGCCCAGACGATCAGATAGATCGCCGCCGGAATGACGAGGTGCACCACAAGACTGATTTCATTATAGAAACGGTCCATCCACACGATGACCGGCTGGTTCTTCAGCCACATGGCCAGCGGGCGTTCCATGTCTTTCTTGTCGCGCCACAGGATCCAGCCGACCCAGGCCCAGCGCTTGGATTCAAACGGATTGTGCGGGTCGCCCGGCTTGTCGGAAAAGCGGTGATGCTGGGAGTGATAGTTCACCCAGTCCTTCACATTGCCCTGCATCGCGATGACCAGATTGATCATGGTCAGCACCTGCCCCGGCACGGCCAGTTCCCCCGCCCGGTGCTGCAGGATGCGGTGCAGCGGCCCGATGCCGGCATTGCAAACGAAAATCGTGAACGCGATCACGGCAAACGCAACCAGCATATACCACCAGTGAAAAGTGAGATGGCTGAGGAAAATGCCCAGCAGAACCATGGTCACAAACAGCGCGACGCCCAGAACGGGATAGCCGAAAGCCGAGAAAAAACTGGCGTAATTGAAGGTCTTCCAGTTTTTTGGAATCGCCAGAGAGCGCGGCAGGGTCATTCAGTTCCTCCAGATGACAGATGGTCTTCCACCGGACCTCTATTCATCCGGCAAGTTAGGGGCATTCTTACGCGGTGTGCCGTTACCGTAAAGATGAATCAGGCGTCACTTATGCGTTATTCTGCCCGCCCGCGTACCGGGCGGCGGGGCCTGCACAGACCGGGTGACAGCCGGGGGTGACTGCAACGCAGGGATTCGGATAGACAATCGGCTTGCCGGGGCGCGTTCGCGCCATGCGAACGGGGTCAGATTTCATGGCGGATGAGCGTCTCCTGCAGGCGATCCAGCAGCTTGAGGAACTCGGTGTCGACTTCGAGTCGAGCCAGGACGACAGCGAAGTCCGCACACTTTGCGACCTCACGCCGGACTGCCGTGAGGCAGGTGAGAACTCGCTTATTCTCAATCGCAGGCAAGGCACGTTCCACTGCCCGAACTGCGGATCGGAAGGCAGTTTCACAGACCTGGTCCGCCTGAAGGAAGAGGTCCGCCGCCAGCGCATCCAGGAGATGCAGCCCCCTCCCCTAGACGCTGAATTGATCGAGGAAACAGACGACCTCGTCCCGGCCGTGCGCCCGCAGGTCAGGGATGGCGAGTTCACACCGGCTCCGGCGAAGGTCAGCCGCAACCTCGCCAGACATGAAGCAAAAGTCAGAACACTCGGCGAGGCCGACAAGCTGGAGGAGCGCTTCCCGCACCTTAAGCCGAAAGAGAAGACGCCGTTCAATGGGGAGAAGTTCATCATCTCCCTGCTGGCGCTGGTCTTCCTGACGGCCGGTCTTGCGGCCGCGGCCCTGTCCGGCTTTGCCAATTATCAGGCCTTTTCCAGTTCGGTCGCCGATCCGCTCCAGTCTCGCATCTGGGGCTGGACCGGTGTGATCGCGGCGGTGATCTCCTTTGGCGGCTTCACCTTTTTCTACTGGCACACCGCCAATCACCGCATGAAGGAAGGCTGGCGCGCCCTCATCTTCGCGCTGGCCGGCATGGGCACCTCCATCATCGGGACCGAGCGGTTCATTGCGGCAAACAACACGGCAGCGGCCGAAGAAGTCGTACGGGCCGATGCCAATCGCAGCGTGCTGGAGTCGCAGATCGCTGACTGGCGCCGCCAGCTGGAAGGCATTCCGCCGCAAACCCGCTCGGTCGAAGGCCTGGAAGCCTATCTCTCCGAGGTTGAGCGTGTCGGCCGCACCGAGCAGAAGCCCTATCGTGATGCGCAGAACGAGCTCGGCCTCGCCAGGCGGCGCGACGAACTGCAGGCCAAGATCGAGGCCGCCAATGCCGAACTGCTTGGTTCGGGCGAGGGCAACATCCTGACAGAGGCGCAGACACGCACCAATCTGCCATCCTGGTTCTTCGCCCTGATGCTGGAAGCGTTCTCAAGCCAGGGCACATCGATCGGCCTGGTCGCGCTGCTCATCCTCTATGGACGGCGCAAACACGATTAACTTAACACCTTGTTTTGTTAACCACAATTTCCTGACGATTTGGAACGGTCTGCGCGTGACGCGCATAAGTCCTGTGAAGTCCCTATGCTGGTGCTTCTCCATCTTACCTGCTCTTCGGGCCAGTTCAGAATGAACTGGCCCCTTTTTTTGGCTCAGATCCGGTTACCGAAGCCCGCCCCCGCCAGCATGGACTTGCATTCAGCTGTATCCACCTCATAGTCGCAGATGGGAGGACGCCGGGCCCTGCAGCGGGAGTTGCAGGAACCGGGCAACTTTCCGTCATGTCTGGACCTGCCACCAGGAGGCGCTCCGCCCCGATGAACCTGTTTTTCCGGCTCCTCAGGATCATGCTCTGGGCATGGTTTTCAAAAACCCGAACGCACATCCTTGATGTGCACACGCTCCGCACCGGGGTCTGGATCGGCGACCACGACCCGATGGGGCACATGACCAATTCCCGGTATGCCTCGATCACCGATCTCGGCATCATGAATTTCATGTTCCGGACCGGCACGATGAAGACGTTCCGCAAGCGCGGCTGGATCCCTATCATCCAGTACGAAGCACTCACCTACTTCCACTCGATGAAGTTTCCCCAGAAATTCGAACTGCAGACCCGTATGGTCGGCTGGGACGGAACCTATATGTGTTTCCGGCATACATTCGTCTCGAAGGGGCGCACCGTCGCCACCAGCCGCATGATCGCCAGGCTCAGGGGACGGAAAAGGGAGAGGGTAACAGCAGACATGGCACTCGAAGCACTTGGCATGCCGATGGAAAGTCCGCCGCTGGACAAGCCTTTCCTGGATGCGATTGCAGACCTGCGGGCTGAACGGGCCTCACACGCATGAGCCTGCCCCTGATTATCGATTGCGATCCCGGCGTCGACGATGCCGTGATGCTGATGATGGCGCTGGCGAGCGATGCACTGGACGTGCGCGCGATCACGACGGTGGCCGGAAACGTGCCGCTGCGCCTGACCAGCCGGAACGCCCGCATGATGTGCCAGCTGATGGGGCGCAGCGAGGTGCCGGTCTATGCCGGCTGCCCGCGCCCGATCCTGCGCCAGCCCGTGACGGCAGAAGACTTTCACGGGGAAAGCGGCATTGCCGGGCTCGCCCCGTTTGAACCCGACCGGCCGCTCGCCGATGGCCATGCCGCGCCCTTCCTCGTCGAGACACTGAAAGCCGCCGCGCCCGGCGAATACACGCTCGTCGTGACCGGCCCGATGACAAATATCGCCGCCGCGCTGGTGATGGACCCGTCGGTCGCCAGGGGCATCTCCCGCCTCGTCCTGATGGCGGGCGCTGACAGCGAGGGCGGCAACATCACCCCCTTCTCCGAGTTCAACGTCTTCGCAGATCCGCACGCGGCCGCCATCGTTTTCAATTCCGGTATCCCGGCCACGGTGATGAGCCTCGACGTGACCCACACGGTGCGCGCAGAACTGCCGCGGATCGAACGCCTCAAAGCCGTCCAGACCGAACGCGCCGCCATCATGGTGCAGCTGCTGGAAGCCGGAAACGAGCTGGAAGGCCGGTGGAAGGAAGGGCGCAAATCGCCGATGCACGACCCGTCCACGGTCGCCTTCCTGCTGGCCCCGCACCTGTTCGAGGCGAAAGCCACGACGGTCAGCGTGGTGACGGAGGAAGGCGAGCGCTTCGGCCAGACCTGTCTCAGCGAAACCGCAGGCGGCCCGCATGACTGGGTCACCGCCGCAGATGCCGACGGCTTCTTCGAGCTCATCGCCTCGCTGATGGAGCGCCCATGATTACCGTCGTCGGCTCGATCAATCTCGACATCGTGGCCACCGGCCCCGCCCTGCCCCGGCCGGGCGAGACGGTTGGCGGCGCCCGGCTTGCCCGCCATCCCGGCGGCAAGGGCGCGAACCAGGCATTGGCCGCCCGCCGCCTTGGCGCGGAGGTGCAGCTGGTCGGCGCGGTTGGCGCAGACGACATGGCCGACGAAGCGCTGAAGCTGCTGCAGGATGGCGGTGTGGACCTCGCGCAAGTCGCGCATGTGAATGGCGAGACGACGGGCGTGGCCCTGATCGCGGTCGATGCGACCTCCGGCGAGAATTTGATCGTCGTCTGCCCCGGCGCCAACCATGTGTTGCGCCCCGACGATGTGGCCGATCTGCCGATCGAGCACATGATGGGGGTGCTGGAAGTGCCTGTTCCGGTGCTGCTGGCGGCCGCGGAAAAGGCGACCGGTTTTGTCAGCCTGAACCTCGCCCCGGCCATGACCATACCGGACCAGCTCATGACTCTGGCGGACCTTCTCAGTGTCAACGAGACCGAAGCGGAGACTTATGGTGACCGCCTGATGACTTGCGGCGCCTTGGTCGCCGTCTCGCTCGGCGCGGAGGGCGCGGTGCTCTACAAGGACGGCAAGGAGATTGCCCGGGCCGCCCCGCCGAAAGTGCAGGTCGTCGACACGGTCGGCGCCGGGGACACGTTCACCGCCGCGCTGACGGTCGCCCTGATCGAGGGCAAGGCGCCGCAGGACGCGCTGACCTTTGCCGTGACCGCCGGGGCGCTTGCCTGCACACGGCCTGGCGCCCAGCCGAGCCTGCCGCAGCGCCGCGACGTTGACGCGCTTGCCCTTGGCGGGAAATGACGGCACCTGTCTGGCAAGCTTTCCCTGCCCCGTACCCTGCCGGAGACCCGCCATGCGCCGCCTGCTGCTCAGCTTCGCCCTTGCCGCCACCATCGCCTCCCCGGCCTTTGCCTGGGGCAAGACAGGCCACCGCGTCGTTGCCGCCGTGGCGGACCACTACCTGACCGATGAGGCCGCCGCCGCCGTTGAAGACATCCTCGGGCCGGAAAGCATGGCAGAAGCCTCCGACTGGCCGGACTTCATGCGCTCCGACCCGGCCCCGTTCTGGCGCCGCGAATCCAGCCCCTGGCATTATGTGACCATTCCGGAAGGTGAGAAATATGCGGACATCACGCCGCCGCCGGAGGGCAATGCGATCACGGCGCTGGCACATTTCCGCGCCATCGTGCTGGACGAGAGCCAGCCGCTGGAACAGCGCCAGCTGGCCCTCCGCTTCATCATCCATCTGGTGGGCGACCTGCAACAGCCCCTGCACGCCGGCAATGGCACGGACCGGGGCGCGAACCTCTTCACCTGCTACTTCTTCGAAGAGCTGACAAACCTGCACGAGGTCTGGGACGAGCTGCTCATCAATCATGAGGAGCTGTCCTATACCGAATGGACCGACTGGCTGACCTCCAAGATCACGGCCGAGAAAATCCTCGTCTGGTCCGCCGCAACGCCGGAACAGTGGGCAGACGAAAGCGCGGCCATCCGCGACACGATCTACCCGGATCACCAGATCCTCAAATGGGAATATGTCTACCAGACCCGCCCGATCCTGCGCCAGCAACTCTCCAAAGGCGGCGTACGGTTGGCGGCGTACCTGAATGAGATGTTTGCGGAGGAAGCGGAGGCATCTGCGGCGGAGTAGACGGTGTCCGAGACGCCGATGGGGCGGAGACAAGTATTCGCCTACAAACGATACTCAATGCTCAACGGACAAACCATATTCTTGGTTTAGATCCAGCAAGTGATGCCCGAAAATTTCGTTCCGCACCAAGTCCACGATGACCACCACAAAAACATTTGGAGTTTGTGTAACAACGAGAACGTGATCGAACGTGTCGCTTCTGTTCCGATATGCATGTTGCACGCTCCCATCGATAATCAAACTTCCGAATAGTTCGTTGACGGGAATAGCTGCCACATAAGGCCAAATGTCGATTACGCTCGTCGCAGTCTCCAATACATCCCGCATTGGATGTTCGAATGTTGCTCTGAATTCAGCGGCGTTGAGCAATCTTGTTTTCATGCGTGCCAAACTAGATGGTTTGTCGTCTAATTCGATGTCAACTAAGGGCTATTTTCGGCCATTCGCAAACCGTGATTTAAGATAGCCCTCAGCTCGCCCTGTTGATCCGGCGGCGCTGGACGCTGGAGGGGATGTTCAGGCTTTCGCGGTATTTGGCGACCGTGCGGCGGGCGATTTCGACGCCGTAGCCGGTGAGGATTTCCACGATCTGATCGTCGGAGAGCACGTCTTCCGGGGCCTCCTGATCGATCAGCTGCTTAATCCGGTAACGGACGGCTTCGGCGGAATGCGCCTCCCCGCCCCCGGTGGCCGGGATGGCGGCGGAGAAGAAGTATTTCAGCTCAAACAGGCCGCGCGGCGTCGACATGTATTTGTTGGTCGTGACGCGGGAAACGGTCGACTCGTGCATCTCAATCGCGTCGGCCACCTGTTTCAGGTTCAGCGGCCGCAGATGCGCGACCCCGTGGGCAAAGAAGGCATCCTGCTGGCGGACGATCTCGCTCGCCACTTTCAGGATCGTGCGCGCGCGCTGATCGAGCGACTTGATCAGCCAGCTGGCCGAGGCCGCGCATTCGGAGATGAATTCCTTCTCCTGATCGCGCATCTTCAGGGCCGAGACTTCGGCATAATAAGCCTTGTCCATCAGCACGCGCGGCAGCGTGTCGGAGTTCAGTTCGACCGCAAACATGCCGTTCGGCAGTTCGCGCACATAGACGTCCGGCTGGACGGCGATGGTCGTGTCTGAGGAATAGCCGGCGCCCGGTTTCGGGGAAAGCTGGCGCAACTCCGTCATCATTTCCATCAGGTCTTCCTTGCCGACGCCGCAGCGCTCCGACAGGGTTTTCAGGTCATGCTTGGCGACGAGGGCGAGGTTCTCGATCATCGCTTCCATGGCCGGGTCATAGCGGCCGCGCTCTTTCAGCTGCAGCGCCAGGCATTCCGGAATGGAGCGGGCCATCACGCCCGTCGGCTCAAAGCCCTGGCAAACCTGCAGCACGGCTTCGACATTGGCTTCGTCGGCGCCAAGATCGTTGGCGACTTCCTCGATCGTGGTGCGCAGGTAGCCGCCCTCATCAGTCTCGTCGATCAGGCGGGCCGCGATCAGCCGGTCAGCGGCGGAGAGACCGGCCAGCTGAAGTTGTTCGTGCAGGTGCTGGTTCAGCGTGACATCCGAGGAAGCATTGGACGCAGCGTCGAAATCATCGCTGGCAGGCCCTGCCCCGACGCCGGACCAGTCGGCCTTGGCGGACGGGCCGGAGGTGCCCGCCGGCATGGCATTATCGGAGCCGGTGCCCGGCTCGTAGACATCCTCGCCCGGCGCATCCAGCTGCTCGCGCGCCTCGCCCATACCGGAACTGTCGTCGAGCGACATCTCTTCGCGGCGGGCCGGCTCGCTGCCATCGCCGGCGGCGTCGGTGTTGTCTTCGGCCTTCTGGAGCAGCGGATTGCGCTCGATCTCGGCTTCGACAAATTCGGCGAGTTCCTGGTTCGACAGCTGCAGCAGCTTGATGGCCTGCTGCAGTTGCGGCGTCATCACCAGGGACGTGCCCTGGCGCATATCGAGTGATTGTTTCATGGCCATAAGCCGCGCCCCCTGAAATCAAGCGGCGAACTGTTCACCCAGATAGACCCTTCGCACGTCCTCATTCTTCAGCACGCTTTCCGGCGAGCCGTTGAAGAGCACTTCACCATCATACATCACATAGGCCCGGTCGACGATCTGGAGCGTTTCACGCACCTGGTGGTCCGTAATCAGGACGCCCAGGCCACGCTGCTTCAGATAGCGGACAAGGTCGGAAATGTCGGAAATGGCAAGCGGGTCGATACCGGTGAACGGTTCGTCCAGTAGCATGAAGCTCGGACGCGAGGCGAGCGCGCGGGCGATCTCGACACGGCGGCGTTCGCCCCCCGACAGGGAGGTGGCGGCCTGGTGGCGCAGATGTTCCACGTGCAGTTCGCTGAGCAGGCTGTCGACCTGTGCCATGCGGGCGGAGCGGTCTTTTTCGACCAGTTCCGCCACGGCCAACACGTTCTCTTCCACTGTCATGCCCCTGAAAATCGAGGCTTCCTGCGGAAGATAGCCCACGCCAAGGCGTGCGCGCTGATACATTGGAAGACGGGTCACATTCTCGCCGTCGATCGAAATCGTCCCCGAATCGACGCCGATAAGGCCCATAATCATGTAAAAGCAGGTCGTCTTGCCGGCCCCATTGGGTCCAAGCAGGCCAACAACTTCCCCGCGCTGAAGAGAAAGCGAGACATCCCGCACGACCTGTCGCTTGCCAAATGCCTTGGCAATATTCTCAACGACAAGGCCTTCGGCCGACTCGGTCATCTTTCTCAGGAATCCCTTTCAGTGCGGGCATTTGTTGCCCGGGAAGACTGTTACCTTCACATGCTTAAGATCGCTTTCACGATCCTGTTGAAATTCAATCATTCGGCCCATTCTGGGCATCGGGATCGATCATCATGCGCGTGCGGCCATCGCCGCCATCCAATGTGGTGCGCCGGTTCGTGATCTCAAGCCTGAGCACTTCCCCTTCTGCCACATCGCGCCCGCGCATCAGGGCGACATTACCGGTCATGGTGATTGTATCGGTCGCAGCGACATAGACGCCGCGCTCGCCCTTCGCCTTCAGTTCAGGCGTGACATAGAACACATCGCCCTCGGCGGTCATCGACTCGATCTGGCCGAAACTGCCGCCGACAGTGCTGACTTCCCCGCCTTCCTTGCCGGCGAAAACCATCGTCACCTGGTTGGCCCGCAGGCGGGCATCGCCCTGCTGGATGTCGACATTGCCGATCAGCAGCACTTTGCGCTCCAGCTCCAGGCTCTCGGTGCGGTCTGAATTGATGTAGATCGGCCCGCCTTCGGACGAAATCTGGGCATGGGCCGGGGCGGTAAAAGCCGCAAACACGCCCGCCAGCAGAACGCCGAGTATTCTAATTCGAGCCATCAGTATCACCTTCACCCGTCGTTTCGTTTGGTTCCGGCGCCTTCGGGGCGGGGGCCGGATAGATCACGGTCCGTACATTACCGGCACAGACAATGCGATTGCCGTCATCGAGAACTTCATACGAGTCGCAGCGAATATCGCCAAGGGGTCCTTTCCCCTGCAGCGGCGATAGCCCCTCGATCCGGCCCTCCCCGACATAAACCCGCGCGCCCGAAGACACGAACGTATAGCCGGAGGCATCGGTAATGCTGACATTGTCATAGAGCTCAAGAATGCCCGCATCCCGGTCGTACATGCCGGTCGGCGCGCTTACCTGGCTGCCGGCCTCGTCCCGCAGGACCGGGGCCGTCAGGTCGACGGTCTGGTCCGTTCCCAGCCGGCGGCGCGCGGCATCCGCGGTGATCTGAAAGCTCAGCCCATCGGAATCGCGCCCGGTGAAGCGCGGGTTCACCATGGTCACGGACTCGTCCTTGGTCACCCGGACAGGCCGCGACTCACTGGTCAGCGCGCTCTTGACGATATGGCCGGCAAAAAAACCGATCGAGATCGCCGCGCCCGCCACAAACACCATGCGCAGGACCTTCACACGCTCGGAACGCCGCCGGGCCTGTGCCAGCGTCAGCTGGCGGCGCGGGGCCCAGAGCGAGGCGGGATCATGATGTGTGGCGGCGTCCATGCCGATGGCGAACCTGTAAGCAACTCAGCTGTTTTCTTAGCCGCGATCCTGCCATGACAAAAGCGGTGAAGGCATGGCAGCCGGTCAGCTATGGGCGAAAATGTCCTGATCGTCCCAGCCTGCGAGGTCCAGACGGGCGCGCATGGGCAGGAAGTCGAAGCAGGCCTGCGCCATTTCCAGCCGGCCTTCGCGGATCAGCATGGCTTCCAGCCCTGCCTTGATCTGGTGCAGATGCAACACATCGGAGGCAGCGTACTGCATCTGAGCGTCGCTCAGTTCCTTCGTGCCCCAGTCAGAGCTCTGCTGCGCCTTGGACAGTTCCACCCCGGCCACTTCGCGGGCGACATCCTTCAGGCCATGGCGGTCTGTATAGGTGCGGGCGAGCTTCGAGGCGATCTTGGTACACCAGACCGGGGCGCAGGTGATTCCCATCCAGCGCAGCATCATGGCGATGTCATAGCGGCCATAATGGAAGATCTTTATCACTTTCGGATCGGTCAGCAGCGACTTCAGGTTCGGGCAGTCATAGTCCCGGCCGAGCTGCACCAGATGCGCTGTGCCGTCACCACTGGAAAGCTGCACCAGCGTCAGGTGGTCACGATGGAGGTTGAGGCCCATGGCCTCGCAGTCGATGGCAACAACAGGGCCGAAATCCATGTCAGCCGGCAGGTCGCCCTTGTGAAGTGTGATCCCGTTCATGAACGGGCTCTAGCATGAAAGCGGTTAAGGGCAAGTGTGAGCTGCCGCGCGGAGCCCCTGGCCTCGCCGCCTGATTGGACAGGCCTGTTGGATAAGTCCCCTCCGGGACCATCACAAACACCGTCTAAAGGCAATCAACAGACCATCTAGAGAGGGGCTTCACCACATTTGAGTTGCAAACCTGACGGCAAAAAACAAAAGTACCATGCATTTTTGCATATCTGCCGGAACATGACTTTCGGTTTTTCCTGTGATCTCAAAGCCCCAAGTGATTGCCAGATCACAAGTGCCACCAGATCCACAGGACCACGACACTTTCATGAGTTCCCGAATCCAGCACGCCGCCCTGCGCCGCCGCATCATGAACGCCGACGATGCCGCCGCCCTGATCAAACCGTCCTCGACCATCGGGATGAGCGGCTTTACCGGATCCGGCTATCCGAAAACCGTGCCGCTGGCCCTCGCCCGCCGGATCGAGGCCGAACACGCAGCCGGCAACCCGTTCCGCGTGAAAGTCTGGACCGGCGCCTCGACCGGCCCGGAACTGGACGGCGCCCTCGCCAAGGCCGACGGCATCGAATTCCGACTGCCTTACAATTCCGATCCCATCGCGCGCGAGAAGATCAATGCCGGCACGATGGAATATTTCGACATCCACCTCAGCCAGGTCGCCCCGATGGCGTGGCAGGGCTTTCTCGGTCCGCTCGACACGGCCGTGGTCGAAGTGTCCGGCATCACACCGGACGGCACGCTGATCCCCTCCTCCTCCATCGGCAACAACAAGACCTGGCTGGACCAGGCCAAACAGATCATCCTGGAGGTCAACAGCTGGCAGAGCGAAGCGCTCGACGGCATGCATGACATCTATTACGGCACCGCCCTGCCGCCCAACCGCAAGCCAATCCCGTTGACCCGCCCGGATGACCGGATCGGCAGCTCGCATTTCAAGGTCAATCCGGACAAGATTGTTGCCATTGTCGAAACCGACGCCCCCGACCGGAACCTGCCCTTCGCCGAGCCGGATGACGTCGCCAATGCGATTGCCGGGCATCTGCTGGAATTTTTCGCACACGAAGTAAAAGCCGGGCGCCTGCCGGCAAACCTGCTGCCGCTTCAATCCGGCGTCGGCAATGTGACCAACGCCGTGCTCGCCGGGCTTATGGAAGCGCCGTTCAGCAACATGACGGCCTATACCGAAGTCATCCAGGATGGGATGCTGGACCTGCTGGAAGCGGGCAAACTGCGCATGGCATCTGCCACCGCCTTCTCCCTCAGCCCGGATGCCGCTGAACGGTTCAACCGGGATGCCGAGCATTTCACCGGCAAGCTGATCCTGCGCCCGCAGGAAATCTCGAACCACCCCGAACTGATCCGCCGCCTTGGCTGTGTCGCCATGAATGGCCTGATCGAGGCTGACATCTACGGCAATGTGAACTCCACCCATGTCATGGGCTCGCGCATCCAGAATGGCATCGGCGGCTCAGGCGACTTTGCCCGCAATGCCTATGTCTCGATCTTCATGACGCCCTCAACGGCCAAGAATGGCGCCATCTCCGCCATCGTTCCGCAGGCGGCGCATGTCGACCATATCAGCCAGGACGTGCAGGTGATCGTCACCGAACAGGGCCTCGCGGATCTGCGCGGCCTCAGCCCCAAGCAGCGGGCCGAGACGATCATCGCGAATTGCGCCCATCCGGACTACCGGCCGATGCTGCAGGACTATTATGCCCGCGCCCGGCAAAACTCCTACGGCCAGCACGCGCCAAACATCCTCGGCGAGGCCCTCTCCTGGCACAAACGCTTCGTCGAAACCGGCACGATGAAACTCTGATCCTCTCCGCTCACCCCGGCGAAGGCCGGGGGCCAGTGCGGTAGGGTCACGCGCTGTGGGCGTGGATCCCGGCCTTCGCCGGCATGAGCGGATAAAATGCACACATGCATTTTTTGTCCCCCTGCAACAAAGATGCGTGCATGCGGGGTGGCGAACTATGTAAGCTGGCCCGGTTTCACAGGAGGGGTGTCGCCAATCATGAACCGGAGACAGATGTTGGGGGCCGCCGGTGCGATGCTGGCGCTGGGGCCGCAAGCGGTGGCGCAGGCGCAAGCGAAGACAGGCGGGCCGCCGATTCTCCTGCCACCGCGGCTGAAGGCGGGGGATACGGTCGGCCTGATCGAACCGGCCTCGGCAACCTGGGAGCCGTTCGCCATCAAGCTGATCGAGGAGGCGCTCACCAATCTCGGCCTGAAATCCAAACGGGCGCACAATATTCTGGACCGCGACGGCTATTTCGCGGGCGATGACGAGGCCCGCGCAGGCGGCGTGAACCAGATGTTCGCCGACCCGGAGGTGAACGCCATCATGAGCGTGCGGGGCGGCTGGGGCACGGCGCGCATCCTGCCCTTTCTCGATTTCGACATGATCGGGCAGACCCCGAAAGCCCTGATCGGTTACAGCGACATCACGGCGCTGCACCTCGCCATTCATGCAAAGACAGGCCTCGTCACATTCCACGGGCCGGTTGGCATTTCCGCCTGGGGCCAGCAATCGCTGGAGACGTTCAAACCCCTGCTGTTCGATGCCGCAACGCCGGACTATGTGAACCCGGTCGCGTCGGAAGACCGGCTGGTGCAGCGGAAATGGCGTACCCAGACGATCACGCCGGGCACGGCCCGCGGGCGGCTGCTGGGCGGGAACCTCACCGTTATGACCGCCCTTGTCGGCACGCCCTATTTGCCCGATTTCGACGGGGCGATCCTGTTCTTCGAGGATATCGACGAAGCGGTCTACCGCATTGACCGGATGCTGACCCAGCTCGGCCAGGCGGGCATTCTGGGGCGCGTTGCGGGGGTGATCGTCGGCAACTGTACCGATTGCAGCCAGGGCAACAGCATTGGCGGCTTCACGCTGAATGAAATCCTGACGCACCACCTGCAGCCGCTGGGCGTGCCGGCCTATTCCGGCGCCTTTATCGGCCACCTGACAGACCAGTTCACTGTACCGGAAGGCGGGCTTGTGGAGATGGATGCAGACGCAGGCAGTTTCCGCCTGCTGGAACCGGCGGTCCGCTGAGACCCGTCTAGCCGGCTGCCTTTTTAAGGGCGACCATGGCCACTTCCATCGCGTTCAGGAAATTCGACCGGTCCTGCTTGCTGAAAGGCGCCGCCCCTTTGGGGGCGCCTTCGCCGAGACCCGCCCGCAGGTCTGCATGGATGGCCCGCACGGCAATCGCATTGCCGATGGACGCATCCGTGAACGGCTTGCCATTGGGCCCCAGCACCCGTGCCCCCTTCTCCAGCGCCCGCTGGGCCAGCAGAATGTCCGCCGTGATGACGAGGCTACGCGGCCCCGCCTGCTCTGCGATCCAGTCATCGGCGGCATCGAACCCGTCCGTCACGATCTGGCGCGAGATCAGCCGATGCTCCGGAATGCGGATATAGGAATTGGCGACAATCACCACCGCCACCTCATGGCGCAGCGCCACGCGATACACCTCCTCCTTCACCGGGCAGGCATCGGCATCGACGAGAACCGTCAGCTCCGTCACGCCCTGCCCCCATTCCGGGACAGGGCAGACGGGTTCGGGCATGATCCGGAACAGATCACCTAGAAGACCGCCTTCGGCGAGTCCTCTTCCATCATCTGCTGGCGCACCAGCGGGATGGGCGGGCCGCCATAGGACAGGAACTCGTCATGGAACGCTTTCCAGCCGGAGCGCGGATCTTCGGGGAAGTTTTTCGCCGTCCAGTCATTCCGCAGCTTACGGATCATGAGCTTGCCCATCGTGTAGTTCAGGTAAGCCGGATCATAGGTGCCGCGTGCGGCCTGCTGGGTCGCATTGCCAGCGTCCTGATAGCACTGGTTCCGGAAGAGGTCGTAGCTTTGCTCCACCGTCATGCCCTCGGCATGAAGGCCGATGGCGGAGAGATAGCGGCAATCGCGCAGCAATGCGTTGGACAATTGCCCGACATGGGTTTCCGGATCGCCATCATGCAGGCCCGCATCATACATCATCTCTTCGGTATAATGCGCCCAGCCTTCAGCGAACGCGTAACCGACCCAGAGTTTCCCGAACACGGACTTGGCCCGGTTCGAATGCAGGAAGTTCAGGAAGTGGCCGGGCCAGACTTCGTGCACGCTGGTGAACAGAAGGTCCATCTTGCCGGGCACATAGGCGTTGCGGGTTGCCTCGTCCCAGCTCGGGTCTGGCGGCGAGATGTAATAGACTGACGGCAGGCCGAGATCATATGGCCCCGGCAGGTCGATATAGGCCGAGTTCTGACGGTTATAGGGCGGCGACTCTTCCACCTTGGCCTGCTCGGTGCCGGGAATGGTGACGATGTCGTGTGCCTCGATGAAGGCGCGCAGTTCGGGAAGCTGCTCACGTGCTTCCTCGACCGGGCCGACTTCCGGCTTGTTGGCGCCCATCTTTTGCATACAGGCGCCAAGCGTGAGGCCGGGTGCATAGGCGTCGCAAGCCTCTTTCAACGCATCCTGGTTGCGTTTCAGGTCTGCCTCGCCAATCGCCTTCAGCTCATCGAGCGGCAGGTCGACCGCCTCGGTCAGGCGCACCATGTCGGAAAACTTGTCAGCGCCCATGGCAAAGCCGTCCGGCGTGGCCGGGACAGAGCCGATATAGTCAGACAGGTGCTGCATCGCGGTGGAGGCCGCCGCAGTTGCCTCATCGAACTCTGCCTGCAATTCCGGATTGTCGACGCCGGCAAAGGCCTCTTTCGCATCGCCCGTATAATAGTCTGCAAATCCGCTGAAGCCGGCCTGCCCGTATTTCAGGAAAGTCTCCGGCAGCGGCAGCTGCAGGTTCGCCTCGATCTGAGCGGCAGCAGCCGGAACATTCTTCGCATATTTGATGAAGGCTTTCATCCGCGTCTCGGCATCGGCATAGGGCCGCGCGATGTAGACGTTCGGATCCAGCACGCCGACATAATAGTCAGGATTGTGATGCGGCCGGTCAGCCTCTTCCAGCCAGAACAGCTCGCCCTGCATGACGTGGATCAGATAGTCGCGCTCGAATTTCTGTTCGTCGCTGAGGCCGGCCGGATCCAGCGCCTGCGCCTCTGCGATTGCGGCTTTGCGCATGTCGATCTGCGCTTTCAGGCCCGCTTCGCTGAAGTCCGGCAGTTCGCCATCGAATTCATGGCGGCCCTGATAGACCGCAAAATGCGGGTTGAGCTGGAAATAGGTTTCCAGGAAGGGCGAGAGGAATGCACCCCATTCGGTGCTGGTGTCGATTGCCATTGGATCGGCGGGGGCTTCAGCAACCGGCGCAGCCTTTTCTGGCGCGGCCGTTTCTGGCGTTACGGCTTCGGGCGCAGTTTCCGGTTCCGCCGCGGGGTGGGCACAGCCCGTTGCCGTTAATGCGACCAGAGAGGCCGCCATCATCAATCCACGAATTTTCATTGGAGAGTCCTCATCATCACTGCGCACCGCGCAAGCTTTGTTACAGGCTTACACATACGCACCAGCTGCCGCCAGTCGGCATCTGCGGTTGACGCCCCACCCGGTCAGACCATGCCGCCGTCCGTTGGCAGGCCGAACAGGATGCGGCCAGTGAGTTCCCAGGTGGCGGGGGCGGTGATGATGTGCTGGGTCATGGCCTGCGCGTCCCGGAACTGGCGCTGGAGGGGCGAGGTTTCGAACAGGGCCGCGCCGCCGCCGAGTTCATACAGGCTGCGGCAGATGTCCGCGCCGGTGCGGGTGACATGCGTGCAGGCAAGGCGGAGGTCCGCGCGGGCCTCCATGGGAATTTCGTCAGCCGTCTGCGCAATCTCCCACACCCGGTCGATCTCGGCGAAGAGCAGCGCCCGCGCCGCGCGCCAGCTGGCCTCGGCCTGCGCATAGGCGGACTGGATGGTCTGGCGTTCGGCCAGCGTCTTGGCAGAGCCCTGGTTCTTCTTCGCCATGGCCAGCGCGTGGAAATTATCGAGGCTGCCCCGGGCATTGCCGAGCGCCGCGGCGCAGACGCCGAGCGAGAGAAAACCAAAGGCAGGAAACTTGTAGAGCGGACCGGTCTCCCGCGGATTGCCCTCCGCGAGGCGCACGCAGCGGCCTTCCGGCACGAAAATGTCTGTCACTTCAAAGTCGCCGGAGCCTGTGCCCTTCAGGCCCATGACATGCCAGGTGTCCAGCAGCGCCGCCTCGGCCGCCGGGAAGACGGCCATCAGCGTTTCCGGCGCGCCACTCGGCAGGCGCCGCATCTCCCCATTTTCCCAGACCGTGCAGCCACCGCCGAGCCACACGCTGTTGGCGGAGCCGGAGCCCCATTGCCAGCGCCCGGTGACGCGGTAGCCCCCCTCTTCCGCAACCGCCCGGCCCATCGGCGCGAACACGCCGCCGGTGATGACATGCGGATCGTCGAAAATGGCCTCGGCCTCCTCCGGCGCCATATAGGCGGCATTCAGCGCGGATGTGTTCGCGATCATGCAGCACCAGCCCGCACTGGCATTCGCGGTCGACAGCGTCTCGACCGTTTCAACGAAGGTGCGGGGGCTGGCCTCCAGCCCGCCGAAACGACGCGGCGTGACGAGGCGGAAGACGCCCGCCTCCGCCATGGTGCGCGCCAGGTCTGCCGGCAGGCGGCGGACCTCGTCCATTTCGTTTGCACGCGCAGCAAGTTCCGGCAGCAGGGCCTTCGCGGCGGCGACCGGATCTGTCGGGTCTGTCTTCTGGCTCATACGCTCCCCTCGTGTTTTTTCTTTATGGTGCGATCTTCCGGAATGTCGCCGGCGGGATCAACGGTAGACTTTTGGTTTCTTCTTCTGGAAGCGCACACCGGCCCGGGCGAGGCGGGCGTGCTGGGCGGGGCCGGCGAGTTCATAGGTCCGCTCCCGGAGAAATTCCATCAGGCCGCGCCGCTTGCCAGCGGCGGCGAGATCGTCCGGCGACAGCGTCTGCCCGATCTCGACGCGCAGCGACTTGCCCATGCGCCGGCGCACTTCGCGGAAGACGAGCGCGAGGCGCAACTCCAGCGACAAATGGCTGGCCATCTGAAACAGGCGCGAATTCTGGCCGTCGAAGAAGACCGGGGTGACCGAGGCGTTGCCATGCGTGATGAGCTTTGCCGTGAAGGGCTTCCACTCATCGTCCACCGCCGTGCGGTCGAACGGGCGCGGCGTGGTGGAGACTCCGCCCGAGGGAAAGACGATCACGCAGCCGCCACCCTTGATATGCTCCAACGCCGCCTTGCGCATGGCGACATTGGCGGCCATCGCCTCGCGCGTGCCGGAAAAGTCGACGCGCAACAGATAGTCCCGCGCCTCTGGCACACCATCGAGCGCGGAGTTTGTCAGCACCCGGAAATACGGCCGCCGCAGACTCACCAGCCAGCAGATGACCAGCCCGTCCAGCACACCGAAAGGATGGTTCGCCACCACGACCAGCGGGCCCTCCTTTGGAATTTCAGCAAGGCGCGACGCGGATAACTGGACATCGAGATCCAGCAGGCGGATCGCCGCCTCGAAGAAAGGCACTTCATTGGCGAGGTGGTCGCGGTAGTGCTCGTAGAGTTTCTTCAGGCGCGGCTGGCCCGAAAACCGCTCCACCATGCGCACCAGATGACGCTTTACCGGGTCCTCAAAGTAGGACGCGTAGGAGAGTTCCGGAGAAGGCGCTTCGGCGGGAATCATCGCCCTGTTCTACGATGTCACAGCAATTCCGAGAAGCGGAGAAGATAACCGTCCGGATCCTGCACCACACACTGGCGCACGCGGATGGGTTCATCGTCGCGCAGATAGGTCTTCTCTTCGAGGGGCTGCATCAGCGGTGCCCCGGCGGCGAGGGCGGCCTCGCAAAGGGCCGCGGCATTCTCCACGGCAATCTGGAAATTGACGCCCCGGCCATAAGGCGCGGCCAGCGGCCCGGCGAGCCAGGTGCGCCCGACGGGTTCCTCCAGCATCAGTTCAGCCCCGCCCCTCTCAATATAGGCGAAGCATTCCGCCGGGCGTTGGTAGACGACGGAAAAGCCGAGCGCACCGCAATAGAAATCGAGGCTGCGCGCAAGATCGCTGACATAGAGTTCAGGGACGAGCGCGGCGGCCATCGCCCTACCCCCTCCCGATCTCGGCGAGATCGTAGGGCGTGGACTGATAGACCTGGTTTATCCAGTTGCCGAACAGGAGGTGCGCGTGGCTGCGCCAGCGGTTGAGCGGCTTGCGGGCCGGATCATCATCCGGGAAGTAATTGTGCGGGATGGCGATGTCGCTGCCGGCGGCCACGTCGCGCTCATACTCTTCCTTCAGGGAGAACGAGTCATACTCCACATGGTTGAACATGAAGACGCTGCGGCTGGGCGCATGTTCCAGCAGGCTTGGCCCCGTCGCCGGGCAGTCGACCAGGAGGTCCAGTTCCGGCCGGGCGAGCACGTCTTCGGCGTGCACCTCGGTCCAGCGGGACACCGGGATCAGGAAGTCGTCCGAAAAGCCGTTCAGATAGGGCGAAGCCGGGGCGAGGTTGCGCTGGCGGTAGATGCCGAAAGCCTTCTTCGCCAGCTGGTATTTCGGCAGCTTGTGGAAGTGCCAGGCCGCCGCCATCGCGCCCCAGCAGATGAACAGGTTCGAATGCACATTCGTCCGGGTCCAGTCGAAGATGCGGGTCAGTTCGTCCCAATAGGTGACGTCCTCGAAGTCCAGCTGTTCGACCGGCGCACCAGTAACGATGAAGCCGTCAAACTTGCGATCCGCCACGTCTTCCCAGGTGTTGTAGAAGCTGATCAGGTGATCCTGCGAGGTATTCTTCGGCGTGTGATTGCCGATACGGATCAGCGACAATTCCACCTGCAGCGGCGAGGCACCGAGCAGGCGCGCGATCTGCGTCTCGGTGCGGATCTTGTTCGGCATCAGGTTCAGCAGGCCAATCTGCAGCGGGCGGATATCCTGGCGGGCGGCTTCGGATTCCTGCATCACCGCAACGCCCTCTTTCAGGAGGGTTTCACGGGCAGGCAGGGCGTCCGGAATCTTGATCGGCACGGGGCAACACTCTCGACTTGTCAGCCAGCTTCAGACTTGAAAACAAGGGAAAAAGGGAGCGCGGGGTGAAATGGTCTTCCTGCGCGCGGCCCTTTTAGCGACTTGTTTTACGTGGCTGCAAGCCGGCCGGCCAAATCACCACGAACAGCGCATGTAGCGCCGCAAATGCCAGCGGGCAAGGCCTGCATTGCGCTGGCAAAGCAGGCATGGTCTATATGCGCCCCGTGACCTCCATCCTCCTGATCAACGGCCACCAGCCTTTCCCGACATCGCCGGGACGGCTGAACCGGGCTTTCTGCGACCGTGCAAAGGCGCATTTCGAAGCACGCGGTGCCACCGTGCGAGAAGTCCGGACCGCTGAGCCGTGGGACACAGACCTTGAGGTGGACAACCAGCTCTGGGCAGACCTCATCCTCATGCAGTTCCCGCTAAACTCGATGGGCTTGCCCTGGTCACTGAAACGCTATCTCGACGAAGTTTATACCGCGGGCATGGATGGGCGCCTTGCCCGGGGGGATGGACGGAGCCGGAAAGACCCCACACGGCAATACGGCTCCGGCGGAAAACTCCAGGGCAAACGCTACATGTTGTCGGTGACGATGAATGCGCCCCGCACCGCGTTCGATGATCCGGCCCAAAACCTGTTCGCAGGCCGCAGCCTCGATGATTTGCTGGCCCCGGTACACATCAATTTTGCTTTCTTCGCCCTGACGCCTTTGCCCACCTTCGCCGCGCACGATGTCAGCAAGGCCCCTCAGATCGAAGCCGATCTCGACCGGTTCGATACGCACCTGCAGGCGCACGCATCAGACTTCGGATCTTAAAGTCCTAGCCCAGCGGATGCACGAGATGCGGCAGGGTCCGGCCCGGAATGGAGCCGGATTTGGCCGTGCCGCTGCGCACGGCGCCGAGGCCTTCATAAAAGGCGGCGGCGTCCGGGTCTGAATCGATCAGCAAATTCTTCGCGCCGTTATCCCGCGCGACCCGGCAGGCCCAGACATAGAGCAGCTTGCCCGTCCCCTCCCCCAGCCGGTCAGGCTCCACGAACAGCTTTTCAAGCACGGCATCCTCGCCCTGTTTCGACAGCTGCACGAGCCCCGCAATGCCGCGCTTGTCCTCGGCCAGCATGATTGCATCTTCGGCCAGATCTTCCGGCGTAACGGTCAACTCGCCCTCAAAGGCTTTCAGCATGTCCTCGGAATAGCCCCAATGCGCCTTGGACCGCAGGCAGAGGCCGGAGAGGGCGGCGAGTTCGCCGGATTTCGGTTCACGCAGAATCATGGGGAGCCTCGCTTCCAAATAAACTGGCCGCTTGACTCCGGCACACAAAATGTTCTCTTTATGTTCACGTTCGTTTTCCGGGTCTGTCCGATGCGCCTGCCAACTGAAATCGAGTCTCTGTATATCGACTTCGATGCCTTCTTCGCAAATGCCGAAAAGCAATTGCGGCCGGAACTGCGCGGCCGGCCGGTGGGGGTGATCCCGCTGGAGTCCGAATATTCAGGCCTGATCGCCTGCTGTTACGAAGCGAAGGCCTATGGTATCCGGCGCGGCACATCGGTGCGGGAAGCACGGGCACTGTGCCCCGGCATCGCCCTGCCGGTCGCCCGCCACGATGAGTATGTGAAACTGCACCACAGGATCCTGGAGGAGCTGGACCGGCATGTGCCGGTGCGCAAAGTGTGGTCTGTGGACGAAATGGAGTGCGCGCTGATCGGCTCCGAACGGCGGCGGAGCGAGGACATCGCGCTCAGCATCCGCTACGGCCTGAAGGAGGCTATCGGGCCATGGCTGACGGCCTCCATCGGCCTTGCGCCGAACCAGTTCCTGGCCAAGGTCGCCGCGGAAATGAACAAGCCGGAAGGCCTGATCGTGCTGCGCCCGGAAGACCTGCCCGGCCCGCTATTCGATCTGGAGCTGCAGGACCTTCCCGGCATATCAGGCCGGATGTATACGCGCCTCGGCAAGGCCGGTGTGTTCACGGTGGAACAGTTGTGGCACCTCTCCCCCAAACAGGCCCGCGCAATCTGGAATAGTGTGGAAGGCGAGCGGATGTGGGCACAGCTGCACGGCTATGCCGTCTCCCGGCCGGAAACCGAGCGGCGGATGTTCGGGCACGGACGGGTTCTCTCCGGTGAGTGGCGCCAGCCACTGAAGGCGCGGGACTGCCTGCGCCTTCTGACGGCGAAGGCGGCCCGGCGCCTGCGCCGCGAGAATTATCTCGCCCGCGCCATTCATGTGTCCATCGGCGCACAGGACGGCCAGCGGTGGAGCGGCGATACCGGCTTCTCCCCCGCCCGGGACGATCATACTTTCCTGCAGCATACCTCTGTCCTGTTCGATGCCGGGATGAAAGCGCTGGGTTCACGGCAGCTATCGAAAGTTTCAGTCTTCCTGCACCAGATCAGCCGGCCGGGCGAAACCAGCGGCGACCTGTTCGAACAGGCATGCTGCGCAACGGACCGCGCCCGCTGGGAACGGGTGACGGATGCGATAGATGCGCTCAATGCCCGAAATGGCGCTTGCGTCGTCTCGCTTGGCCCCCACAAGGAGCCGCCTGGCGGCTATGCCGGGGCGAAAATTGCCTTCGGCCGGGTGCCGGACCTGAATGATTTCCTCACCGCCCCTGCAGACTGACGCTAGGCGAGGACTTGCGGGCCGGCCCAATCCCGCCTTCTCTGCCCTTCAGGAGGAAACAAATATGAGCGCAAAGCCCGTCCCGACCCGCATTACCGACATGCTCGGTATCGAAAAACCCATCATCCAGGCTGCCATGGGCTGGATCGCCCGGTCGCAATTGTCGTCCGCCGTCTCCAATGCCGGCGGCATGGGCATCATCGAAACCTCTTCCGGTGAGCTGGATGCCGTGCGGGAGGAGATCAAGAAGATGAAAACGCTGACGGACAAGCCATTCGGCGTGAACGTGGCGCAGGCTTTCGTGCGCGATCCGGACATCATCCAGTTTGTGATCGACCAGGGAATCAAATTCGTCACGACCTCTGCGGGCGACCCGATGAAATATACCGGCATGCTGAAAGAGGCGGGCCTCACCGTGTTCCACGTCGTGCCGTCACTTCAAGGCGCGATGCGCGCCATCGAAGCGGGCGTTGACGGGCTGATCGTAGAGGGCGGCGAAGGCGGCGGCTTCAAGAACCCGAAGGATGTCGCCTCGATGGTGCTGATCCCGCAGGTCTGCGAAGCGGTGGACGTGCCGGTGGTCGCTGCTGGCGGCATAATGGACGGGCGGACCATGGCGGCGGCTTTCTGTCTTGGGGCCGAGGGCGTGCTGATGGGCACGCGTATTCTCTCCTCCGCGGAAAGCCCGGTGCACCAGAACTGGAAGGATGCCATCGTGGCAGCAGACTCCACCGATACTGTTTTCCTTAATCGCTCCGGCCCCGGCCCCGCCCTGCGCGCGCTGCGCACGGAGCGGACGGACCGCATCCAGAAGGAAGGCGTCGACAATATTTTCGGAGAATTTGCGGGCACGCAGGATGTTTACTTCGGCGGCAACCTTGAGGCCGGCATCGCCCTGACCGGGCAGGTCGCCGGGCGCATCACGGACGTGAAACCCATTGCGCAGATTTTCGAAGAGACGATCGAGGAATACTACCGCGTGGTATCCGGGCTGCCCCGCTAACACGCAGGATCAGGGGTCCTGCAGGTCGCTGACCCAGTGGATCTCCGGATCCGCCAGCGAATGCATGCCTTTCAGCTCAAAGACGTTCTTATAGCCATAGCCGTAGAGATTGATGAAGGTCGGCACATTCAGAGCCAGCGGCGCGCTTTTCAGGATCACGGGCGCGATGTCGTCTTCGAAATTGTTGTTGCAATAGATCAGGATGCGCGTGTCCTTCGACGGGATCACGGCGGCGAGCTTCTCGTCGGTGAAGTCAGAGAAGTTTACATTGATCGCGCCTTCGATATGGCCCATCGCATAGGCTTCGGCGCTGCGGGAATCGAGAATGATCGTGCCGGGTTCGGCTTTCATCTCATTAAACTGGATCAGAGAAACAAGATGCTGCTGGCGGTAGGCGGCCACTTCTTCGGAGACCCCGAGGAAGCCGTCATAATCGATGAAAGAGTCACGTTCCTGCGCATTCGCCGCCAGGCCGCATCCGATGAACGTTGCGATGGTCAGAACACCAATCAGTGCATTCCGTATACGGCGGTTACTCTCACTTCCTGCGCTCACAGCGCGTCTCCCTTTGTCTGCTTGCCCCCTAATATCGCGCGCAATTGCGGCAGGATCAAGGGCAGGACATGCCGGGAATACGGAGTATGCCGCAGCTAGGCGCGCGGATGGGCCGCCGCATGGACCTCGCGCAGGCGGCTTGCATCGACGCCGGTATAGACCTGCGTGGTCGACAGCGAGGCGTGACCGAGCAGCGTCTGTATGGCGCGGAGGTCCGCCCCCGCCGCGAGAAGATGCGTCGCAAAAGCATGGCGCAGAGCGTGCGGCGTTGCCGTGTCCGGCAGGCCCAGCAGGCCGCGCAGCCGCTGGACGAGACCCTGGATCAGGCGCGGGTTCAGCGCGCCGCCCTTCGCCCCCCGGAACAGGGGCTGTGTACGCGTCAGCGCATAGGGGCATTGTTCCGCATAGAAATTGATCGCGTCACGCACAGCCGGGATCAACGGCACAATTCGCACCTTGCCGCCCTTCCCCGTAATACGCAGGCGTTCCGGCGCTGGCACATCCGCGCCGGTGAGACTGAGCGCTTCGGAGATACGCAAGCCCGCCCCGTAGAGCAGCGACAGCACGGCCGCGTCGCGGGCATTGATCCAGGGCGCAACATCCGGATCGTCGGCGGCCTCTTCGATCATGTCCTTCGCCGCCTCAGCCGAGACCGGCCGCGGCAGGCGCTTCGGCCGTTTCGGTCCCTGAAGGTACGCAACTTCCGCATTTTCGATGTCGAACGCCCGGTTCAGCCAGCGATACAGCGCCTTGATGGAAGAGAGCAGCCGCGCGACCGAGGCATCCGACAAGCCGTCGCGCCGGCGCTGGGCAATATGGGCGCGGATGTCGCGGGCCTTCAGCTCGCCCAGCAATTTCGGGGTCGGCTCCTCACCCATATGATGGCGCAGGAAATTGAAAAATTCCGCCAGGTCCGAGCGGTAGGCCTCGACCGTCTTGGCGGCCATGCGGCGCTCATGGGAAAGATATTCGACAAAGGCGGGCAGCGTTTCCATCCTGCCAGTCTCTCAAATCTGGCTTAAGGAGAAGTTGTCAGCGGTGCCTCAGGGCTCGTTGCCTTCCCAGTCGACGATCCAGTCTTCGGGATCTTCGTCAAAGACGGTGTCTTCCGACACGGTCCGGCCCCGGATGGAATTGCCTGTCGTGTGAACGCGGTTGCGGTCGCCGCAGACAAGATGGTGCCAGTTCGGCAGATCCTTGCCTTCCAGCACGAGCCGATAGGCGCAGGTGCGCGGCATCCATTTGATCTCGGCGACATTCTGCGGCGTCAGGATCACGCAATCCTCAACGATGTTCTTGCGGTTTTCATAGTCCATGCAGGCACAGGCCTGCCCGTCGAGCAGGCGGCAGTGCAGCTTTGTGTAGGCAATCTCGCCCGTGTCTTCGTCTTCCAGTTTGAGCAGGCAGCATTTGGCGCAGCCGTCGCAGAGCGACTCCCACTCGTCCGGCGTCATCTGTCCGAGCGTTTTCTGTTTCCAGAACGGCGCCGTCATGCCTGGACGGCCGACCATTCTGGCGTTTTCTCGATCAGGGCGCTGGCGAACCAGCAACTGGACGAGACCATCTCACCGCTGGCGATGATATCCGCCATCGCTGCCTGGACGAGACGCTTGCCAAGACCGCGTCCGCCCAGTGGGCCCGGCACGATCGTGTGCGTGATGTGGACCTGTCCGTCACGCGGGCGCTCATAAGTGAGATAGGCCTCCAGGCCATTCTCGAAGTAAGAATAGCGCATCCTGTTTTGGTCGTGGGTAATCTCGCTCATGCCAGAACGTCCTGCCATTCCTTGTGTTTTTCGATCTGCGCCTTCGCAAAGGGGCAGAGGGGGATGATCTTCAGGCCAGCCGCGCGGGCATCTTCGACGGCGCGCTGCACCAGTGCCACGCCAACCCCGCGCCCGCCAAGGGCTTTCGGCACACCGGTATGATCGATGATGATACGGGAGGTGCCGGCCTTCGAATAGGTCATCTCGGCTTCATGGCCGTCGACGACGGTGACATACCGCCCGCCGGTTTCCCCGTCTTCCTTGCGGATGTCGAACACTTCCATGGCCGTCTCCTGCTTCGCCTCCCCTATCTGGGCGGCGTGAACCTTCGGCGCAAGCGAAAGCCGCCCGGGGGCACCGGACGGCTTGCTAGTCTTAATGGGCGCTCTTTATGACGCCTTGTCGACAGCATCCTTCGCATCGCCGACTTTGTCGCGGACTTCGCCTTCGGCCTTGTCCATCTTGCCTTTCATTTCCAGGCTCTTGTCGCCGACGGCCTTACCGGTCGCTTCCTTGAGCGTCCCTTCGGCCTTCTTGGCAGCACCTTTCACATGTTCCTTATCCATTGGGGGGTCTCCTTTCTTTCCCTGCCGCAATACTGCGGTCACTCAATCAACGTGCGACCGGGCAGAAAGGTCCGAAGTTTCTGAGATAGATTGCCAGATGCGTGATCCTGCCCCCTGTTCAATTCGCGCGCGCGGGTCTACGCCCCCAGCCCATGAGCCGCCTGCTGACACAGCCCGAGATCGACTGGAAGGATGACGGCACGCCCGTCGCCCGAGCGGCGGGCGATGTCTATTTCACGGCCGGGGACGGCCTGGCCGAGACGCGTGCTGTCTTCCTGACGGGATGCGGCCTGCCGGACGCCTGGGCCGGGCGGGAGACATACACGATCGCGGAGACAGGCTTCGGCACGGGGCTGAACTTCCTCGCGGCCTGGGATCTCTGGCGCCAGACACGGCCTTCGCCCACGGCTTTTCTCCATTTTGTGAGCTATGAGGGCTTTCCGCTGGCCCGTGAGGACGCCGCGCGCGCCCTTTCTGGCTGGCCGGAGCTGGAAGCGCTGGCTGGCCAGCTGATCGCCGTCTGGCCGGGACCTGTACGCGGCGTACGGCATTTCATCTGGCCGGAAGACGGGGTGACGCTTACCCTTCACCTCGCTGATATTGCAGAGTCTTTCCCGGACAGCGTTTACCATGCCGACGCCTGGTTTCTCGACGGGTTCAGCCCCGCGAAGAATGAAGCCATGTGGGCACCGGACCTGTTCAGGTGGGTAAGTGAACGCAGCGTACCGGGTGCGCCCGCCGCCACCTTTACCGTTGCAGGCGCCGTGCGCCGCGGATTGGCCGACGCCGGGTTTTCCGTCGCCAAAGCGCCCGGTCATGGCCGGAAGCGGGAGCGTCTGGAGGCGCGCCTCGCCACCCCGCCAGCGCCCGGGCCGGATGTTTTCGGGCTCAGCCGCCCCCTCCCCCGGGCGAACCGCGTCGCCATTCTTGGCGCAGGCATCGCCGGGGTGAGCGTCGCTCACGCCCTGAAACAGCTGGGCGCCGAGCCGGTGATTTTCGACCCGGCAGACGGCCCGGCAACCGGCGGCAGCGGCAATCCGATAGGGCTCGTCATGCCGCGCCTCGATGCCGGGGACACAGCGCAGGCCCGCCTCCTGATCGATGCCTACCTCGCCGCGCGCCATGCCTATCGGGGCCGGCCGGGCGTGACCGAAACAGAGGTTCGCCAGGTTCCGAAGGATGACGCGGAAACGGCCCGGTTTGAAAAATTGCTGGCCGACCCGCCCCTGCCGCTCGAAGATCTGGAAGCGCTTTCCGGCGGCGGCCTTCTGCACAAGCGGGCGCTGATCGTGGAGCCGGCGAAGCTGATCCCGTCCCTGCTGGACGGCATCGCGCAGCATTATGGCGAGGCGCCGGACGTGGATCTGGCCGCCCGGACCGTCAATGGCGCCGAGTTCGATGCCATCATCCTAGCCAATGGCATGGCCGCTGGAGCACTGCTGCCATGGCTCAGCCTGGAAGCCCGGATGGGCCAAGTGGATTTCACCGAAGGCCCGGCGGATGCGCCGCCTTTTGCGATGGCGAGCGGCACCTATGCGCTGGCCCTCGGCCGAAACCGGCTCTGGGGCGCGACCTTCGACAAGGTCACGCCGGACACCGTGCCATTCACGTCAGATACCGCCCGCGAAGAGAACCTGAAAGGGGTCGAAACGCTCTCGCCCTACTGGGTCCGTGACGCACACGGTGAAAACATCGCCTCCCGGGCCAGCCTGCGGGCGACGACAACCGATCGCCTGCCCCTGATCGGGGCGGCGCCCGATCATGATGCCTTTCTTGATGCCTTTGCCGGAATGCGAAAAGGGCGCCCCGCAGATGCGGACGCCCCTTTGCTGGATCGTGTTTTCATTTCGTCTGGCTTTGGAGCCCGGGGTTTTACCTGGGGCCCCTGGGCCGGGTCCATTCTCGCCGCCCGCCTCTGCGGCGCGCCTGCCCCGGCCAGCCGGTCCGCGCTGGAAGCGGTTGCCCCGGCGCGGCTCCTGCTGCGGGCGTTAAAGCGAGGTCGCGCCTAGCGCATCGGCCGTGCGGATCACCGCCAGGCGCAGGCCGCCATCCTCATGCGGGGTGAAAGACAGTTCCAGCCCCGCCATTTCGAAGGCCAGATGGCCCTGCATCATTGAAAACCCGACCATTGCCGCCACGATGACCAGCGTGATTGCGAGAATCAGCCAGTTGCTGGTCAGATAGGTCCCCTTGCTCATTGTTCCGTTCCTTTACCGGAGTCTGTCAGTTGGTATTGCCGCTGGTTTATTTTGTATACGGATCAGTTGTTGCCTTGTTCGAGGTCCCGGAATTCCTTGCGCAGGCGCCACTCGTCCGAGGTGACCTTGCGCTCGATGCTCCGAAGACGCTCGTCGAGGTCCATGAAGGTGTATTTGAGATTGCCGAAGGTGACGCGCGGCCGGTCTGAAACGTTGCGCCAGAATGCGTCTTCATCCGGGGAGACCGACGCCAGGCCAAAAGGGCGGCGCGGCGTGATCATCCAGATGGTGACGTAAGCGATCAGGGCGAGCGGCCCCATCACGAAGAAGAAGGCAAGCACGGCCAGGACGCGGACCAGGACCGGCTCCCAGCCAAATCGCTCAGCGAGGCCGCCGCAGACACCGGCGATGACCTTGTCTTCGCGGGAGCGGTAGAAACGCTTGGGATTGGGGGAACCATAAGTCCGGTCTTCGCCGTGAACGGCATCGCGGTATGGGCGGGAGTGGCGGGACATCTATTTATTCCTTAGTCGTCAAAAGTGGGGCGGGAGCGGCGGGGCGGCGGGCGCTGTTCCTCCGCCTCCCCGGCTTCGAGCAGGCGCTCGAGCGTTTCGATGCGGCGTTCCATGGCCTTGGCCGAACGCCAGAGGTCTTCCATTATCCGCTCATCGTCAGGCATCAGGGTCTTCTGCTTCCGCCACTGCGTGATGTAGTGAAACATCACGGCGGGAAAACCGATGAAGATGATGCTGACGATGGCAATGGCGAAAACTTCCTCAGGCATCAGGCGGCCTCATTCTTTTTGGCGCGGCGGTCTTCAAGCTCCATGGCCACCAGGCCAGGCGTGCACACGACGGTCAGGAAGCCAGCAAGGCAGGCGAGCGAAAACAACATGTGATCAGCCCTCCGACTTCTTGGAAGACGACTTGGAACGCTTGGCCTTCAGGGCGGCGAGTTCCTTCTCGATGCTTTCGTCCTGCTCAAGGGCAGCGAACTGGGCTTCGAGGGTCGGCTCGGCGCCGCGGATCTGGTCGGCATAGGCTTCCATCTCATCGACCTTGCGCTCGATATTGCCGTAGCGGGCAAGCGCTTCGTCGACCCGGCCATCATAGACCTGGCTGCGCATGCGGATCCGCTGTTCGGCAGCTTCGCGGCGCATCATCAGGGCACGATGCTTCGCCTTGGCTTCGTCGAGCTTCGCCTGCAGCTTGGACAGGTCGTCCTGGCGCTTCTCGAAGGCTTCTTCGGCGGCGGCCATTGCATTCTTGCGGCGATCGATTTCGGCTTCCGCTTTCTGCTTGGCGATCAGGGCGCCGCGGGCAAGGTCTTCACGGCCCTTGTCGATGGCGAGCTCGGCCTTGTTGGCCCAGTCGTCACGGACAGTGGTGAAGTGGGCGATGTCGCGTTCCATCTCTTTCTTGTCGGCCATGGCACGGGCAGCCGCGGTGCGGACCTCGACCAGCGTGTCTTCCATTTCCTGAATGATCAGGCGCGCGATTTTTTCGGGGTTCTCGGCATTGTCGAGCATCGAATTGATATTCGAGTTGATGATGTCACCGAGGCGGGAGAACAGACCCATTTTGGTGTCCTTTCGTGTCAGGGGAGGATTAGAAGAAGAAACCGCCGAGGAAGACGCCCGCGGCAAAGAACATCCAGGTCTCTGCGGAACGGGTCGACAGCCACCGGCCAAAACGGCCTGTGTCCGATCGGGCTTCTGAGCGGGTGTAACGGTCTTCCATTTTCTGTTTCGTCCTTCTGGTTTCGAGCAACGCCCGTCGCTCTGAGCCCTTTCCTCATTTCAAGGACCGTGCCAGACCAAAATTAATTTTGTAAGTTATTGATTTAATTAAGTAAAAAACTTTTTCAGACGACTTCCCCTAATTCAATTTAGTATATTTGACGAAATATTTGGTCGATTTCAAAATCGTTTTTAGCTATATTGACTTCATGATTGGTCAAAATACGCAGCTTATCGGCGAGGCCCCAAGCTGGCTCAGCGCGCAGGAACATGTTTCCCGTGTGGCCACGCTGGAGCGGCCGATCCTGGTGATCGGCGAACGCGGCACCGGCAAAGAGCTGATCGGTGAGCGCCTGCACTTCCTGTCGAAGCGCTGGGAAGGCCCGTTCGTGAAGGTGAATTGCGCCGCCTTGTCGGAAACGCTGCTCGACAGCGAACTGTTTGGCCATGAGCGCGGCGCCTTCACTGGCGCGACCGAGCAACGCAAGGGCCGGTTCGAACTGGCAGACGGCGGCACGATCTTTCTCGACGAAATCGCCACCGCCTCCCAGCAGGTGCAGGAAAAACTGTTGCGGGTGGTGGAGTATGGAGAGTTCCAGCGCCTCGGCGGCTCGCGCGTGCTGACCACGAATGTGCGCATTGTTGCCGCGACCAATGCGGACCTGCCAGCCATGGCGGAGGCGGGAGAGTTCCGCTCCGACCTGCTCGACCGGCTGGCCTTCGATGTGATCACCCTTCCGCCGCTGCGCGCCCGCCGGGGGGATGCGACTTTGCTGGCCGATCACTTTGCCCGGCGCATGGCCATCGAAATGGGGCAGGACTTCCCGGGCTTTGCCCCCTCCGCCATCGCCGCCATCGAAGCGCATGACTGGCCGGGCAATGTGCGGGAGCTGCGCAATTTCGCTCAGCGGCTGGCGCATCGCTCCATGGTCATGACACCCGGAGAGCCGGTTGTGTTTGACCCGGCAGCCCTCGATCCGTTCGAGTCGCCCTGGCGGCCGGCATCATCGCCCGGCAAACCCTCCCCCGCCCGTCCAGACCCGCCTGCCCCGCTGCAAGCCGACCCCGGACGTATCGATCCGTCTGTGACGGCCGATTTCCAGGCCCAGGTCGCGGCATTCGAAATGCGCCTGATCGACGAGGCGCTCAGCTGGGCCAAAGGCCATCAGGGACAAGCCGCCGACGCGCTGGGCCTGACCTATCATCAATTCCGCGGGCTGCTGAAGAAACATGATTACGGCAAGAACCCGGGAAAGCCGAAAGACGAAGACACCGGCGCGCCCCTGAACGGCGGCCCGCGCCCTGCCATGTGACTCAGTATCCGCAGAGGGTGTTCATCTGGCCAATCAGGTTTGCGTAATCGATCGGCTTGGTCAGGACTGTGTGGTTCGCAAACCGCTCATCCTGATGGTATGTGTCATTGCCCGACAGGAAGATGAAGGGCGTACCCTCCGCCTGAAGACGTTCTGCAATCGGTGTGGATGTATCGCCCCGCAGGTTCATATCCAGAATGGCCGCCTTGACCGAATGCGCATCCAGAGTGGCCAGAGCCTCCCCGACGCTACCGACCGGGTCGAGGACCGCATAACCAGCCTCCTGCAACCTCATCTGCACGTCTATCGCGATGAGGAACTCATCCTCAACCAATAGAATGGGACCCTTCTCGGAACTCATCTTGCACCTTTCTTACGGAACCTGAACTGGGCCCAGAAGCCTTCCGGGCGGTATTCTATCTGGACCTTTCCGTCCAGCGTATGAGCCAGGCTTTGCTCAATCAGCACACTCCCGAATCCACGGCGCGTTGGCGGCGTCACCGGCGGACCACCTGTTTCCACCCAGGTCAAGATCGCCTGGTTCTGCTCCGAGCCGCCCCCCCGCCTCCAGGTCACATCAAGATGCCCCCCCTCTGTCGACAACGCCCCATACTTGGAAGCATTGGTCGCCAGCTCATGCAGGATGAGCCCGAATGTATGAGCCGCTTCCGGGCCAAGCACGAGCGGCGGGCCGGACATCGACACCTGCCGGTCCAGGCCGCCGGGCGCGTAAGGCAGCACCTGGTCGCGCACCAATTGGGAAATGTCGGCATTGCTGCGGGTCGTATCGATCAGCAGGTCATGGCATTTTGAAATCGCCATGAGACGGCCAACAAAGGTTTCCCGGAAGGACTCAAGATCTGATGCCTCCCGCAATGTGTGCGATGCGATGGTCTGAACCGTTGCCAGCGAGTTCTTCACCCGGTGGCTGAGTTCGTTGACCAGCATTTCACGATGCTGCTCTGCCTTCTTGCGGTCGGAAATATCGAAGCCGGATGCCACAACATTCGTTACCGTCCCACTCTCGTCCAGAACGGGCGCCAGCAGGTTTGCCACAGCGATCCGTTCGTCCCCGGACGTCCGGACCGTTGTGTCATGAAGGACGCGCTCTCCCTGTGCAGCCCGCAGAACGCAACGACGCAGCTCTTCGCGGGCATCGGAATCATGGGACCACCAATACGTCTCCCAGTAATGTTTCCCTACAACGTCTGACGCCTTGAGCTTTGCCATCGCCAGCGCGGACTCATTCACATCCACAATAATGCCATCCGGCGTCATCAGGGTCACGAAGGAGATCAGGTTGTTCAGAATGGCCCGGGCGCGCTCTTCCTGCTCCCGCAGTTTCTTCTCGGCCCGCTTCTCCTTGGAAATGTCCGAATAATACATTGCGAAGCCATCATCGACCTGCGCAGCCGTAACGCTGTTCCAGATCCCGCGGCCAGACCCTGTCGGATAGAAGATCTCCCCCTGCCAGGGCTCACCGTTTTGCGCAACATCGACGAACCGGTCAAAAACCCCCAAATCCGGCAGGAGCGGCGCTTCCCTCAGCAGGGTCGTTTCACCCAGACGATCCGCGTCCAGGCCGGACATGCGCTGCGCCGCCGGGTTGGCGTAGACAATCCTGAAATCGGTTATTTCATTATCGGCCCCGCGCATGCTCCGGAAAATGATAAAGCCGTCAGGTGTGGTCTGGTGGAAGGCCCGGAGACGGGCCTCGCTTTCCCTCAGCCGCAACTCGGATTTCTTGCGCTCGGTGATGTCGGAGAATGTTACCGCAAAACCGGCTTCGATCCTCACCGCAGCGATACGAAGCCACCCCCTTTTTTCCGGAACCGGTAACGGCACTTCCATTTCGAGTGGTTCATCCGTTTCGGCCATGCGTCTGCTGGCCTCAAACAGGGGGTGTCCGGGTTTGATATTGGTGTCTTTCAGCAGCGTCTGCCCCACCATCACTTCGGCGGGCCTGCCGACAATTTTTTCAGCCGCCGGATTTGCATATTCGCAGACGAAATCCGCAACATCGCCCTGTTCATCGAACACAGTCCGGAACATCAGGAACCCATCGGGCGTGGTCTGCTGAGCGGCCCGGAAGCGCTCCTCGCTGCGCCTCAACTCAAGCTCTGCGCGTTTCGAATCGCTTATGTCGGTGAAGGAGACGGCAAATCCGTCATCCACCCGCACCGCCGAATAGCGGAACCATATAAATGTCCCATTGGTGAGCGGAAACTCCAACTCTCCCTGGATCGTCCCCCCCGTCTCCACCACACTGCAATAGACATCGAAGAGTCCGATGTCCCGGTTACCTGGATTCCTCCGCAACATCCTGTAGCCGGGGATGTCTGCCGGATCGATCATCAGCATTCTGGCAGAGGCGGGGTTTCCGTATTCACAGATGAAATCCTCGATCTCGCCTGAAGAATTCCGCACACTGCGGAACACCATAAAGCCATCCGGGATGGTTTTCTGAATCGCCTGGAACCGCGTATTGCTGGCGTCCAGATCCTGCCGCATCTGCTTCTTCTCGGTGATGTCGTCGATCACCGAGATCATGTACTCAATTTCACCTTCTCGATTGTAGGCGCAGGACACTGACAGGTTCGCCCACACGACACTTCCATCCTTGTGGATATAGCGCTTTTCAACATGCATCGCTTTGCGCTGACCGGCGAACAACTCTTTCATCAGGTCGACGCACTCCTGAAGATCATCCGGATGCGTCAGTGACTGGAAATCACATTCCTTCAATTCCTCTTCGGAATAGCCGAGAATCTCGCAAACCTTGCGGTTTGCACGCAGCCATCTTCCGTCTGGCGCAACTTGCGCCATGCCGACAGCTGCGCTCTCAAATATCGCACGGAAGCGTTCCTCGCTCCGGTGCAACGCGTCATCCTTATGCTTTTCGGATGTGATGTCCTCGATCACCGAGATGAAATAGTCGACCTCGCCACTTTCCGTCCGGGCACACCCGACCGTCAGCTTGACCCAGACAAGCGCCCCGTCCTTCCGGAAATAGCGCTTTTCCATGGAATAGGAGTCGCGCTTGCCGGCGATCGTTTCTTCCAGAAGGGACAGGTCGATATTCAGATCGTCCGGATGAGTAATGTCCTGGAAGGTCAGCTGAGTCAGCTCACCGGCCGTGTATCCGGTAATATCGCAGGCCTTCTGGTTCACCTGCTGCCAGGACCCGTCCGTACCGACAATCGCCATCCCGACGGCCGCATTCTGAAACGTGGCCCGGAAACGCTGCTCGCTTTCCGCGAGCGCCTGCGACGCGATGTGTTTTTCTGTGGTGTCGCTGACAATGGCGACAAAATAATCGAAATCGCCGTCAGGATTCCTGGCGCATCCGATCGTCATGACGGCCCAGACGATGCTCCCGTCCCGACGAACGAACTCCTTGTTGATCTGCAGGGACCGCCGCTGGCCTGAGCGAAGCTCCTGATAGAGCCCTTCATGCAGCTCAGCGTCATCTTCATGTGGCAGGCTGTCGAATGGCAAACCGGTCAGCTCATCTGGCCTGCGTCCGAGCATGTCCGCAAATTCCGGATTGCACCGCAGCATGATTCCATCGCCATCAAGATGGACGATTCCGACCGCGCCATGGGCCGGCGGGCTGTCATCTCCCCGCCGCTCCGCCTGAGAAGTCGGGGCATTCTCAATCCTGTCAGTGGCAGACCTGGTCATCGCCGTTACGCCCCTTCCAATTCCATTTGGCCGGGTGCGGGATTGGCGCCCCCCGGATCGCTCCGGCCAAATCACCCGCATTCCATTGATCCGCAGATATTTGACGGAATGGTGAAATGTCCGGGCGCACCTGTCAAATAGGGAAAAACGGTGTTTTCCACAAACCTCAGAGGCGAATGGAGGGAATGTAACGCCGCACCCTCTTTTGCCGGCCCAAGTCTCGCCCATCTCTTCAGTAGGAGTCGCGTCGTGCGATATTCTGGGCCATAGTGGCCAGCTAAAAAGAAGGAGACCGCTCGTGCAGATTCAAATTACTGGCAAGCATATGGACCTCGGTGACGCTCTTCGGGGCCGGATCGAAACGGGACTGGAAGCAGCGGTCAGTAAGTATTTCAATCGAACCGGCGATGCGCGCGTATTCGTGTCCCAGCAGGGGCCGTTCGTGGAAGTCGACTGCAACGTCCACCTGCCGTCGGGCATTATCCTGCAATCGACCGGCAAGGCCGGCGACCCCTACGCCGCGCTGGAAGATAGCCTGGACAAGATGGAAAAGCGCGTGCGCCGTTATAAGCGCCGCCTGAAGGACCATCATGCCGGCAATACCACCATGCCCATCGAACCGGCTGCAGAATCCGTCATTCAGGTAAATGGATACGATACGGAAACCGACGAAGAGCTTCCGGAGGCCTCGGACGACACCCCGCTGACGGTGGCTGAAACGGCTGTGCATATCCGCACGATGAGCGTTTCTGAGGCAGTCATGCAGCTGGAACTGCAGGAAGTTCCGGCACTCATGTTCAGAAATGCTGGCCATGGACGCCTGAATATGGTGTACCGCCGACCGGACGGGCACATTGGTTGGGTGGATCCAGCAGACGCCTCCAGAAACTGAGGCGGCCAACGGAAGCGAGTTACATGGCGACCGATCTGACTTCCCTGCTTGAAGGCGGGGTTATCCTGCCGTCGTTTGACGCGACGAGCCGCAAACAGGCGATTCACGCTCTGGCAGAAGCCCTTGCGCAGGCAAAAGGCCTCAACGCACGCCAGATCGAAGATGCCGTGATGGAACGCGAGCGCCTTGGCTCGACCGGTGTCGGCGAAGGCGTGGCCATCCCGCACGCGCGGATCGAAGGGCTTGAAAAGCCGGTTGGCGGCCTGTTGCGTCTCGACGAGGGCGTCGACTTCGAAGCCATTGATGAGCGTCCGTGCGACCTGATCTTCATGTTGCTGGCGCCGAAAACCGCCGGCGCAGACCACCTTCGCGCGCTGGCGCAGGTGTCTCGCGTGTTCCGCCAGAGTGCGGTGCGCGACAGCCTGCGCGCAGCCCGTAGCGAAGAAGACATCCGCGCCGTGGTCTGCCGGGAGACCGCCGAGCCGTCGGTCTGACCCTGCCGACACGCCAAACACAGAACCCGCCGGGCCATCCGGCGGGTTTTTTCATGGCGCCGTATTTCCCCCGGACCGGGTCAACTGTTGAGGAAATCTGAAGCGTTCTTCTGCCACATTGCAATCTGGCCGTGCGATAGTCATTTGCCGCTGAGTGTTACTGATAAGGGGTCTGCCATGTCCGCTGACGCGACCGGAGCCGCCACTGGGGCCGCTCGAGTGAATCCGAATGCGCCGACGGAAGAAACCGTCCTGGCGGTCGAGCACTACACCGACCGGCTGTTCCGTTTCCGTATTACCCGCCCGCGCAGCTTCCGGTTCCGCTCCGGCGAATTCGTGATGATCGGCCTGCCCAAGGAAGACGGCCGGCCGCTGCTGCGCGCCTATTCGGTCGCCTCCCCCGCCTGGGACGAGGAGCTGGAGTTTTACTCCATCAAGGTGCCCGATGGCCCGCTGACCTCGCGCCTCTGCCATATCCAGCCGGGCGACAAGGTCCTGCTGGGCAAGAAGCCGACCGGGACGCTGGTTCTGGACGCCCTCCTGCCGGGCAAACGCCTCTACATGTTCTCGACCGGAACGGGCTTTGCCCCCTTCGCCAGCCTGGTGCGCGACCCCGAAACCTATGAGCGTTATGACGAGGTCATCGTCACGCATACATGCCGGGAAGTGGCAGAACTGACTTATTCGCGCAATCTGGTAGCCGATTTAGTTAACGACCCTCTCGTAGGGGAAATGGTGGAGGGAAAGCTCCGCCTATACACCTCCTGCACGCGCGAACCACATGACCATCAGGGCCGCATAACGGATCTCCTCGATTCCGGAAAACTCTTTGAAGATCTGGGTGTTACACCGCTGGACCCCGCCACGGACCGCGGCATGATCTGCGGCTCAATGGAAATGATCCAGGACACCAAGGCTCGCATGATCAAGGCCGGTCTGACCGAGGGATCCAACGCCTCACCCGCTGAATTTGTTATAGAAAAGGCATTTGCGGGCTAGCCTCAGCCGTGGCATCTAGTCATCCACTTTAGCTGGGAGGCTGAATATGACGCGCAAACTCACCGGCGCCGTCGTAGGTATCGTACTGGCCATGCTGGTGGTCGCCCTCGTTCAAACGGTGGGCCATTACCTGTTCCCGGAACCCGAACTCCCGGCAAATCCGTCTCCGCAACAGCTGCGCGACGCCGTGGCGGCCGCCCCTGTTGGCGCAAAAGCCATGGTGGTTCTGTCCTGGTTCCTGGGGGCGCTTGTCGGCGTCTGGGCCGCCTTGCGCATCTCGAATGGCGCCCGGCGCTCGGCCCTCGTCGTGGCAGGCGCTGTGCTGTTGCTGACCATCGCCGTGCTCCTGTCGGTCACTCATCCGACCTGGATGGTGGCCCTCGGCCTGCTGGTGCCGGTCCTGGCGACTTTCCTGGCGACCCGGATCGTGCCCTTCGCCGAAGCCTGAGGGTCGGCCCTCTTCCCTCTCGGCCCTGGCCTCTCGACGCCGCTTAACCATACCGCTAGATTCCTTCCCAAGTGGGAGGATATGCCTTGGCTAACCGACTGACATTCCTGCGCCGGGCCTTCCTGGCCTGTGCCTGTCTGCTTTTGCTGCCGGCTGCGGCATTCGCGGAACCCCGCCTTGGCCTTGTCATTTCCCAGACCGACTATGCCGGCGACCTTTCCCGCGTCACCAGCGCCAGCCAGGAAGCCGACACGATCGCCGCAGCGCTGATCGAGACCGGCTTCGACGTCACCCGCGCCCACGATCTGAACAAGCGAGACTTGTCTTCAACGCTGAACGCCTTCCGCCGCAAGGTCGACATGGCCGGGCCGGATGCCGTCGCCTTCGTCTACTATACCGGCCATGGCGCCCAGCACCCGGAAAGCGGGGATTCCTACCTGCTTGGCGTCGATGCCGAACTGGTCGCGGCTTCCGACCTCGCCTTTTATGGCCTCGACATGCAGACCCAGCGCGACGGCTTTGCGGCAACCGGGGCCAAGGCGATCTTCCTCGTCTTCGATGCCTGCCGGAATGTGCCGGGTTTTTCCGGCTACAAGGCCGGCGTCAAAGGCCTCTCCCGCGTAGAAGCACGGCCGGACATGCTGATCGCCTACGCCACCGGCCTCGACGATGTGGCCAAGGAAGGCGTGTATGCGCCGGTGCTGGCTGAAGAGATCCGGCGGCCGGGCCAGAAAGCCGAAGACGCCTTCGCCGCCGCCCAGCGCCGCGTGGCCGGGCGCACCAATCGCAGCCAGCTACCCTGGACCAACAACCTCCTCTATAACGAGTTCTGCTTTGCCGCCTGCGAAAAGCCGGCGGTTACCGAGCGGCCCGAGCCCTTCGAACTGGTGATGAGTGGAAGCGACCTCGATCAGGCCTTCCTGACGGTGTACGGCGAGTTCGGCAAAGCTGTGGTCCAGAACGAAGAGAGGGGGACCTTTGATGTCTCACCCGCCTTCGCCGTCCAGTTTGATGACTATATCGCCCTCGTTTCCAAGGCGCAGAACCGTGAAGACACCCATGTCGCCACAGGCTATGTCGCCGCGCACTACATCAAGGATGGCCAGGTCATCGGCGAATGGCCGGACCTCGGCGTGGGCAATGGCTTCGGCATGCCGCCCGACTATTCCCTGCGCACGGGCCTCCTGAACTATCCCACCATGATGGTTCAGGCCGGCTATACGGGCCAGGGCTACACGGTCGGCTGGCAGACCCTGATCGAAATTACACCGGACGGGCCGCAGACACGCGGCGAGGTCACGACGCTGGAGGATACGACGGGCGCCGCCAATGGCGACCTGAAGCCCTGCATCCTAGAGGGCAAGATCAAGCCCTCCCGGGAAAACGGCGACAAATTCATCGTGGACTATAAGTTCACCTCCGACATCCGGGGCGAAGACCGCACGGTTACCTATACGCTGGATCCGGAAACCGGCACCTATGAGCCCGATTTCCAGTATGAGCCGGAAACCTGTGTGAACCTGATGTACGATGCGGCAGAGGGCGGCGGCAACTAAACGCCCAAAAAGGCGGAACTGAACAAATTTCATCGATTCCGTTCAGCGGATCGTCACCACGCGCGTGGTACGGCGTTAAGCATGCTCCGTCAGCTTATCGCCATCCTGATTACCTGTTTTGCGATCGCCTTTGCCTTTGGCGCGCTGACAGCCGTGCGCTGGCCGTCGATCATGATGGCCGTCACCTGGCTTGCTCATGACCAGCTGGCCGATGGCCTGGCCACTGTGAACTGGCGCCAGCTCGGCATCGACAATGGCGGGCCCTACCTGCTGGCGGCATTCTGCTTCTACTGTTCGGCCGCGATGGTCGCTTCGCGCCGGCGCGGCGGGGTGGCCTGGTATCTCTGCGGCATGGGCGCCGGCTTTCCGGTGTTCTATCTTGTCACCTTCGAGCCCGGCTGGTGGCAGGACCCCAGCATTGCCGAAGGCGGTGTTGCGGGGCTCGGCGCCGTTGGCGTGCTGTTGCTGCTTGCCGTCTGGGAGCTGCGCTACCGCCCTGCCCGGCAGGTGGAACAGGCAGCGGTTCAGCCCGAAGAAGTGCAGCAGCCAGTGGTCCAGACCATCGTCGTCCAGCAGGCTGAAGATGGGGAAGAGCCGATTGTGGTGCGCAAGCATGTGTTCGGCCAGCCGAAGACCCGGCCCGGTTTTGTCCCGGCGGCCGTCGCCCGCCAGCGGGCAAGCTTTGCCCATCATGGCCGCAAGGCCGCAGCACGGCGGCAGAAAATCCTCGAAGCCCGCGGCCTCGCCTGAGGCCCGGCCACACCGGCAGACCCCGAAATTGCTTCGCTTTGCGCTGACATGGCGTATGGTCCCCGCAAAATGACCAAGAGGGAGGCTTGTCATGACATTGCGTAATCTCGCCGGCTTTGCGCTGGCCGTGCTGGCTGCCTGGCTGCTCTGGGGCGGTATTCATACGGTGAATGTGATCGTCTCACGCGGCAGCCCCCTGTCTGATGCCCTTCTCTCCCCGCCCACCAGCCTGTTGCGAATCCTTGGTGCATTTATCGCGGTCATTGGCGGCCTCATGGCAGCGACTGGCAAACCGCTCGGCGCCCTGTTCAGCCTGGTGGGCGTTGGCATCTTCGCGCTGCTGGCGGCCACAATGGCGCTTTCGGGGGCCAATTCGGTGCTCTGGATGGATGAAGCCGTGTTTTCGGGCATCCTTGTTGTGCTGACGGGCCTGCTATTTATCCTGCCACGCAGCTGAAGCTGCGCTCCCTACCAAGGGCGCATTGATTTCAGGGCGTAAATGCCTAGGTTGGCGCTCGAATCCTCAGGCTCCTTCGCAAGGCAGAATTTCCCATGGCAGAGACCTATGACGTCGTCATCATCGGTGGCGGCCCCGGCGGCTACAATTGCGCGATCCGCGCAGGACAACTCGGGCTGAAGGTTGCCTGTATCGAATCCCGCGGCAAGCTGGGCGGGACCTGCCTGAATGTCGGCTGTATCCCGTCAAAGGCCCTCCTCCACACGTCCGACCTGTTCCGCACGGCCCAGGAGGACTTTGAGTCCATGGGCATCAAGACCGGCAAGCTGGACGTCGATATCGAGAAGATGATCGCCCAGAAGGACGAGACCGTCGACGGCCTGACCAAGGGCATCGAATTCCTGTTCAAGAAAAACAATGCCGAATACATCAAGGGCCGCGGCAAGATCGCCGGCCCCGGCAAGGTGGAGGTTGAAGGCGCCGACGGTTCGAAGCAGACGCTGGAAACGAAGAACATCGTCATCGCCACCGGGTCCGAACCGGTCAGCCTGCCGGGCATCGAAATCGACGAAGAGCGCGTGGTGACCAATACCGGCGCCCTGTCGCTGACCACCGTGCCGAAGCGCCTCATCCTGATCGGTGCCGGTGTCATCGGCCTTGAGATGGGCTCGGTCTGGTCCCGCCTCGGCGCCGAAGTCACCGTCGTCGAATATCTCGACCGCATCATGCCGGGCGCTGACAGCGAAATCGCCAAGGAAGCCCAGCGCACCTTCAAGAAGCAGGGCCTCACCTTCCGCCTCGGCCAGAAAGTGACCGGCGTTGAGAAGATGAAGTCGAAGCTGAAACTCTCCATGGAGCCGGCCAAGGGCGGTGAAACGGAAACCCTGGACGCTGATGTCGTGATCGTCGCCGTCGGGCGCCGTGCGTACACAGACGGCCTGGGCCTCGAAGCTGTCGGCGTAACCACGGACAAGCGCGGCGTCGTGCAGGTCACCGACGGTCACTTCAAGGCGGCTGACGGCGTCTGGGCAATCGGCGACTGTATCCATGGACCGATGCTGGCCCACAAGGCCGAGGACGACGGCGTCGCCGTGGCCGAGCTGATCGCCGGCAAGGCGGGCCATGTCGACTATGACCTCGTGCCAAGCGTCGTCTACACGAACCCGGAGATCGCCTGGGTCGGCAAGACGGAAGACCAGCTGAAGGAAGAAGGCGTTGAGTATGTGAAGGGCAAGTTTCCCTTCATGGCCAACTCCCGCGCCCGCACGAACCACGAAACCACCGGCTTCGTGAAAATCCTGGCTGACAAGAAAACCGACCGCATCCTCGGCGCCCACCTGATGGGCCCGTGCGTCGGCGAGATGATCGGCGAGCTGTGCGTGGCCATGGAGTTCGGCGCGGCCTCGGAAGACATCGCCCGCACCTGCCACGCCCACCCCACCCTGTCGGAAGCCATCCGCCAGGCCGCCATGGGCGTCGAAGGCTGGACGATGCAGATGTAGTTTTGCAGCGTCCACAGCCGAGAAACGGTGGACGCGCGAAATTCCGTTGCTACTTTTAGGGCATGTACATTCATGCCGGAGCCGGCTGGCACATACGCAAATATGAAACGAGCGACGGGCAGGCCTGCATGTCGATCTTCATGTCGTGCCTGCGCAAATTCCCGTGGCGCGGCGCGCCCCGGCCCTATGTGGCGCGGCTGATCCGGTCCCTGCCCGGCGCGAAGATCTGGGTCGCTGAAGAACCGAACGCCGGCATCATCGGCTTCCTGACGCTGCAGCCGCACGACGCCTATATCGACCATATCTTCGTGCATGAAGACTGGCGCTTCTGCGGCGTGGGCCGCGGCCTGCTGGAGGTCGCGCGGGAAGAAGCGGGCCAGCCGCTGACGCTGGATGTCGACACCCAGAATTTCGGGGCGCGCAAGGCCTATGAAGCACTCGGCTGGCATGTCGCCGCGTCGGCCGGCGAAGACAGCGGCCGCAGCCAGATCCGCCTCGTCAGCCCTTAGGCGGCTCTCGCGTCTATTCAGCAGCCTTTATCAGCGCCTGCATCCGGTCCAGCCAGGTCAGCCAGGCCTTGCGCCCGGCATCGGTCAGGTGCACCCGCGTCTGGGGCCGCCGGCCGACGAAACGCTTTTCCAGCTCGACATAGCCCGCTTCCTCAAGCTTGCGCAGATGGGTCGACAGATTGCCATCCGTGGCGCCCACCTTATCGCGCAGCTCACCGAACACAGCCGGGCTGACAGATGTCAGATAGGCCATGATGCCGAGGCGCAGGCGCCCATGGATGACATCGTCGATGTCATTGTGGTCGAAGGGGTTTTCTCCGGACATGGATACGCGCCTAGACCGTCGCCGACGGCTCATTCCGCATCAGGAGGATTCCGGGCAGCAGGATACAGAAGGCCGCAACCGCCGCCCCCAGCAGCCAGGACAGGGTCGACCCGACAAGCATGACGGCGGGAACTGTCGCGATCAGCGCTGCCTGTCCGGCCAGTGTCAGGACGCGGCTGCTCGCAATCACACCGCCAGCATATTGGGCCAGCCCGTAAACCCCGACCACGAGCGGAACAGACCAGATGAATGGATCAACATTATCCGAAATGAGGGCAACCTTGAAAAACGCGCCGGTAAAGTAGGCCCCGAGGAACAGGCCTGCAGACTTCCAGACCAGTGCCGACACCCGATTTCCGGTAGAGGCCGCCCCCGGCTTTTCCGGACCGAATGTGCGATGCATCGAAAAGGAGCCGCCAAGGCCCAGAATGACATATCCGCCCCAGAGAAACGCCAAGGCTTGCGGCGGCAGCCCGAACAGGCGCTCAAGAATGGCATATTGGGCCAGATAGGCCAGCGTGGTCAGACTGCCCCACCAGACCAGATAGCGCCCACCAAGCAGCGGCGCCTTCTCCCCTGCTTCAGCAAGGTCACGGATATAGGCAAGGTCATCAGCAAGGGATTGCGGGCTCATTTGGCATTCTCCACAAAGAACTTTGAAATACAAAGTATATTGATAATCGAGAATATCAAGCCCCTCGTGCAGAATTTGAGGGTCAGGCTCGCCGGGGCGGAAACAAGGTCAGCTCTTGAGCCGGATCACTCGCCTGCCAGGCGGGCGGCTTCCTCATCCGAGAGTTCGGAATTGTCGTAGACGTTCGAGACGTCGTCGAGGTCATCGAGCACGTCGAGCAGCTTCATCAGCGTGTCGGCGGCGTCGCCTTCGATCGGCACCGTGTTCTGCGGTTTCCAGATCAACTTCGTCGACTTGGCTTCGACCGCGTCTCCGAAATGTTCGGTCAGCGCATCAGCCACCGTCTGCAGGTCTTCGCGGGCGGTGTAGATGAAGTGGCCGCTTTCATCGGACTCGACATCCTGGGCGCCGGCCATGATGGCGGCTTCCATGATCTCGTCTTCGCTGCCGGCTTCCGGCGGGTATTCGATTTCGCCGACCTGATCGAAGCCGAAGGAGACTGAGCCCGTCTCGCCAAGGTTTCCGCCATTCTTGGAGAAAGCCGTGCGGATATCGGTCGCGGCGCGGTTCTTGTTGTCGGTGGAGGCTTCCACGATGATACCGACACCGCCGGGGCCGAAGCCCTCATAGCGGATGTCCATATAGTCTTCACCGCCGCCGCCCTGGCCCTTGTCGATGGCGCGCTGGATATTGTCCTTCGGCATCGACTGGCCCTTGGCGTTCTGGATGGCCAGACGCAGGCGCGGATTGGCGTCCGCGTCCGGGCCGCCCATTTTCGACGCGATGGTAAGCTCCTTAGAGAGGCGCGAGAACAGCGCGGCGCGCTTCTTGTCCTGTGCGCCTTTGCGGTGCTGGATATTTGCCCATTTACTGTGGCCGGCCATGAAAACCCTCTCGGCATCGGTTCGAAACTGGAAAGGCAGGCCTTTAGCGCATGGGACGCCGCAGGCCAAGCCGGGGCGGTCAGACAAGCAAGTCAGGCACCCCCATGCTCAGGCCGGGGCGAGGAGGTTCCTGCGGGCCGTTTCCATGGCATCGGTGAAGACGCCGGTGTCGCCGCTGGCGCGGGCGACCAGCAGCGCGCCCTGAATGTCGATAATGGCAGCGGTGGCCCGCCGCTTTGCCTCGGCCGCCGGAATGCCTGCCCCTTCCAGCGCAGCGGCCAGCGCGGCGATCCAGTCCTTCAAAATGGCCTGCACCTTGCCGGCAGACTCCGGCGCGAGGCCCGGCGAGACCATGAGGCTCGCCACCAGGCAGGGCTCGCGCCCGCAATCATACATCTCGCTGGTTGTCGCCAGCATGGCATCGATCCGGCCAGCCAGCGGCCCCTGCCCGGCCAATGGCGCAAGAATGTTCGCTTCGATCTGGCCGTGGGCGAAGTCGGCGACGGCGGACACCATTTCATCCTTCCCGCCCGGAAAGTGGTAATAGAGGCTGGAGCGGCCAAGCCCGGTCGCTTCCGAAATGTCCGACAGGGCCGCGCCCTCGAAGCCGCGATGGCGGAACAGGTCGAACAGTTTGCGGACAATCTCGTCCCGCGACTGGGAAGATCTGGCAGCGGTTGTCATCGGCGCACCCTTCCGCAATTGACCGGGAAAATCAAAGTGCATTTCAGCCAGCATGCGGGGGAGAGCAGCCCGTCCGGCCGCCCTCCCCCTGTTGGCGCTTCCTCAGCTTTGACTTCAGGCCGGTTCGGCAATGCGCTCGGCGGTGACGACCGGGAAGTCGATCTCGGTGCCGAACACCTCGTTCAAATAGTTGGTGTAGACGTTGAGGGCGACATGGCCGACGACTTCCACCAGTTCGCCATCCGACAGGCCGGCCGCGCGGGCTTCGGCAATGTCAGTATCTTTCACGGCGCCGCGGGCGACGGCGACCTTGCGGGCGAGCACCACAGCCGCATCCGCTTTCGCATCGGACGCGCGGCCACCGCGGGCGCGGATGATCTCGTCTTCCGGCAGTTTCAGCATGTTGGCCGCGATGTAGGAGTGGGCCGAGTTGCAGTAGGAGCAGCCATTGACGTTCGCGATGGCGAGCGCGATGCGCTCCCGCGTGGCGGCCGGTAGCTGGCCCTTGCCGAGCGCGCCGTTGAACGACAGCAGGCCGTCCAGTGCCGCCGGGCTGTTGGCCGTCAGGCGGTAGAGGTTCGGCACGATGCCGAGCGCAGCTTTCACACCACCCAGGCCAGCGTGTGCAGCGGCCGGGGCATCTTCGATCGTCGCGGGGGTCGGGATACGGGACATGAGAATTTCCTTTTGGTCGTTAGGTCGTCAGGGGGACGATTGGAGGTTTTTGTCTTTCGACCCGGCTTATGTACCGATCGTTCGGTTCAATACAAGGGCACTCTCAAAAGCGTGATCGCCAGCACGTGCGACGCCCGTGAAGGCGCTTGGTGGGGTGGGTTTGGTTTTCAGGTCAGGTCCGGGGTCAGGTTTCCGGCAGGGGGAGGTGTCCCTGAAACCGCTCATCCCGGCGCAGGCCGGGATCCAGAACTGCGAGTGCCGCACGTGGTTGCACTGGACCCCGGCCTGCGCCGGGGTGAGCGGAAATGGAGAGAGTAGTGGCGTAGGCTGGCACAGCCGCCCGGCCATCGCAGGCCGCCGCGAGGCGGTCATTGTAATGCTCAGAGGGCTTCAGCCACGCACGCTCGGTCTTCTGCCCCGGCATCCATTCGATCCGGACCAGATAGACCCGCAAATTCGGCGTCAGGCTCCAACGGTATCTCACACCGCGTCCATAAGAGGCCCGGATCTGCGCGCGCAGCATCAGCACCTGGACCCAGATAAGGGGCCAGAAGAAGGCAAGCTGCGGGGGGAACCAGTGGGGTGGATGAAAGAGTGACATGGCGGGGAATATACATCCGGATGCGGAGGTGTTGGATAAGTTTGTTTTCGCGTGAGTAACTGCAGCAGGATGGGATGGTTTGGGCGGTGGATAAGGCCCCGCCACGTGTCATCCCGGAAAGCGCGCAGCGCTTATCCGGGACCTTGTTCCAGCCCGCGCCCGTGTATCCCCCCTCCGTCGCCTTCGGCGCCACCTCCCCCGCAAGCGGTGGAGGATGTCCCTGCCGCACGTACCGGACTTCATCCTCCCCTGCGAAGCGGGGGAGGTGCCGAGCGCAGCGAGGCGGAGGGGGCTTTCGCGGCCTGCGAGAAGGTCCCGGATATTTGCTGCGCAAATTCCGGGATGACACGGCCATGCGTTGGGATGACTGACACAGGACAAAATCTAACCACGTCATGACCATGCATGACTTGCCATGACCATACCGGACTATAACGGATCATACCGGACCAACCGGAACCACGCGCCCGCCTCCATACGCGTCATCCCCGACGGCGAAGCCGTCCGGGGACCCATCTCCGAACCTCTCCGCACGCACGTCATCCCCGGAGCACGCACCAGATCATGACGCCCCGCCGCCCCGTTCAGAGATGGGCGCCCAGATGCGCTCCGCGCATCGGGCGTGACGCGGGCGGGGAGTTGGGTGCGAAATCGTAGGGTGGGTTGAGCGCAGCGATACCCACCAAGCAATGTCTGCCGCGAGTCCGATTGGTGGGTATCGCTATGCTCAACCCACCCTACGCTTGCTACGCTTGCTTTATTCAACTTCGACCGAACAGCGTCCGAACGAAATAAGTCCTCGTCCGTTGTTTTCGACGAATGTCCCACCAGGAAACACTTGCAGGTCGAATTGGCCACCAAAGTAGTAGTACTTTTTGATCCCAACGACTGGAGCCGTCTCCACCCTATCCACTTCGTATGAGTCACACGTCACCATTTGGACAGAAGGCGCGAACGAACAGCGTTGAACTATTAGTTTCCCGTCCGAGACAAATAATCGATTGTGCGGACTAAAACGTTCGAGATCCGCTGATGAAATCTCTCCTGTAGATCCAAACTTACGTTCAGTTGCACAGATTAGAGTCTCGCCGCTTGCGCTCAAAACGAACGTTGGAAACGACAAACCTGCCACCATAAAAGCGAGCGCAAATTTCATATTTTACCATCTATGATTGATAGCAGATATCGCTATTGTCGTTGGCACTGATAGCACAAAATTCCGGATTTTTGCCGAGACATCGAAGGAACCCTCATGAAAAATTTTCTAACATGCGTGGCTATTGCAAGCACCCTCACTTCAATGGCAAGCGCTCAAGAGGCAGTCGTTATTCAGCAAACCGGAAGCCCTCTCGAAATCACTTCATATTCCGCTCAGTATGTCGAAGGCGGGCGCTACTCGACGGAGGGCGTCAGACACGCTGTCACACTCAAGAATGTGGGAAGTCAGGAAGTCCTAGCTTACACTATTTCTTTTCGTTCTTTCGATGTCTTCAATGAGGATATGGGCAGAGGTCTTGGAGGAATTTCCATTAAGACTCTCGCTCCCGGGGGCACCACCGATGGAAGCTGGAACCAAAAACCCTACGCGGCATTCAGTTTTGAAAAGTATGGCACCGGCGTCGCGTACATCAGCCGAGTCCGGCTTGGAGACGGCACAATCTGGTCGGCGGATCAGAAATTTGTTCTTAGCAGGCTTCAGGAAATTCAAGACGATCTGACTGCTGACATCTTCGAAAACAAAGAGGAATAAGCCTCACCCCGGCACGATCTCGCTGAGCCTGCCCCCAATCCGGATCGGCTCTATACGGATGGCGAGGCCGGTGCGGTCGTCGGTTTCGACATAGGTGCCGCAGAGTGTGCCTTCGCCGAGGGCGGGCTGGTAGCGTTCGCCGGGCAGCTGGGTCTGGAAGCGGTAGAGCGAGATCTGTTTCTGCATGCCGATGACGCTGTCATAGTCGCCGCACATGCCGGCATCGGTCTGGTAGGCGGTGCCGCTTTCCAGGATCATCGTGTCGGCGGTGGGCACATGGGTGTGGCTGCCGACGACGAGGCTGGCCCGGCCGTCGCAATGGTGGCCCATGGCCATCTTCTCTGACGTCGCCTCGCAATGCATGTCGACCACGATGGCATCGGCCACGGCGCCGAGCGGCATGGAATCGAGCGCGGCGTCCACCGCATCAAAGGGGCAGCTCATCGTCTGTTTCATGAACACATTGCCCTGCGCCTGGATGACACCGACACGGCGACCATCCGGCAGGGTGAAGAGATGCGCCCCCTTCCCCGGTGCATTGGACGCGGCCGGATAATTGACCGGGCGCAGGAGGCGCGGCTCCCGCTCGATATAGGTCAGGGCTTCGCGCTGGTCCCAGGCATGGTCGCCGAGGGTCAGGCAGTCGGCGCCGGCATTGAAGAACTCTTCCGCAATGGCGCTGGTCAGGCCGAAACCGCCAGCTGAGTTCTCAGCGTTCACAATGGCAAAGTCGACCCGCAGGCGGGCCTTCAGGCCCGGCAAATGGTCCAGCACGGCCTGGCGGCCGGGTTTTCCGACGACGTCTCCGAAGAATGCGATTTTCATGGCGCTACGCTATGCACCCGGCCCACAAAAAAGAAAAGCGCGCGCACCCAGATGGATGCGCGCGCTCTTGTTTGGGAAAAGCCTGCCTATTCGTTCGTCGCAGAGAAGCCGAGCGCTTCCTTGGTCAGGGCGGAGGGGTCTTCCATTTCTGCAACCGTCTGCATGACCAGCGGCTCAGCCGGGGCCATCTTGATGGTCAGCGTCTTCGGATCGGACACGAAGCTGGAGAGCGCCGTGGACGCCTCGGTCAGCAGTTCCGGATCGATGCCGCTGCCGGCCGCCATCATCGGGGCCATGGCCAGCATGCCGGTCAGCTGGTTGCGCAGTTCCTGCGGGTCCTGGCCTGCCTGAGCGGCATAGGCGTTGATGGCGCGGTTGAGGAAGCCGTCATCCTTCAGCGACAGTTCCATATTGTGCAGCACCATGTTTTCCAGCGTATCGCCCAGCACAGCAGTCGGGTCGTCCGACTGTTCGGCCTGCGCAATCGCCTTGGCACCGGCGAACTTGGCGCCGAAATCGATGCGGAACCCGTCTTTCAGGGCCCAGTAGTTCTGGTCCTTGGCATAAGTGGTGAGGTCGGTTTCCGGCTCATAGGTCTGGTAGCCGGCACCGGTCAGTTCCAGCGTCTCATAGCCGAGCATGGCGAGCTGTCCTGCGAGCTGTTCGCCATATTTGCCTTCACCCGTGGAGAGAGACACTTTGAACGGTTCCGTCTTCACGGCAATGATCGAGTCTTTCTTGTTACGGCCCACAGCGGAGACCAGCTTCGGCATATCGACCTTCACGCCGGCAACATCCATGTCGAACCCGTTGATGGCCAGCGACTCATAGCCCGGATTGGCCGGGTCCTGAGAGGCGAGGTTCATCATCTGGGACATCTCTTCCGGGTCCGTTGCATCTCCCGACGCATCGGTCAGCAGGCTGAGATCGGCCCCGTGCAGCTCGATCGAGGCGAGATTGAACTTCATTTTGGCGTCTTCCGACGGGTCGAACATGTCGAACACCATGCCGTCCAGCTTCATCAGCGCAGCGGTCTGATCCTTCAGGCCGGTCACCTCGATATTGCCGACGGTGAATGTGCCCTGCTCGCCATTCGGATCATCGATGCGGAAGTCGACATCATTGATGGCCCATTTGTCGAATGCCAGGGCATCGCCTTCCGGCAGGTCCGCCACCTCATCCTCGGCGAACAGGCTGGCGACCCAGCTAGCCATTTCCGGCGACGGATTGACCAGTTCGATCGAGCCGATCTTGCCGGAGCCGTTTTCGGCCTCTTCCGGATCCGTCGGCACGAGGCTCACATCGCTCATCAGGAGGCGCGAGAAGGTGGCCTGGCCATCTTTCATGGCGAGGCCTTCGAATTCCATTTTGGCGGCCTTGAGATCGGCGCCGTCGAGATCGAAGGAGTCGTCATCGAAGCTCATCTCTTCGCCGTCGTCTTCATCGTCGTCGGCGGAAACGAGGGTCACATCGGTAAAGACGGCAGAGGCGCCTTTCAGGTCGCGCCCGTCCCAGCTGACATTGCCGGACCCCGAAGTTTCCAGGGCCATGGCGGCCAGCGCGGCGGCCGCCGTATCTGCGTCACCTTTCTGGACCGAGATGGACGGGATCTTGGATTCCGAGAAGACGATACCGGCGGAATCGGCGGCGTCTTCCGGCTTGTCTTTCTGCCCGCAAGCCGTAAGCATGGTGATGGCAGCAACGCCCGTCAGCAAATATTTCATATGTTGGCCCTCTGAATAAATGGGTATGTGAATACACGCGCAAGCGGCGTTACAGCGGAAGTCTTAGCAATGACCTACAACAATGGCCAGACAATGACATTCCGCGCCGCAAACGGGCAGCGCGTTCGTGTCCGGTTTGAGGTGAATGCCAAGGCCCGGCGCCTGATTCTGCGCCTGGATGAACGCCGCCGGGAGGCCGTCGCCGTCGCCCCGTCCCGCCGCCAGATCAAGGACGCCGCGGCCTTTGCCGCAGAGCGTGCAGACTGGATCTCCATGCGCCTGCAGCACCTGCCGGAGCCCGTCCGCTTCGAGGAAGGCGCCATGATCCAGTATCGCGGCGCGCCGCTGCAGCTCACCTCAGAGGGCGAAGGCCGAATCGCGAAAATCTGGCCGGAAGACGAAAATTCCCCGCGATTACTGAGTGTTCCGGGAGACCCGGAGACGATGGAACTTCGCGTGACGCGCTTCCTGAAGAAGCAGGCCCGGGCGGATCTGACCCGCGCCGTGAAGCGCCATTGCGCGACACTTGGCGTCACCCACAAGAGCCTGTCGGTCAAGGACACGCGCTCGCGCTGGGGGTCGTGCACCCATGACGCACAATTGTCCTTTTCCTGGCGCCTGATCATGGCCCCGCCCGAAGTGCTGGACTATGTCGCCGCCCATGAGTGCGCGCACATACTGGAAATGAATCACTCGCCGAAATTCTGGGCGCAGGTGTCAAAGTGCTGCCCTGACTGGAAGCATCACCGGTCCTGGCTACGTACCCACGGGGCCGGACTTCAGGCCGCCGGGGTATAATCCGCACAAAAACAATCTTCTGCACCTGTCCTACCCGTCCGGGAGGAGCAGGCATGCAGGATCATGCGAATTCTGAATTCACAATCCGGATTCAGAACTCAGACTAAAGATGCACGCAGCTTCACTCGCTGCTGGCAGGCTCGGCGGCGGCTTCAGCAGCTTCCACGGCCGGCGTCTCCGCCTCACGCGGCGGGCCGAAGCTGATCAGCACCACGCCTTCGCCGCCCTTCACTTCGCGGTGGGGCCCCAGGAAGTTCAGCGCGCCGTCCGGGCGCAGTTCCGCAACGATGTCGGCCTTCGGCCGGTCGCGCTTGAAATGCTCGATGTCATAAGTGTCGGTCAGGCGCGTCTTTGAGAATTCCCAGCCGCGATAATGGTCGCGGATCAGGCTGTCATAGGAACGGCCGCGGCGGATCAGCGTGCGGCCGCGGGTCGACAGGCCGAGGGTGCGGTGATCGTCCTCTTCGGTTTCCTGCGCCGAGAGCTGGAACACTTTGTGGCGGCCGAGTTCCGGCGCGAAATGGCTGGAGACGAGGGCATTGTAAGGCTCGTTCGCCGACAGGCCGAGCACCTGGTCGAAGGCCGAATGGTCGAGGCGCACTTCGGCGTCCTCTGACAGGACTTCGCCGAAGAAAGTGCTGAGTCCGGCTTCCCGCGCGGGGCGCAGGCGCCGCCAGGTATTGTCCGCCAGGATCGGCTCGATGCCGATGTCCTTCAGCGTGCGGGCAAAGTCGATGCTCCACGGATTGACCCCGACCAGCAGCACGCCGGGCCGCTCCTTGCGGGCAAGGCCGAGGCGCCGGGCCAGCGGCCCGATCGTGAAGCCGTGCAGCACGACGGTGGTGAAGACCATGGCAAAGGCCAGCGGCGTGATCTGTTCGGCGCCCGAGAAATAGAATTTCGAGTCGCCCTGCCGGCCGAGATCGTACAGCAGGGTGGCAAACAGGCTGGAGACCGCCACGGCGACCACACCGCGCGGGGCGATCCAGCCCAGCAGCAGGGCCTCGTTCCGCTTCAGCGTGCCGAACGTGGCAACCCAGACCGACAGCGGACGCACCACGAACAGCATCACCACAAGGAAGGCCAGCGTGTTCCAGGTGAGCGCCCGGCCGATCACATCCGGCGTCAGGTTTGCGGTGAGGATGACGAACACGCCGGAGACAAGCAGCACGGCGATGTCTTCCTTGAACTTGCGCAGCTCGTTCAGGCCCGCAAGGCGGGAATTCGCCAGCGTCATGCCGTAAGCCGTGACAGCGACGAGGCCGATTTCCTTCTCGATCATCTCGGCCATGGCGTAGCAGAGGATGATGGACGCGAAGATGATTGGCGCTTTCAGGTATTCCGGCGTCCAGCCCTGGCGGAAGGCGCGCACCATGCCGAGACCGAAGGCCATGCCGAGGGCAACACCCAGCGCCGCCGCGAAGATAATCATCGTGCCTTTGCCGAGGATGGACTCCCCCGTCGCGGCCACGCGGATGATTTCAAACCCGGCAACGGCAAACAGGGCGCCGACCGGGTCGTTGACGATGCCCTCCCATTTCAGGAAGGCCCCTGCCCGGCCGCCCAGCTTGGACTGGCGCAGCAGCGGCATGATCACGGTCGGACCGGTCACCACCATTACGCCCGCAAACACGACGGCGCTGCCCCAGTCGAGCCCGGCAGCATAGCGCGCCGCCAGCGTGCCCAGGAACCAGGCCAGCGGTCCGCCGAGGAAGACCATCCGGCGCACGGCCGCGCCCGCTTCGCGCAGGGATTCGAATTTCAGGACGAGCCCGCCCTCGAACAGGATCACGGCAACCGCCAGCGACACGATCGGACGCAACAATTCCTTGCCGCCGCCATTGAAGACGCGCTGAGGGTCCAGCAGCGCTTCGCCGAAGAGCACCGCCCAGAGCGGACCGACGGCGAGGCCTGCCAGCGCCATCAGCACGATGGCCGGCGCCTGCAGACGCCAGGCGAGCCATTGCGCGCCGATGCCGAGCGCCCCTATCAGGGCGCAGGCAAAGATAAGCTCGCTTGACCCCGCACTCGCCAGGGCAAATTCAAAGCCGTTCATGTATGCCCCATTTCAGGTGATGCCCCGGCGGAAACCTAAACGTCCTGCTGGCTCGTGTCATCTGCGAAGTCGAAGCCGATCACCCGGCTGCCATATTCGCCATTCTTGTAGCGTTCGATCTGATCGGTAAACCAGTTCAGAATGTGGGAATAGATGTGGTCATAGAAGGGCAGCTGGGCCTCGAAGCTGAGCGGCAGCTTGAATTCGTATTCCGAACCCTGCTCGATGCCCACAAAGAAGGTTTCCCCGACTTTCCGGCACTGCATGGTGACGCGCAGCCAGTCATTGCCGCGCGACAGGCGCACAGCCAGGCCGAAAGCGACCGGCGAGAGCGGGCGGAAACCGCGAGGCGCCATGGAAAAGGCCGCATCACCATAGGCTTTGGGCTCGAACTGGCCCTTCGGCGGCACCAGGTAGACGCAGGTCATCTCGCCCATGCCGATATAGTCGCACAGGCCGCCGCGGATCTGTTCGGCAAGACCCCGGATCCGGTCGTAATTCTCTGTGGCCAGCGCCTGATAGGTCTCAACGGTCTCGACCAGCTTGTCTAAACGGGACATGGCTGCGGGTCTCCAAATGTGGGGAATACTGGGGTGCTGGAACGGATATTACGGCGCCAGCGGTCTTCCTTCAAACTGCAGTGTCGCGGCCAGCGGACAATGGTCCGAAGCCTTCGGCTCGCTCCAGCCTACGCCAGGAAAACGCGCCCCCTCATAACGCCGCGCGCGGAACGGGGTTCCGCCGCGTACAATGCGTACGTGTGGTCTCGGATTGCGCAGCGCAAGGGCCGGAGAGAGGAAGATATGGTCCAGCGCGCCGTAAGTGTCGTCGCCATTATAGTGGTGGGTCCAGCGGTCATAGGGATCGGCGATGGCGTGCGTGGCGAGATCGACCGCGAATCCGTCCTCGATGAGCGGTCCCAGCCCATGATCGTGCAGGGCCTGCCCGTCACGCTCGAAATAGTCGTTGAAATCGCCGAGGATCACCCATTCCGCCGCCGCCGGGTCCGGAAAGCGCCGCTCGATGATGAGGCGCACGGCCTGCGCCTCGGCCTGCCGGATCGCCCGCGTCCTGTACCGGCCGCCGAACATCGACTTGAAGTGACAGATGAACAGCGTCAGCACGCGCCCGTCCTTCACGATGTCCGCTTCGAGGCAGTCCCGCCGGAAGGCATAGTCATTGACGCTCAGTCCATTTGGCGGCTTCAGGCCCAGCCGGCCATAGGTCTCCCGCGCATGGCTGCGATAATGGATGACCGGCAGACGCGACAGCAGGCCGACATCGATGCCGCGGGTATCATTCCCCTCCAGCAGCACACGCTCCTCGAAAGCCCCGCCGGACCAGCGCGCGAGGTAGCGCGTGTCGAAGGCCGTCAGCGTGACGAGGTTCTCCACCTCCTGCAGGGCGCAGACCTCGGCCTGCGTGGCGCCGAGCGCCTCGGCGGTGAGCGTCCGGTCATCTTCGGAGAGGACATTGAACACCGAATCCACCTGCGCGGCGACATGGGCGTCGTCGACCTCCGTCAACCGCTCGCGCGCCCGCTTGATGCCCGCCTGGGCAAAGTCGCAGCGCATCATCAGGTTTTCACAATTGAAGGTGGCGAGGCGGAGGTCTGGCATCGCGGGGAGTGATGGGACGTTCCGCCGGGTGGGTCAATTCGGAGCGGCTAATTCCACTGGCTTTCGCTATAGTTCTCTCATCTGGCGCATAGCATCCGCTTCAAGTCCTTTGGACGGCAGTATCCAACAGACAGAGATTCACTGATTGCAAAACGTGATCGACGAAACATCAGGCCATTTATCTGGGGTGAACTAAGGCCGTTCGAAAATGCCTGTATTCGGCAGCCAGAACTCCCTGAACGTTTGCGGTTCATATTGCATTCATGCAGATTGCATTTTTGTTGCTTGGTGCACAAGGAGATGCAGATGGGTCTATTGGATTTGATATTACCGAAGGCCAAGAGAAGCGAGAGAGCTGTTCGGTTCTGCTGTTCTGGCGTGCGCTTTGGTGATCCTTTGACACCAGACTGGGATACTTCGCTGGAAGAGATTGAGTCTGACATTCGCGCTCATCGTATTGACGCAAATTATCAGGATGCAGACGGCAAAAGCATGCTTCACCATCTTTGCTCCGAGTTGGGGAAGCCGAAAGTGCGGGAGTTCGCAGAATTTTTGGTTTCGCGGGGCGCATCCTTGGAATTGCGCGACAGTTATGGCAACACGCCCCTGCTGGGAAACGCTCATCGGAACTATGCGATAGGGTTTTGTGTTACTGCAGGAGCCGATCTCAATGTCGTCAATTCTAAAGGAAACGGAGTATTCCACAATATTGTGGGAGGTTTTGATTATCGACTGGACACGCAAAGGAAATATCCGGATATCGAGGCATGTCGGGTAGACCCTCTGATTGAAGAAGTACGTCTTTTAGTAAAGGCCGGCGCAGACGTCACCCACCGGAACGAAAGGGGCGATATGCCCTTAGACTCTCTACATATCTTCAATAATGCGCTAGAGCGAAACGGTGGAGCGGGATACAAATATTGGGTGGAGCTTGTTGATGCAATGGGTTGGCCTGACGGAAAAATCACTGATGCTATTAAGGCACGAAAAGGCTAACCAGTGCAGACTTTTGATCAGAACAAAGAATACTCAGAAATTTAAAATTCACACCTACCACCACATGATTGCAAATTAAGTGTCGTCTGAGAAGCTGGCTTCGAAATATCGGAGGTAGTCAAGATTGGAAGAATAGCGCCCCATTTTGAGCGCTTCCGTACTTTTGGTTCGACGTGAAACTCAGGCCGCGCGGCGCCCCGCAAAGCGCGCAGCCGTCGACGCCCGCTCTACCGCCCCCGCATCCGGCCGCAGGTCTGCCGGGATGGCGGCGCGGCCGAGTTCGACACAGATGCCGGGCTGGATGCCGCTGCCGAAAGCGGCGAGCGTGTTGCGGGCCGTTTCCAGCATGACGGCTTCGTCCTCCACGACCTGTCCGTACCGCGCGGCCAATGGCCCGACCACGCCATAGGCCAGGAACACGCCAAGGAACGTGCCGAGCAGCGCCGTGCCGATCATGGCGCCCAGCACGGCGGGCGACTGGTCGATCGAGCCCATGGTGCGGATAATGCCCAGCACAGCCGCCACGATACCGAGCGCGGGCAGCGCATCGGCCACGGTGTGCAGCGCCGCGACGGCCTTCATGCGGTGGTTCAGGTTCTGGTTGATCGACTGGTCCATATGCGCCTCGGCGCGGGCCGGGTCTGACAGGTCCAGCGCCATCAGGCGGAACGCGTCGCAGATCAGGGACCGCGTGGCGGCATCATCGCGGATAGCGGGCGCGGCGGCGAAGGTTTCGGATTCCATGGGACTTTCGATGTCTGCCTCAATGGAGACAAAGCCGCCCCGGCGGGCTTTGCGCATCAGCGTACCGAGCAGGACCAGCAGGGATTGATAGTCCTCCTGCCGCCATTTGGCGCCGGTGAAAGCCTTCAGCACCCCTGCCCCGGCCTCTTTCGCGACGGCAGGCGAATTGCCGATGACCAGCGTCCCCACGGCAGCCCCGCCGATCAGCGCAAGCTCCAGCGGCAGCGCCTCCATCGCCATGTGGCCGCCCGTAAAGACGAGACCGCCAAAGACGAGCGCAACAACAAGGATGAGGCCGATCAGCTGTGGCAAGGACGCATTCCTTCGCGAAGAATACGCCACTTTCGCACGGGGGTCTTAAGCCAAGGTTGCACCTGAATGCGCAAGAGATCGTGCCCCGGCGCGCGAATATGTTTATAAAACAGGGATTGCGTGGAGTGACCCGATGCGTCTTGCGACCCTCATTGCCAGCCTGCTGACCGCCCTGCCCGCCATGGCAGAGCCGGTTCAGGCCGCCGGCGACTATCGCACCTGCGCGCCGGAGATCAGCGAAGCCGGCCGCGGCCTTGTCGCGAAAACCTGCGGCACGCTGGCCGTGCCGGACTTTTCGGGCGTGGAATTTCAGTCTGCCGGAGAGATGGAAGATGCCCGCTCGCTGCGCGACGGCTTCCTGCTGGGCGTGAAAGTCTATGGCCGCTGCGTGTCGGACTTCATTACGGCGCAGCAGCAACCCGGCGTCTCAGCAGACAGCCCGGCCGCCGACCAGGCCGCCTGCGCCCATGCCTGGGCCGAGGACAAAGCCACGGACGTGATCCGCAGCTTCGGACAGGCCTGCATCGCCTACGCCAACCGCTCTGTCATGGACATGCGCCTGCCGGTCTATGAGGGCCCGTGTTATCCGGAGACGGACGAAACCGGCGGCTGAGACCTCAGCCCGCAACCAATCCTTCCGTGCCGAGCATGGCGTCGTGCTCCGCCACGAGGTGGCCGGGGGAGACTTCGACGAGTTTCGGACGGTATTGCTCCGCATCCACATCATCGACCAGCTTCGACTTCATGAAGCGCAGGGCCGCGCGGCTGTCGAGCGGGCTCGGCAAATCGCCGGAGAGCTTCAGGCGCTCACGTGACTTTTCGCTTTTCGGGTCTGCATTCGGCACGGCGGCGATGAGGGCCTTGGTGTAGGGGTGGCGCGCATCGGTGTAGATCGCGTTGCGCCCGGCCAGCTCCACCACGCGGCCAAGATACAGAACCATGACGCGGTGGCTGATCTGGCGCACGACGGCGAGGTCGTGGCTGATGAAGATCATGGCGAGGCCGAACTCTTTCTGCAGCTCGATCAGCAGGTCCACGACCTGCGCCTGCACCGACACGTCGAGGGCGGAGACCGCCTCATCGCAGATCACGAGCTTCGGCTTCAGGATCATGGCGCGGGCGATGCCGACACGCTGGTTCTGGCCGCCGGAGAGTTCATGCGGGTAGCGGTTGATCAGGGCCGGATCGAGCCCGACACGCGGCAGGATTTCCCGCACTTTCGCTTCGCGCTCTGCCCGGGAGAGCTGCGGCTGGTGAACCTGCAGCGGTTCGGCAATCGAGGCGCCGATCGACATGCGCGGATCGAGACTGGCCAGCGGATCCTGAAACACGATCTGGAGGTCGTCGCGCAGGCCGTCCATTTCCTTCCGGCCCGCCTTGGCAATATCCTTGCCGAGCCAGGCAACCGTTCCGTCCGTTGGCGGAATGAGCTTCAGCACACCGCGCGCGAGGGTCGACTTGCCGCAGCCGGATTCGCCGACGACGCCCAGCGTCTCACCGGGGCGCAGGTCGAAAGACACGCCATCGACAGCTTTCAGCGGCTTGCGCTTGCCGAACAGGCCGCCCTTCACCTGAATCGGGAAATAGACCTTCATCTCGTCCACCGTCAGCACCGGAGGGGTTGCCTCAGGCGGCGCCTCCGACAGGACTGGCCGGCCCGGCCGGTCCGGCTCGTCAATGCGCGGCACGGCGTTGAGCAGCATTTTCGTATAGTCAGCTTTCGGCGCGTAGAAGATGTCGTCCGCCCCGCCCTCTTCCACGATCTCACCATGGCGCATGACGATCACGCGGTCGCACATGCGGGCGACGACGCCCATATTGTGCGTGATGAGGGCGATGCCGGTGCCGGTCTCGCGCTTCAGCTCGTCCATCAGTTCGAGGACCTGGGCCTGCACCGTCACGTCCAGCGCCGTGGTGGGCTCGTCGGCAATCAGGATTTCCGGATTGCACAGCATGGCGATGGCAATCATCACGCGCTGGCGCATGCCGCCGGAGAGTTCGTGCGGGAACTGGTTCATGCGGCGCACGGCTTCGGGGATGCGCACATTCTCCAGCCATTCGACGCAATGCTTGTCGGCGGCTTCGCCCTTCTCGCCTGTGTGAAGGGCCAGCACTTCGCGCATCTGGGCGCCGACGGTCATGTGCGGGGTCAGGCTGGTCAACGGATCCTGGAAGATCATGGACACGCGCGCGCCGCGGATCTGGCGCAGCGTCTGGACCGGGGCGGTCAGCATGTCGATGCCGTCGAACAGGATTTCGCCGGTGGCTTTGCCATTCCCGGCCAGCAGGCCCATGGTGGCCAGGGCAGACTGGCTCTTGCCGGAGCCGCTTTCCCCGACAATGCCGAGGCATTCGCCGGCGGCCAGATCGAAATTGATGCCCTTGACGGCGTTCACGGCGCCATCGGGTGTGTCGAACGTGACCCGCAGGTCTTTCACGGAGAGAATGCTCATGGCCTTCATCTGTAGCGGCCGCGGGCGCGCGCGCAACAATCGGGCGCAGAAAAATGGCCGTGTCCGGGGAGGGACACGGCCAAGTTACCAAGTCTTCCGCAAGAAAAGGGATATAAACGGAAGCTCAGGGAGAGGTCAGAATTTGTAGCCGAAGCCGAGACCGACAACGGTCGGGTTGATGTCCACATCAGCCTTCACCGTGGCGCCAAGGGCGGAGGTGAAGTCGACGGTGACGTCGCTGTTGATCCAGATCTTCTTGACGTCGGCGTTGAATGCCCAGCCGCCTGGTACGCCATCAAGGTCGTAGTCGAAGCCGACCTGAAGCGCCGGGCCGATGCTCGAATCGTAGTCGATATTGTCGGCAGTCCCGCCTTCGTCTTCATTGTAGAAGAGCGTAGCGTTGACGCCGGCACCGACATACGGCTTGAACTTGCCGCCATTGTCGAAGTGGTATTGCAGCGTCAGCGTCGGGGGCAGAACCCAGACGTCGCCGATTTTCACGTCGTCTCCGCCAACGGCAGCCACGTTCGTGGCGGTCACGTCATGCTGCGTGGTGGCCAGGATCAGCTCGGCAGCAATGTGCTTGTTGAAGAAGTAAGTGATGTCGAGCTCAGGCACATATTCGTCGCTGATGTCGACACTGCCGCCGAGGCGGGCACCGGCAACCGACAAGTCAGCAGACTCGTCCGGAAGCACACCGATAACCCGGGCGCGGACCATCCAAGGATTGTCATCAGCCGCGGCGACCCCCGCAACGGTTGTCCAGGTTGCACTCGCCAAGAGCGCGGCACAGAAGAGGCGTTTCATGTCTTTCCCTCCATGAAAAGAATACCAATGAGCGGGAGATAGACCCCTGTTTTTCCGAATAAAATTGGCCAGTTTGACGCGCGCCGAGGTGCCGCGCGACACGGCCGCGCAATTAGGTATTTCCCCGAATTGTGAGGAGTCCTGACAAGGCGCAAATTCACAGAACGCAACCCGAGATGGGATGTATTAACATCCGCAAACCATGTCTGCCGCCCGAGGGCGGAACGCCGCATAACGTGGCGGAGGGCTTGCGTCTGCTCCCCCGCCCCCGCAAAAGTGCCAGCGCTGTATTTGAGGAGCTGCACCCATGCCCGTTATGACCTTCCTGACAACCTGTATTTTTGATTCCGGCGCGCTGAAACAGCTGCCGAATGTCGCGAAGAATCTGGGCATCACGCGCCCCTTCATCGTCACCGACCCGGGCATCAAGGCCGCTGGCCTCCTGGCGAAAGTGGAAGATGCGCTCGGCATGGCCCCGGCTGGCGTGTTTGCTGACACCGTGCCCAACCCGCTGGAATCCCAGGCCAAGCAAGCGGCCGAAGCCTACAAGGCCAGCGGCGCCGACGGCCTGATCGCGGTCGGCGGCGGATCGTCCATGGACCACGCAAAAGCCATCGGCCTGCTGGTCAGCCACCCCGATCCGCTGGAAACCTATGCCGCCATCACCGGCGGCGCGAAGAAGATCAAGAAGATCCCGCCGCTGATCGCCATTCCAACGACGGCCGGAACGGGCTCTGAAGTCTCCGTCGGCACCGTGGTGATCCTGGAGAACGGGCGTAAGGAAACCATCGTGTCCCCGAACCTGATCCCGGCCACCGCGATCTGCGATCCGGACCTGACGCTCGGCCTGCCCGCGGGTCTGACCGCCGCGACCGGCATGGATGCCCTCACCCACTGTATCGAGGCCGTGCTGGCCCCGGCCGTCAATCCGCCTGCGGAAGGCATCGGCTATGATGGCGCCTATCGTGCGTTTGGCGAAGGCTGGCTGAAGAAAGCCGTTCAGGACGGCTCCGATCCGGATGCCCGCTGGCACATGATGATGGCCAGCTATGAAGGCGCGCTTGCCTTCGTGAAGGGGCTTGGCGGGGTTCACGCGCTGTCTCATGCGGCCGGGCGCCTGAAAGACAAGAAGCTGCACCATGGTACGCTGAACGCGGTTTTCCTGCCGCACATCCTGCGCTTCCATGAAGGGGCGGCAGACGCAAAATACGCGCGGCTGCGCCAGGTCATGGGCCTGAAGGAAGGTGCTGACCTCGCCGATGCCATCGCGAAGCTGAACGAAGATCTCGGCATTCCGCCCACGCTGAAGGAAATGGGCCTTGGCATGGAAGACGCCGAAGGCATCGTCGAGTACGCCCTCAAAGACCTTGCACACTTCGGAAATCCGAAGCCTATGAGTGCAGACGATTATGCGAAGGTCTACGAGACCGCGCTCGGATAAGGAGCCCATCTCATGGCGCGAAAGTTCGCCCCGATCCTGAAGATGGCCGCAGGCCATCATGGCGGACGGGCGAATGCGCTGGAGATGTCGCAGAACACGCATGCGGTGGCGGACCTGTCGAACGTGTCCGCCGACCGTTTGCTCTCGGTGATGACACGCTGCGTGTTCAATGCCGGGTTCAACTGGAAAGTCATCGGCGCCAAATGGGACGGGTTCGAAGCAGCGTTCGAAGGCTTCGATCCCGGCAAGCTTGCTTTCTTCGGGGAAGAGATGCTGGACCGTCTGGTCTCTGACGAACGCATCGTCCGCAACGGCCAGAAAATCCGGGCCACGCTGGAAAACGCGAAATTCGTCGCCGACGTGGAAGCCAAGGAAGGCGGCTTCGGCCACTTCCTCGCCAGCTGGCCCGCCGATGACCAGCTTGGCCTGATGGCGGCGCTGAACAAGCGCGGCTCACGCCTCGGCGGGGCGACCGGCGCCTATTTCCTGCGCTTTAGCGGCTGGGATGCCTGGATCGCCTCCTCCCACGTTTGCGCGGCACTGATGCGTGAAGGCGTGCTGGACAAACCGGAAGCAAAATCAAAGCGCGACCTTGCTGCACTCCAGGACGCGATCAACGCCTATCATGACGACAGCGGCCTGCCCCGTGCCCAGATCAGCCGTCTGCTCGCCATGAGCATCGGCTGATCTGGGCCGGCGTCCCTCACCCGCGCGGAACGAAATTGCCGTGGAAGCCCGGCGGAATGCGATAAGGAATATAGACTTCGGCCACTGGCGGGGCGGTGAAATCTGCGGCATTCAGGATAACGAAGTCAGACGTGTCTGAGGCTGTGTTGCTGACATAGCCGATCAGCCATCCTTCATCCTCAGCCGCGCCGTCATGCGCCGGCACGAAGACGAATTCCGCCGGCACACGCCCCTCGCCGAAATCGTGAACCTCACGCTTGTCCGCCCCAAGATCATGCTTGTACAGGCATGTTGCCCCGACAAAGCCAGCGTCGGATTGCTCCGGCAGCGCCACGGCATAGGCATAGCGATAGGGCTTGCCCGTCAGGCGTTCGTCATAGCGCGGGAATTCCTGCGGCGCCGGGTCGATCACCTTACGTGTCACCTTGCGGGCGGCCGGGTCCATGGTCAGGGATTCAAACTTTGCCGTTGGCGAGTCAGGCCCGTGGCCGTCCGTGTCGAACATGGTTTCATAGACGCAGGCATCCATGACGACCTTGCCGTCTTCAGTCTCATAGGCATTGGCGGGATGGAAAATATAACACGGGTCGACATCGCACCAGATGATCTCGTCTCCCCTGCCCTCGCGCGGCAACAGGCCGATGCGGGCCTTGTGTTTCGGGTTCCAGCGGAAGGGAAAGCTCGCCCCACCCATCAGAGCCGACATGGAGAAGGTTACCGGCAGGTCCATCACGATCACATAGGAGGGCGTGATCTGGCAGTCATGGATCATCGGGCCGTTCTTCACGGCGATGGGCTCGTTGCGGCGGACATGGCCGCTCGTGTCTACCACCGTATGCCAGATCGTGTCCGGGTGCTGGGCCTCGTAGCAGATGGCGTGCATCTCGCCGTTCTCCGGGTCGAGATGCGGGTGTGCGGAATAGGATTCGCCCAGCGTGCCATCGAAATCGGAATGCGTGACCGTGGCGAGGTCGTCCGCCATTTCGACCGGATATCCCCCTGCCTCGACAATCGCCCAGAGCTTTCCGGCATGGCCGACAATGTTTGTGTTGGCGATATCCGTACGTGGATGGCGCGGACCGGGCGCACGCGGTTCGCCCAATGCATCGCTGACCGCATTGGAGCGGACCCAGCGGTTGCGGTACCAGAGCGCCTTGCCGTCCTGCAGGCGGATGCCATGGATCATCGCGTCCCCGATAAACCAGTGATGCGTCGCGGCGTTCACCTCGGCCAGCGGGTTCGGCCCGTTGCGCACATAAAGCCCGTTCAGCGCCGCCGGGATCTCTCCGGTGACTTTCAGCGCGGTGTCGGTCACTTCTTCCATCACCGGCGTATGCAGCCCTTTCAGGAAGGGGTTGGGGCCCTTTGCCTTCTTGCGTACGCGATTGAAGTCGGCAATGGCGACGACACCTTTGGTGACGACACCGCGAATGGCTGATTCAACAGGGCTGGGCATAATCAGTGACTCCGTGTCGCGTTGCGGAAAACAGAAACCATGTTTACACTGATAACATGTCATCGAATGATAACACTGTCAACATAAAGCCGCGCGACGGCCGCTACCATCATGGCGACCTGCGCTCTGCCCTGATCGAGGAAGGCCTCGCCCAGCTGGACGTAAAGGCGCCGGATGCCGTCAGCCTGCGCGAGATTGCCCGCAATGTCGGCGTGTCGGCGACGGCGGTATACCGGCACTTCCCGGACAAGGCTGCCCTGCTGAGCGCGCTTTGCAGCGTTGGCGGTGAGCGTCTGGCCGCAGCGTTTCAGGAAGCCATATCCGGAACCGACGACAAGATGGCAGCCTTCCAGGCCATGGGCCGGGCCTATGTGAAGTTCGCCCTGCGCAACCCGTCGGTCTTCCGTCTGATGATGACCCAGAGCCGGCCGAAGGACGACCGGGGGGAAGACCCCGGCGCGACGGATGAGCCTTTTGGCATGCTGTCCGATACGCTGAACGCCCTGATGCCCGCCGATGCCTCCAGTAATGCCCGGAAAATCCGGCGCCTGCAGGCCTGGTCGATGGTGCACGGCCTGGCCATGCTGATGCTGGACGGACAGGTTCCCCCGGACGAGTCCCTGGTCGACCAGATTATCGTCTCAACTTATTTCTAGGCGAATCAGACTCTAGGCCGAACAGCGAATCCGGCGCATATTCGGCCCATGTTCCAGAACCTTGCTGCCCTCGCCGCCAATCTCGGACTCATCTTCAGCGCCCTGGCGATCGGTTCGTCCTGGGTGGCGGCGATTGCGGCGCCGAACTGCAGCTTCGAGGAACTGGACGGCAGCCGGGCTGACCGGCATGTGCGCGAATTGCTGCATGCAACGTCCGTCCCGATTGCCGGAATGATGCTGGCGGCCGCGGCCTGTTTCCTGCTGGCCACGCACTGGGCCGCCGGCGTCACTGCCTTGCTGGCCGCCTTCGGCTTCTATTCGAACCACTGGATGCTGGCCCCGAAGACCGGCAAGGCGCCGAAAGGCACCCGCACCAGCCGCAAGGGCCAGCGCGCCGTTTCGGTCAGCCTGTCACTGATTTTCATGCTGGTGGCGATCATCGCCGCCATCCTCGGCATGGTCGGAATCTGATCCGGCCCTATTCGTAGACCAGCCAGAGACAGCCAAGCTCGTGCAGGCGGCGGAAATTGTCCGTCGACCGGCGGGCGGCGTTCCGGGCCGCTTCACCGGCCGATTTCCGGTTCGCTGCCAGCATCAGCACGCAGGCTGCCAGGCCCACGAAGAACATCCACCAGGCCACCATGACCGTCCCCACCCCGCCGACAAAGCAGAGGCCATAGGCAATCGCGTCCAGTGTCCGGAAGCGCAGACTGTTCAGGGAGCCGAATTCGTTCAGCATATCCGGCTTCTTGTGCAGCGCCTCGGCATCGATCGCGAAGCGCTGGCCGCCGGCATGGTTGAACAGCACGGCCCGGGTCATGCGCCCGCCCTGATGCGGATTGGGTTCGCATTTGAGGAACATTGGTCGGCCTCTCCGGCGGTTGAGACCTAAAAACTAGCAGCCGGGACTTAACCCGAGACAGGCGGGGGATTGAAAGTTTCAGGCAAATTCAATCGGTTGCGTTAACCTCCCGGTAAGACGCCCGGCTGGCGAATCCATTTGCCACAATGGCCTCAGCGCCATATGCTGCGCTGCAACATGAAAGGTTTGTAAGGCGATGCTGTACTCCCTTGTCGAACTGAACCGGGCTGCGATGGCGCCGATGCGTCTGGCTGCGCGTGCAGGCCGCATGGCGCTTCACTCCCCGATGAACCCGATTGCGCAGACCGATTATGGCAAGGCGCTGATCGCCTTTGCCGACGTGTTCGAGAGCACGACGCGATATTACGGCAAGCCAGACTGGAACATTGAGAGCGTCAGGATCAACAGCGCGCCGGTCCCTGTGACCCCGTCGATCGCCTGGCGGTCTCCCTGGTGCAATCTGGTTCACTTCCGCAAGGATCCGGACGCGCTGGCCGCAGCCCGCAAACCCGGCTCGGCGCCCCTGCCCCGCCTCCTGATCGTCGCGCCGCTGTCCGGCCACTATGCGACGCTGCTGCGCGGGACGGTCGAAGGCTTCCTGGAGACGCATGATGTCTACATCGCCGACTGGGCCGATGCGCGCATGGCGCCGGTCTGGCTCGGCCGGTTCGACCTCGACGACTATATGGACCATGTCCGCAAAATGATCAGCCATGTCGGCCCGGGCGCGCATGTGCTGGCCGTCTGCCAGCCGGGCCCGCCGGTGCTGGCTGCGATCTCCATGATGGCCGAGGACGACGATCCGAACCGTCCGGCTTCGATGACCTTCATGGGCTCGCCCATTGACGCGCGGCGCAGCCCCACCGTGCCGAACGAACTGGCCGAGGAACAGAGCTTCGACTGGTTCCAGGACAACATGATCTATACCGTGCCAGCGCCCTATCCCGGCGTGTTCCGGCGTGTCTATCCGGGCTTTGTCCAGCTCGCGTCCTTCATGAACATGAACTGGTCACGCCATGTCGACGCCCAGTGGCGTTTCTTCAACCACCTGGTCGAAGGCGACGGCGACAATGCCGGCAAGCACCGCGAATTCTATGATGAATACCTCTCCGTCCTCGACCTGACCGAGGAGTTCTACCTGCAGACCATCCTGCGCGTGTTCCAGGAGCACCACCTGCCGCGCGGCATCATGAAGTACCGCTATACGCGCCAGATCCGCCCGGAAGCGATCCGCGATGTGGCGCTGATGACGGTCGAAGGGGAGAAGGACGATATTTCCGGTATCGGCCAGACACAGGCGGCGCACGATCTGTGCACCAGTCTGCCGGACAAGCTGAAAGCCGACTATATCCAGCCGGGCGTCGGCCATTATGGCGTGTTCAACGGCAACCGGTTCCGGACCGAGATCGCACCCCGTGTGACGCAGTTCACCCGCCGCTTCACCCAGCGCGAGCTGGACGAAGCCGCCGTCGAAAAAGCCTAGCCGCGCTTCAGGCGCACCATCAGGCAGTCAGCCGGCAGGGCCGGATCGGCTGCCTCCGGCTGTTGCAGATACGCCTCAGCGCGCGACATGGCAGCGGTTTCCACCGCCTGCTCACCGGCGCCGGCATCCATCTCGGACAGCGTTTCCTGACCGGAGCAGGACAGGCCTTCAACACGCACTCTTCCCCCCGTCCCAGCCTGCAGGCTGACAGCAAAGGGAAGTTCCGGGCCGTAAGGGACCGCCACGAAATCCTGCAGCACCGTGCCGGCTTCTCCCGCAGCCGCATAACGCACCTTGTAGACAAGGCCGGTCTCGAACTGCTGGACGGTAAACCGGGTCTGCAGGCCTGCCAGCCAGTCGATCATGGCGCGGTTGCGGTCCGCCTTGGCCCGCGCCTGTTTCAGGGAGGTCATGGCGCTGGCCATCTCCGCCAGCGGGTCAAGCATGACGCCCGGCCGGGCATTGGGGTGCAGCACGCTTGCCGGGGGCATCAGGCCGGACCCGTTCGGCCCGCTCGCAATATTGTACTGGCCATAGGTGAGACTGGCCGTGATCGCGGCTGCGACGCCAGCCGAGGACATTTTGGCAAGGAGCGGCAGGGTGAACATGGGGCGGCGGTCTCCGGTGTCCCGACCTCCCGCTTGTCCATGGATTTCGTAAACAGAGCCCTTCCGCCTGAATTGCATACGCCTTCACCTCTCCCGCTCGCCTGGCAGACTGCTGCAAGCGACGTGCCTCTGGCTGCGCCCGGACTAGTGCGGCAGGTGATCGTGCGAAAAGTGGTCGTGCGGGGCCGGAGCAACCTGCCCGCCTGCATCCTCATGCGAGTGCAGCGGTAACAGGGCCATGAGGATGGCGAGCCCCACGCCGGCGCTGAGCGCCAGAAGGCTGCGCATCGGCGGTTCCTCCTCCAGCGGCTCCATCAGCGGGCCGGTCGCCACATAAAGCAGGAGACCGGCAGAGACCGCGAACAGGCTGCCGATAATGTCCGGCGTCAGGCCGTACATGAAGGGCGTCGCCACGATCACGCCAAGCGGCGTCGTCACGGCTGAGGCCAGGAAGGCCCAGATGAAGGATTCGCGGTTCGAGAAACTGTGACGGCGCAGAATGGCAAAGGCGATCACGCCTTCGGGAAACTCATGCAGCATCAGCGATGCGGCCGCATAAACGCCGGACGAGAAGCTCGCCGCGAAGGTCACCGAATAGATCATCCCGTCCAGCAGGGAGTGGATCGCGACGGCCGCCAGCGGTGTGATCGCGGCAGCCCGCCCCCGGTCGGAACGTTCCGGGAAAGCCGCGCCGACTCCGAAATGCAGGATCAGGCCACCGAAGAAGCCGACCATGAGGAAGACGGGCGTATGCCGGCTGAGCTGAAACGCCTCCGGCGCAATGTGCAGCAAGGTCAGGCTGACCAGCATGCCCCCTGCCGCCAGCGCAAACAGGCCGGAATAGCGCGCACTCCAGTCCCCGCGCACCGAAACCGCGATCAGGCCGAGCGTGGTCATGAAGGCGGCGGTCAAGCCAAACAGAAGAGGGGCCTGGAGCGAATTGAGCATATGTGCGTAAACCGGCGGCGTTGTGAAATTGGCAGAAGGACTTCTGCAAGCCCCGCCTTGATTAAATGTGATATAGTATCACTATCAGTTACGCGACAACATTTATTGACGTTTCTGCACTTATCCACTGTGTGGCACATTGGAGGCCCACGATGAATTCATTCCGTTTCTGGCCGGTTGCGGCCATTTCCGCTGCCAGCCTGCTGACACTTGCCGCCTGCGGCCCGGCCAGCGAGCCCTACGAGCCAACCTCACCTGCACAGGAATCCGAGCTGACTGAAGCTGCCGATGCGGTCGATATCGACAGGCCCCTTGCACCGGAGGCGGTTGCCGAACTCGAAGAGGCCAATGATCATGATGAAGGCCATGCCGGCGAACCGCACGAGCATGGCGGCGGAGATCTCTCGATCTCACGGGAAGACGATTTCCTGACGGTGAACCTCGATGCGCCACTCGCCAATTTCGGCCTTTCGGAAACCAAGGTGCCGGAAGGCAAAAAGGCCGAAAAACTCGCCGAAGGCATCGTTGAGCCGATCGGGCCGACGACCTGCGAAGAGACCGAGCGCGCCATCAACGGCCGCACCAACGGCACCCATGGCGCGATCACCCTGTCGGTTGTCTGGCGGTGCAAGAAGATCGACCGCGTCGAAGGGATGCAGGTGCATGTCTTCGAACTCTACCCGGGCTTCCATCATATCGACGCGATCTATCTTGGCCCAGAGGGCCAGCAGGTCGCGAAGGAACTCACTCCCAGCGACACAGAGATCGACTTCGACTGATGCAGCCTGAGACCGCCGGCACGGATGCCATACGGATAGACAAGCTTCGTTTTGCCTGGCCGGGGCATCCACTTGTTCTGGACATCGAGAGCTTTACCCTCGCCCGCGGCGAAAAATTGTTCCTGCGCGGACCATCCGGATCCGGAAAGTCTACCCTGCTTGGCCTGATCGCCGGTGTGCTGAGCCCCGAGACCGGCACGATCGACGTGCTGGGCAATGACATGGCGGCGCTCAGTGCCGCAAAGCGGGACCGCGTGCGGGCCGACCATCTCGGCGTCATCTTCCAGATGTTCAACCTGGTGCCATACCTCTCGGTCACCGGGAACGTCACGCTGCCGCTGCGCTTCTCCCCTGCCCGCCGCGCAAAGGTCGGCAAGGATGCCGAGGGCGAAGCCCGGCGCCTGCTGGGCCGTCTCGGCCTCACCGATACGACCCTGCTTGACCGCCGCGTCTCGGATCTTTCCGTCGGCCAGCAGCAGCGGGTCGCCGCCGCCCGCGCCCTGATGGGCGGGCCGGACATCGTGATCGCGGATGAGCCGACGTCTGCCCTCGACACGGATGCCCGCGACAAATTCATCGAACTCCTCAGCGAGGAAGCCGGGCGCACTGGCGCGGCGCTCCTCTTCGTCAGTCATGATGCCAGCCTTGCCCGCCAGTTCGACCGGGCGGTTGACCTTTCCGAGATCAATATGGCGGGAGTGAGCGCATGAAGGCCCTGTTTGCCCTCGCCTGGAAAAGCCTGCTGAACCGGCGGGCTTCTGTGTTGCTGACGCTGCTGGCCGTGGCGCTGTCTGTCGCCCTGTTCCTGGGCGTCGACAAGGCCCGGACGGGCGCGCGCGAAGGCTTCGGCCATACGATTTCCGGCACTGATCTGATCATCGGCGCGCCCACGGGCAGCGTGAACCTGCTGCTCTATTCGGTCTTCCGGATGGGCAATGCGACGGCCGAGATTTCCTGGCCAACCTATGAGAAACTGGCTGCGCGCGACGACATCGCCTGGACGGTGCCGATCTCCCTCGGCGACAGCCATCGCGGTTTCCGCGTGATGGGAACGAATGATTCCTATTTCGAGCACTACAAGTATGGCCGCGACCAGTCCCTGCGTTTTGCCAAGGGGCACAAGATGGACGATTTGTTCGATGCCGTGATCGGCGCCGACGTCGCCCGCGAACTTGGCTATGACATCGGCACGCCGCTGGTCCTGTCCCATGGTATTGGCAAGGCCGATTTCGGCTCCGGCCATGACAACCGGCCATTCCGCGTTGCCGGCATTCTTGCGCCGACCGGCACACCGGTCGACCGGACGGTGATCGTTTCCCTCGAAGCGATCACGGCCATCCATGTCGGTTGGGAAAGCGGCGCGAAGAACCCGCTGGCCGATTCGATCACCGAAGACATGATCCGCAGCTTCAATCTGACGCCCAAGACGATCACCGCCGTCTATGCCGGCCTCAAGCGCAAGGGCACGATCCTGCGCACCCGGCGGGAGATCAACACCAACAAGGGCGAACCGCTGATGGCCATCATGCCCGGCCAGGCGCTGGCCGAGCTGTGGAGTGTGACCGCCATGGCAGAGCGCGCCCTGCTGGCCGTGTCGATCTTCGTGATCGCAGTCGGTGTCGTCTCGATCCTGACGTCCATCCTGACCAGCCTGAACGAGCGGCGGCGGGAGATGTCCATCCTGCGGGCGGTCGGCGCCCGGCCGGGACATATTTTCGGCCTGCTGACGCTGGAGGCCGGACTGATCGGTTTTCTTGGCGCATTGCTCGGGATTTTAATCGTGCATTGCCTGATCCTGATCGCCGGGCCGATCGTGATGCAGCGTTATGGCATTTCCCTTGGTGGCACAGGTCCCGGCATGACAGACCTGCTGACCTTGCTGGCGGTCACCAGCGCTTCCCTGCTGGCCGGGGCCATCCCCGCCTGGGCCGCTTTCCGCAGATCGCTCGCTGACGGCCTGTCCGTGAAGATGTAGCAAGGTTGCGAAACCTATCTGGCACATCCCTCCCCGAAAGCCTAAGAAAACAGTCATGAAGCGCTCCATCCTCCTCCCCGCCCTCATCCTGATCAGCCTGTCGCCCGCTTGCGGCCAGGCCTCCGCGCCCGCAGCCGATGCCGAAACGCCTGCAGAGGTAAGCGTGGAAACAGGTACGGACACCGCTTCCGCCACAGCCACTGCGGGTCCGCAGGTCGGCGACAAGATCGGCGAAAGCGATGCGGAAAAGGCCGCGCAGGATGCCTCCGTCGCCGCCGCTGCAGCTGAAGCCATGCGCGAGCAGGAAGAGATCAAGGCCCGCGGCGTGACCGAGATCGGCTGGGAAGACCTGATGCCGGAAGGCGAGGAAGAGCGCCTGCAGAAAATGTATGCCGCCCAGATGGCGACGCTCTATTCCATCCAGGAAGGCTCTGCCGCCGACACCGCGACGCAGATCGGCTCGTTCAACACAGTCGACACCTATGACGGCAAGAAGGTCCGCATGCCGGGCTACACTGTGCCGTTTTCTTACGATGCCAAGGCGAAGATCAGCGAGTTCCTGCTGGTGCCTTACTTTGGCGCCTGCATCCACGCCCCGCCACCGCCGCCGAACCAGACCATTTTCGTGCGCACCGAAGACCCGATCCTGCTGAAGGACCTGCCGCAGGCCGTCTGGATCGAAGGCACGCTTCATGCAGAGAAGCAGGAAAGCGACCTTGCGGACGCTGCCTACATCATCGATCTGACCCGGGTGGAGAAATACGAATACTGATGGCGGGAAACGATACTGGTACCTCTGGCCGGACTCGAACCGGCACTCTGTTGCCAGAAGCGGATTTTGAATCCGCCGCGTCTACCAATTCCGCCACAGAGGCCCTTATCGGGAAGGCTCTCCTGCCCGAGCCGGGCCGACCCGTCAATCTATCCCGGGCGGCATATTACAGGACGTATTGAACACGCATGAGTGTCACCGGCGCGGAATCCGAAAAAACCCTGCTCCAGATCGTTGAGGCCATGGCGGCCGGCGCGCCGGAAGACGGGTACACGCTGCGGCAAATTTTTGACCATCTGGACGAAAGCGCGTTCGGCGCGGGCCTGTTCCTTCTGGCCCTGCCCTGCTGCATTCCCTTCCTCTATGGCGTGCCGCAAATCGTCTCGCTGCCGATGATGGCGCTGGCGGCGCAAATGGCGCTCGGCCACGAGCAGCCCTGGCTGCCGGATGCGCTTGGCAACCGCCGGATTGACCGCAAAGGGCTGGTGTCGATGGCCCAGGGCGGGCGCAAATGGCTGGGCTGGATCGAGACCTTCTCAAAACCCCGCTTTGCCAAGATTACCGGTCCACGCTCCGAACGCCTGCTGGGGCTTGTGCTCTGCATCTTCTGCGCGTCGATCCTGGTGCCGCTGCCGATGACCAACACGGTACCCGGATTTGCGGTGGCACTGGCGGCCTTCGGGCTGATCAACCGGGACGGCATTCTTGTCATCATCGGATGTGTTCTCGGGATCATCTGGGTTTCCATGCTGCTTGTGCTGGCGTTGCCGGTTGCACTGACGGCGGTGTACTTTGCCGTGAGCTGGCTCACGGGATTGTTAGGCTCGTGACGCTGCGCCGCACTTTTGCTGGTGCGGCAGCATGCTAGCGTGCCGATGATGAGCTTCCTGAAAGGCATTCTGAAAGACTGGAAATGGCCGGTCGCCGCGATTGTGGTGTCTGCCCTCATGCTCGCCGCGGCGCATGCGTTCGAGACGTTTGGAAAGCTCTATCCCTGCCCGCTCTGCCTGCGCCAGCGGGAGGTCTACTGGGCCCTGATCGCCATGACGCTGACCGGGCTCGCCCTCTGGAAACTGCGTCCGACCCGGCGCTTCCTCGTGGCGCTGAACGTACTGATCGGGCTGGTCTTCGGGGTCGGCGTGGTCGTCGCCTTCTATCACTCCGGCGTCGAGTGGAAGATTTTCCCGCCGCCGACCGGTTGCACAGGCGGCGGCGAGATCGATCTCATGAACATGGACTCGCTGGACCGGCCGATGACGGTGCCGTCCTGCACCGACGCGCCTTTCTACATCCTGGGCCTCTCGATGGCCGGATGGAACGGCGTCGTCTCCGCGGTGCTGGCCGCTGCCAGCTTCATCTCCGCTGGCGCAACGTTCAGGGGCCGCAACGAGGCCTAGATCACATTCAGGTCGATCAGGGTCTGCGCACTCTCAATGATCGCTTCTTCCTCGGTGCGTGGTGTCCAGCCGAGAACGCGGCAGGCTTTCTCGTTTGAACAATGCCGCTCGCGGCCCAGCTCCGGCACGACGGCCTTCAGCGGCGGGTTCACCAGAGTCAGCGCCTTCAGCAGCCAGTCCGGCAGCTCACCCTTCGGCAGCTTCTTCTGGTAGTCCGGGAATTTCTCGCGCAGCACGTCCGCCACTTCGCTCATCCACATGAACCGGCCGGACGCCAGGAAGCGCTCGCCTGCCGCTTCGGGCACCGTCATCGCCTTCACATGCGCATCGGCGACATCGCGCACATCGACCACGCAGAAACCGACCCGCGGAGACGCAGGCGCCTTGCCCGTCATCAGCTGGGTAATGATCTGGAGCGAAGTGGAGACGTCCGCGCTCATCGCCGGGCCGAGCACGGCAGACGGATTGATGACGGAGAGCTCCATTCCGGCGCCCTCCCCGGCCATATAGTCCCAGGCGGCTTTCTCCGCGATCGTCTTGGAGCGGGTATAGGCCGTGTTGTCCTTCAGATTGTCGGGATTGGACCAATGCTCTTCGGTCAGGGGATTGGGCCGGGCATCGCCCCAGCCATAGGCAATGGCGGCCATGGAGGAGGTCATCACGACGCGCTTCACGCCCGCCGCCTTCGACGCTTTCAGCACGCGCAGGGCGCCGTCACGGGCCGGGCGGATCAGCTCGTCATGGTTTTTCGGCATCACGGCCAGGAAAGGCGATGCAAGGTGCTGGACATAGTCCATGCCCTCCACGGCCTCTGCCCAGCCGGCATCGCTGGTCAGGTCCGCCTCGACAATGTCGATATGGACGGGCTGGCCGGCATAATCGCTCAAAATCGTGTTCAGCGGCGTTTCCCTGGAAACGGAACGGGCCGTACCCCTGACCTCGTGGCCTGCCTCCAGCAGCTGGTGGATGACATGACCGGCAATGAAGCCGGTGGCGCCGGTGACGAGAACTTTGGCCATGCGAGTCTCCCTTTTCAGGCGTGATCAATGAACGATATCGCCATCATTCACAAGGGGAGACTTGGAAAAGGCCCCTCAGGTGCCTTTAGCACGCCGCCGCACCCGGCGTTCCCGCAAGGTAATATAGGCCGTCGCACCGATGATGATGGCCGTGCCGGCCCACGTCCACGGCCCCGGCAGCGCCTTGAACAGGAACCAGTCCACCGTCGCCGCCATGGGCAGGCGCAGATAGTCGATCGGCGACAGGAACGAGGCGTCTCCGATCGCCATGCCGCGGATGTAGAAATACTGCCCGGCCACGCCGCACCCACCCATCAGCGTGATCAGCGCCCAATCCTGCCAGGACGGCATTACCTCCGGCATCTTCCAGAGGGCGAGCGGCAACAGCATCGCCGAGGAGAGCAAATTCGCCCAGATCAGCAGCGTCATTGGCCGGTGATTGCGTGACAGCAGCTTCACAAGCGTGATCGCGCCGGCCATGCAGAAGGCAGCCACCAGCGCCAGCAATGTGCCGAGGCTGACGCCTGCCTGCGGCTGGGTCATTATGAGAACGCCGGTGAACCCGGCCAGCGTGGCGCCCCAGCGGTGCCAGCCGACCGTCTCTTTCAGCAGCACGGCCGCCAGCACCGTGATGAACATGGCACGCGAAAAACTGATCGCATTGAACTCCGACAGCGGCAGGCCGAACTGCGCCGAGACCGCGTAGAAGCTGAAAATGAAGCCCATTGTCCCGAACAGGCTGCGCAGGATCACCATGCCCGGCTGGTGGATGCGCATGATGCCCCAGCCCTGCTGCATGATCACCGGCAGGGTCAGGATGAGGGCGATGAAAGACCGGAAAAAGGCGAGGAAACCGGGATCGTATTCGGCCGACTGCACCTTGGACAGGGTCAGGAACACGGTGAAGACGAGCCCCGAGGCCGTCATCCAGAGTGCACCTTCGAGGTTGCGGGGTTCTTCAGCCGCACTAACCTCGGCGATACCTGATTGATCTGGACTGACTGCCATGACCGCCTTTTCGCCTTCCGAAGTCGACGAGATCGACGCCCTGTGGCGCAGCCTGCCGCCGGATCATATGTGGACCGGGTGGGCTGCCGCTGGCGAGTCCCCCGATCAGATCTGGATCTTCCGCACCCGCGCGCACTGGCGCCGCTTCCCGCTGTTCAAGTCCGATGAGGGCTATGCCCTGTCGGATGAGAGAGGCCGCCGGGTGATCCGAGCCGCCTCCCTGCAGGAATTGCTGGCCGCTGTCGAGGCCATCCCTGGCCTCGACCCGGACCGGAAAAGCTGACCCCTATCCTTGCTGCGCCTTCATGGCTTCGGCCATCTGTTCGGCCTGCTCCGGTGTGATGCCCAGCGCTTCAAGGACCGGCCCGCCGGCAGATTCGTCCCAGGAGTGGCGCGGGCCAACCGTGATGCCGCCATCGACGGTGAACTGGCTGCCGGTGATAAACTCAGCCGCATCGGAGGCGAGGAAGGCGGCCATCTCGGCGATGTCACGCCCTTTGCCGGTCCGCCCGGCCGGCTGCATCGCGCCGCCCTGCTGGGCCAGCATCTCCGCCATCTGGTCGGCCACTTCCCGCGTCATGCCGAGGGAGGCCCCGAAGATCGAGGTCGCGATGAAGCCTGGCAGGATCGCATTCACGCGGATCTTGTGCTTGGCCACCTGCGCGGCTGCGATACGCGAGAAATGCGCCACGCCGATCTTGGCCACCGAATAGGTGATCGGTGCCCAGCCGGCTTCCAGCGCACTGATCGAAGAGGTGTTGATGATGGAGCCGCCGGACTCCTTCATGCGCTCGACAGCGTATTTCGTGCCGAAAAAAACCTGCTTCAGCAGCAGGTCCATCGTCTTGTCATAGCCTTCTTCGTCCAGCTCCTCGATCGTGGCCGGGGTGCCGCCGCTGCCGGCATTGTTCCAGACCACGTCGATCTTGCCGAAATGGCTGACGGCGCCTTCCATCAGGGCTTCCAGCTCAGCCAGGTCCAGCACGTCGCAATGGATGTAGCGGACGGTATCGGTCCCGAAGCGGGTCTCCAGCGCGCGGCCCTTTTCGTCCTGGATGTCGGCGGCGATGACTTTCGCGCCGGCCTCCACAAAGGTCTCTACGCCTGCCAGGCCAATGCCGCTTGCTGCGCCTGTTATTACGGCAACCTTGCCGCTCAGATCCGCCATGATGATTCCTCCTGTTATAGGAAGGCATCATGCACGGGGGTTCCGTGCGGTCCGTCAAGAAAAACCTGACAGGGGCGTCACGATTATTTCAATCCGAAGCGTTTCCAGAAAATCCCGTCCAGCATGCGTTTGGGCAGGCGGGTCGGTATGGTCCAGTTGGTCAGCTTGTCCGGCACCGGCGCGTAGCGCGCTTTCGGTTTGCTGTCGGCCAGCGCAGTTTCGATATAGCCGGCGATTTCTTCCGGCGTCAGGCCGGTCCGGCCGCCTGACAGCATCACCTCTTCGAACCGTTTCAGGGAATCGGCCCAGTCACTGGAGGCATAGGGGCCTTCGGTATTCGCCTGCTCGGCCTTGTCCCAGATCGGCGTCTTCACAGAGCCCGGGCCGATGGCAATCGCGTCGATGCCATAAATGACCAGCTCGCGGCGCAGCGTATCCGTCATCGCCTCCACTGCATGTTTGGTGGCCGTGTAGGCCCCGAGGAAGGGCGAGGCGAGCCTGCCCCCAACGCTGGTGATATTCACGATCCGTCCGGGCGGCCCTGTGCGCGCCGGATCAGACCCGAGCAGCGGCACGAAGGCCTGCGTCACCGTCAGCAGGCCGAACACGTTGACCTCGAAATGCGCCCGAAAGTCCTCCATGGGCTGGATCGCCAGCGGGCCCATTTTCGCGATGCCCGCATTGTTGACGAGCCCGGCGAGACGTTCGCCGTCCAGCGCCGCCGACACCGTCTCGGCCGCGGCCGCCACCTGATCGGGTTTGGTCACATCAAGGATGACCGGGCGCAGGTCACCAGAGGCGCCCTGCTTCAGCTGCGCGCCATCGGCCTCTTTGCGTACCCCGGCGAAGACCCGCCAGCCCTTTGCCGCCAGATGGCGTGCGGCCCCTGCGCCGATCCCGGTGGAAGCCCCAGTGATGATGACGGTCTTCATGCGCTTGCTCCTCAAACCGGAGCCAGGCATCAGGCTCCGTCCTTACCCCCATCGATAACACGGAATACCGGCCGGCCGGCGGGACGCGGCGGCGTCGGGGCTTGATCCTTATACGCATCGGGCACGGGATCAGACGCCTCCTCTTTGGGAACAGCCTTCAGCACCGGCTTGCCGCGTGGCACCGGCGCAGGAGAAGGCTCAGGCATTGGCGGCGGCGTCGGGGCGGGGTCTGCCTCCTCCTCGATGTCATCATCGATCTGGCGCACGCGCGGCGTGGGACGTTTCGCAAAAGCGCCCTTCGCGGATTTCCTGCCCGGCCCCGCCTTGTTGCCAAAGCCTTTCCGGGCCTTGCCGCGGGCCTTCTTGTCGATCTCTTTCAGCTTTACCTGCTGCAGGGCGGACAGCGCTTCGCCGTCGCTGCCCTTCATCGGGTCGGCAAAGGCCGAGCCGTATTTCTCGATCCGCTCTTCGACTTCTTCCAGGAACTCGCGTTCCCAGTCGGACAGGGGCGGCCCCTTGCCCTGTTCGGCGAGCTCGGCCGCCTTGCGCAATTTACGCAGCGCGGCGCGCTTTTTCCGTTCGTCGACATCCCGGCCCATGGGCACAGTTTAGGCTGATCGGAGTGTTTCTACAAAGCCTCAGGCTTCGCCGAGGGCGATGAGGTAGGTTTCGAGCATCATTTCCTGCTCTTCGCGGTCCGACTTGTCGATCTTGCGCAGACGCACCACCTGGCGCAGCGCCTTGGTGTCGAACCCGAACGCCTTGGCCTCGGCATAGATCTCCTTGATCTGCTCGGCGACCTCTTTCTTCTCTTCTTCCAGGCGCTCGATCTTGGCGACCGTCTGGCGCAGTTTCTCGCGGCTGGCTTCGGTGAGGTTCTCGATCGGGGCGTCGTCCATGAGGAACTCCAGTTATTGGCCGGCAGGCGGCAGAATCGGTCGTGGAAAGGAAAAGGAGCCGCGTCTTAGCGGCTCCCGGGCAAGCTGGCCAGACGCCGGATGGCATCGGCGACGTCTGGCCCATGTTTATGATGGGGCATGTGGCCTTCTTCGGGCAGGATGACCAGGTCGATGTCGGCCTGTTTCTTCAGGCGGGCGGTGTGTTTCGCCGGTGTGATCACCGTGTCCTTACTGCCGGAGAAGACGGTGATGGGCACGGCAAGCTCGCCATAGCGTTTCGACTGGACGGCCAGTTCCCGGTCCAGCACGCGCACATCGCGGGCATTGGCCCGGAAGGCGGGCGGCCGGAACAGAAGGCCGATCCCGGATTTGTCGTAATAGCCTTCCGGAGCAGGCGACGGATCGAACACGCCGCCGATCCCGGCTTCCACCTGCGACGGCCCGACCAGCGGCACGACCTGGCTGAAAGCCGGGCCGATCAGACGCGAGGCGGCGAACCGGTTGTACCAGGCATGGCCTTCCCCGCCCCAGTCATGCGTCACCGGCGCCAGAAGGACGAGGCCTTTCACGAGATCCGGGCGGTCCAGGGCAACGCGCAGCGCCACCGCGCCGCCAAAGGAATGGCCAACCACGACGGCAGGCTCATCTGGGGCGAGCGCGTCCAGGGCGCCCGCCATCTGCGCGGCCTGAACACCCAGCGTCTCAGCCCCCGGCGGGCGGGCAGAATGGCCATGGCCCGGCCGGTCTGCCATCAGCACACGGAAATCCTGTTCCAGGCGCGGCGCCAGCGTCCAGGTGAACTCCCGCGCATTGGCGCTCGCACCATGGATCATCAGGACGGGCGGGCCGGCCTTGCCCGCCTCAAGCACGTGCACGTCATAGCCGCCGACCTCGACACGGCGTCCGGATGGCGGGTGGGCCTTCTGGATGCGGGACGTATAGGCGCCCGACGAGAGACCGAGCGCGCCGCCGAGCCCTGCCAGCGTGATGGCCGTTGCCGTCAACAAGGCCTCAGAGCCCCTGCCCTTCGGCGATCTTGGCGAGGCGTTTCTCCGCCTGCAGCCCGTCGCGCATATAGGGGTAGATCGCCAGCGCCTCGCGCCAGGCTTCCAGCGCCTGGTCATTGGCGCCCATCGTCTCGAACATGGAGCCGAGCCCGGCCCAGGCGCCGAAATGGCGCGGCTCAAGTTTCAGTGTCTCGTTCAGGTCCCGCAGCGCTTCGGGGAAATTCTCCTCGGCCAGGAAGATCCCTGCCCGGCGGAACCAGGCCTGCGGATTGTCCGGCTTGATGAGGATGGCGCGGTCGTAAAAGGTGCGCGCGGTTTCCGTGTCGCCGATCATCTGCGCTTCGACCCCGCGCTGCATGATCATGTCGACCGTGGGCGAGCCGGACTCCATCCAGGAGGCCCAGATGTCCTGCGCCGCATCATTGGCTTCGCTTTCGCTCGGCGCGTTCCTCAGCTTCTCGAACATCTCGTCCGTCGGCACGGCCAGCGCAGGCAGGCCGGCGACCATAACGGCAAAGGCAAGGAGGAGGGCTCTCAGCATGGGCGCGATACTACCTGTCCAATACGGCCGGGCAATGTCCTCTTTCTGTCAGACTGTCAGAGGAGGCCTTCTGCCGTCAGGGCCGCTTCCAGCCCCTCTGCAGAGCGGAAGTGATGCGTACGGAAGCCGAGCGCATCGGCGGCGGTGATATTCTTCTCGCTGTCGTCGATGAAAAATACCTCCCCCGGCGCCGGATTCCCCAGCTTTTCCAGCGTATGTGCGAAAGTGGCCGGGTCCGGCTTCACAAGGCCGATATCGCCGGAAACGACCGTGTGGCGGAAGCGTTTCACCAGCGGGAAATGTTCCAGCATCAGCGGCCAGGTTTCAGACGGCATGTTGGAGAGGGCGTAAAGCGGCACGCCGCGGGCCTCCAGCCGGTCCATGAGATCCGGCGTGCCGTCGATATAGCCGTCGAACATCTCCATCCAGCGCCCGCCCCAGGCCCGGATTTCGGCTTCATATTGCGGGTATTGCGCGATCAGCGGCGGCGCATTGTCAGCAAAGCTCACGCCCGCGTCGTGGCGGGTGTGCCAAGCCATCGTACAGATTTCGGAGAGAAATCGCTCGCGCTCTTCCGCGTCAGGCAGGAGGCGCGAATACAAACGGGCCGGCTCCCAGTCGAGCACGACCCGTCCAAGATCGAAAAGAGCAATCCGGGCGGTCATTTTCCCGCCTTATTGCCCATTCACGTTCCGCTCAGCCTTGCTTTGCTTTGAAGCGGGGATCGGTCTTGTTGATGACATAGACCTTGCCCTTGCGGCGCACGATCTTGCAATCGCGGTGACGCGACTTGAGCGATTTGAGAGACGAACGGACTTTCATGGGATGGCCCCGTGGGTCATAAGGAATTGGAAAGCGGTGCGAGTAATGAATCCGGTCATCAGAGTCAAGGACACGCGCTGTCATGCGCGGCTGTTTTCAGGAGCATATAAAGTGGCACGCCATGCGATCGCGCGCTCGCACATCGCCGGTGCGGCAATTCTTGCCGGCCTGCTGGTTTCCTGCGCCCATAGTCCCCAGGCGGCCCCCGGCACGCCGCCGTCTCCGCCGCCTGCCCCCAGCCAGCCGGCGCCGGACACCGGACCGGTCAGCTATAAATCCACCGGAAACAGTGACATGGACGCCTGGCGCGCGGATTTCTCCGCCCGCGCCATCGCGGCCGGACATGACCGCGCCGTGGTCAAATCCTTTCTCGAAAACATCCGGCCGCTGGACCTTTATCTCGGCTCAACCTTCCAGGCCGCCGCCGTAGGCGTGGGCGACCAGGCCGAATTCGCCAAACCGATCTGGGACTATCTGAAAGTGCCATTGGGCAGCAGCCGGGTCGCCAATGGCGCCTCGCACCTCGCCAATGAGGCCCAGCTTTTCTCTGAAATCGAAGCGAAATACGGCGTCGATGCCGAATACATCGCCGCGATCTGGGGCATGGAGTCTTCCTTCGGTGCTGTGATCGGCAATTTTGACGGACCGAACACGCTGGCCAATATGGCCGTGGAAGGCCGCCGCAAATCCTTCGCCGAGCGTGAATTGCTGACCCTGATGAAAATCGTCGAGCGCGGCGATGCCCACCGGGAGGAGCTGATCGCCGGCTGGGCGGGCGCCATGGGCCAGACCCAGTTCATGCCGTCGACCTATTATGCCTACGCCCAGGATTTTGACGGCGACGGCGAAAAGGACATCTGGAAGAATGAAGGCGACGCCCTCGCCTCGGCGGCGAATTACCTGAAATCCTCCGGCTGGTCGCCGGGCCAGCCCTGGGGCATCGAGGTCATCGTGCCAAGCGGGTTCGATTTCTCCCTGGCCGACGGCAATGAGCGCCGGATGGAGACCTGGCGCAGCCATGGCCTGATCCCGATCCGGGGCGGCGATTTCCAGACTGGCGGTGCTGACTATGCCGAACTCTGGCTACCGGCCGGCGCGACCGGGCCGAAATACCTGATCTTCAACAATTTCAAAGTGTTCAAGCGCTATAACAATGCCGATTCCTACGCGCTTGCGGTTGGCCTGTCGGGCGATGCCTTTACCGGCAAGAAAGTGCCCGTCGCCGTCTGGCCGACAGACATCGAGCCGCTGACCGTGGCCGAGATCAAGGTCCTGCAAGCGAGCCTGAACTCGCGCGGCTTCGATGCGGGCGTCGTGGACGGGATTCCCGGCCGCAAGACCCGCACCGCGCTGCAGGGTTTCCAGAAGTCACAGGGCGTGGTGGCCGACGGCTATCCGACCAAGGACATGCTGGCCCTGCTGACCGGCGGAGCTGCAGCCGTCGCCTCGACCAACTGATCAGAGGTCCGTTTCCGGATCGAACTCGCCCACACCGTCGCGCAGGGCGTAATAGGCGTAAACGGCCATGAAGATCAGCAGGCCGGAGGCGATCATGAAGGGAATGTTCGCGCCGACATACTGGTAGACGAACAGGCCGAAGAAGGGCGTCACGATATAACCCATCCCGTTTGCTGAAATGACGAGGCCGGCGACATTGCCCTGGAGCTGGGGCGAGACGGCGAGCGACGCGCCGCTGGAAAAGCCCGGCCGGGCAAGCCCCTGCCCGAGGCCCAGCAGGAACTGCACCATGACCAGCGTGGCAAAATCCTGCGCCACGATCATCAGCAGCGCCCCGCAGAGCAGCGGGATACAGCCCACCCACATCAGCGTCTTGTTGCGCAGCTTCAGCCGCGGGATCAGCACCAGCTGCGCCAGCAGCACCGCCATCGCGCCAACGGTGAAGGCCGGGCCGGTATACTGGGCGGCCTGAGGGCCGGCGACGTCCAGCTTGTCCATCACGGCGAAGACGAAGACCTGCATCAGGATGCCCGTCGCCAACGACAGGCAGACCGCGAAGACCAGGAACGGCAACACGTCCCGCGAATGCCAGAGGCCGCGGGCATTGGTTTCGACGTCGAGGTTTGTCGCATCGGTGACCGGGTCCTTCTGTTCCGGCAGGCGGAACCAGATCATCCCCGCCATGACCGCCGCGATCACCGAAGTCAGCAGCAGCGGGCTGAGAATGCCCGCAAAGGCGACGAGCGCGGCAGCGAAAGCCGGCCCGACAACGGTGCCGACGCTGAAACCGGAGGAAATGAAGGCAATTTCGTCCCGCCGTTCGGCCTGGCTGGTCCGGTCGGCCACATAAGCCTGCGCGGCCGGGTTCGCCCCCGATCCGAAAATACCGAAAAAGGACCGCGAAATCGCAAGGCAGGCGAAAATCAGGAGCGTGTTGGTGATCAGCCCCGTCTTGGCGGCCAGGCCAGACAGGAACAGGAACAGCATCGAGACCGAATAGCCTGCGAGCCCCAGCGCCGCGATGGGCCGGCGACCATACCGGTTCGACCGCTTGCCCCAGAACGGCGAAAAGACCGACCAGAAAAAGGCCGACAGGCCAAAGACAGCGCCCGCCATCCAGTCCGGCAGGCCGACTTCGCGCGAGAGCGGCGGCAGCACAGCCGCCATGAGCATCGTATTGCCTGCGCCAATTGCCATAAGGCAGAAAAACAACAGGAAAAACGCGCCGCGGCGATCCGGGCGCGACAGGTCTGGCGGCTCCTTGCTCCCCTCGCTCATGCCCCTTCATCCGCCGCGCCTTGTGACTTGTCCAGACAGGAAAACTATCCCGCAGGGTTATCCGGCTTGGCCTGAACAGGCATCCGAACAGCCGTCACGCACCGGATTGGCCTGCGAATAAATGCCTTTGGATTGGACAGGAGGGAAACGTCGTCATAATCTTTCCACAGGGTTAATTTAGGCGGGCTGGTATAGTGTTTGAGAAATTCACGGGGAACGTTCTCATGTCGAACCAGTCCACCAAATCGGCCCACCTTCTGTTCGGAGCCGCGCTGACCAGCCTGCTGCTTGTCTCGGCCTGTGACCGTCAGGGCGAGCGCCTTGAACGGGCTCGCGAAATCGCCGATGCCTCGCTCAAACAGATCTCCGGCGAAACAGTCGTGGACCAGCCGGACAAGACCGATCCGATGCGGTCCGTGCCGGTTGAGGCCCGCGCCATTGCCGGCAAGGTGATCAGCGACATTTCGGGCAAGCCGACCAACAAGCCCGCCTTTGCCGTCCTGTCCGTCATCGCGAAGCCAGCCGACATCCCGCCCGCCGAAGCCATGGCGGAAATCGAAGATGGCGAGCTTTACCTTGAGGATGACGCTTTCCTGGAAGAGGCCCTGGAGGAACCGCCGGCAGCGGCGGCCCCTGCCCCCCGCGCCCCGGCGTCGCGCTCGCTGGAAATGTTCCAGCCGCAAGTGGGGATTTCACCACGCGTAAAACTCGATCCGAAAGCGCGTGAACAGTCCCTTCAGCGGGTCGAAGAAGCAACTCAGGCGATGGAAACACGGGCGGGCGTCCAGCCTGCCCCAGTCAAGAGAACGCGCTCGCTGCAGCCGCGCTCGCTCGAATCCGCCCCGGTCGAGGAACAGATGGCCGCCCGCAAGCTGGCCCGCCGCTCGCTGGTAACGCGCGACGCCATCGTTGCCCAACGCGACGCCAATGCCGTGATGCTGGACACGCTGGCCAAGTACAAGATGAACGCCGAGGTCACCCTCTCCCGCGAAGGCCAGATGGTGATCCAGGTGGCAGGCGCCGGGCCAACCCTTTTCACCCCGGAAGATGCCAAAGATCCCTCGCTCAGCTTCCTGGCCATTGATGAAGGTAAAGGATGTCCGGACCCGAACGATCTGGAGGCCATTGAGGCAGACCCGGTCCTTGCTACCAATTGCTTCGTCGACGATCTGCGCGCCTCCGGCCAGTTCGAATATGTTGAGAAGGATTTCATCTTCGAGAACCAGTTCGTGCGGCGGCCGCCTGAAGGCTCTCCGTCCACATCCGATGGCGTCACGCCGTCCACCGGCAGCACAACGCCGGTGAAAGTGGAAGTGACCCCCAATGATCCGCTGTGGGACCTGCAATGGGACATGAAGCCCAGAGGCTCGGGCGATGGCCAGTCGCTGGGCGGCGCAGGCTTCCAGGATTTCTGGACCCGTCAGGGCATTGAAGGCTCTTCCGATGTCGTGGTCGCCGTGGTCGATACCGGCCTGCAGATGACCCATCCGGACATCGCCGCCTCGGCCAATATCGCGCCCGGCTGGGACATGGTCTCCGATCCGCGCATGGGCAATGACGGCGATGGACGCGATTCCGATCCGAACGATCCGGGGGATCTCTGCAATCCGGCCGTCCCCGGCGCGGCAGACTCCTTCCACGGAACACATGTCGCCGGAACCATCGGCGCGGCCGCTTCCAACAATGGCGCTGGCGTTGCCGGCGGGGCGTGGAACGTGAAGATCGTACCGGTTCGCGCGCTTGGCAAATGCGGCGGGCGTCTGTCCGACATCAACGACTCCATCCGCTGGGCCGCCGGCCTGATCCCGGCTGAAGGCGAAGATGGCAGCGAAGTGTGGAACGACAATCCGGCGGACATCATCAACCTGTCCATCGGCCTGTTCGAGTACTGCCCGGCCTCGCTGCAGGATGCGATCGACTCGGTGACGGAGCGCGGCGCGGTGGTCGTTTCCGCGGCCGGCAATGCCCGCATCGACACGGCCTATTACGCCCCCGGCGGATGTGACAATGTCATCTCCGTCGCTGCTGGCAATGCGCTGGGCGAGATCACCGCCTATTCGAATTTCGGCGACGGCGTCGACATCCTTGCCCCCGGCGGAGAGATGGCCCGCGACGACGACAATGACTCCCGTCCGGACGGTATCCTCTCCACCAAGGCGTCGACCGACTGCTATGACCCGGTCACCGGCGAAGCGGTCGATGATTGCTACTATGCTTATGAGCAGGGCACCTCGATGGCGGCGCCGCATGTCTCGGCGGCGCTGGCGCTGTTGAAAGCCCGCGATCCGGAGGCCTCGTCGGACGAGCTGATCGAAACCCTGATGGCCGCCACCGATCCGCGCACAGACATGCAATGTGCCGGGCTCTGTTCCGATTATCCGGGGACAACGCCGATCCCGGGGTCCGAGAATATGTGCCGGCGCCCGTGCGGCGGCCGCATCCTGAACCTCGCCAATGTTCCGGAACCCGGCGGCTCGACAGGCGTTGGAGACTGAATGAGCGACGGCCAGCCCCCCCTGCACCTCGGCGGTCCGCTCGGGCTTGCAGGCCTTGCCATGCTGGCCGGGGCGACCGGTATCTTCGTCATGGCCGGGTCCGGTGGGCCTGGCCCGGCTGCTCAACCTGCTGTGTCCCAGACGGTTGTGTCGCAGCATGACAAACCGGAATCGGTTGAGCCGGTTGCGGAACTTCATCCGGGCGACCCGCTGCCAATGGCCCGGCCCGCTGAAATCCCGGCCTCTGCCGAAACACGCGCGCCGGCCGGTACAAAACTCGCCCAGGTCAGCCAGGACGGGTCGGAAATCGTCTACATCGTCCGCATCAAGGGCGAACCGGAGATCGATGTCATCTCCCGCAATTTCAAACGCGACCGTGCCGCAGCCGACATTGCCTGGGCCAATCTTCAGGCACGCCATCCGGTCCTGCAGGATTTCCGCCTGGTCGGGGCCAGCTATTCAGGCGAGATCCGGCTCGGCTACCGCCTGCCGCCCGGCCTTGAGCCGACCCGCGCAACCATCAACGATATTCAGAGACGGATCATGCAGGTCGACAGCGTCGCCTATGCCGATCCGGACTATGTGGCTCAACCCGGAAAGGAATGACCGCCATGAGGAAGCAGATTGCCTTCGCGCTGGTACCCGCCTGCGCCCTGCTGGGCCTTGCAGGCTGTGATAAATTCATCCGCGGCATGGGAGACGATCCCGCCACGGAGATTTCCGAACCGGAAGAGGTCGCACTGGCGGACGAGACGCCGGAAGGCACAATCCCCGCGGAGACTGTGGACACACCCGTCTATACCCAGGCGATGAGCCAGGAAGCGACCATTGACTGGACCGCTGCCCGCAACGACGTCGCCTCGAATTCCGGCACCAGCGGCAATTTCATGACCGCCTCGCAGGAAGGTGACCCGCCGCCTGTGCCGGTCATGCTGCCGACGGGCATCGTCCTGCCGCAGGGCGCCGAGTCGGATGTGAAGTTCCAGCCGCTGAGCGATGGCTATTTCGCCTTCTATCCCGGCACGGATTACAACATCGTCGTCAATGGCACGAATGAAGTCATTGGCGACCGCGCCCCCGGCACGACGGATACGCCGAAACGCTTCATCCCCACGATGAGCGGCGCGCAGGTGGCGTTCACAAAATATGGTGCAGACTACCTGATCGAATTCGAATGCACGGCTGCCGAGGGCGCGCATGCTGACTGCATCAGCGAGGACGACGCCCTGTCCATTGCGGATTCGCTTGTTGCGGTGAGGTCGCGCTGATGACCCGGATGCGTTCCCTCCTGCTCGGCGCTGCCACGCTGCTGACCGTTTCGGCCTGCGATTTCATCCGCTTTCCCGGCGATGGCGGCCCGCCCCCCTCCACGCCGGACGCCGGCCCGGCCGTCCCACCCGGCGCACCCGGCCCGCCGCCGCCGACCGCGCCGGTGACAGATCCCTATGGCAATGGCGATCAGCCCACGGGCACGGATGTGGATACGCCCGATACCGGGCCGACAGATCCCGGCACCACGCTCCCAGATACGGATCTGGACGCAGACCCGGGCACGGACACAGATTCCAACACCCCC